>CAKRGX010000043.1 GCA_934338065.1 uncultured Eubacterium sp. | reverse complement strand
GTGCTAACCTAACCAGCATCACATGGAAGGGGAACATCTATACCACCGTCAATGATTTTATGGCTGCATATAATTCGTGGACTGTAACAATCGTGTACGATGGAACAAATTCAGATGAAATTAAGAAGGCAAAGAGAAAAGTAAACGTCATTGTTAAGGATGGAGTGACAGAGATAGGAGGGGATACATTTTCTGGATGCAGTGGTTTGACGAGTATCACGATACCGGACAGCGTGACGAAGATAGGAGTGGGTGCATTTTATGGTTGCAGTGGTCTGACGAGTATCACGATACCAGACAGCGTGACGGAGATAGGAGAAAGTGCATTTGAAAACTGCAGTGGTCTGACCAGCATCACATGGAAGGGGAACATCTATACCACCGTCAATGATTTTATGGCTGCATATAATTCGCGGATTGTGACAATCGTGTACGATGGAACAAATTCAGATGCAATTAAGGATATACAGGGAAAAGTAAACGTCATTGTTAAGGATGGGGTAACGGAGATAGGATGGTATGCATTTTATGGATGCAGTGGCTTGACGAGTATCACAATACCAGACAGTGTGAGTTACATAGGTGAGAGTGCATTTGAAGGTTGTGCTAACCTAACCAGCATCACATGGAAGGGGAACATCTATACCACCGTCAATGATTTTATGGCTGCATATAATTCGTGGACTGTAACAATCGTGTACGATGGAACAAATTCAGATGAAATTAAGAAGGCAAAGAGAAAAGTAAACGTCATTGTTAAGGATGGAGTGACCGAGATAGGAGAGTATGCATTTGGTGGTTGCAGTGGTCTGACGAGTATCACGATACCGGACAGTGTGACAGAGATAGGAGTGGGTGCATTTGAAAACTGCAGTGGTCTGACGAGTATCACAATACCGGACAGTGTGACGGAGATAGGAGAGGATGCATTTTCTGGCTGCAGTGACCTGACGAGTATTACGATACCGGATAGTGTGACGGAGATAGGAAAGCAAGCATTTAAAGACTGCAGTGGCTTGACGAGTATCACGATACCAGACAGCGTGACGGAGATAGGATGGTATGCATTTTCTGGCTGCAGTGGCCTGACGAGTATCACGATACCAGACAGTGTGACGAAGATAGAAGAAAGTGCATTTGAATACTGCAGTGGTCTGGAAAGTATCAAAGTAGAGGAAAATAATAAAGTATATGACAGCAGAGAGAATTGTAATGCAATCATTGAAACATCCAGTAATACGTTGATTGCAGGTTGTAAAAATACAAAAATACCGTCAGGGGTAACGGAGATAGGATGGTATGCATTTGGTGGTTGCAGTGGCCTGACGAGTATCACAATACCAGACAGCGTGACGGAGATAGGAGGGTATGCATTTGGTGGTTGCAGTGGTCTGACGAGTATCACAATACCGGACAGCGTGACGGAGATAGGACAGTGTGCATTTTCTGGCTGCAGTGGCCTGACGAGTATCACGATACCAGACAGCGTGACGAAGATAGGAGAAAGTGCATTTGAAGGTTGTGCTAACCTAACCAGCATCACATGGAAGGGGAACATCTATACCACCGTCAATGATTTTA
>CAKRGX010000042.1 GCA_934338065.1 uncultured Eubacterium sp. | reverse complement strand
GCACAGCGCACAGTGGTGGATGAAATTACCTTTAGGGGAATTTCTGAAAATTTTAAGTGATACAATTTTGTGTTATAGTATAGGCTAGTTTTTTAAGATATTGGTGTTTCAGATATAACTTTTACGGGGGACTAATGAAGGCTGTGCCTTCATGTAGCTTGAACTAGAAGCTCTTGTTAATGGGATATCTCTTTTTTAATTTGAAATTTGTATACACTAGAATATAATTGACATATAAAGGATAATAATATAAAATTATATTACACAATATGACAAAAAGATATAAAAATTGATTTTAAAATATAATATGCAACAAATGTAACATATTATCTACAAAATAATATGAGAAATTTAAATTAATATATAGATTAAAAAATAGGGGAAAACTTTGTAGGGGGGAACAATAATGGCAGTGAAGAAATGTTATATAATGTTAGTTTTAATTCTAATAGTTAGTTTTATATCACCGCAAAATATAATTAATGCTGCTCCAAGTAAGACTGAGACGCAATCTAATTATGATGAAGCTATGAGAAAGGTAGAGGCTGCCAATGATGCAATAAGAAAATGTGATGACAAGATAAATACGTTAATTGCTAAACAAAAGGAAACAGAGACGGCTATATCTACAAAGCAAAAGGAGATAGCAGATAAAGAATCAAATATAAATGAAAGTTCAAAGGATTTATCTAAAAAGGAAGAAGAATTTAAAGATAGAATAAGAAGTGCGTATAAGAATGGAAATGATACTACTTTAGCTATAATATTAAATGCTGAAAGTTTTGGGGATTTAATTGAAAGAAAAGAGATTCTTAGAAATGTATCTCTTTCTGATATAATATTTATTAAAAAGATAAAAGAAAGTAAGGATACATTAGACGAAGAAAAAAGAAATCTTGAAAAATGAGGCAGCAGAATTAGATAAATTGAAGAGTGATCTACAAGGTCAAATAGATACTATTAATGCTGAAAAATCATCTAGTGAAAAGGCAAGAAAAGAAGCAGAAGCATTGAAATCTAAGTATGCAGCTCAATTATAAGCAATAAATAGAGCTATAGCCGCTGAGGCAAACACAGTAAGTGGAGGAACTACCAATACAGGTACTGCAACAGTTTCAAATGTATTAGCAGAAGCAAAGAAGCATCTAGGAAAACAATATGTATGGGGAGCTACAGGACCAAACACTTTTGATTGTTCAGGATTTACTCAATATGTGTATAAAAAATGTGGCGTTAGTCTTACAAGAACTACATATACACAAGTGAAGGGAATTGGAACATATGTAGCACCAGGTAATGAAAAACCAGGAGATTTAGTTTTCTTTGGATCATTAAAATCACCACATCATGTTGGGATATATGTAGGGAATGGAATATTTATCCATGCTCCACAAACTGGCGATGTTGTTAAATATACAAAGTTAAAGTATATGTCTGATTATACACAAGCAAGAAGAATAATATCATAATGAATATAAGAGACAGGTACAGAATTTATAATGGTATTTGTCTCTTTTGAGATTAGAATAAGAAATTCAATGTTTTTAATGTGCTCAATGCAGTAGTCGAAGTACCTTTGGTATAGCTCTTCTCCCGCTTTTTCCGCC
>CAKRGX010000041.1 GCA_934338065.1 uncultured Eubacterium sp. | reverse complement strand
AAAACTTACTGATTCGTTATTTATTTGTTTACTCTTTTACGGCTAGCGAAGAAGAATCCTGCTGCTGCAACCATGATTGCACAACCTGCGATTGTGAAGAGTGTAGTACCCATACCACCGGTAGATGGAAGAGAGGAAAGTTTTGTATCTTCATATTCAAAACTATCATTTGTAAAGTTTCCAACTGTTGTTGTTGTCTTTAAAGTAGTTACTTCTACCGTTGATCCATTAATTTCTTTATTTTCTTTACCAACAACGTCTGTAGTTGTATGTGTGTTAGCAGTGTCATACACTAATTTACGTGCAAGACTGTTTACGCTGTATCCTGCCGGTGCATTTGTCTCAACTACATAGTATTCTTTGTCAACATCAAGGCCATAGAAATGTGCCAAACCGTTTGTTCCAGATGTTGCTGTGATAACTTTTTTCAGTCCTGTTACTTCTGTTTTTGTTACAGTACCCTGTGCATCAGTTGTTGCTACTGTCAGTGTTTCAGTTCCATCAGCAGCTTTTACATAAAGAGTAAATTCAGCTCCCTCTAATGCAGCTTTAGTATCTTTATCAATTTTCTTTACAGCAAACTGAGCTGATGCAGATTCTGTTTCAGAAAGTGTATATTTACCATTTGCATTTGCAATTGCAGTATTTTTTACGACTTTGCTTGTTCCATCTGCATTTACACCAGAAATATCATCAACTGTTACATCATATTTTACTGTAATTGTCTGACCTGCTAATGTACTATCATATGTAAAATCAACAGTCATTGTTTTGTTGTTAAAAGTTGCTGTATAACCGCTTGTTAACAGTGTACCATTTGCATAAACTTTTACAGAACTCTGTTTAAAGGTTGCATTCTGGATTGTATCTGTAATCTGGAATGTTTTATTATCTGCATCTGTCGGATAGAATGGATACTGTGCAGTAATTGTATAACCGATAGTATCTCCTGTCGTTACAGAATTGTTCTGATCCGGAGCTACATTATCTGTTGCATCTTTCTCGACATCAATTGCTTTTTTAATCTGATTATCTGCACCTTTTGCCTGTACAGTTGCTGCTAAAACTGTTCCATCTGTTTTGTCTTTATCAAAAGCAACATAAGCCATCATTGGGTTATATGTAAAACCTGCTTTATCTGCTTTAATGAGATGTAAACCAGCAGTAGCTGTTTCAGTTACTACATAATCATTTGAAATTTTTGTTGCTACATTAACTTTGGTTAAATCAATTGTATCTGCTGCGGCTGTTAATGCTGTTGAGTATGCATTTGCAATTGTTGCTGTCTTAGCATTACCAGTATTAATCTGACCTGCTGCAGCTTTTGTATTTGGAGCTGCCTCTAATGCACCAAGTTTAATAAGCTCTTCAATAGCTGCATTATCATCAGCAGATTTCATACTTGTTTTGAAGCTAGTTGCAAATGCTACAGCTGCGTCATTAGTACAGAACTTCCAACCTGTTACATCATTTTTCTGATCAGCTTCTACAATCTGCTGGCTGTATACAGTAGCTCCTGCTGCACCTTTTAAAGTAATAGATGCTGTTTTTGCTGTTCCTGCAGCAAATGAAGTAATACTCATTCCGAGTACCATTGCCAGTGATAAGATCACTGCTAAGATTTTTTTCATCTTTTTCATCT
>CAKRGX010000040.1 GCA_934338065.1 uncultured Eubacterium sp. | reverse complement strand
AAGCAGAAGTATAGGTATGCCAAATCTTCGTATTCATATTGAACATAGAACGCATTCTGTTTGAGAAATCTATCAGAAAACTCCTTATCTCCAGGATTTCCAATCACAAACAATTTCTCGTACAATTCACTGGAAGAATTGGCTCTTTTCAGTCCTCTTCCATATCCATATCGAGAAAACACCTCATCCAAGGAACTTCTTTCCTCATCGCTCAACGTAATTCCTCTTACCAACGTCACTGTTTCCGATGTTTTATCCAGTTCGCCCGGCTCTATATCAGGAACAAGACAATTAAAGTACCCACTGGTTTGATTTTCCAGAAGATCAACCTCTTCATCATGATCCATTGTAACAATAAAATCATCTTTCTTTAGCGGGTCTGCGGTATACCCCAAGCTCAAAACATATCCGACACCATCCCCAAAAGCCCAGTTTGGAGAAAACTCGATGGAATAGGTAAACCCTCGCTCCGTAAACTGCAATGGCTTATCTGCCTCGGTAGCATCGTCAAAGAGATTCGTATAGTCATACATATCTAGCGCGGCCAATACTTTTCCAAAGGCTTCCGGCTGCATGGACAACTCATCCAGGAGCTTGTCGGCGTCTTCTACAACAATGTCTACCTTTGTTGTTTCAATCGTTCCCGTGACCGAATCCAGTGTCGCAAACTTTCGCATCAGGGCACTCATCTCATCCCCATCTGTATCCACAACATAGGTCAGCATATCCGTGAGCTTAGCCAATGCGTCTTCCTGGGATGTACAGTTTCTAACGATCTCCTTGACCGCCTCTTCGTCATAATGGCCCTGCTTCAATTCTAACTGTCGGATGGACATCTGCACTTGCAGAAGACCATATTCATAATCTTGATTCTGTCCACCGAGCTTCGCCAGCTCCAAAGCATCCTGATAAGATTCTTTCACCAGGCCAATAACAGGAAGCGGCTCCCCCTCTGTCTCTCCGCATTTGGTACAAGTTTTTGGTTCTGTATACGTTGCCTCTGTCCACTCATGCTCACAAGCACAGCCTGCCAACAAAATGATCAACACACCACAACTAAGCAACAGAAGGATTCTTAGTTTCTCTCGCATTTTTATTTTCCTCATCGTATGTCAGCAATAGAATCCAGCTCGAAATCCTTCTGTCCCACAATCGTATCGTCACTTCTTGCTGTAAGCTCCACTTCTACAGTTGATGTCTCATTCCTTAAGATAAAAACATAACATACATCTAAGCTAGTTCCCGGTCGAATATCTCTAGTTTTTTCCTTATCTTCTTGATCTACCCAGCTCGTATCCAATTCAACGCCATCTTGAAATGCTTGGCACTCCATCGCGCTAACCGCAGATGTTGTTTTATCGCTTAGGTTGCTCCACGTACAATTGACCCATATTGCGTCTTTTCCATTGTACGCTTTTACAAGTGTAGCATCTTTCACCTCTACGGTACATGTTGCGGAAGACTTTGTTTCCGCTTCTTTCGCTTCTGCTGTACTTGGTTGTGTTGCTTGGCTTTGCGTCTGCTGGGGCTGTTGTTCCTGATTAGAACCATTTCCTGCTTGATTTACTCCGCAGGCGCAGAGAAGCCCTGCGGCCACCACCAGTGTGCCCAATACTGCAATTGCTTTTTTCATCATGTCCTCCTCATTTCGTGCTTTGTTTCACATACTATCATTGGGGTCCATCTATCTTCATTGTAGTCGTTATAACGACTATAGTCA
>CAKRGX010000039.1 GCA_934338065.1 uncultured Eubacterium sp. | reverse complement strand
GATGTTTTCTTCAAGCTGCTTAAATTCATCATCGGTCAGAGGAGGAATCTGGGACTGGAACTCCGGGTCGATTTTCAGATTGATCATACGCACACTCCTTTATCTCTCCTGCTGCGCCGGTTCTTCCTCCCGGAAAAAGTACGCAACATTCTGCTTTGCGGTTTTCAGCTTGAGCAGTTCTTCCTTGGCTTCCTTGTACTGCTCGTAAAACTTTGCCTTTTCGGATGCCAGCTGTGTATACTCGGCTTCCAGCTTTTTCGGGCGGGGCAGCTTGGTGAGGTCGTTTGCCTTAAAATAGGCTGCTGCCGCCCGGTACGCTGTCAGCTCTGCATGGTGCTGCGCCTCAAAGGCTGCGGGTCGCTTGGCGGTCTTTAACTGTTGTGTGACACTCTTGGTGCTGGCGTAAACAGCGACCTATTCTGCTAGCTTGCAGCTGGATAGAGAACGTTTCGGTCGAATCTCTGCCTATGTGCGTATAGGAGTTGGTGCGCATATACGAAGTAAAACGGCGGAAATCTCGTATATATGGTGTTCTTTTATTGGGGAGTATGGTATACTCGACTCAATAAACCGGAATCCGGAGGTGAATATTCTATGCTTTACAACGCAAATGAAAAACTGTTAGAAATACAGGGCATACGTATGAATTATATTACTTTTGGAAAAGGTAGAAAGCCTTTGGTTTTGATTCAAGGTCTAAGCACCCGGAGCATTAAAGGAGCAGCCTTTTCATTGGCTTATATGTATCGAATATTTATAAATGATTATAAAGTTTATATTTTTGATCGTAGAGAAAATATTAGCGATAGCATAACAGTGAGAGACTTGGCGGCAGATATAGCAATGGCGATGGATTCATTAAAGATTACAAATGCTGATATCCTTGGTGTATCACAAGGTGGTATGATTGCTCAATATCTTGCAATAGACAGACCGGATTTGGTAAGTAAGTTAGTTCTTGCAGTAACGCTTTCGAAAAATAATGAAATCGTCGAAAGGACAGTCAATGATTGGATCCGTATTACTGAACACAATGATATAAAAAAGCTGATTACTGATATGGCTGAAAGGATGTATTCCGACATTTATGTGAAACGATATAAACCGTTTATGCCAGTATTAGCGGTTTTGCAGAAGCCAAAGAATGTACCAAGATTTATCACATTGGCAAAAGCTTGTCTTAGTTGTAAAGCTTATGATGAATTAGATAAAGTTCAATGCCCGGTGTTTGTAATTGGAGGTATGCAGGATAAAGTAGTAGGTGGAGATGCTTCTTTGGAAATTGCAAAAAAACTCGGTTGTGAAATCTTTATGTATGATGATTTAGGTTATGCTGCCTATGAAGAAGCTAAGGATTTCAATCAAAGGGTTTATAATTTTTTTACAGCATAAGTAATTTCTATAAAGCAAAAATTTCAGTTTGCTAGAACGACGATTTCCCGTTTGCTCCGAACGAAGTTCCTGCCCCTGTTTGTGCAGCGGCGTTGCCGAAAAGTCGGTATCACGTCCGGTCGGCTCATGAAATTTTCAAGGTGCGATTCGCGTTTGCGCAGCGTAGCGGAGCAATGAAAGCCCCAGTGGGGCTTTTAAGCGACCGAACGGTCTTGCGTAAGCAAGATGGAGGGGCCTCGCCCCGACAAGTGACCGTAAAAGAAAAATACCGCCCACGCAGCGCAGCGATGATTTTGTCGGGTGAAGTAAACGGCAAAATGAATCGGGCGTGTTGCGGGGCGGTAAATTCTTTCGTGGACTTTTCCTCACGGAAGTGGTGGGGCTCACGGTGATAACCAACCACTTTCTGTGGCTGTGTTCAAAATGAACACGACCACATCTGGTGGATGGTTTTGGGCCAATCCACAAAATCAGTGGGATTTGCGGTAAAGGGTATTATGAATCGCAGAGCACGTCAAGATGGTTTTGCAAATTTTATTGCAGTAAAGCGGAGAGAGTAGGACTTATAGGGGACTGTTTGAGCTGTTTTTTTATTTACAGCTACAATGATAGCCATTGGGGGATTGTGATTGGTCATGGCTGAAAAGGGCTTTCATAATTTGCTACAGCATCATGTTCTCGATGCTCCCAGCGTCCTCAAAGGACGATTTGATGGGGGTGTAGGGATAAGCT
>CAKRGX010000038.1 GCA_934338065.1 uncultured Eubacterium sp. | reverse complement strand
TAGAGGATTTGTGTAACGGTAGCACACCGGACTCTGACTCCGTTTGCGGGGGTTCGAATCCCTCATCCTCTGCCAATAACCCCCTCATCATTCAGATGAGGGGGTTAGTTGTTCTTAAAAAGTTATTTTGTTCTTAAAAACGCATTTTTCATCCTACTCATAGGATGAATAGTAGATGTAGTTTTTTACCAAGGGGCTAGTACAGCTTTGCCCTAATTATACGATAATGCCTAGGTTGTCAACAGGATGCCTTTGTTACGTCCATCTAAAAGACTTTGCCGTGATATTATTTGCATCGAAAATAAAGCAATGGTGTACTAGTAGGGAATTTCTGCTAAAACTTTTCTTTTGAAAATATTGCAGTCGTATGAAATGTGGTGTATCTCGCATTTTCTAAGGTTTTAGCTTAGTTTTATGGTAGAGTGCTAGACTCAGGGAGGATACCCCTCACTGCATAGAAACACGCTTTACTTCCACAGCACATTGGCCACATAATACTCAAAAATCTCAGGCCAATTGAACCAGTCATGAGCACCGGTCAAAAAGTAGCTGTCATATTTTACTCCCAACTCATCCAGAGCTTCCATAGCAGTCTTCACAGCAAACTCCTTACCATCATATGCATAGTCTTCTTCACCAGCACCAATAAACAGTTTGACATTATGAATTGCCAGGTTATCAGGATTGTAACTGCTCATAGCAGGGGTAATTGCACCGGAAAACGCACCATAATAACCGAATAGGTCTGTACAATTATAGAACATATGCATAGTGGTCATGCCGCCCATGGACAATCCGCTGAAACAGCGGTCATTCAAATCGGTGGAAACATTGTAGATGCTCTCAATATAGGGCAGGACGCACTCTCGGATATTCTTGCCATATTGCTCAAAATTCCAATATTCTTCCTCCTGGAACACATTTCCATTGGGGGTTACAACGATTGCGGGGCGCGTCTTCCCCTCTGCAATTAAGTTATCCATGATGTTATTTAACTGTCCCTGACTAAACCAATCGGCTTCATTTCCAAAACGGCCATGAGACAGCACAATCAACGGATAGGACTGGGTCTTGTCATAGCCAGCAGGCAAATACACGCCCAAAGTCTGGACCTGACCGTTTAGATCTGTATACGACTGGAAACTCACTGTGCCACGCTGCGCAGGGTCATCAACAGGAGTACGGGCAGTTTCTCCGACAATCAGCTCACTGTTGGACTGAGTACCGGTCAAAGTCACATTCATGGGCGGATTTTTGGGATCGGGGATAGATTTGTTCTTCTCCTCATCACCGAAACCGAAGCAACCCTTTTCGCCGGTTTTGGTAATTACATTGGCCCATGTCATCCACTCACTCTCCGGCCCCAACTCAGGATTGATAACAAATTGGTAAGGGTACACACCGGCGGGCAGATTCAAAGTAACCTCATACACTCCATCTTCATTCAAGGTCATATCCTCGTAGTACAAGCCACCGATAGAAGCCATCCCATCCTTATACTCACTGGGAGTGTAGTACTTTTCAACGCCGTCCAGCATACCGGTTTCATCCGTATGACCGGTCATATTGCTTTCATAGAATAAGAACTCGCCCTTGATACCAACGCCGGTTACTTCGATACCTTCAACATCTTTGGGATCCAACGTAACAGTAACAGCATACAAGCCATTATCTGTGATTGCGGTGGTTGTCTGTGCAGATGCGGACATATTGCAAATCGGCGTAAGCGCCATAGCCAACGCCAGCACCCCTGTCATTTTTTTCATGAACTTACCTCTCCTGCATACAATCTTGTCCATTTCTTGTCCTCCTTTTCTTAATCACTGTTCTTCACGGTTCTTTGAACCGAGAACAGTGTAGCACATTTTTTAGCTATGAACGAACTATTAACTTTTTTGCGCTTCTTTTTCACTTTTTCGTTCTGCACTCTGCACAAAAAGCATCCCGCAGCAGCAACGCATTTCAGTAAGTTTGTGAAAATTTCAGTCAAATGAAAAAGGGTTCAAGATATTCCACTCTGTCATTTGTGCAAAAATATCATGTAATACACCAGATAAGGAGTCCCTTTATGAAACAACCGATTCAGCTATCCGACCATTTTACCTATGGCCGACTGCTCCGCTTCACGCTGCCGTCCATTGGCATGATGATTTTCACCTCCATCTACGGTGTGGTGGATGGTTTCTTTGTCTCAAATTTCGCCGGAAAGACAGCATTTGCGGCAATCAATCTGATCATGCCGATACTGATGATTTTCTCCACCGTGGGCTTTATGTTCGGCACCGGCGGCTCCGCCCTGGTTGCCAAAACGTTGGGTGAGGGCGATAAAGAGAAGG
>CAKRGX010000037.1 GCA_934338065.1 uncultured Eubacterium sp. | reverse complement strand
AGGTAAAAGAACATGAAAGAAAGATACGAAACACCGGAGATGGAGATTGTAGAATTTGAAACAGAGGATATTATTACGACGAGTGGCTTGCAAGATGAGAATGCTTTGCCAGAAGTGGGAATATAACAACCATTAAGGATTATGTTGTAGAATAATGCACTTAAAATGTCAGGCAGACTTGACTGTCTGGCATTTTTTGCATAAGAAACGAAATGTTATGGAAACGGGAGATGCCTTGAATAGCCTTGTTTTTCTTGTGGTTACAGGCGTTGTATGGTAAGCTTACTATAATAGTGTTTATGGCTAAAATGAGCAGAGGTGTAAAGATGAAAAATAGGAGAAAGATATTGCTGGTATCCGGAATTGGAATTGTCATTATGGCAATCGCTATTGGAGTGACGGTTGCAGTAAGCCATCCGGATTCCAAGAAGAATAGCAGTCAGGTTGCACTCGATCAGACGACAGAGAATAAGGAAAATGACAAGGAGTTTCCGGTTCTGCCGATTGGTACAGATAATCCAAAGTCAGAAAATGATACATCCACCTCACAGAGTGATAGTAGTACGGATGGAAAAACGGATTCACAGGAGCAGACGGAGCCAACAGTGAAAAAGGATGATCCGAAATCGTCTGATAAAAAGAATACATCCGATGCAGACAGCAAAGCGAAAGCAGATAAAAAGCCTTCACATTCGGGCAATCAGGAATCATCGGATTCTAAAGCGGATACAACAAAACAGGAGGATCAGCCGGAGAATCCGGATCGTGATCAAAGCAATGATGACAATGGTAAAGATTCCGGTACAAAGTCAGATCAGACAACAGATAACAACCAAAAACCGGGAAATCAGAGAAATGGTGGATCAGACAAATCAGATTCCAGCAAGAAAAGTTCGGATACGGTAGAGCTTCCATTTGTTCCGGCAGACTAAAGAAAAAGATGAGAAAGGCGGGGATACCCGCCTTTTGCTTATACTACCGGCTTTCCGCGAAAGGGGCACAAATTTGACAGAATACAGATCATTTGTGATGCAGTTGGCAGATAAAAAAATCCGCATCAAGCCGCTGTATGATTATTGCAAAGAGTATATCATTCCGGATAGTTATGCAAATCTGGCGAGACATGTGCTGCTTTTTAAGGGGGATATTCCGGTAGCGACCTGCAGATTCTTTTTCTCTGAGGAGAGAGTTTGCTATGTGATTGGCAGGATTGCGGTCAGTAAAGAATTTCGAGGAAAACTGCGTTTGTCTGGGTCTGAAATCGTCAATAGTTCACAATAATGCGACCACGACAATTTAACAGACACTGTCTGTTGAATTTGATAATTCTGGTAGAAACGTCGCATAAATTGGAGATTGGAAACAGAAAAACCCTTTCCAAATTCTTTTGTCAGTTCTTTGGAAAACTCCTTTAGGATCTGCTTTCCGTAATCTGCGCGGTTTTTATTTTCCTGTTCATGCACAACAATAATCTTTCCTATATTCCAGTAGGTAGACAACAATTCGGTATTTACTTGCACCGACACGCGCCGACGTGCATTTAATAACAATTCTCTGATTTCATTCATCATAGAATTAGTATGTGTCAAATCACTCAATTTTATCGCCCCTTTCAAGGTAGAGTATAATCAGTATAACATAAAAAAATATCTGTTTCCATATTGATAAAGTTATTCCTGCGTTGCTTCCTTATCATATTTCAGTTTTTTATCCTGCCGCAAGATACTGTCAATGTTCTGGTAGGCAATGGCATATTCTGTGACCTGTTTTCAGTTTCCCATGATCTGCATAAAGAGTTCATCTAACTGGCGTTGGAGATCAGAGGTAGATTCTGCAGAATGATGTTGCCATATCCAGTATGAGGATTAAGTCATATGCTTTTGGTTTGAGCAGAAATGTTCAAGCGAACTGCCAGTGGTTATTCAGAGGGAAGCGTTTTCGCTTCCCTTTTTTTAGGGGTGCGCCTAGCGGAGAACGTTTCTAATGGGAGAAAGTCCCTGATCCACCCTGGTAGTGGGAAGGATACAGCCAAGACCAAGGGTTGTCCATTGTGAGGTGAAATCCGCAGTAACAACGAGTAGAGGAGATACGCCTACAGATAGTGCTCTAATTCTTTTTTGATTCTAGAATACTGTGCGGCGGGAATTGGAAGTGTATCATTTGTTTGTAGCACAACCTCAAAGCGGCGAATAGAAAGAATATATTTTGTATTTACCAAATAACAGCGGTGCAGTGGGTAAAATTCTTCTGGTAAGACTTCCAAAAGTTTATGAATGGGAATGTTGCAGGTAATGATTTTATCAAAGCACACAAGTTCCGTTTTATTGCGCTGGCTTTGCACATAGAGAATGGATGCAGGTTGAACATATAATGTTTGTGTGCCGCTTTTTATAGTAATGCGTTTTCCTTGGTACTGATTTTTTTCAAGGTATTGGATAATATTTTTGGGAACAAAGATGCCATGGGCATTTTTTGTTATTGTAGGCGTATATTCGTAAGACAAATGCTGGTGGATTAGCCGAAGCCCACTTGCAGTCACACGGTAAATGGTAGAAAAACGCACTACAGTATACTGTTTTCTGTTAAGTGTCCCCATATGCATTTTACCGTAGGCACATATGTCGGTGTTATTTAATTGTTTGGTATAGATTTCTTTATCCAAGATATTTGTTGTAGGCATATTAAGGTGGCTGAAGTGTTTAATGATTGCTTCTTTCCCTAGCAGAAGAGGTTCTCCATTTCCAATCCAGACACTATCACTGCATAAATGTGAAAACCAGGGATCAGTGTTTCCGTTGCAAAAATACTGTGTCATGATATATAGTGCCGTCTCAGTAACCATCTTTAAATCTATTTTTTTCATATGTTTTTCATTCTCCTTCTAAGCATATACAGAGGTTGCCCTTTTTTGTATCCTCATATGTTTGTCCGTTTACAGTAAGGACCTCAATTGTTAAATGAAACGCAGTTATTTCATTCATCTATCCTTTATTAAAATACCTATATTTGTAATAAGCACA
>CAKRGX010000036.1 GCA_934338065.1 uncultured Eubacterium sp. | reverse complement strand
AGTGCTATGGCCCCGGATAATGGTAGGGATAGGCGCACCACAATTCCGGCAGTTCGTGAAGTCAGAAGGAACATAAAGATGATTTTTCACCATTGCATTTACCTCATGTATCAAAATCGTAATGCTCAAACAGCCATTGCAGGGCGTGTTTCAGTTCATCTTTTGTAATGCTGTTCAGCGTTTCAAAGGATGCAATCTTTTCAATGGCAAGGACTTTTGCCCAGATTGGAACTGTTTCATCGCCCATCCGATATTTGAAAATGTCAGTGGCCTGTCCGGTACTTATATTTCCGGGCGATGGAAACGGAATTGAGGATGTTTTGGGTTCCTCTATGCTCTGCGCATCGTCCAAAAAACCATCTAATTTGGTTTGCAAAGTAATCAAACTTCTACCTCCTCGTTATTGTGATGTGCAGCTGCCTACCCAGCCAGTCAAATCCAACCTGAGTAAGATAGTATGTTGCACCGAGCTCATTTCGATGGACAACGAACAGCTCTTTGGGCAGCTTGTCCAGAATTTTATTCCCCTCTGGCACATCGGCATAGAAGTTCCGATATGCCTGGTAGTAGGCCTTGCCATGTCGTTGATATGGACGTTTGTAATCCAATCCGACCATGTGTTCGCAGATTTCGATTGCACGGGCCAATTCATCTGGGGATAAACTCATTTCAATGCCCATATCCAGGCCCATTTCTCCGATTGCTTCGGTGTGCATATCATCCCGCTTTTTTATCCAGTTCCAAGGATGGGAGCATCCGCTCATGCCATCCTTATGTTCTAGCCCGTATTTGCCCTCGGATTCTGGGCAAGCATCTTCCGGATCAGAGAGCGGGCAACAGTCACATCTCATTTAGAGTTTTCTCCTTCCATCCATTGTTTTGCTGCGGTGTCAAACCGTTTTTTATAACATTTGCACATAATTCCATCGATAAACGGCGTAAGGACAAGGTTTCCTGTCAGTTCGCATTTATCGACAACCACGCCGCAATACCGCAATGCCTTTATATCCAGGATGCAGTATGCGCAACTGCTACAATGCCGCATATTCGCCCTCCAAGTCCATTTTGGCGCCGCAGTTTGGGCAAAATTTTGTGTTTTCCGTCACATAAATACAAGGATTTGTGTGACATTCAGAGCATTCCCAATAATGCCCATGCCCGATGTGTTTCAGCAACCATTGCCGTGCCGAGCCTCTGCCACATCAGCGGCAGGGAAACTGTCAAATTCTTCTTCCGATATTTCTGACAAATATCCGCAGCACAGACATTTTTCCTTAAATGCTTCCCGACTGATATAGTCAGTCATCGTTTAATTCCTCCACGTAGCACCAACTCTGGGGCGGGCGTTTGATTGTCCTATCATCACAATCCATTTTGGTGTAGTTGTAATAAGGGCAGCACCCACAATCCGCCTTACATAGCCTCTTGAATGCGCTAAGCGGCTTCGGCGTATCGTAGATTTCCAATTTGGGAATATGCCATGCGTACCCGTCTCCGCCGCCCAAATATTGTTCGATTCTTTCAGTGCTCATGCAAGTCGCTGAAAAATCAAAATTGGGTTCCAGCTCTATCGGATTATCCGCCTTGTAGGCTCGAAGTACAGGTTTTTTGCCGCTGCCAGAATACCCAACGTGCGTAATGCTATTGATTCTGTCGCAAGTAAACTCTGCAACGATCTTCCCGCGCCCACGGAATATCATGTGCCCGTCTTCGTCAATCCATGGGATATCGCTCTTTCCTTGTGTCTCGTAAATATAGCACTTAAACGGAGTTCCAAGATTCGGACGGGTCTTCCGGATTTCCACATTTTTTTCGCCGGAGATGATTCTGTTCACCCATTCTGGATGGATAGAAATAAGCACTGCTCTAGCCATTGTTGCCCCTCCTTGGTCTGCTCAGCGGCAAACCGGCGCTTTCGCAATATTTGATATACTGGTCGATAGGAACAAGCACGGTATCGTATTCCCTGTACTTTTTGCAGAAGTCCATGCACATCGAAACCGGGCTATCAAACTTTATCCATGGGCAATCAGAATACTTGTTCGCAAAATCCTCCAGGGTGTAAACTTCTGCATCATTTGGGTATACGGTGTACCCGGCGAAAGACCGCTGGCTGTTTGCTGCTGTGCGTTCTCCCCACAGCCAGCACGGCATACCGAACTTCCAGCGGAATTCGCTATGTTTAATGCTCACAGCAACAAGATTTCTCGTTGACATTTTCGGCCCTCCTGTGCTTATCGCACCACATAAAATCTTCCGTAGGCTCCCAATCCTCAACAACAAGGACGGGTTCTGCTTTTTTGTCACAGATAAAATCTCCATCACAAATGTACAGGCAATACTCACAGATGCCTGGATCGCAGATACGCTTCTCTTTTTGTTTGACTTTCATTTTCACTTCACCTTTATCCCGCTGCGGCGATACCATTCTTCGTCCGCTGCCTCTGCCTCCCGGAGCAGTTCTACGGCCCGGTCAAATACAGGCTTCGGGACCTCAGTAATGGACTTCCCCACATAGGGAGCGATCAGGTCATTGTAGGCCAGCCGCTTTTCATGGGATTGCTTTGCCAACTTTTCGCAACGGTCAATGTTTTCTATGTCCTTCTTGTATTTGAGGTCGGCGAGAATGGCATCGACCGATGGCCAGCCAAGGTTGTGTTTTTCGTATTCCAAAATGCACCAAATCAAATCGGTTTTGCTGAGTTTCTGTAATTTTGCAGCGGTGCTGTTACTGGATCTGACCATTTTCAGCCCTCCATTTCTTTTCGCAGGGAATCCTTGATGTAGTAGTCCAGCCCAAGTTTCTGGCACAGCCGCTCCGCATCCTGGCCGAACTTCTTCCAGTTAATGTTCGACTTATGGTAGTTCAGCTTTCCAATTTTTACTTTGTCGATGAAATCGTGGCAATTTGACAGCAGATCCAGGATAGCGGCCGGATTTAGAACAGGCTCACAGGATACCCATGTACTGATACCGCACTCTTTCGCAGAGTAGAGGTCAATCAGTCTGTCCGATGGCTCATAGATGCCATGGCCGGACCCATCGTAGGTAATGCCGTACCAATCGTTGCCATCCAGCAAATCAAAGTCCCGGCTGCCATCGCCCTTTGTGAGAATTTGCACATGGTTCCCACTTGCTTTGATGGTTTTGATAGCAGCCCTGGTGACTGAGCTATCATATCCCGTTGGATACGGATCACAGGTGAAGCACAGATGAATCAGCTGGCCTTTGATATTCTCACGCTCCAGCTGCTGCTTTAGGGCTTCCACCAGCCCCGGGCGGGGTTCCACATGGGTGTGAAAAGTTTCCCTGTCTCGGTGCAGCACATTGGGCGCAAAACAGTAATAGCACCGGTGTGGGCACCCGGTATAGATGTTCACAGCATAATCGCCGTATTCCTTGGCCTTGCCTTTCGGCACATATAACGGTTTCATTGGTTCCTCCTCATTGTAGCCAGACTTCTTGCGGCAAGCTATCCAGCAGCGCAGCAAATTCTTTTTCGTCCTCCCACCGGTTTAGGCCATAATTAGCCGTTTTGTCGTACAGTTCTTCAATCCGCTTGACCGTTTGCAGCAGTCCGGTGTTTTGCCCATGCAGGATGTCAATATAAGCTTTTAGCCCATCGTATCGATCTTTCAGGGCAATGTAATTTA
>CAKRGX010000035.1 GCA_934338065.1 uncultured Eubacterium sp. | reverse complement strand
CTGAAAGCATGGAAGTTAATGGAAAGAAAACTTTTGGATATGATGAACCAATTATCTATAAGCGAGTATAATCCAAGTTATCAATGGCCCGGCTCTGAAATACGGCGGCCAGGTAAAAGAATTTGACCATATTGTTGTGGGAAAAACAGGTGTATTTTGTATAGAAACGAAAGCGTTTGGAATGACAGATGGGAAAAACACAAAGTCAGTGATCCACATTGATGGAAAGGACAACTGGATGCTGCAAAGGGGAAACTATGGTAAAAACATCGGAGCACCGACAAAGCAGATCCAGGAAGAAACCCAGGTGCTGGAAAATGTGATTCAGGAAGATGTGGCAGAAGTACACCCGGTGCTGGTGCTGAGTAACCGTGGGATTCAGGTAAGAAGCAAATATAAACTGCCTTACGATGTAGTCAGGGTAGACGGAATTGTGGATTACGTAACCAAGTACAAAGGGTTTGTCTTAAAGGAAAGTGAGAGAAAGTTTATACTGTCAGATATTGAGAGATGCAGGGTGAATTAAAGGAGCGTGCCTCGTTTGGGGACTAGGCAATATTCCTTGACATGCTGCATTGTGAAATATTATAATAAAGTAATTATATTCTGTAAAAAACATAATAGCATCTGTAATGTCAACCAGTTATTAGTTCGCTTAAAACACCCTGCAGTATCAAAAAAGAATGGAGGAAGTATATGAAAAAATTCAAACATCTGTTAAGTTTATTTTTAGTACTTGCATTGATCATTACATGCGTTCCAAATATTGGTGTCTATGCCCGGGAAGAAGGAACGGAAAGTACCATGACACAAAATCTTCCGTTAGATAAAAGTTACAGAATAAAAACTACGGAAGGAGTAGCCTCAAACAATGGATATGCATTAGGTATGACAGCTCCCAAATATGGCTCAAGTACCTCTTCTTATGTGGAGGAAACAGAAGACGGTGGCTTTGATCGTATTGAGGCATTGAATGGGAAAATTTATATTGAGACCTATCGTGCGGATTATAAACTCCTTTCTACCAAAACAATCAAGTATGAACTGCCTAAATTTGGAGGATATTTTAAAGGAAAAGATGCACGGTATATCGTGTATGGACAGAATAACCATGGATCGGATAAGACAAAAGAGGTTGTTCGGGTTGTCAAATATGATGATGACTGGAATAAACTTGGTCAGTGTAGTATAGCAAATGAAAATGTGTACGAGCCTTTTGCAGCAGGTCCTCTGCATATGGCGGAAAGTGATGGGATTCTTTATATTCATACATCCAGATATCTTTACTGGGATGCAGAAAAGGACGTGGCAAGGATTCATCATGAGGTAAATTTGACTTATGTGGTGGATGAGGACAGCATGGAGTGCGTCATGCGGGAGGCTCCGGGTGACTGGGTTTCCCACTCTTTTGCCCAGTATATTCTTTCGGATGGAGAGTATGTATATCGTTTGGATCTGGGAGATGGTAATCCGCGTGCGGTTAATCTGGCAAAATCGGTTGCTTACCAGGAACCGGACGATTGGTCCACATGGTATGGGAAGACAGAGAATCGTTCCCTGTTAGACATTATAGGAAGCAAGGGTGATAATGTAACTGGTGTATCACTGGGAGGTTTTGAATTGATGCACGATGGTGAAAGGCTTATTACTGCCGGCTCTTCGATCGTTCAGGATTCTTCTGTCACAAAAGCACCGATAGAAAAAGCATACAGAAACATTTTTGTCATTACCATGAATAAAAAATTTAATGAGTCACCTAAATTAAAGTGGATTACCGATTATAAAAAAGACGATGGAATTACTATTTTGAATCCACAGTTAGTAAAGGTAGAAGATGGATATTATATGTTCTGGCAGGAATATTATGTAGAACGGGAGACAAACCTCTGGGTGACAAGAGTTGCAAAACTTGACATGGATGGAAAACTCGTTGGAAAAATTCACAAGATCCGTGGATATTTGTCAGACTGTAAGCCAATTGTGACATCGGATAATCATTTGTTCTGGTATACAACGATGAATGAAAATACACCGACATTTTACTCGCTGGATATGAATCGGCTGGATGATTATGACTTTAACGGACGCATATTTGCAGATCAGTTTGAGATAAAACTTTCACAGTATACATATACGGCAATCAATGATCCATCAAGAATGCATTCATATAAGCCGGATGTGACGGTGTATTATCAGGGGGAAAAGTTGGTAAATGGACAGGATTACACTTATAGGTATGAAGATAATTACACACAGGGAACAGCCTATGTAGATGTGACAGGAAAAGATTTCTTTGTGGGAACACAGAGAGTCTCTTTTGAGATTCTGCCGGCAGAAGAAGACCCGCCATATCAGGAGCCATCCTGGTGGGGAAATGGTGGGCAGGCTACTACGAAACCAACCACTACGAAGAAACCGACAACGACCAAAAAACCAAGTACGACAACTGGAAATAAAACAGTTAAAATCAGTACAGGCGCGGTTATAAACAAGGGAACGGGAACTGCAGCGGTAACGCCGAAAAAGGTACAGGGCGTGAGAGTTTCAAATCTAAAAGGCAAGAAGGTCGTTGTATCGTGGTACAAACAGCAGAAAATGTCAGGTTATCAGATACAGTATGCTAACAATAAGAAGTTTACGAAGGGGAAAAAGAAACTATCCGTATCCAAATCTAAGGCTTTCCGGATCATAAAAAAACTCAAGAAGAAAACATATTATTTCCGTGTGAGAACCTATAAAACTACAGGCGGGAAAAAGGTTTACGGCAAATGGAGTAAAGTGACTAAGGTGAAAGTGAGGATATAAAAGAATTTTGGAGTGACCAAGGCTGCGTTGTATAAGCATTATAGAAGCAAGCAGGAGATATTGGACAGTATTATTGAAAAAATGAATGAATTGGATATGGAGAGAGTAAAGCAATATGAAATGCCGGAAGGGGAAATGTCAAAAGTTATAGCGGAATACAAAGAAACAGCATTTGACAAGATTAAGGAGTTCACAAAGGTGCAGTTTCTTCATTGGACAGAAGAAGAGTTCCCATGTTGTTTCCGTAAGATGTTGACATTGGAACAGTATAGGGAACCACAGATGGCGCAGTTATATCAGGATTACCTTGCAAGTGGACCACTAACTTATATAGAAGTTCTGTTTTCAGGAATGCTGGAAGATGCAGAGAGAGCTAGACAGATGGCACTTGATTTTTATGGACCTATTTTTTTGCTTTACAGCATATATGATGGAACAAATGACAAGAGTCAGGTGATAAAGCTTCTCGATGAGCACATGGATCATTTCTCCAAGGAGATGCAAGCCAGACGCTAAGACGCAGTGCAGATTGTAATGTTACAGTTTTGCACTGCGTTGTTTATATTATGGAGGTAAGAATAGCATGGTTAAAACTGCTGGAAAGGGACTGGCAGTTACTGAGTGGTATAAAAGTTTGAATTAGCAGGAGGAAAAACAAATGAAGCTTTATTTTGGAAATATGGTAACAACAGTTACTACACTTATGATTTTATCGCTGGTTGGGTTTGTTGGATATTCAATTTGTAACAGAAACAACATTAATTACTGGGGCAGAAGAAGCCTGTTTGTTTTGGCATATGGTCTTGTTATATGCTGTTTTGCAGCCGCAAGAGACGGACTGGATAAAACAATTCAGTATACGATAGATGGAAGCTGTAATCCTGGAATCTTTTCACTTGTGAGCGTTCCAAACATTGTAGGATGTGTCGGAGCTGCAATTATCATTATTGCAGCAATAGCAACACCAATTGCGAAGTCACAGCATATGCGCGAGATATGGTTTTATGTGATGTCCGGCGGAGTGATGCTAAAGATTGTGGTTATGGAGATTGCAAGAATTATACATATATAAGGCAAATTTATATTTTTAGGTAAAAAAGAATAATACCCTTAAAATCAATCGTAAATATTTGCGATTGTCTCAGACTGTAGACAAAGTCCACGACAAATGTCGTGGATTTTTCTCGTATTAAATCACTGAAAAGTACGATTCTTTAGCGACTTTTCGGTACTTTTTTGGTATAATAGACGTATAAAATACTAGGTGGTGATTTCATATGATGACTGAAAATGCTGATAAAAAGAGAGAACAAATTCATTTGTTGTGTATGGATGAAATGGTTCCTAAGGATCATCTTCTTCGAATTATCGATAAAGCAATCGATTGGACATTCATTTATGATTTAGTAAAAGACAAATATTCGCACGATACCGGTCGGCCTAGCATGGATCCTGTGACATTGATTAAAATACCCCTCATTCAGTATCTGTATGGAATCAAGAGCATGC
>CAKRGX010000034.1 GCA_934338065.1 uncultured Eubacterium sp. | reverse complement strand
GTATAATTAAAATCTCCAAATACCGAAAACAGAATTTCGTACAGAAATCCCAGCCCCTTCTGATGCTGGTGCATTCCTATATATCCTCCGGGGCACAGCATGATAAAATTGCCCTCCCTGCAATAAGCGGAAAAAGCCGTAGTATTAATCTGATCCCCCACCGGATAATATGGATTTTTCACAACATAAAATGTTCCAAGGGAAAAAATAAGTACACAAGTTATGGTTAACACAGCTAAACATATTTTTTCCTGTACGGCTTTATTCTGTCTGTTAAGAATTTGATCAACGGCCACCGTTCCCAGTGACGCCAGTAAAAACACTATAATATGCTTCCAGCTTACATCCTTTATCAGCATATTATGAATGTTATAATTCACCGATCCATAATAGGAATATCTACAGGCCCAATAGCTGAGCACCAGCAGGATTGCCACTGCACTCACCAGCAATACAGCCAGCATCCCATGATATATTAGTTCTGTTTTCTTTTTTTTCATATCTTTTGTCTCCCGATCGTACTGCCTGAGCTTGTTCCGTATCATGCGTTATCCCTGCTAAATCAATATCTGTATATTTTGCGATCACATTACAAATCAACATAATTGATATCGCCTATATATACCGCCAGTCTGTCATTTTCATATTCCAGGGCAGGAGCTTCCTTCCCATCAAATTGTTGTTCAAACGCATCTCTTTGCGCTGTACGGACCACGTATGCAGTACGCATTTCCCTAGGCAGCGCCGGCGGATACCATTTGGTACTAGTGAGCCACCAATATCCCGAAAGGTTCGCCATGGTATAGGAATGTCCCATGGTCACTTTTCCGTCTGTGATCAGGCAGATCCGTTCCGCATCCCAAAATTCCGCATAGCCGTATTCTATGCCTTCTTCCTCCAAAAAGTCAGCAACTTCCTGATATTCCTTCAGATTGTCCTCCGTCGTCACAGCGTCATAGTATGTATATTTTAGATTCAACAGTGCAAACAGACAGACTGCCGCTA
Source organism: uncultured Eubacterium sp. (assembly GCA_934338065.1). Lineage (GTDB taxonomy): Bacteria > Bacillota > Clostridia > Lachnospirales > Lachnospiraceae > Eubacterium_F. Next base: position 3,790 of record CAKRGX010000034.1, on the reverse strand, counting down.
ATATCAATCCTCGCAAAAAGTTGTTATTTTTTGCAAGATGTTCCACTAATAAGGCAATAATGAGTGCTGCTCCAAACCACGCCATGAAAAAGTAATAATGCGCTGCTTCTGCCGTCGTAAATCCAATGATAAATGCTGTTACTCCAACAGATATTCCAAAATAGCTCAATGCGATTTTCTGTTCTTCGGTAACTTCTTTATTTTTAACCGCATAGTAAATACCATATCCCAGCAAAATGAGAAAGGCCCAGATCAGCATCTGCATAATAGAAGCAAAGCTACCGACTTTTGCTCCTCCGTCCAATCCAAAATTTTCCAGAATTGCAGCCGGAACAGTTAACAGCAATTTTTCCATTACTTCCCTGGGAGATTGTAAATACACTACGTAGTTGGCACGAAAACCATTTATGTTGGAAATGAGGCAGCTCAGAATCAGACTTCCCACAAAGCCCGTTGCCCAGAAGCGATCCGCAGGAATTTTCTTGGAACAATGTTCTGATTCCAAAAAAAGAAAAATAGTCTCCATCACGAAAAATGGAAGTATTACTACCTGCAGGCAACGTTGCCCTCCCAGATTAAGCGCTATGCCGGCAACAAACAATATTGCCCATTCTGTCATTATCTTAGGTGAAATTTTGTTCTGTTTTCTCAGCTGTATATAGAACAGAAAGCTTAGGAACAGATAAATGCTGTGAAGAACGTAATAATCTGCAAAGAGAAACAGCAGCAATGTAATAAACGGTACCATCTGGTCTTCATTCCGCCAGCCGTTGATCGGTAATGCGCACAAGACCAGCAATGCCGTCATTCCCGCCGGCCGACCTATTGATAATTTCCGGAGAAAATAATAAAATGCCAGCAAAAAACAAAGCCCCAGAAGAACGCATGCCAATCCCACTGCTGTCTGCATGCTGCCTGTGATACCATAAAAAAGTGCTGCGAGTGTGGGCATCCCAACCGCATACCGCTCTGTACTCGCAATCCAGTCATCGGGAGTAAGATTTTTCTCCTGCCAGATCTCTCTCGCCAGCAACGCTTCCGCTGCGATATCAGAGTCCACATGTTGTGCATATTTACACATATTCATGTACCCAAATATTGCCAGATACAGAAAGAGCATAATGCATATCAGCCACTCTAATATTTTCATAAGTTTTTTATCTTTTATCATTAAAACTTCTCCTTGATGATGCCGTAAAATATCTTTTTTTATGATAACATAGTTTCATTCATTCATCAAGGTAATGAAGACTTGACAAAGCCGCCGGAAACAGATACACTAAAAAAGCCGTATATGTCGGGTTGCCATGCAGTGGTGATGAAACTCGGTCTTACGCAATGGAAATCTACGAACCGTGTCAGGTTGGGAACAAAGCAGCACTAAGTAGAACCTTCCATGTGCCGTGAGGAAACTGGGTGGAGCTGCTGTCTGGTCCGGCGTATGCGGTTTTGATATTTGTAGCTATGAATAAGAAGGATGTACAGATATGGCTGTAGAGACTACTGCTTTTTCGAATAATAATGCCGACACCTGGTTCCGTGACATCATGTCCGACTGTGTGCTTTGTCCCCGTACCTGCCATGTGAACCGTCTCGCCGGTCAGACCGGGTACTGTGGGCAGACCGCTGAGCTCATGGCTGCCAGAGCCTCTCTGCATTATTGGGAGGAGCCCTGTATTTCCGGTACTTCCGGCTCCGGAACCGTATTTTTCTCCGGCTGTAATCTCAGATGTGTCTTTTGCCAGAATCATAACATTGCTTTGGGTAAGGCCGGACGAGTCATTTCTCCGGAACACCTGGTGGAAATCTTTCTGCAATTGCAGGAACAGGGGGCAAATAATATCAACCTCGTCACCCCGACTCATTTTCTGCCGCAGATCGTTATTGCACTGGAGCAGGCGAAACAGCAGGGGCTGCATCTTCCCATTGTATACAATACCGGCAGTTATGAATCTCCGGAAGCACTGCACCGTCTGGAAGGGCTGGTGGATATTTATCTTCCGGATCTGAAATATTTTTCCCCGGAGCTTTCCACTGTGTATTCCCAGGCTCCGGATTATTTTGAAACTGCCTGTGCAGCCATTTCGGAAATGTATCGCCAGGTGGGGGATCCTGTCATTGACGAAGATACCGGATTAATGCAGCACGGAATGATTGTCCGCCATCTGCTGCTCCCAGGACAGACGAAAGATTCCAAAAAAATCCTGCGCTATCTCCATGAGACTTACGGAGATCATATCTATATCAGTATCATGAATCAGTATACTCCGCTGCCACAGGTTGCAAATATCGAAGCATTAAATCGTACCGTAACGCAGGAAGAATACGACCGTGTACTGCGGTTTGCAGAACGGATCGGCATCGAACGCGGATTTCGTCAGGAAGGAACGGCCGCCAGTGAAAGCTTTATTCCGGAATTCGATGAACGGGGACTGTGATCCTCTCACAGTTCCACCGAGATCAGATAATATCCGAAGTCTCCTTCCCAGGCCGGTTCTCTGGCTCCTTCAAAGCTCTCAAAGCCAAACATTCTCGCGACCTGTTTCTCCCGTTCGTAAAAGTTTCCCGGAACTCCTATGTAATACTTTGCCTGCCCGGCTGTTTCCTGCCGCAGCAACAGCAAATGTCTGTAATTGTAATATCCATGCAGCAAAAAGCTGTTATGGGTCATCTGATAACAGCGTTCCCGCAGAACCACAAAGTCTTCCGGTCCTACCGACAGGAATTCTCTGGCATCCCGAAAGGGATGAATGTGTGGGTAAATGCTGCTCAGCTGCTCCCATTTGGTATCTTTCATGTGCAGGGTGCCTTCCGGAACAGCACCGGATTCCTTTGCCGTTTGCGCTTGCCGTTTTCCTGTCTCCATGGGCATGGCTGCTTCCGCCGTTACCTCTGCTTTCTTCTCTGTCTGCTTCGGTTCTTCGCTTTTCATCACGTTTTCCGGCTTTGGCACAGATTTCTTTTTGGTATCTCCGCTTCCTCCGAATTTCCCAACGATGGCGCAATTCCTTTCCAGCGGAATGCGTATCCCAAGTATCCGTTCCCGCTCTTTTTCCAACGGAATCCTTTTCTCCCAAAAAGCTCTTCCCCGATCTATCGTCATTTCGCACAGCTGCTGTTCCCCACTTTTCCATTGCAAATACAACGGTATCTCCTTACCGGACACGATTTCCTGTCCATTCAGCTGCACTGTCAGAATTTCTTCTTTATCCAGGCTTTCCAGCCTCGCATATCCCGCACTTCGGATCCGCTGTCCATTTTCCTGTAATTCCAGATAACTGATCTGTTTCCGATATGACATAAAAATCCCCCCGCATAAAGTTTCTATCTAACTCTATGCGAGGGGTTGTCCTTAATATTCCTGATTGTCCAGATATTTCATGTAATTTACAACCATCAATGCGATTTTGAAGGTCAATGCATCATCGAAGCTGCGCAGATCCAGTCCGGTGCTCTTCTGGATCTTCTCAATACGATATACCAGCGTATTACGATGCACGAACAGTTGTCTGGAAGTCTCCGACACGTTCAGATTGTTCTCAAAGAACTTGTTCAATGTATTCAATGTCTCTTCGTCCAGATCGTAAGGTACATTATCTCCGAAGATCTCTTCGATGAAGATCTTGCACAGATTCACCGGCAGCTGATAAATCAGTCGTCCGATTCCCAGTGTGCTGTACGCAATTACTTTCTTCTCTGCATAGAATATCTTTCCTACATCCAGTGCCATCTTGGCTTCTTTATAAGATTTGGAGACATCCTTCAGTTCCTGTACCACAGTACCGTAAGC
>CAKRGX010000033.1 GCA_934338065.1 uncultured Eubacterium sp. | reverse complement strand
AAGCTAGATACGTGGGTTCGATTCCCATCACCCGCTTTGCTACGTGTCAGTAGCTCAGTTGGATAGAGCAACGGCCTTCTAAGCCGTGGGTCGGGGGTTCGAATCCCTCCTGACACGCTATGGGAAAAGCCGCTATGGTTTTATCCTGTATGGTGGGTATAGCGCAGTTGGTTAGCGCGTCAGATTGTGGCTCTGAAGGCCGTGGGTTCGAATCCCATTACCCACCCTTTTAAAAACGACGGAAGTTCCGTCGTTTTTAAAATTTTATTGGGCTATCGCCAAGGGGTAAGGCATAGGACTTTGACTCCTACATTCGCTGGTTCAAATCCAGCTAGCCCAGTAGGTTATTGGAAAGTTGTCATATTGGTCATAAGATTGATATGACAGCTTTTTTTGCTTTATAGTAAAATTTTGCTGCAAAGCATCCTGACAGCCGTTTTGCTTGCGGAAATTCACGTTTTATGGTATCCTTGTTAATGGGGAATACGAAAGGGGAAGATATGGCGGTGCTTTTTTCGGAATTAGGGGCAGGAACAACCATTCAGTTGAACATTTCGATTGATGAAATGTTTTTTCAATTTGATACGGTTGTTTTTGAAAAACACAAGAAAAAAATGTTGGTTGAGCCGATACGCAAGGATGGAAAGATTCTTAATGTACAGGGGGACAATGTTGCAGTTGATATTATGTACATAAGGGAAGATGAGAAGCCGATACTTTGGGCGAATGTGGACATTGAATGTGTCCGCTTAAAGGGGCGGCTTTACTATGCAGTTCCTGAGAATCTGCAGGGTAAGGAATACAATCGGCGAGGTGATTTCCGGTTGTTTATTGGGGAAGAACATCCGGCCAGGATCGGACATGGCAAAAGAGAAAAAATTGTGACATTGAAGGATCTGAGCAGTAGCGGCTTCGCTTTTGTTTATAAAGAAGAAATTGAAGAATCGGATGGTTCATTTGTTTATATGAACTATCCTGGGGTTTTGAGTGACCATACATTCGAATTGCCGTTGATTGGAAAGATTGTCCGCAAGATGACTTTGGCGGATGGGCGAAAGTTATATGGTTGTGTTTTAATGAAAAAAAATGAAATGATTGGATATTATATTAATCAGAAGCAAATGGAACAGTTAGCGAAAAAAAATGAACGGTTCAGCAATGTTAAAAAGAACGGGAAATAGCATTGTGAATTGTAGCTATACTGTTTTATAATAGAAAAAATAAGAATACGGAGGAATGAATTATGTTAGTATCTGCAGAAGAAATGCTTACAAAAGCAAAAGCTGGCAAATATGCGGTTGGTCAGTTTAATATCAACAATTTGGAGTGGACAAAGGCGATTCTCCTTACTGCTCAGGAATTGAATTCACCGGTTATCCTTGGTGTGTCGGAAGGCGCCGGCAAGTATATGTGTGGTTACAAGACCGTAGTTGGAATGGTAAATGGAATGTTAGAGGAGTTAAATATTACAGTTCCTGTTGCCTTGCATTTGGACCATGGCAGCTACGAAGGTGCGAAGGCTTGTATAGAAGCAGGATTTTCTTCTATCATGTTTGACGGCTCTCACTATCCGATTGAAGAAAATGTTGAAAAAACAAAAGAATTAGTAGCAATCTGTAAAGAAAAAGGGATGTCTATTGAAGCTGAGGTTGGCTCAATTGGTGGAGAAGAAGATGGTGTTATCGGGGCTGGTGAGTGTGCGGATCCGGATGAGTGCAAGATGATCGCAGATCTCGGTGTAACCATGCTTGCAGCAGGTATCGGTAATATTCATGGTAAATATCCGGATAACTGGGCCGGATTAAGCTTTGAGACATTGGATGCTGTTCAAAAGAAGACAGGCTCTATGCCTCTTGTACTTCATGGCGGTACGGGAATTCCGGAAGATATGATCAAAAAGGCAATTTCTCTTGGCGTTTCCAAGATCAATGTAAATACAGAGTGCCAGCTTTCTTTCCAGGCTGCAACACGTAAGTATATTGAAGAAGGAAAGGATCTGGAAGGAAAAGGCTTTGATCCTCGTAAACTGCTGGCACCTGGATTTGAGGCAATCAAAGCAACTGTAAAAGAAAAAATGGAATTGTTTGGTTCCGTTGGTAAAGCGTGACAAGTGGCGGTTTTCTGTATAAAAAGTAATATCTAAGAGATACTATTGTTGTAACAGATGATAGACAAGTCAGTGTCTTGTCACAACAATAGGAGGTTGTATCATGGCTAGAAATTTTTTAGATGATTACAATGAAAAAAATAGCAGTAATGCAAGCAAGAATGCTTCGAATAAGAACGCTTCGAACAAGAATTCTTCCGGTAAGAATGACAGTAAAAACACAAGTAAAAACACAAGTAAAAACACAAGTAAAAATTCTACCGGCAGCAATTCATCTAATTGCAGATAGCTCGCAGGGCCGACCGTATGGTCGGCTCTTTTGTTGTACGGCCGGGTTTCGTGACCTTTTTGGCTCTGGCATCATATAATGAAATGAGAGCAAAAGAAAGGGCGAGAAAAATGAAACCAGCGTTGATATCCTGGGAAGAAGCAAAAAAATATACCTATCACAGTGGAACGCTGCTTGTTGATCTGAGAGAACCGGCAGCATATCAAAAAGAGCATATATCCGGGGCGTGGAACATTTCATATGATGATCTGGAACAGCACCTTCATGAGATGATGAATTACGATCGCATTATTTTTTATTGTGATTATGGCAATCACAGCTTAAAAGCAGCTAAAATGCTGGCAAAAAAAGGAAAGTGGGCTTCCAGCATTGCCGGGGGATATGAGGGGAGAAGCGGAAAAAGGCGTTGACGGATAGAAATGTACTGTTTTATAATAAGAACACAAATGTCCTTGTGTGCAAGGGGAAAATATAATAAATGAGGTACTTATGGAACGATATGAGTTGATCGCACCGTGTCATTTTGGAATGGAAGCGGTGCTGAAAAGAGAAATCCAGGATCTCGGATATGAGATTACAAATGTGGATAATGGTAAAGTAACGTTTGAGGGAGATGCAGAGGCGATAGCCAGAGCTAATATATTTCTTCGTACTACAGAGAGGATATTGTTAAAGGTGGCAGAGTTTCGTGCAGTGACCTTTGATGAATTATTTGAAGAGATCAAAGCAATCCCCTGGGAGAATTATATTCCTAAAGATGGTAAGTTCTGGGTGACAAAAGCAAATTCTGTCAGCAGTAAGCTGTTTAGTCCGTCTGATATTCAGAAGATCGTAAAGAAAGCTATGGTGGAACGTATGAAACAGACGTATCATACGGATTGGTTTGAAGAGAGCGGTGATTCCTATCCTTTACGTATCAGCATTGTGAAAGATATTGTAACAGTGGGGCTTGATACAACAGGCGAGTCCCTGCATAAAAGAGGCTATCGTAAATTTACTGCTCCTGCTCCGGTGACAGAAACACTGGCAGCGGCGATCATTATGCTTTCTCCGTGGCATGCAGATCGTCTGCTGGTAGACCCTTTTTGTGGGAGTGGAACGATACCGATTGAGGCGGCGATGATTGCACTTGACATGGCACCAGGGATGAATCGCGAATTCATATCGGAAAACTGGGTGGATCTTGTGCCGAGAAAATTGTGGTATGAGGCAATTGATGAGGCGGAAGAACGAATACGCACGGATCAGGAGCTTCATATTCAGGGGTATGATATCAGTGATGAAGTGCTGAAGATGGCACGTGCGAATGCAAGACTGGCAGGCGTCGAAGAACATATTCATTTTCAACAGAGAGATGTAAGAGACTTTAGCAGTCCCAAACCATACGGTTTTGTTATAAGCAATCCTCCTTATGGGGAACGGCTTTCGACAAAGGAAGAAATGTATGAGCTTTATCGCGAAGTAGGACATGTGATGTCTGAAAATGATACTTGGTCATTTTTCCTTTTGAGTGGTTATGAAGATGCTCAGAAGGCAATTGCGGCAGGAGGCACGCGAAAGAAAGCGACAAAGAACCGAAAGATTTATAATGGTATGATGAAGACGTATTTGTATCAATATATGGGTGAAAAACCACCGAGAAGAAAGGATTGAGAGAGCGATGAGTAAAACGAAGCTGATCTTTGCAACAGGAAATCAGGGAAAAGTAAATGAATTCAAACAAATGCTGGGTGACGAATATGAGATTTATTCCATGAAAGATATCGGTGTCGATATTGATATTGTTGAGGATGGTAAGACTTTTGAAGAAAATGCAGTAATAAAGGCCAAAGCAGTTATGGAAGAGACCGGGGAGATGGTTTTGGCAGATGATTCCGGGTTTGAAGTGGATTATCTGAATAAAGAACCAGGTATATATTCTGCCCGTTATATGGGCGAAGATACTCCTTATTCGGTGAAAAATGCCGAGATTTTAAGACGCTGTGAGGGAGTGCCGGATGAGAAGCGGGGGGCGAGATTTGTCTGCGCAATTGCCTGTGCTTATCCAAATGGAGAAGTTGATGTGGTGACAGGTGTCATTGAGGGAAGGCTTGCTTATGAACCGAAAGGAGAACATGGATTTGGCTACGATCCCATCTTTTATCTTCCGGAACGAGGCTGCACAACGGGAGAACTGGAGCCGGAAGAAAAAAATGCAATCAGTCACCGTGGCATTGCTATTCGTAAAATGGTTGATGTTTTGAAGAAGAAGGGGACAGTTTGATGAAAGCACTTGTGTTTAGTGATTCTCATGGAAGACTGGATAATTTGTTAGATGTACTGAAACAGCATCCGGATTATGAAGCAATCTTTCATCTTGGGGATATAGAAGGCGATGAGGATAGGCTGAGGAGCCTTACTCCCTATCCAGTATATATGGTGAGGGGGAATTGCGATTTTTATTCCCACTGCCAGGATATGCTGACTGTGGATTGGCAGGGAAAACACATAGTTATGTGTCATGGACATCGTTATCTTAATTATGGAGGTATTGAGACTCTTCGCTATTTGGCAGAACAGGAGAAAGCAGATATTGTTATGTTTGGTCATACACATGTTCCTGTCATAGAATCGATCGATGGCAAGACTTTTGTGAATCCGGGAAGTATCTCAAAACCGCGGCAGGAAAGAAAAATTCCCACTTACATCATGATGAACAGCGATGCAGATGGGAATGTTACATTTGAATTATATGAGTATGCGCGTTCTCGTTAGAAGAGTGCTGTGATCGCACTGAATACGCCAGCGCTTGCTGCGCCCATGATGAGACCGGCTAATACAACGCCGCCCATAGCGGCGAAGATGGTTGGCTTGAAATCCATATCCAAAAAGCTGGCGGCTAATGTACCGGTCCATGCACCTGTGCCGGGTAATGGGATGCCTACAAAGAGAAGCAGGGCAATGAAAAGCCCTCGTCCGGCAGTTGCTTTCAGCTTTTGTCCGCCTTTTTCGCCTTTTTCCAGACACAGGCGAAAGAATTTGCCGATATATTTTTTATCAGCACCCCATAGCAGTATTTTACGGGCGAAGAGGTAAATGAATGGGACAGGAATCATGTTGCCTATTACACATACGATGTATGATGGCAGAAGCGGAAGCCCGGCGGCTACGGCGAATGGAATAGCTCCACGCAGTTCAACAACCGGAACCATGGAAATAAGAAAAATCATTAAGTATTTTGTAATCATTGTATTCTCCCTTTTGGATATTGTTTTTTATCTGCTTAGATTGCAACTAGTACCTATTGTACATGATAGTGGCAGGCAACGTCAAGGTTTTGTTTTGGCCGCATGGCTTGAGCTTTTCGTGGAAAGTTCAGGAAAGTTTGTAAAAAAGGTGTTGACAAATATATTTTTTTTGGTATAATAAAGAAGTCGTCTCGAATGACGTATGGGATCTTAGCTCAGCTGGGAGAGCATCTGCCTTACAAGCAGAGGGTCACAGGTTCGAGCCCTGTAGGTCCCAT
>CAKRGX010000032.1 GCA_934338065.1 uncultured Eubacterium sp. | reverse complement strand
TCTTTTTTTGACTATGCCAAAAATTGGTCAAATCTTGGTCAAAACCCCTTGACCAACTATATATTTTAGTACATCCACGCTCTGAAACCCTTGATTTTCCTGCATTCCTACTTATCAATAGACTTCATCGTCGGGAACAACAACACGTCTCTAATCGCCGGTGAATTCGTCATCATCATAACCATACGATCAATTCCAAATCCAATACCACCTGTTGGAGGCATACCAATACTCAATGCATTTAAGAAATCTTCGTCACAGTGGTTTGCTTCTTCATCACCAGCAGCAAAGAGTTTCTCCTGTGCTTCAAAACGTTCTCTCTGATCGATCGGATCATTCAACTCAGAATAAGCATTCGCCATCTCCCAGCCATTCATAAAGAACTCAAAACGCTCTACATAATCAGGATTGTCCGGCTTTTTCTTAGTCAAAGGAGAAATCTCGATTGGGTGATCCATAACAAAAGTTGGCTGAATCAAATGTTCTTCCACGTACTCTTCAAAGAACAGATTAAGGATATCCCCCTTCTCATGACGATCTTCAAACTCAATATTATGTTCCTTAGCCAAAGCTTTTGCCTGCTCTGTTGTTTCAATCTGGTCAAAGTCCACATTTGCATATTTCTTAACAGCATCAACCATTGTAATACGCTCAAATGGCTTAGAAAGATCCATAGTATGCTCACCATACTGAATGACTTCAGAACCAGTCACTTCTTTTGCCACACACCGATACAAATTCTCTGTCAGATCCATCATACCATGATAATCAGTAAATGCCTGATATAACTCCATCAAAGTAAATTCCGGATTATGTCTTGTGTCAAGACCCTCATTACGAAATACGCGACCGATCTCATAAACTTTCTCAAGTCCACCAACGATCAATCTCTTTAAGTACAATTCCAGAGAAATACGAAGTTTAAAATCCTCATCCAAAGCATTAAAATGTGTCTCAAATGGGCGGGCAGCAGCACCACCGGCATTAGAAACCAGCATAGGAGTTTCAACTTCCATAAATCCCTGAGCATCCAGATAATTACGGATACTACGAAGAACTTTCGAACGTTTCACAAAAGTATCCTTAACTTCTGCATTCATGATAAGATCCACATAACGCTGACGATAACGCATATCTGTATCTGTCAGCCCATGAAACTTCTCTGGAAGGATCTGCAGACTCTTAGATAACAACGTAACTGCACTGGCATGAATCGATATCTCGCCTGTCTTTGTTTTAAATACTTCACCGGTAATCGCAAGAATATCACCCACATCATATTTTTTGAAGTCCTTATAAGAATCTTCACCAATATTATCACGGGCTACATATGCCTGGATGTTTCCCTGTAAATCCTGAATATTGCAGAAAGAAGCTTTTCCCATTACGCGCTTAAACATCATACGTCCAGCAACCGTAACCGTCTTTCCTTCCATCTCATCAAAATGATCTTTGATTTCCATCGAATGATGTGTTACATCACACTTGGTTATTACAAAAGGATCCTTACCCTCCGCCTGCAGATTAGCAAGTTTTTCCCTTCTTACTTTCAATAACTGATTAATATCTTCTGCCACTGTTTCTTACCCTCATTTCTATCTTTTAGTTCTTATGAAAATCCAAAATTTCATATTTAATAAATCCAACAGGTGTCTCAACCTCAACCGTTTCTCCTTTTTGAGCACCGATCAATGCTCTTCCTACCGGAGATTCATTGGAGATTTTACCTTTCAGGCTGTTTGCTTCCGTGGAGCCTACGATTTTATACTCCATCTCCTCATCAAATTCCAGATCTTTAATCTTTACCGTACAACCTACATTAATGACGCTGGTATCTACGTCGTCATCATCAACAACCTCTGCATTTTTCAAAATCTTATCGATTTCTTCAATACGAAGCTCAATGTCTCTCTGTTCTTCTTTTGCTGCATCATACTCTGCATTCTCCGACAAGTCACCTTGTTCTCTTGCTTCCTTAATCTTCTGGGCAACTTCGCGACGACGATTCACCTTCAATTCATGTAATTCATCTTCTAACGCTTTCAAACCCTCATAGGTCATAATATTTTTCTTTGTCTCAGCCATGGTTAAACCTCCTTAAAATACTAAATTGTAGTGTTAGACCGGAGTTCTGTCAACACAACTACACATCGTTCTATTATAACGTAACATCAACACGTTGTCAAATCATGACAATCGGCTTTTTCTGCGCTTCAGCATCCTCTTGTTTCTCCGAATCGCGAACAATAATATTAGAATATTTCCGGGCTATATCAATCAACGTATTACGCTGCATCACCTGCCAGTTCGCTTCTGATATCGAGCATATGGTATCTGCATATCCCGCTGCTGCCGATGCATCTGTAGTAGGCCCGACTCGCAGTATCACACGTATCGGATAATACTGACACCCCTCAAAAGTATTCTCTGTTACAGTTGGATTGATCATCCCCCGGAGCAATACTGCAACATATTTATATGGGTCTCCACTGTCTTTCCGTTTTCCATCATCTAACGTCTGGATATTCCGGAATGTATTTCCTTTAATAAGAGTATCTTTGTAATTCAGCGTACGAATAGCAACATTATATGTGCCATCAAATGTATTATTTATTATTTGAATATTTTCATGGTAAAGCTGAGTTTTTCCTTTTACAGAATACGTATGACTGCCAATCGCCGTACCTATATTTTTAAACACATTGTCCCGGATATAAATGCCTTTACATGTCAGCTTGTCATGTGCTGACCAGTCATAATTAAACCCATCCGTAACCAGATCATTACCATCTATATTGATGCACTCCTTATGGCTCTTTTCATCCAAAGGCTTAAACCCTTCAAAAGTACATTTTTCAAAAACGACATTCTGAGACGAATTGAGTTCTACAAAATGAGAACCATACTGATTCTGAAACATAACACCTTGTATGAAAATATTTTTAGCATGACCCATTACCAGCGCCATACAGTTTTTCACATTTGCACAGTTAATCCTTGCGGTCCCCTGTCCAATGATTTTTATGTCATGCGCACCATTATATCCGGAAATAGTCTTTACGGTTCCATCTTTTGACGGTGGAACAAGTGTAAAGATCGATTTGGCATAGCAAATATCCGTTGCCGTCGTTCCTATTTTCGTAAAACTCACACCATTTTCCAAAGTCATTGTTACATTAGATGGTATACAGATATTATTAGAAACCGGATAGTTTCCCGCTTTCACAATAACACTTCCACCGCCGCAATACTCTAATTGTTCCATATAAGACAAAAAAGTATAATAGACCTTTCGCTTAGAAAAATCTCCTGCATCGTTATACTTTTCATGATATGGTTTTGAGTCCGGTGTAATGACAAAAACTCGGTCCGTTTTATTTTTTACATAGACAATACGTTTATTTTTATTCAAAACATAATAATGACTTAAATGCGTTGCATCATTGGCCGCCAGACGATTCGCTGCCGCCGTTCCGATTGCAGTCGGAACAGATGGCATCTTTTTCCCTTTACCACTATTTTGAGCCACGCCAAAAGAAGCCATATAGTGACTGTACTCAACTGTATTGGCAGTAATTGACGGATCCGTCACACCATAACCATATACAACACTGCCTGTTTTTTTCTTTCCGGATACGCGACGAACAACATTCTCTTTAAATACCGGTTTTCGCCAAAGCACAGCATAAACGGCACACTTCTTTGTATCGGAAAAAGTATTTTTTTCAATAGAAATACCACTTTGTTCATATTTTGACGTCTTCGTCTTTTCTTTTATAACAACTGCCTTTGTTGTTCCCACACCTATATCCGGTGTTATGAATTCATTGTTTTTTATTTTAATTTTTTTATTTTTTGTGTTATCCGGCTTTCCCCATTTACCAGGAAAATCACTTACCGTTTCATTGATTGTTTCCAAACGGATTGCCATTCGGTTTTTATATCCGGACTGGTCAATCCCTTTTTCAAAAACATTATGATTGATCGTTACATTATTGGATCCCTCAACCCAGATATAGCTGCCACCCTTTTTATTGCGAAATCGTAACCCCGTCACTTTTATTCCGGATGCATGTCCGATGTAAAATGCCGTAGCTCCTTTTACCTTACCGAGATCAATAACTGAATTTTCCTGTCCACAGATCGTCACCTTCTTAGATGCTGTATACTTTGCCACCTGCCGGCTCTGCTTTGCCTTTGCTGCCGAAACTGTCTGCAGCATAAGTTTAGCTGCTTTTAGCATACGGGTTCCCGTTGCAGTCGTTTTCTTTAATATGGCACCAGACTTTAACTCTATAGTAACATTAGATGGGACGGAAAGAGTTGCCGGAACCTTATACGTTCCCTTTTTAAGCTTAAGTGTTCCGCCCGACCGTCCCAGCTTATCCAAATATGACTGAAGCATCAGATACTGTCTCGTTTTACTATTATAATTCGGTTTCCGACGATATTCTTTACTGCACGGAATTGTTTTGGGGTTTACGGTAAAAGTTCTTTTCTTTGCCAGAACCGTGTTGGTATTCAGGCTAAGCCCTGCCAGTACTCCCAATGTTCCAAGTAGAATCCACTGTGTCTTCATTTTCTAATCCCTTCCTCATAAAAAATCTTCATTCATAAGGTAGTGTATACAAAAAATGCGTCAAATAAATATCAATTTCTGGAAAACTCACTTAATATCAATCCCTCATTACGATCCAATGCCGTTTGAATACTCCATGGGTGTGTAAACAAAAGCAATGGGCGGTCACGCAGGTCTTTGACTTTCTTCGTATCCGATGTTACCGACAGAGATGCCACATCAATTTCTTCATTTTCTATCCAGCGAACATGCTCATATGGCAGCTGTTCCATACGGATTTCTACATTATATTCACTTTCCAGACGATACTGGAGAACTTCAAACTGCAGGACACCAACCACGCCGACAATAATTTCCTCCATACCGGTATTAAATTCCTGAAAGATCTGAATGGCACCTTCCTGTGCAATCTGAGAAATCCCCTTCATAAACTGCTTCCGCTTCATCGTGTCAACCTGGCGCACTCTTGCAAAATGTTCTGGCGCAAATGTTGGTATTCCTTCAAAGCAAACAGGATCCCTACCTTTATAAAGTGTATCTCCAATTGAGAAAATTCCCGGATCAAAGACACCAATAATATCTCCTGCATATGCCTCTTCAACATGCTTTCTTTCCTGTGCCATCATCTGTTGTGGCTGAGAAAGCCGTATCTTCTTTCCCCCCTGCACATGCATAACTTCCATTCCCGCTTGAAACTTTCCGGAACAGATTCGCATAAAAGCAATTCGGTCACGATGTGCCTTATTCATATTTGCCTGAATCTTAAATACAAAAGCAGAAAATTCATCCGAAAACGGATCAACTGGCTCTCCTTCCGATTCCCGCGGCAGTGGAGATGTTGTCATCTCCAAAAAATGCTGTAAAAAAGTTTCAACGCCAAAGTTAGTTAACGCCGACCCAAAAAAGACTGGTGATAACTGTCCGGCTCTCACTTTAACCAGATCAAATTCATCGCTTGCTCCATCAAGCAGTTCCACCTCATCCACTAAAATATCATGATATTCTTTGGTAATAAGATCATCTAGATTAGCATCACCCAGTTTAGCCTCAACTGTTTCGACTTTATGACCATTATCCCCGGCAAGAAAACGGGAAATCGTCTTAGAATTACGATCATAAACACCTTTAAAATTCTTTCCCGAACCAATTGGCCAGTTAATCGGGCATGTACGGATCCCCAGCACATTTTCAATCTGATCAATCAATTCAAAAGGATCCATTGCTTCACGATCCATCTTATTGATAAATGTAAAAATTGGAATTCCTCTCATAACACAAACCTTAAAAAGTTTGATTGTCTGAGCTTCTACACCTTTCGATCCGTCAATAACCATAACAGCAGAATCAGCAGCCATTAAGGTACGATAGGTATCCTCAGAAAAGTCCTGATGCCCTGGCGTGTCAAGAATATTAATGCAAAATCCATCATAATTAAACTGCAGTACCGATGAAGTTACAGAAATACCTCTTTCCTTTTCAATCTCCATCCAATCAGATACCGCATGCTTTGCTGCTTTTCGCCCTTTTACAGAACCTGCCAGATTAATTGCACCGCCGTACAAAAGGAATTTTTCTGTTAATGTTGTTTTTCCAGCATCCGGATGCGATATAATAGCAAATGTCCGACGTTTTTCTACTTCCTGTTTCCATGAATTACCCATTATTATTCTCCTCTCCAAAGGAAATATTGCACAAAAGAAAAGTCCTGATAAAAATCAGGACTTGTTAGCTGGGCTACAAGGATTCGAACCTTGAAATGCTGGAGTCAGAGTCCAGTGCCTTACCATTTGGCGATAGCCCAATCTCAATCACAAGCGTTATTATACATGATAAACATTAATAATGCAAGCACTTTTTTTATTTTTTTTAGTTTTTGTTTTTTTCACCAAAATTAACCCTGACCGCAGAACTTTTTTCCGGTTTATAGGTACCAATTTGCCGGTTCGTTGGGAAATTCATTCCCAGCTCTAACGCTTTCTTAAAAATCATATGATAATCAACAGGCACCTCCTGCTCCTCTTTTTGAAGCACAACATTTTCTTTTGTCATCTGGTCGACCTGTACCTGTAACTGATAAACGGATTGATCCAATAATGCTTTCTGATTCTGCAAACGCACTATATAAAAGCATGATCCGACCAATAAACCGGTCAATGTAACTGCCAGCACAAATTGTTTCCATATTCTGCGTCGTATCTTTTCCTTCTTGACATCTACAACCTTTATCCGCTTCCCCTTGTTTATAATCTGAACCGCAGTATTTCCGATCATATAATCCATCGTTGTCTTCATGAAACCCCCTAAACCTCCGTACTATGCATTCTTTCCTTCTCCCGGTCATCGGTTGCTTCTACGATCAACATAGTGATAGCACCGGAACGACTTGTATAGTGTTGATCTGCATAATGGTCGATACGCTCAAGTACCTTATCTTCCAACGTAATGTTGACACGCCTTTTCACACAACCCTCTCCTTCTATATGTATAATGTACTTATTTTATACACACGATATATCTACATTATACACACTAAATGCGTATAGCACAAGCATTTTATCATACTTTTTATTAAAATTACTCAATTGCAAACCGAGATGCAGTTTTGTAAGTCGAGATGCAACTTTGTAATTCAACAACTTAATATTTGTAAG
>CAKRGX010000031.1 GCA_934338065.1 uncultured Eubacterium sp. | reverse complement strand
TGCAAAAATCAGAAGCATTTCAATCAGTTCACCATGTCACTTTTATTTTGTGTTATACTGTTTTATAGATTTTTCTTAGTCTCCGCTGCCGCTTCGGTCGGCACAGAGCAGAGGTCCACCGGACCTCTTGTGGTCTTCGCTTCGCTACGGTCGGCCTAGCATGGATCCTGTGACATTGATTAAAATACCCCTCATTCAGTATCTGTATGGAATCAAGAGCATGCGGCAGACAGTAAAAGAAATTGAAGTAAATGTTGCATCTCGATGGTTTCTTGGTCTTGATATGACAGATAAAGTTCCACACTTTTCAACCTTTGGAAAGAATTATACAAGACGATTCAAAGATACCGACTTATTTGAGCAGATTTTTGTAGATGCTACTCATGTAAAAGCCCGTGCAAACAGTAGAAAAATGCAAAAACGAATTGCTAAGGAAGAAGCTCTTTTTTATGAAGACATGTTAAAATCTGAAATTAATAAAGATCGACAAGAGCATCACAAAAAACCATTAAAAGATAAAGACGATAACAATCACCATCCTTTGTCTGGCGGTATCAAATGAAAAAACAATAAAGTGTAGTACCACTGATCCAGAAAGTCGTTGGTTTCGTAAAGGTGAACATAAGCTTGTTTTTGCATACGCTGTTGAAACTGCTTGTGATAAAAATGGGTGGATTCTAGGTTATACAGTGAGTCCCGGAAACTTACATGACAGCAGAACATTTAAAGGATTATATGATAAAATTAAAAATATTGGAATAAAAACACTTGTTGCAGATGCCGGATATAAAAGCTGCGGAAATGTATGTGAAAATTGTCTATATTTATCTCAATGTACAGAAAGCAAAAATCATGTGAAACTAATAACACGACATATCTGGGAAAATTACATGGAGCAATGTGAAGATGTTCGTCATACCTTGGGAATGAAAAAATTATATGAGCAAAGAAAGGAAACTATTGAACGAATCTTTGGCACAGCAAAGGAGAATCATGGTTTTCGTTATACACAAATGTATGGTAAGGCTCGAATGGAAATGAAGGTCGGGCTTACCTCTGCCTGCATGAATCTAAAAAAACTAGCAATGATGCTTCAAAAAAGCGGTAGGGAAGGCTGTTTAATATCGATTTTTTTGTCATTTGGGGCAAACAATTTGCTTGCAACAGGGGAGTTTCCATTCTTCAGACGTATGAAAACAGTCAGAATCTGGCTCGGGAAATATCAGATGCCGTATTTTTCCAGGTCAACTCTTCCTTTTATAACTGGTACACCATCGGCTTCAAGTAATTTTTGTTGAACCTCTGCCCCTCCAAAAGCAAAGCCACCCGCCAGCTGCCCCTTTGCGTTGACCACCCGGTAACACGGAATCCAGTCCGGGTCAGGGTTTTTGTGAAGGGCATTTCCTACAGCGCGGCACATTCTTTTATTTCCTGCCAGTTCCGCAACCTGCGCATATGTAGCAACTTTCCCTTTGGGAATTTTCTTTACCGCTTCGTAGATGCGTGTTGTTGGGCTGTCCGTCACAATCACATAGCTTTCATCAATCATTTTTTTCACATCCTCTTCCGGAATACTCCCATCTAAAATGATCGTGTTCCAATGTTCTTTATTCTGATGCCAGCCCGGACCAACCGCCTCATAAATATCACGCCAGAAATCCCTTGATTCAGGAGTAACCTTCACATTCAGGTTGATATAGCCATCTCTTTCATACGTCCAAAGAAACGCCCGTTTACTCCCTTTTACGCGGACAAGCTGCCAATTAGCATCATGAAATGGAGCATCCTGGTACGTATTAGCAAACGATAACCCGTAAGCTAGTGCCTCTTCGCGTGTCATATAATCATCACTCTCCAATCGTATAACATTTTGATCAAAATGTATATTTTTGCCACAATTCTATTTTAAAATAAACAAATAATGTTTTTTCATTAAGGAAGGAGCAGGGCGTATGACAATAAAACTTGTATCCCTTTATCTATTGGTTAACATTATCGTATTCCATTTATATGGAATTGATAAAAGAAAAGCCGTACACCATAAATGGAGGATCCCGGAAAAGGCACTGATGCTCTCTGCCGTCTTTGGCGTGTTGGGTGCTTTGACCGGGATGTATGTTTTTCACCATAAAACACAAAAACCCTTATTTTATATCGGGGTTCCTGTCATATTGGTCTTGGAGATACTGCTGATTGTGTTGACACTTCAGCGATCTTGTGTAAAACTATTTTAGTTTCCGGCTATTCTGCCATGCTGTCGGTCTCTGTATCTGCCAATGGTATCTGGGGAAGCTCTCCCGCAGCTTCCGTATTGTCTGCCGCCTTCTGAGGATCGTATTCTCCGCCTTCTTCCGACCACAGGGACTCATATTCCTTTTGCTTTTTCTTTATCACTGCCATCGCCATCTGTGTCTGCTTTGCTTTGAGATACATCTCACTGTCAAAATCCATAACCTTTTTTTCATCTGAGTAGGGAACTTTATCCCCGGCACACATCCGGGCAACGGTTGTCATGATCTTTGCATAGGTCGCTGCCATACCAGTCTCCGGATCAGCAAGTGCCTTGTTCACTTCGTTATTCCATGCCAAAGTATACTGTTCCAGTAAACCATCCAGTACTTTCTGGTTTTCCTTAAACTTATCATCCGATGCCAGTGCCGATAAATGAAGTGACACCGCCTCTTCTTCCCACGCTTTATCACCAGTTGTCTCATATTTTTTCTGTGCCTGATCTCGCTGTTTGACCAGATTCCTGGTCTGATCCACCAATCTCTGGCGATATTCCCGATACTTCGGTATTGCTTCTTTCAATTTCATATGGGACTCCTTTCCGTATAAATAAAATATCCTGCAGCAAATCCTTTTGCCCGTTTTCTCTTTTATTTTTTATCGGCAGAAGTTAACAAAATGATTAATAACCATCTTTTGCAAAAAAATATGTCTTTTCTAATAATTTTGTGCTACTATATAGTTATTCTATTATATTGAGGAGGTTATACTATGTACAAAAATAGTAAACGAACGATGAGCGTCGGCTTATGCTTTGCACTTGTTCTATCAAGTCTGGTTGTGCCATTTTCCATCTCATCTGCAGCCAAAACAAAAATAGGCAAAACAAAGCTGTCTATGACAGTAGGACAAAAGAAAAAGATCACGATTAAAGAGAAGAAGAAGAAAGCAAGCTACCTCTTCTCCTCCTCTTCCAAAAAAAAGGCAACCGTTTCCAAAAAAGGAATTGTCACAGCAAAGAAAAAAGGGAAGGTAAAAATCAAGGTAAAAGAAAAATATAAAAAGAAGACAAAGAAAATCGGCGTTGTAACTGTTACTATCAAAAATGCTGTCGTCAGAAAAAATCTTCCGACCGGCACACCGATTGTAACGCCTTCACCGGAGGTAACACCTACACCGGTACCGACACAAACAACGCAGGCAACCAATTCGCCGCGTCCTACCAGAACTCCAAGGATCACTCCAACACCTTATCCGGAAGATCCTGAATTTTCTAACATTCCAAAGGGATATACGGCAAAGAAAAGTGCCAATGCCGGTACCGTAAAGAGATTTGAGTATAAATCAACCAAATATTATGATGGAACTGATTCCACAGACAAGAAAGCCATTGACCGTTATGCCATGGTTGTTCTTCCTAAAGATTATTCGGCAGAGAAAAAATATCCTGTTATCTATATGCTTCATGGTCTGAGTGATACACCGGAGAAAATGGTCGGTGATGGCAACAATCAGGTCGGCGACGGTGTACAGTTTGTTGCATGGAATGCCATTGCAAATGGTGATGTAAAAGAATGTATCGTTGTATTTCCATGTGTATGTTGTAACAAGGAGGGAAAGAGTGGCTTTGATACAAGCCCCCAGACATCTGCTGCCTACGACTATATCATCCATGACCTGATCGAGGTGTTGATGCCGGCGATCAATGAAAAGTATTCTACTCTGACCGGCCGCGAAAATACAGCTCTCTGTGGATTCTCCATGGGAGGTCGTGAGACTTTGAATATCGGATTCAGACATCCGGAATTATTTAGTGCAATGGGTGCTTTCAATCCTGCACCTGGTGTATTGAGCGGTGGCGACATGCTTACTCCAGAGCAGTTTGTATTATCGGATACATATAAGAATAACACCTACATCCAGATTACAAAGGGTGCCAAAGATACTACGGTAGGTGATAATCCTAAGAAATATCACGAAGCACTTGTGAAGACAAACACCCCTCACTCCTACTACGAAACGATGGGTGGTGATCCTTCCGGAAGCGGTAATGGCACCCATTGGAAGGGCGTATACTTACATGGATTTTATAATTTCTTGAAACGTATTTTTAAATAATATCAAAAGGGGGGCTGTTCACAGCCCTCCTTTTTGATCACCTATTTTCTAACAAGACTTACTCTTATTTCTTGTGCTGCCATGTTCTTCCCCATCTGCACATAACAGCGTATCTTGACCAGCCAGGCACTCAAGCGCATTCAGACTTGAAGTCAGCTCATCCCATCCCATGATATGAATCCGCCTCCGGATTTTTTCTCCCAATGGTTTGGCAGATCCTGCCTGTTTCAAAAGATGCAGTATATCTTTTTCAGAACGCGGATATAGCATTTTTTCTTTGTATAGCAAACTTTATCCCAAACCCAAAGCAAACTCCCTCCTGTAATGTATGAATCATAAAAAGGCGGCGATTAAAAAACGTTCTAAATAATTGCAAGCAAAATGGTTCCAAACGTAATACAAACCATACCAGCCGCCGCTTTTTTTGTTAATCTTTCATGGAATACAATCCATGAGAATGTGATTGTAACCAAAACGCTCAGTTTGTCGATTGGAACAACGATACTAGCCGGTCCTTGCTGCAGTGCATGGTAATAACAAAGCCACGAGGCTCCGGTTGCAAGCCCGGAAAAAGCAATAAAGCCGAGTTCCTTTCCTTCTATCTTCTTTATCTCATGCTGTTTTCCCATCACAAATACCATAAGCCACGCCATAGCCAGAACGACCGTAGTCCGGATTGCTGTTCCCAGATTAGAATCAATCTCTGTAATACCAATCTTGCCAAGTATGGCAGTCAGACTGGCAAATACCGCCGACAGCACGGCATAAATCAGCCAGCCTCCACAATTCTTTTTCTTATCCTGAACTGCTTCTTTCTTTGCTACCATAAGGAATGTTCCAACCCCTATCAGCACTATCGCCACCACCTTGCTCCAGTCAAGTCCTTCCTGCAGGAAGATCAACGCCAGCAGAATGGTAAGCACCGTACTTGACTTATCGATCGGCACTACTTTGTTGATATCACCTAACTGAAGTGCCCGGAAATAACACAGCCATGAAGCTCCGGTTGCAAGCCCGGAAAGCACCAGAAACGTCACGGTTCCTGCGCTGATCTGCGTAATCTGTGTCCATGAACCGGTGATCAGAACCAGCAGCCACGAAAAAAATAACACAATTATCGTCCGGATCGCCGTTGCCACATCGGAATCGGTTTTCTTAATTCCACACTTTGCCAGTATCGCTACGATTCCGGCAAAAAAGGACGACCCTATCGCATATAATACCCACATTTTAATTCCAGTCCTTCCATATTACAAGCCTATTTGTCATCGTATGATGTTTCACTTTTTTCCATGAATATCAATCATCAGATACTCTGATATGCAGCCGGTCTTGAATTTGATAGCCCAGTCTGCAATACCCGAAGTTACAATAAAGTTTGTATTACCTCGTTTTTCTCTGCCATAAACTCTGTCTTCCGGTGTAATGTCAATCAGATTTTCTATATTCATATCTTCTGTCAACTCTTCCATGCTCTTTCGTCCTGAACTGTACTCTTCTGATTTGTCAGCTCTTCCGATAATATAAAACCGGTCATCTATTAGCTCCACATCGTCTTCCATGACATGGACGTGATTCTTTTTGAGTTCCTTTATGAGATCATCACCACTATAACCACGATACTCCGGTGGATAATACCCCTTATCATGGTTTCCAAACACATAATATACACCATATGTACACTGAATACTGCCTAGCGCCCGGCAGGATCTGATCATATCTTCTTTCGAAGTATCGTCATCCACGAAGTCACCTGCAATCACGATAATGTCCGGCTTTTGTGCTTCGATCGTCTTCATATGCTCTGCGAAGCTCTCTCCATCAAAGGTAGCTCCAACGTGTGAATCTGCAAACACTGCGGCCTTAAGAGTCCCCACCTCTTTGTCTGTCTGAATCTCATAGGGAGCCTCCCATACGTGGTGGGCGCAGTACCATCCTACACCGAGGTAGCACACTGTAAATACAACTTCATGGCTCCCCATGCAAGCCAGAGGATTGCTGATACTGCCAGCATGATCACCAGTCCGGCAAGCATATGCCAGCCTTTTTTTCCTTTTACTATTTTTTTATTATGGCAAATCTGCCAATCCGACTGGATAAATATAAAATTCCGGCAAACGACAAAACCAAAAGCACAATCATAAGAACTGCCCACATATTCATTTTTTGTGCTCCTTTCTATACTCTATGCTTCTATTATACTACAAAAGAGACTCCCCTTGGAAGTCTCTTTTACCCTTCTGACAACTTAATAAGGTTTTTTATGCTTATATTCCTCTATGTTTACCTCAAACATATCCGTGGGACATTGCTATATCGTTTAATTAATTAGTCGTCTTTTACAATCTGACCGTCCACGCGTAGGATATGGTTCACTAACCATTCGGTAAGATATTCCAGAATACTCATAATCTGTTTATCCTGATCCTCTACTTCGTCCTCATGACGTTCCATAAATTCATCCAGTTTATTGATGAATTCCTGATGCTGCGTCTTTTGAGTAAACAATTTCTTATAATTGATCGATTCCATATAGTGTTCCTCATCGGCAAAATGCTTTGCCGTGTAATCACGAAGATTCTGTAATATTGTATCAATCCTATCATATTTATCCGGTGTGAATTCATCATGGAGCAGTTCATATGCTTGATCTGCATATTGGAACAACTGCTTGTGTTCCTCGTCAATCATATCGATTCCGATATAGTATTCCGGTTTCATTTCATACATAAATCATCCCGCCTTCTCTTGATCCGATTTCCATCCACATATATCATATACATAGTTCCGTATCCGTTTTTTCCTTAATAATTCTCTGCATGTACTTCGAAATAACTCTGCGGATGATTACATACCGGACATGTCTCCGGAGCCTTTGTTCCCACTACAATATGCCCACAATTACGACATTCCCATACTTTAACTTCACTCTTCTCAAACACCTGTGCCGTTTCAATATTTTTAAGAAGTGCACGATATCTCTCTTCATGATGCTTCTCAATCTCTCCTACCGCCCTGAATTTTGCTGCAAGTTCAGGGAAACCTTCCTCCTCAGCCGTCTTTGCAAAGCCTTCATACATATCTGTCCACTCATAATTCTCACCTTGTGCGGCTGACGCCAGGTTCTCTTTCGTATTACCGATTCCGGCTAATTCCTTAAACCACATCTTGGCATGTTCTTTTTCATTATCAGCCGTTTTTAAGAATAATGAGGACATCTGTTCATACCCTTCCTTCTTCGCTACAGAAGCAAAATAGGTATATTTATTTCTTGCCTGTGATTCCCCTGCAAATGCCTCCTGTAAATTTTTCTCTGTCTGTGTTCCCTTATACTTGTTTGCTGCCATTTCTTTTTCCTCCGTTTTCCATACTGTTTTTTTATCTGATGCCGTTTGCTTGCATGAAGAACCTGTATCCGTTTTTTCATATTTATATAAAGATTATAAATTGTATGATCCTATATGTCAATGCCGCATAGTCGGTAGTTTAATTGTACTCTGCTTACCGCCTGTCCATTCAATATCGATTTATGCTACTATACAAATGAAGTTATCAATCTTTCCCCAGCCCCGGATCATTAGTCTGGAGTTCCTGTAAACATTTATTTTCCGATACACATAGTAACATCCTTTTTAACATCAGCAAGTGTCATTTCAGCCAGTTTGTCTTCCATAGCCTTTTGAATCTGAACTAATCTGTTATCCAGCACATTATGAATATTTCGTCCAACCGGACAGTTTGGATTAGGATTTTCATGAAAGTGAAACAATTGCTCATCCGGCGCACATTCTACCGCCTTATATATATCAAGAAATGTGATTTCACTAAGTGGTCTGGTTATCCTAACACCTCCTGTTCCCCGCAAGACATCAATAAGACTTGCTGCTTTTAACTGTTGCAAAAGCTTTCTTATGATAACAGGATTGGTTCCGATACTTGCTGCCATAAAATCACTTGTCATTTTCTGATCTGAAAATGTGTCTATACAGGCAAACATATGAATTGCCATTGTGAATCTACTTGAAATCTACACTTTTACACCTCTTTTCAATAGAATCATATCACGATATTGTTGTAATTTCAATGGTTACCTTGCTTAATCTCTCAAGCATCCAATTGGTACTATCTTCACCCCTGCATCCGTTGTATATGCCATATTCGCATTGGCGCATATCACAATCAATGCCGACGGTTTCCTATATATATCCCGTGGATGAACACCATTTTTCAATGCCTTATCATTATATCTTTCTATCACTTCTTGAAATTTCAACAACGACTTCTCCGCTTCAGGTATTTTATTTACTCCTGTTTTTATTTCTATCAGCGCATAGCGTCCATCTTCCATCTGATACACAGCATCCGCTTCCACCCCCATATCATCTGTGTAATGCATTATTCTTGCGTTATGTTTCTCTGCATAAACAAGTAAGTCTCTTAAAACCATGTTTTCAAAAACATGACCAAATAAATCCAAATCATTAATGAAATAATCCGGGCCTATTCCAAGTGCTGCAAGCCCAATAGAAGGATCTACAAATATATGTTTTTTTGCTGAACGAATTGCTGCTTTTGATCTTAGATGTGGTGTCCAAGCATCAATATCACGAATCACAAATAATTCTTCTAACGCATTTACATATGAAAAAAGTGTGTTATCTGTAACAGTTTGTGTTGCCTTCACATCTGCAAATATATTTTTCTTTTTCGCTGTCGTCGCCATATTGCGTGCATAAGACCAAAGTAAAGTTCTTGTCCACTCAGGATTTCTTTGTATGCCATCAATTGCTGAGATATCTTTGCTGTAAACTTGTTTATAATAATCCTTCGCAATCTCCAATTTTGCCCTATCATTTTTTAATGCCATGCACCTTGGCCATCCGCCCCGGCACGCAGCAAAGAACAGCGCCTCCAAGTCACATCCTGATATTATACCGTCTATATCATACTTCTCATCCTCAAGAATCTGCGACAACGATACCGTTCCATTTGATTCACCTGTCTCAAACAAAGTCATCGGATACATTGTTACCTCTGTTATTCTCCCCGTTCCAGTATGTGGCGTGCTAATCTTTTTACTTGTTGATCCCGTTAAATAGTACTCCCCCACACTTTCTGGATTATCATCACATGCTTTCCTGATTGTTCCCCATATTTTCGGAGCATCCTGCCACTCATCAAATAAAATAGGACCCGGATTTTTCAAAAACAACCTGGGAGCAGTCTCAGCTACAGCAATATATCCATCTCGCTTATCCTCATCCTGAAATTCAATGACCGTTTTACACCGTTCTTTTGCAGTTCGTGTTTTTCCACACCCCTTAGGTCCCGTTATGCTTATAGCGTTAAATGCCTCAATCTTTCTATCAATCACATCATCTAACACTCTTCTTATATATTCCATTTTCAACACACTCCTTTCCCCATAAGTATACCATTTTATTTTGTAATTATGCAAGTCCATTTGAGTAAATTTGGCATTCTCATTTAAGCAAATTCGGCACTTTTATTTTAGTAAATTCGGCAGTTTTATTTTAGTATTTTTCGTTTTTTACTGCTCTACCTCTCCCATATCATCCCAATATTTTCCGCATATTTCTCCCTCGTTTCTATCTATAACCGTCTTTAGGTACTCCTCCGAAGGTATCTTGTTATTCTTCTTCTCGTTACACGCCGGGCAAGATAGCACAAAATTCCACAACTTGTCATCTTTTATGAATGACCAAGGAATAAAAAAATGGTCAACATGTGTACCTCTTCCGTCAAAGTTTAATTTCTTACCACAATAGAAACAATTACATTCCTCAAATTCTCGATACAACACCTCTCTGTAAATTGACAAATCATCTCTTTTAGGCGTTGATAATTCAAGCTTGTCCAACACTCTCACCAATACATCGTCGTCATTAATTTTCTCCATAAATTTCGCCCATGCACAATAGTTAAGTTTTTCCAACTCTGCTTTGTACTTTAACATAAACTCATATCTTCATTTATTATTCCGTCAATACCACTATCATGCGGACCGCCTACAGTAATCCCGGACTTTGAGTCGTATCCATATCCCATTTTTAATAACAAATCAACAATCAATTGTTCAAAAAAACTCGGATGCTTATCCATAACTGATTCTAGCACGGTAGCATACAATTGTTCTAAATGATCATTATAAGCTTTAAGGATTTTCTCTTCCGGCAACATTTCCTTTTCGTTATGTAACGCAGAATCAGGTATATTGTTATCCTCCTCTACTTTTTTTGATTCATCTAACAAAGAGTATTTCAAACTCTTCCCTTCTTTGTATGCAATACTAAAATATTTCACCGGACTTGAAGTAGGAAAATTAAGTTGCAAACAATGCCTTCGAATCATGCCATTAACAATCATCTGAGGATTTTTAGCTGCAAATTCATACAACTGTCGTTTGCTTATTTCTTCATAAATCTCTTTGCTACTCATTGCATTATTCTCAGATAACACAATCTTTACCGCCTCAATTATAGTCATATTCGTATCACTCTCCTCTATAATGCTGAAAATCTTTCAAAGAAAAATGTGGCGAGTTCTTTGGATTTGCCATCGCTTGGATTATAGTACATTACAAAATCGCCTTGCACAACAGCGTCAAACTTATACTTACATGGACATACAAACTCTGACACAGTTGTTATACTCTTTTGAAGTATTTTTCCACATTTTGGACATGTAACAACTTTCATATTATCACTTAGAATAGGTTTATCCAAATCACTCACCTCCTTTGTCTTACTAAGATTATAAAATCAACCTATTATCTTAGGTAACTCTGCATCTTGATTTTCACCCGCTGCCTCATTAAGTATCTCCTGCACTTCATCAACTTCTTCATCATCAAACTTATCACCTATCAACATATAAGCAATCAGCTTACCCGCCTGCTTCAGCGAATTAGTCTTTGTGATCATCTTTTTGTTCTTGGTATTCGTGACAAGTATGTTAAACCACAAAGGATTCTCAAAACTCCAGTCAATCTCATTAATCTTATCAATAATTGAAGTATAATCTACATCATGCTTAAGAACTATGAGCATTGCATTTGCCAATGCCATGTGCGTTACCGGTTTCATAAGCAAACTCTCTTTACGGATCTTATCAACTGGTCTATCCTCGCATACACATTTCTTATATGTCTTAAATACATCTATTTTCTCAAGACACAGAGTCCAATATTGCTTCATTATATCGAAGCTTTTATCTATTATTTCATCTGACACCGCCGATTTCTCATCTATATCATAAAACGACAATATGGTCTGGGTAATCGTATATAATGCACTTACCGTAGTTAGCTGTTTGCTTCTTTGAGCAATCGTATTGGATTTCCAGTTAACAAGCTCCTTACCGTCAATAGCTATCAACGGTCCATCCTAACTCATCCATCGTTTGATTCTGTCGGACTTACGTCCACAAAACAGATACAAGGTATCCGGTACATAGGGACTGTTATCCGTTTTGGCATCCACAATGGAAGCCAGAGTATCTATTCCGG
>CAKRGX010000030.1 GCA_934338065.1 uncultured Eubacterium sp. | reverse complement strand
AGACGAAATCTACAGACGTTACAGTTTCACACCTATGAAGGTTGAAATAGAAGAACATCATGTAGGAGTCTACAAATATTACATGTGGGTGTATCGTACCGGTAAGATGTATGCGGACAGACAGATCGTACTGTACGATTACCAGCCTTCGCGTAATGCAAGCCATCCAAGAGATTTCCTCAAGAAGTTCAGGGGAGTCTGTGTAACAGATGGCTACCAGGTCTATCATACACTCGAAAAGGAACGTAAAGACTTGAAGATTGCCGGCTGCTGGGCACACGCAGGACGTCGTTTTGACGAGACCGTGAAGGCATTGTCAAAGGATAAGAAAAAGTCTTCGCTGGCTTATCTGGCGCTGAAGCAGATCCAGGCAATATATCGCGAGGACAATAAACTTGCAGATAAATCTGCAGAGGAACGTTTGAAACATCGTCAGCTGACAGTAAAACCGCTGGTTGATGCTTACTTTGCGTGGGCAAAACAGAACCAGCAGTCCGTCCCTGCCAAAAGTAAAACTGCCAACGGGCTTACCTACTCCTTAAATCAGGAAAAGTATCTTAGAACTTTCCTGGAAGATGGAGAAGTGCCAATGGATAACAACGCCGCAGAACAATCCATAGCAGTATTTAATAAAGGGAAGATTTCGTCTTTTATGGATTTGGAGTATTCTAAAAAGATTGGATCATTTTATATGATTGATAAAGCTTCACCAAAGAGGTTTGAAGGATGGCCATTGGATTCATTGTCTATCAGCAAAGAGACAGGAAAGTATTTTGTGGATGGAAGTGAAACAGATAGTAAAGAAAACATTATATATGGAGAATATAAAAAGCGTGTAACCCAGTTTTTAAAAGATGCAATTGGCGTGTGAGTCATTTGCATTCCATTTGCGTGGGAATCGGTTGTATGTTAAATTTGTTTTGGGGATATTATAAAATATAGCAGACTATAGTAGCAAGATTTATAACGATTGTATTTGGTTGGAGAAAGAAGGTATTAGTGTGAATTTAGGAATAGAGACAGAACTTTTGGAATTTAAAAAATCTACGGGTGAATTAAAAGAAGCAATGAACTCGATTTCAGCAATACTTAATAAGCATCAACATGGAGAGTTGTACTTTGGTGTAAAACCTGACGGTACAGTTATTGGGCAAGTTGTAAATGAAGAATCACTGAGAACTGTTAGTCAGAAAATAAAGAATTCCATTGAACCAAGAATTTATCCGGAAGTTAATAAAGTTGTTATAGATGGAAAAGAATGTATACATGTTAAGTTTGAAGGCAATAATACACCTTATTTTGCATCAGGTGTAGCAAGAATACGTGTGGCCGATGAAGACTTGATTATGTCTCCTCAGGAATTGGCTGAGTATATACGAAAGAGTGACAGGGAAGAAAATAGATGGGAAAATTTAGTTTCAAATAAATCGGTTGAAGATGTTGATGAGGAACTTTTGAAAAAGTATACGAATCAAGCTCATGAGGTTGGAAGGATAGCGATTGAATATACGGATAAGAAGACGGTACTAAATCAGCTGGAACTATCAGAAGGAGATAATCTTATTAATGCAGGAAAAGTATTATTTGCAGATGATTTGATTCAGGATATTCAGATGGCTATTTTTGCAACTAACGAAAGATTAACATTTAACGATATTCAGAGACATCATGGACCAGTGCTTAAGTTGGTAGATTTGGCTGAGAATTATATTAAGAGTAACATTCATTGGAAAGTAGAATTTACAGGTGCATTGCAAAGAACAGAGATACCTGAAATACCAGTAGATGCAATTCGTGAGGCGTTACTTAATTCATTCTGCCACAAGGATTATTCTACAGGGCAGAGCAATGAAGTGGCAATATACAAAGATAGAATTGAAATTTATAATCCGGGTGCATTTCCAGAGGGGTTTGAACCTCAGGATTTTATAGATAGACCAGAGAGACCAATTCGAAGAAATCCAAAGATAGCTAGAATTTTATACTATTCTAAAGATATAGAAAGTTTTGGAACGGGCCTCAAGCGTATTGCAGAGGCTTGTAATAATGCCGGAGTAGAATATGAGTTTAAGAAGTTGAAGTCAGGATTTGTTGTGTGCTTTTATCGTAGTCAAGAGAGTGGAGATAAAACAGGTAAAGATAAAGCATCAAATGAGGCTTTAAATGAGGCTTTAAATGAGGCTTTAAATGAAAATGAATTAGTAATTGTGAAAATGATTAGAGATAATCCAATGATAAAACAAAAGGATATTATTGATCAAACAAGTATTTCCAGAGCTCAAGTTCAGCGAATTATGAAATCTTTACAAGAGCGAGGAGTTATTTCACATGAGGATTCAAAGAAGGCTGGTAGATGGATTGTAAATGATAGTCCTGAGAAGTCTTGAATCGCAGAGAACTGCCATCCGTTGAGAAAATCTGTAATGTTGCCAGAGGGGGAAGAGTATGTGCAGGTGTTAAGACAGTTAGATTTTAAAGCAGCGGCAAGTGCGGTTGCGTTTTGAAGTATTGGAAAAAAATAGAAAAAAGGACAGATGAGAGAATGATACAGGATATAGGGAAGAAACGTCTGATGAATCAATATCAGCCAAAGGTGCCGGCAGACACGGATGTTGTGATGATTTTTCATGACAGAATGATATATGCGAAAAACGATGGAAGAAAATTGTTGTTTTTGACATATGGCGAGGTGATGGAGATTTCCAGGGAAAAAGGTTTTTCGTTGAATGAATGCATTTATCTTTTTCAAATAGGAGAACTATCCTGCTTTTTATTGGATTGCGATGAAATACAAGCGGAAGGATTTCAATATTATAAAATGCGTGAGCTGCGTCGGATGACTCCCAAAGAAGCCGTTTTTGCTGCAGCCACGGCATGGCATCTATATGTGTGGTACACTTCAAATCAGTTTTGTGGTGTGTGCGGAGAGAAAACCCTTCATGATAAAAGAGAACGTATGCTTCGCTGTAACAAATGTGGCAATATGATCTACCCACGGCTCGTTCCTGCGGTAATCGTGGGACTTACAGATGGTGATAAAATGCTTGTGACAAAGTATGCCGGCCGGGAACATAAACGTTATGCCTTGATCGCCGGATTTGCAGAAATCGGAGAAACTTTAGAAGAAACTGTGGCGCGCGAGGTAAGGGAAGAAGTAGGACTCCGGGTTAAGAATATAACATATTATAAGAGCCAGCCGTGGGGGTTTGAGAGTGACCTTCTTATGGGGTTTTATTGTGAGTTAGATGGCGATGGGACGATTGTTATGGATGAACAGGAGTTAGCCGTTGCGGAATGGGTAGACTATCAGGATATGCCACGATATAAGGAGGGTTTAAGCCTTACGGAGGAAATGATGAATCATTTTTGTGAGAATCGTAAGAAAAATTAAGCGGGAACTTTGGGAACTCTATAATGGACAGTTGCCCCCGCCCGGAATGGGAGACGCTTTGGCCATCCGATGCACATTGTCTTAGGAGAATAAATTATTTATAACAAAAAGAGGTTGCCGTATCAACACGACAACCTCTTTTGCTTACTTTAAAAAGTTTGTTGTAAAATCATAGTCTGTGTTAAATGGATTTATGAATGTACAGGACATTAGGTACACTTCCTGTGAAACTTTAGCGTAGTGGCTGTGGCAGGCTGCTACGCTATTCTTATCTGGTAGGAAAGTCTTTGTTTTGAAAAAAGAAACACCCACAGAGGCTGGCATAACAGTAATGATGATGACCATAAATGCAACAATCACCTAATAAATCATAAACAAAGTGTTATCTATCATGGAAACAGTGCTCTGATTACGTCAAACTAAATAAATGGTATGAGGGGAAAAGGGAGGATTGACTTATACATCAACAGATTTTACTCTTCCGGAAGAATACAAGAATAACACATTGGTGATGGTTGTAAAAGGCTCAAAGGATACTACGGTGCATGAAATGCCTACTTTGTATCATGAGGTTTTGACTGAAAATCAGGTTCCTAATTATTATTATGTAGTAGAGGGCGGTGCCCATGATGAAGTGACATGGGGACATGGTTTATATAATTATATGAGAAAGATATTTCAATAAATAAGGTCAAATTCAATGAGGAAAAGCAAAAATTATGCTGTGATCACCGGGACAAAGACTATCGGAATAGTGGCAAAGATGCAGAAGAAGAAGAAAATCAGACTTTACACAGAATAAAAAAATCCTTATAATAAAAGAATCTTATTAAAAAAGGAGAACAAAAATGAAACGTATAGTAACAAGTATTTTAATGATCCTTATGGTTATGTCATGTCTTACTGCATGCGGCAGTGGTGAATCAGACAAAGCAGATAAAAAAAGTTCCACTGATTATTCGTCGGGAAAACATCATGCAGAACTGAAGGTGAAAGATTATGGTACGATTAAGCTGGAGCTGGATGCGGATACAGCACCGATCACAGTAAGTAATTTTGCTTCCTTAGTGAACAAAGGATTTTACAATGGTCTGACCTTTCACCGTATTATAAAAGGATTTATGATACAGGGAGGAGATCCAAAAGGGGACGGAACCGGTGGCAGCGATAAGAATATTAAAGGAGAGTTTGAGCAAAATGGAGTAAAGAATACGATCTCCCACAAACGTGGCGTGATTTCTATGGCGCGTTCCATGGATAATGACAGTGCCAGCTCACAGTTCTTTATCATGCATCAGGATACTCCATCCTTAGATGGCCAATATGCAGCATTTGGTAAAGTGACAGAGGGTATCGAAGTAGTCGATAAAATTTGTGATGCGATGCAGAAAGATGGAAGATTGCTGGATGAGAACGGCAGTGTAGCAAAAGAGTACCAACCGGTTATTGAGAGTTTAAAAATGATTGACTAATATGAAAAAAGCATTGTGGACCATGAATAGATTACATAGTCTGCAATGCTTTTTTTATAATATAACAATATTGGCGCAGGAGAGATCATCGGAGAGATCATACACCAGACCGCTTTTCAGACCGACAACGGTTGGGCGCAGGACAGAATGAGGCTTGTTCTCTACGACTCGTGCTATTTCACCATTACTTAACTGAACCGTTGTATCAACCGGATATAGGATAACACTTTCCATGAAACTTCGCATAGCGGTGATATCCAGTTCAGCGGTCATTGACATGATCATTTCAACGGCGGTGCGCTGTGAAAAAGACTTCTTGTAGGGACGCTCTGTAACGAGGGCATCATACACATCTGCAACGGAGAGAATCTTGGCATAAGGGCATATTTTGTCTTCGTTACAGCCAAGAGGATATCCGTTTCCATTCATTTTTTCATGATGCTGTAACACGCCAAGGGAAACGGCAATATTAAATTCCGGTTTTTCTTTTAATATCTGAAAACCAAGTTCGGAATGTTTTTTCATTACTTCAAATTCTTCGTCTGTTAATCTTGCAGGTTTGTTCAAAATCTCGGAAGGAATTTTTGATTTTCCCATGTCGTGCAGAAGCCCTGCGATACCGATGTTATATACATCGTTGTCGGACATTCCCAGATTCCGTGCAATGATCATCGAAATGGTTGCTACATCGACGCTGTGCTTAAATGTATATTCATCACTCGTTTTCAGGGCAGAGATATCGACAGCCAGTGCATCATTGTTATTGATTGCTTTGAGCAGTTCGCTTGTTATTTTATTTGATGTATTAGAGAATTCCGGAGATTCTGAGTTATTATACAGGTACTGTATTCCCTCGGATACGCGTTTCTTTACACTTTCTGAAAGATGGACTTTAGCCCTGTCTTCACATCGATTTTTCTCAATATTATGGCGCACAAAAGCTGGGAGAGTTTCTTTCTCTTCCTGTATGGCATCTTCCTCACCTTCTCTTATGTATACTCCGTGCACGCCTCGTTTTTTTAAACCATCGATCATAAAAGAATCTAAAAGGGCTCCCCGGCTGATCAATGTCCTGTCAAGGCGGTCAACAATTGCCTGGTCAATACGCATACCCTCCTGCAGGGCAGAGGTACGGACATAAAAACGCTTGATCATACTAATCTCCATTCCTATTTTACTTATGCAAATACCGTCAGGGACAAAAGTTATTCTGCCCTCCGGCAGCCGTCTATAAATAATTATAAAGCATTTTCTTTTATAAGCCAATATAAAGCTTACATGAAAAAAAATCATCTGACAAATGAATGAAATTAAACATTTTCTCTTTACATTTTTTCCAGCTTCGATATAATAGGATGTGCTGAGTATAATTCGATAAGAAGCAGATAAGGAGAAACGGTATGAAGAACGGAATAGAGATCAGATGGCATGGCCGGGGCGGCCAGGGTGCTAAGACGGCAGCTCTTTTGCTGGCAGATGTGGCGTTCAAGACAGGATGTAATGTACAGGGCTTTCCTGAGTATGGTCCGGAACGTATGGGGGCGCCGATTACAGCATACAATCGCATTAGTGACGAAGTGATTCGTGTACATTCTAATATATACACACCAGATTATGTAGTCGTTGTAGATGAGACATTGTTAGATTCAGTTGATGTTACATCAGGGTTAAAAGAAGAAGGTGCTATTGTGATTAATACACCTAAAAAACGTGATGAGATTGTGGAAAAGCTACGCGGATACAAAGGACGTGTGTATACCGTAGATGCCAGACGCATATCCGTTGAGACATTAGGAAAATATTTTCCTAATTCGCCAATGCTTGCTGCTATCGTGGCAGTCAGTAAAGTAATGGAACAGCATATTTTCCTACAGGAGATGCGCGCGTCATATAAACATAAATTTGCGAAGAAACCGGAAGTAATTGAAGGAAATATGCTGGCGTTGCAGCAGACATTTGATGAACTGGAAAAAGATATTATGCAGGATGAGGCATAAAGGGAGAATGGAGGATTGTAAAAAGATGAGAACAGATGTGACCAGAATCAATGAGACGACACCACATCAGGAACTGACTGAGGGATTGAAAGTTTTTAACGGTGGAACATCCAAACTTTTTCACACAGGCGAGTGGAGAACCAATACTCCCGTGCTGGTGGCTGATAAATGCAGGCAGTGTCTGTTATGTGCTCCGGTATGTCCGGACAGCAGCATTCCGGTAAAAGAAGGAAAACGATTGGATTTTGATTATGATCATTGCAAAGGTTGTGGCATTTGCGCTAATGTATGCCCATTTGGTGCAATTGAGATGAAGGAGGGAAATTTCTAATGGCGATCAAAGAACGTATGTCAGGAAATGAAGCGGTAGCTTATGCTATCCGTCAGATTAATCCGGATGTTATGCCGGCTTTCCCGATTACTCCATCCACGGAAATACCACAGATGGTATCTACTTATATAGCAAATGGTGAGATGAATACAGAATTTATTCCTGTTGAGAGTGAGCACTCGTCTATGAGTGCAACGATTGGTGCAGAAGCAGCAGGTGCAAGAAGTCTGACAGCAACATCTTCAGCCGGACTGGCATTAATGTGGGAGGAGCTTCTACTGGCAGCATCAAATCGTATGCCGTTAGTGCTGGCGTTGGTCAATCGTACCTTGTCCGGTCCAATCAATATTAACTGTGATCATACCGATGGTATGGGGGCAAGAGATACCGGATGGATACAGATCTACGCTGAGAATAACCAGGAAGCATATGATAACTTTATACAGGCATATCCGATTGCAGAAGATACAAGGGTACATCTTCCGGTTATGATCTGTCAGGATGGATTTATTACAAGTCATGCGGTAGAAAATATTACACTGCTGGAAGATGAACTTGTAAAAGAGTTTGTTGGTGAATACCATCCGGAGGAGTTTTTGCTGAATCCGGGCAAGCCGATAGCGGTCGGCCCATATTCAGTATCAAACTATGCGATGGAAGCGCGCAAAAATCAGGAACTTGCATTGGAAAGTTCCAAACAGGTCATTGCGGAAGTGGCAGAAAAATTTAAGAAACTTTCAGGAAGAGGTTTTAGTTTCTTTGAAGAATATAAAACAGAGGATGCCGACTATATTATGATGCTTATGGGATCGGCAGCAGGAACTGCGAAGGAAGCAGTGGACGAATTACGTGCGCAAGGCAAAAAAGTCGGAGTGTTGAAACTTCGCGTATTCCGTCCATTCCCGGCAGAAGAGATTGCTGAGGCATTAAAGGGATGCAAAGCGGTCGCTATTATGGATCGCTGCGAAAGCTATAATGGCAATGGCGGACCATTGGGAAGTGAGACAAAAGCCGCTTTGTTTAAGAATAAAGTCATGATCGAAGCCGTTAATTATATCTATGGTCTGGCGGGACGCGATTTTACCACGACAGAAGTGAAGCAGGTGTTTGGAGAACTTGAGAGCATGATCGTGGATGGAGCAGCAGTCGAAGAATATAAGTACATAGGATTGAGAGGATAAGAGACATGAGCGATTACAGTTTAAAAACGATGATGGAAAAGCCTGAGAGGCTGGCTCCGGGACATCGTATGTGTGCCGGCTGCGGAGCAACGATTGCCGTGCGTGCAGTCCTGAGAGCACTGCATGAAGAAGACCATGCCGTGATTGCCAATGCAACAGGATGCCTGGAGGTTTCTTCCTTTATGTATCCATATACAGCGTGGGAGGATAGTTATATCCATAACGCATTTGAAAATGCAGGAGCAACGTTAAGTGGGGTTGAGACAGCTTATCGTGTATTGAAGAAAAAGGGAAAACTTCCGGAAGAGGAAACATTTAAGTTTATAGCTTTTGGTGGTGACGGCGGAACTTATGATATTGGTTTCCAGTCTTTGTCAGGTGCCATGGAGCGTGGACATGATATGGTGTATGTCTGTTATGATAACGGTGCTTACATGAATACGGGAATCCAGCGTTCATCCGCTACTCCGAAGTTTGCTGATACAACGACTACTCCGGTAGGTACAGAATCCAATGGTAAGATGCAAAACCGAAAAGATCTGGCAAGTATCATTGCTGACCATGATGTGGCATATGTGGGACAGACAACGCTGACATCTAATTTTATGGATATCCATCGTAAGGCAGAAAAAGCGATTTATACTGAGGGAGCAAGTTTTCTTAATGTTATGACCCCTTGTCCTAGAGGGTGGCGTTATGATACACCGGAAATTATGAAAATATGCAAACTTGCCGTTGAAACATGCTATTGGCCATTATTTGAAGTTGAGAATGGAAAATGGACGCTGAGTTATGAACCAAAGAAGAAACTTCCAATCGAAGATTTTCTTCGTGAGCAGGGGAGATTTAAACATCTATTTAAAAAAGGCAATGAGGGGCTGATAGAACAGTTCCAGGCAGAAGTTGACCGCCGTTGGGAAGATCTTCTTTATAAATGTAATCGGGACTAAAACGGATAATTAGTCGATAGGAAAATTTTAAGATTGTGCTTAGAATGGGGAGCGGTATATGACGTTAATCAGTTATCAGGTGTTCAAGACAGTAGCAGAACAGGGAAGCTTTCGCAAGGCTTCCGATCTGCTTGGCCTGACACCATCAGCTATCAGCCATGCGATCTCTGCCTTAGAGTCTGAACTTGGCTTTTCGGTATTGAATCGTGGAAAAAATGGAGTTACGCTTACCAATTATGGGGAGCGCCTTCTTCCCTATGTCAATGCCGTCCTCAACAGTGATGAAAGCCTCCGGCAGGCAATCGCAGAGTTTAATGGCTTGAAACAGGGAAAAGTTAAAGTGGGATGTTTTTCCAGTGTATGCACCAATTGGATACCGGAATTGATGAAAGCTTTTCAGGAGGAATTTCCACGGATTAGTATAGAGATATTTCAGGGAACCTATGACGACGT
Source organism: uncultured Eubacterium sp. (assembly GCA_934338065.1). Classification (GTDB taxonomy): domain Bacteria; phylum Bacillota; class Clostridia; order Lachnospirales; family Lachnospiraceae; genus Eubacterium_F. Next base: position 3,373 of record CAKRGX010000030.1, on the reverse strand, counting down.
AGCGTATTGGATTAAAAACGGGTTGGTCGATCTGGGTTTTTTGTCTGTATCCAGTGCGGCAGATATTCCAATCGAACCGCTTTGCCGCGATCCTTTGCTTTGTGTTGTACCGAGTGGAATGAGACGGTCAAATGAGCCAATGGGAATTGAGGAGATGCGCAACTGTCAGTTTGTTACGCAGAGAGAGAGTACAGATGCCGATATACAGAATTTTTTAAAAGAAAATCACCTAAATGTGCAATCAAGTTATCATGTAGTAGATGACCTTTCCACGATTGCCATGGTAGCAAATGGTTTTGGAATCTGTCTCATGCCGGAAATGGTTATGAATGATATTCCTTACCAGGTGGACTGTTATCCGGTTAATCCGGAAGCGTATCGCATCATTGGCATTGCGGCATTGAACCGGAACAATATGGCACCCGCAGTAAGGACTTTTTACAACAGGGTGCTGGAACGATATCAACAAAAAGATTTGCGCAGAGAAGAAAATTAATTTATACTATGAAGTAAAAAAGTGAAAGGATAGGAAGCGATGAGTAAAAAAGATATACCATATAAAATTTATCTGGAAGAAAAGGAAATGCCAAAGCAATGGTATAATGTCCGGGCAGACATGAAAAATAAGCCCGCACCATTGTTAAACCCTGCTGATGGAAAACCATTAAAAGTTGAAGATCTGACAGGAATTTTCTGCGAGGAGCTTGCGAGACAGGAACTTGATCAGGATACGGCATACATAGATATACCGGGGGAGATTCTTGATTTTTACAAAATGTACCGTCCGGCGCCACTGGTGCGTGCGTACTGTCTGGAAAAATATCTGGATACGCCCGCTAAGATCTATTATAAGTTCGAGGGAAATAATACGTCAGGAAGTCATAAATTGAATTCCGCTATTGCGCAGGCGTATTATGCGAAAAAACAGGGATTAAAAGGTGTCACAACAGAGACGGGAGCCGGACAATGGGGAACGGCACTTTCCATGGCATGTTCTTATCTTGGACTTGACTGTCAGGTATATATGGTAAAAGTTTCCTATGAGCAGAAGCCGTTCCGGCGGGAAGTTATGCGCACCTATGGAGCGAATGTTACACCGTCGCCTTCGGATACAACTGAGGTGGGAAGAAAGATCCTGGCAGAACATCCCGGTACGGGCGGAAGTCTTGGATGTGCTATTTCAGAGGCTGTAGAGGCTGCCGTTACACAGGATGGATATCGTTATGTATTAGGCTCTGTATTATCACAGGTTATGCTGCACCAGTCAGTGATCGGACTGGAAAGTAAACTGGCATTAGACAAATATGGTGAAAAACCGGATATCATCATTGGATGTGCCGGTGGAGGATCCAATCTGGGAGGACTGATCGCACCGTTTATGGGAGAAAAGCTGAGAGGAGAGGCCGATTATCGGTTTATCGCAGTGGAGCCGGCTTCCTGTCCTAGTCTTACAAGAGGAACTTATGCGTATGATTATTGCGATACGGGAGCAATCTGTCCGCTGGCTAAAATGTATACGCTGGGCAGCAGTTTTATGCCGGCACCGAATCATGCAGGAGGACTCCGCTATCATGGCATGAGCACGGTTTTATCTCAGTTGTACGCAGATGGTTATATGGAAGCAACCAGCCGCAAACAGACCGAGGTGTTTGAGGCAGCAGAACAATTTGCCCGTGTAGAAGGAATCCTGCCGGCACCGGAGAGCAGCCATGCAATCCGTGTTGCTATGGATGAAGCGATCAAATGCCGTGAAACCGGTGAGCAGAAAACCATTTTGTTTGGCTTGACTGGAACAGGATATTTTGACATGTATGCCTATGAAGCATTTAATGACGGGAAAATGCAGAATTATGAATTGACGGATGAGGAGATTGCTGCAAGCATTGCTAAACTTCCGAAGATTCCTTGTGAAAAGTAATGAAAATGAGAGATAATAAACATATAATATTAGCAAAATTTCTTCTTGATTTTTAAGGTTAAGAGAGTATAATGAAGTTGCTAAAAAGGAATAGGAAAATTCTCTTTATAATGCTTTTTGAAAGGAGATTATCATTATGGAAACATGTAACTTTTTATTGTATTTGGCATTGATATTAATGTGTACGAAATTTCTGGGATTAGTGACACGGCGTTTTCAAATGCCTCAGGTAGTTGGGGCACTGCTTGCCGGGCTGATCCTGGGACCTGGTATTTTTAATATTATTCCGCAGACGGAGTTCCTGACGCAGACAGCAGAGGTCGGTGTTGTGATTCTGATGTTTTGTGCCGGAATGGAGACAGATGTGCATGAACTTAAGAAATGCGGGAAGGCAGCAACGATCATTGCCGTTATCGGTGTCATTGTTCCTTTGATCGGTGGCTTTGCAACGGCCTGGTTCTTTAACCGTCCCGGTATGATTGAGTCGGATGCATCATCCAGTCTGCTCTTGCAGAACATATTTATCGGTGTAATACTTACCGCTACTTCCGTTAGTATTACGGTAGAGACGCTCAAAGAAATTGGAAAACTGAATTCCCGTGCCGGAAACGCCATACTGGGTGCTGCTGTGATTGATGATATTCTTGGTATCATTGCCCTGACAATTATTACCAGTGTATCGGATCCTTCAGTAAAATTATGGGTTGTATTATTGAAGATTGTTGGTTTCTTTATCTTTGCTGTTGTGGCAGGATACTTGTTCTATAAGTTCTTTAATTATTACAGCAACCGTACGAAAAACGGATTACAGCGATATGTTATTATTTCATTTGTATTCTGTCTGTTGATGTCCTATATTGCTGAGGAATTCTTTGGTGTGGCAGATATTACCGGTGCGTATGTTGCTGGTCTGGTAGTATCCATGATACAGAAAGAGGATTACTTAATGAAGCGCTTCTCAACGTTATCTTATCTGTACTTATCCCCGATCTTTTTTGCAAGTATCGGATTAAAGGTTCAACTGCCAAAGATGTCTGGCGCCATTATATTATTTGCTATACTGCTTACGCTTATCGCTATATTGACGAAAGTTGTCGGATGTGGTCTGGGTGCAAAGTTGTGCCATTATACGAACAAGGAATCCTTACAGATTGGTGTAGGAATGGTATCACGAGGTGAAGTGGCTCTGATCGTAGCAAGTAAAGGAGAAGCTCTCGGACTGATGGGGGCACAGATCATGGGACCGGTTGTCATTGTCGTTATTATTACAACGATCGTAGCGCCGATCTTATTGAAGCCTGTATTTGCAGATAGAAAGAAAAAAGCTTAAATAAATAAAAATTATATGAGCCATTGGTGTATTCCGATGGCTCTTTTTTTGATGTGCGCCTAGCGGCGCACGTTTCTAACGGGTTAAAGTCCCGAATCCACCCGGTAGTGGGAAGGATATAGCCG
>CAKRGX010000029.1 GCA_934338065.1 uncultured Eubacterium sp. | reverse complement strand
GAAGTGCAGTAATGTATGGAGCTGACGGATACTAATAGGTCGAAGGCTTGACCTTGTTGGTTCGGGAGATGAAGGAAACAATGTGTAGTTTTGAAGGTACTACCTTCTTACAAAATAGTTTGTAGTGGCCTAGTGGCTCAGTTGGTTAGAGCGCCGCCCTGTCACGGCGGAGGTCGTGGGTTCGAGTCCCATCTGGGTCGTTCAAGTTTTAATACTTGAAAATTGAATAGTTATAATGGGATCTTAGCTCAGCTGGGAGAGCATCTGCCTTACAAGCAGAGGGTCACAGGTTCGAGCCCTGTAGGTCCCATTACATGCCGACGTGGCTCAATTGGCAGAGCAGCTGATTTGTAATCAGCAGGTTACCGGTTCAAGTCCGGTCGTCGGCTTTATGGGCGGATTCCCGAGTGGCCAAAGGGGGCAGACTGTAAATCTGTTAGCTACGCTTTCGAAGGTTCGAATCCTTCTCCGCCCATTTCTGAAGAGAAATTCTTTAGGAGACAATTATTATTGTCGGGTTAGTGATTTGATTTAATTTACGAAAGATTGTAGATTGTCATTCATGATTATCGCGGGGTAGAGCAGTCAGGCAGCTCGTCGGGCTCATAACCCGAAGGTCGTAGGTTCAAATCCTGCCCCCGCAATCCTGCCCAGATAGCTCAGTTGGTAGAGCAGAGGACTGAAAATCCTTGTGTCGCTGGTTCGATTCCGGCTTTGGGCATTATGGGGCATTAGCTCAGGTGGTAGAGCACTTGACTTTTAATCAAGTTGTCCGGGGTTCGAGTCCCCGATGCCTCATTAAAAAGTACCGAGTTAAGGTGCTTTTTTTTTGCAAAAAATTAAATATGTGTGGTTAAAACAACATAAATCAAAAGAAATTTATCGTAAAATCAACCTGTAAATTAAAAAAAGGAGGCTCAATATGAGTAATCAAATGTTTTGTTTTCAATGTGAGCAGACAGCAGGTTGTGATGGATGTACAAAAAGTGGTGTATGTGGTAAAACACCAGCCGTAGCAAATTTACAAGATCAGCTTACAGGGGCTATTATAAATTTGTCTATGCAAAAAATAACAGGTATGGATATTGATAAATTAATAATACGTTCCTTGTTTACAACTATTACAAATGTAAATTTCAATGAAAAATCAATACAACAACTGATCGATGAAGTACACAGTGTATCAGAAAATAAGAATGATTTTGATATGAATAAAATATGGAAGGCAGACGAAGATATCCGATCGCTTAAATCTTTGATCTTATTTGGAATAAGGGGAATGGCAGCCTATGCTTATCATGCGGACATTCTGGGGTATAACAGTAGGAAGGTAAATAATTTTTTCTATGAGGCGTTGCGTGCTATTGGAATGGAAATGGATAAGGATAAACTTTTGTCGATTGTTTTAAAAGTCGGTGAAGTAAATCTTAACTGTATGTCACTTTTAGATGAAGCAAATACAGAGACGTATGGTGATCCTGAGCCGACAGAGGTTTCTCTTACTGTTGAAAAAGGTCCGTTTATTGTTATTACCGGGCATGATCTGTATGATTTAAGACAACTTTTGGAGCAGACAAAGGATAAAGGGATTAATATTTATACACATGGAGAAATGCTTCCGGCGCATGGATATCCGGAGCTAAGAAAATATTCACACTTAAAAGGAAATTTTGGTACTGCCTGGCAAAATCAGCAGAAAGAATTTGATCATATACCGGCGCCGATTGTTTATACGACGAATTGTCTTATGCCTCCATTAAAGAGTTATAGTGACAGGGTATTTACAACAGAAGTCGTTTCTTATCCTGAGATTGTTCACATTGGTGAAGGAAGAGATTTCTCTGTAGTAATAGAAAAAGCACTTGAACTTGGCGGATATGAGAAGGATCAGATTTTTACGGGTATCAATGGTGGGAAGAAAGTTATAACCGGATTTGGAAGAAATGCTGTTTTGTCTAATGCGCAGAAGATAGTAGATGCTGTGAAAGAGGGAGCTATCAGACATTTCTTTCTTGTTGCGGGATGTGATGGGGCAAAGCCGGGAAGAAATTATTATACCGATTTTGTAAAGCAGGCTCCGCAAGATAGCGTTATTCTTACTCTTGCTTGTGGTAAATACCGGTTTAATGATCTTGATCTGGGAAAGATTGGGGAATTTCCCCGTATTATGGATATGGGGCAGTGTAATGATGCTTTTGGTGCCATTCAGGCAGCAAATGCTCTTGCCAAAGCTTTTGAATGTGAAATAAATGAATTGCCTCTTTCTATGATTCTTTCGTGGTATGAACAGAAAGCAGTATGTATTTTGCTGTCATTATTTCATCTTGGAATACGGGATATTCTTCTTGGACCATCACTGCCGGCTTTCATATCACCGAATGTTATGAATTTACTGGTTGAGAAATATCATATTGCACCGATTTCTACACCGGAGCAGGATTTAAAAAAAATATTTTCAAAATAGTATCGAACAGATTCTCCTATCTGTTATTGGGAGAATCTGTATACATAAGACAAAAGTGTTTTTTTTTGTAATCAATCAAACCATCTTTTTTCAATTTACCTAGTTCTTTCGAAAGTGCAGTTCTTTCAACGGTCAGATAGTCAGCTAATTGTTGACGGTCAAAAGGAATGTCAAATTCCCTTGACTTTTTCCTGATGGCAATTGAATTAAAATAAGATAATAGACGGTCACGGATTGTTTTTGGCGAAGTATGAAAGATTCTGGCGGACAGAGAAAGATTTTTTCTTGTTGAAATAAGTAACAAGTTTGAAATAAGTTTGGTATTTATTGAATCGCAGTTTTGACTTGAACGAATATAATCCAGGCACAAAAAGAGAATATGCGAATTATCATTTGCCCGGACATCAACAGGTAAGATTTCATTTGCAAGCAGTGCATAACTTTCGCCAAAGAAACCATTGGCGGCAACATGGTTTAAAATTATTCGGTTTCCCCAGATATCGTTACTTTCGATGGTGACACTTCCAGAGAGAACCATTCCCATTACAGTTGTTGTTGTTCCGGCTTGAAAAATAAGTTCATTTTTTTGAAAAGATTTCTCATAGGAATTGAGTCTTTTTAGACAAAGGAATATCTCCTCTTCTGACATGCCTGAAAAAACTTGTGATTGTGTTAGTATTTTGTTTATCATGGTACCTCCTATTGTAAAAAGAAACATTTTATTATTTATTTTATGCAAAAATAGACTATACTAAAAATATAATATGAGAAAAGGAGACGGTCGAGTGAGAGAAATTTTAAAAGGATATTTAAAAAGACTTAGCAAGGGTGAAGACTTAGAATTAGTCCGAAGAGATTTTGTCAAAGACTTTAAAGAAGTAGATGCAACGGAAATTATTAAAGCAGAGGAGGAATTGATGGATGAAGGTACACCGGTAGAAGAAATTCAGAAACTGTGTGATGTACATTCTGCTTTATTTCACAGGTCAGACCTATATGACGGAAAAAAAGAATTGTCGGATCACTTATGTAAAAAAAAGGGACATCCTCTTGAAACATTTACAAGAGAGAATGTGAAACTGGAACAATTGATCAGAGAGGCTCAGAAAGAGATAGAACAAAAAAAGGCTGATTCAAACATTTTGGATCAAATTCGGGAAGTTGCGATTCATTATGCTAAAAAAGGGGATCTGCTATATCCTCATTTAAAAGTTCAATATAATGTATCCGGACCTTCTGATGTCATGTGGTCAACCGATGACGAGATAAGGGATGAGCTGACGGCATTGTCAAAAGTGAAAATTCGAGACGGAGGCTGGTTAGAACGATATGCAGCGGTGTTGAAGCGGCTGGATGAGATGATATATAAAGAATCCAATATTTTATTTCCTAATTGTGCCGTTAATTTTACAGAAGATGAATGGAAACATATCTATTTAGATGCGAAAGATTATAATGTCTGCTTCGGAGTGACGAGCAGCGTATGGCAGGAGGCAGAGGAAGCGGCTGATGATCACACAGGAAAAACAGACGGTGATGAAATCGTGATGCCGGGTGGTCATCTGACGAGAGAGCAGCTTACTGCGCTTTTGAATACCATACCTCTTGAGATTACGTTTGTTGACGAACAGGATAAAAATTGTTATTTTAATGATGGACCGAAAGTGTTTAAGCGACCGGGAATGGCAATTGACAGAGAAGTTTATTCCTGTCATCCGCCCAAGATTGAGAAAATGGTTCGCAGAATTATTGATGATTTTAAAAATGGACGTAAAGATCAGGTTCCGATCTGGATGGAAAAAAATGGCAGGACTATGCAGGTAACGTATATGGCGGTTCGCGATAAGTTGGGCAACTATCTGGGGACAATGGAGCTTGTTCAGGATATGGAATTTGCGAAGGAGATGCTGAAAAAAAATGAGTGACAGTGATAAAATATGGATGCAGCTTGGTGGGGAGAGGGACCGGAAGTCCCTCTCAACCAAAACCAGACAGATTAAGGTGACAGATTTCGAAAAACAGGAGAATAAGGTGTATTCACCTGTTATTTATCAAAGCTGCATGAATCCGGAAAATATACATATTTATGATCTCAAAGTTAAAAAAATATCGGCTGGACAATGGATGGTAGAAACACATTATCAAACCGATATGATCAATCTGAAAAGCTCTGACCTGCAGGTATCCGGCTGGAAGCCAGAGATTCATAAAGTTGATTGTAAAAAATGCGAAAATTGTGGGCGCTGCGGATGGTAAACAAGCAGACCGTATTTTTTACAAATATTCTCTCAATTCTGCCCGCAGAGCCTTTTCTGTCTCAATTGTCCGGTGAGCGAGGTTCTTTTCCCTCGGCATTAAATTTTCTTTTGTGACTCGCGAAATGCTTTAGGAGAGGTGGAAAATTTTTCTTTAAATTGCCGGCTAAAGTGTTCGGTGTTTGAATAACCGCATTGTTCGGCAATTTTATATATGGGTAATGCTGTTGTGGACAGCTTTTTTTTGGCTAGCTGGAGGCGGTGCTCAATGACGTCTTCCATACACGATATACCAAATTTTTTCTGATATAATTTTTGCAGATGTCTTGTTGAAATGTGTAATTGCCTGGCCATATCCGGTATATTCCACGGAGATGCCGGATTACTGGCAATATTGATATGAAGCTGCTGCAAGGCCATTTCGCGAAAAGTGACAGGTTTATCGCAGGCTAGTGATTCTTTTATTTTTGCAAAAAGAATCTGAAAAAGGGATTGAACAGTGAAATCTTTATATTGGTTTTGAAAAAAGTTTTCCACAGCTAATAAATGAATCAGGCTGCTTATATAGGAGTGATCCATTGCTTTAAGAGGGGTACCAAAAGGTACTGTGCCATTACAAATAAATGGCTCATTAGTATAAAATCGAATCCAGTCATCACAGAATACTTCATTTTCAAGGGAACCGTATTCGATAGAAGAATATGGTGGATATAGAGCAATGCTGTGGGCAGGCATGACAATACGCTTTCCATCAATGATATAGTAAGCTGGTGTATGTGTCATGGTTATCAGCCACCAATCATTCGACCGGTCTACTGTATAGGTGAATCCTGCTGGATGAGAAGCATTGCTTTGAACGAAAATAATATCTATCATAGTAATCCGGAACCCCTTTATCAAAGAATTATATTACTAAGAATAGAATACACGTTATTGTAGCGAAAAGCAATAAAAAATGCCCGTATATATCATGAAATATAACATAAAAAATCATGGAAAGAACCAGGATGATTTGTTAAAATAAAGATAAAATATGTTTGAAGGTAAGAAATGGAGGCTTGTGAAAATGAAAAAACTTTTTTCAAAAGTTGTTGCCGGAGCACTTGTTCTGTGTATGGCAACATTATCATTATCAATCCCATCAAAAGCGGACAATCCGATTGTGCAAAATATCTACACAGCGGATCCGGCACCGATGGTTTCGGGTGATACGTTGTATCTGTACACATCTCATGATGAGGACAAACTGGTAAAAAATTTCTACACAATGAATGACTGGAAATGTTATTCTACAAAAGATATGGTGAACTGGACAGATCATGGAACTGTTTTGTCAAGAGAGGATTTTAAGTGGATGGATACAAAGGATCCTCGTGCCTGGGCGCCACAGTGTGTTGAGAGAAATGGCAAATACTATATGTATGTACCGGTTCATAAAAAGAATGGTGGCATGGTTATTGGCGTAGGCGTCAGTGATAAACCTACCGGACCATTTGTTGATGCCATTGGCAAACCACTGGTGGATGAGGGTGACTGGAATGACATTGATCCGACCGTATTTATTGATGATGACGGACAGGCTTATTTGTATTTTGGAAATCCTAATCTTCGTTATGTGAAATTGAATGAGGATATGCTTTCTTATGATACGACAATTGGTAAGAAAGGTATAGTATCAATCGATATGAATGAGTCAGGTTTCGGTCCTAAGGTGACGGAAAATGGAAAAGTATCCCGTCAATGCTCTTATGGAGAGGGACCATGGTTCTATAAGCGAGGCAGTCTATATTATATGGTATACGCCGCATTTGCACCGAAAGGAGGAAATGAACATCTGGCATATTCTACAAGCAAATCACCTACCGGACCATGGGAATATCAGAATGTTATTATGCCATCCCAAGGTGGCTGTTACACCAATCATCCGGGTGTTGTAGACTTTATGGGACACTCGTATCTGTTCTATCACAATCAGAAATTAAAGGGCGGCGGCAATTATCATCGGTCGGTTGCTGTGGAAGAGTTTACATATAACGAGGACGGTTCATTTCCTACATTAAACATGACAGATAATGGACCTGCTTCAATCGCAAAACTGAATCCATATCAGTGGACAGAGGCAGAAACATTTGCCAAAGGAACAAATGTAGAGTCAGAAGGAAATGGCACAGTAGGAATGAATCTTTGTGACATTAAAAATGGAAGCTCTATTAAAGTGAGAGATGTGGATTTTGGTGAAAAGGGTGCGGTTTCCTTTAGAGCAGCTATAGCAAGCGAGAAAAAAGCAAGCATGGAATTACATTTGGATTCCGCAACGGGACCATTGATCGGTACACTTAACATTGAGAATACCGGTGGTGAGTATATATTCAAAATTCTTTCGACGGATATAACAAATGCAACGGGTGTTCATGATCTGTATATGGTATTTAAGGGAGAAAATAAAGTATCTCTGGCAAAATTTGATCATTGGAGATTTGTAGATGAAAAGGGTGCGGATGCGGTACCTGATCCGACACCAAAGCCAACTCCTGTACCGACACCGGATCCAACGCCGAGTGCTACACCATCTGTAACTCCGAGCGCTACACCGAATGTTACGGCAACAACGGCGCCTACAGCGGCGCCTACAGCGGCACCTAGTCAGAAACCCGCACAGATACAGGATCAGGGAAATAAGCAAATAACAAGTCCTCAGTCCAATTTAAAAGTAACGGTTGCAAAGCAGATTAAATTGGCTAAGGTCAAGGGTGTAAAAGTAAAAGTGACAAAGGCTAAAAAGGCTAAGATTTCCTGGAAGAAAGTAAAGGGTGCAGCCGGTTATCAGGTAATCTATTCTGTAGATAAGAAATTTAAGAAGGCAGCAGTTAAGATTTATACAAAGAAAGCAAACTGTGTATCTAAAAAGCTGAAAAAAGGTAAAAAATATTTTATCAAAGTAACTGCCTACCAAAAAGACAAAACAGGTAAGAAAGTATACGGAAGGTTTAGTGCTGTTAAGAAAATTAAAGTGAAATAATAGTGTTAAGATACTATAGATCTGTTGTAAAATGGTTCTATAGTATCTTTTTATAATGAAAAAGGAATAACAAAAAATGGAGTATCAGTTACAAAATCATGAATTCCCCCCTGTGTGGAATAAAAATTCGAAAATCCTTATTCTGGGCAGCTTCCCATCAGTAAAATCCAGACAGGAAGGTTTTTTTTATGGACATCCCAGAAATCGTTTTTGGCGTGTTCTGGCTTCTGTATTACAATGTGAGCAACCAGAGACGATAAAGCAAAAAAAGAAAATGCTTTTAACGTATGGTATTGCTCTGTGGGATGTGATCGCAAGTTGTGAAATCAAAGGTTCCAGTGACAGTTCAATACGAAACGTAAAAGCCAATGATTTTTCAACGATTCTTTCTGCTTCGCGAATACAGGCTGTTTTTACCAATGGTCAGATGGCGGGAAAATTGTATCATAAATATGTTCAGAAAATGACGGGTTTACCCGCTATTACATTGCCCTCGACCAGTCCGGCCAATGCAGCCTGGTCGCTTGAGAGATTGATTGAAAGGTATCGCACATCTCTAACAGAGTTTTTATAAATAGCGGAAAAAGTGCAGAAAGGACACTTTTTCCGGGTCTTTAAATATACCAAGCATGGGTGGATGGTAAGTGAACCAGAAGAACCCGATAATCATTAATAAAATAATTATGATCAAAAGCATCTTCCATGTTTTAAAAAATCCACAATAGGCCTGACGATAAGCGAGGAGAAAGGTAACGAATACACTTATAAAAAAAATTCCAATGTCTATGGCAGAAATTCCATATCCTAATATGCCCCGGTAAGTGTAAAAAAGTGTAGGAATAAGCCATGTTCCAATTAGTAACCCGGCAGGAAGCGAAGAATCCAGATAGGGAAGTTTATCATGTAGTTTCCGCCATATAAATATGTTAACGATCAGTGTTGGAAAGAAAATCAGTTTCATGTGTTCCCATGTTGATTCATTGACAGGAGTAAACAGACCAACTAAGGTATTCTGCCCGGACCAGTCGTAGGCAAAGTGCAGCAAAGTTCCCAAAATAGATACAATAATAGCTGACCAGATAAATATTTTTTTCATTTTCATATTCTATCCTTACAAGAGTTTCTTACTTTTAATATATGTAACAGTTATCAAAATCTTACTCTGATTCTGTCTTTTTTTCTTTATGTATTTCCTGAAATATGATATGCTATAACCAAATATGAAACTTAAGGAGGAACCTTTGTGAAACGGTTGAATGAAAAAAGGGTAAAGAGGAGTATATTGGGATTGCTCATAATTGGTATGTTATGCAGTTTTTTCCCTATTTTGTATGGACAGGCGGCGGAGCAAAAGGAGTTTATCGTAGGATTTGATGCTGAATTTCCGCCGTATGGATATTTAGATGACAGTGGTGAATATGTGGGCTTTGACCTTGACCTGGCAGAGGAAGTATGTAAAAGGAATGGGTGGAAACTGGTAAAAAGACCGATAGCCTGGGATTCAAAAGATTCTGAGCTGGCTTCAGGATCCATTTCCTGTATATGGAATGGCTTTACGATGAATGGACGTGAAGATCAGTATACCTGGTCAACACCATATGTTGATAACTCACAGGTGGTCATTGTAAAGAAAGGTTCCGGTATTCATAAGCTGACGGATCTGGCGGGGAAACGGATGATCGTACAGAGTGATTCTTCTGCATTAGCTGCTTTAGAAGGTGATGACGTTACAAAGGAAAATAAAAAAATAAGAGCTTCTCTAAAAGATCTGCAGCAGGTGGCAGATTATAATTCTGCTTTCATGAATCTGGAGAGTGGTATGGTGGATGCCGTTGCAATGGATATCGGGGTTGCATCCTATCAGTTATCCAAAAAGGATGGCCAGTTTACGATGTTAGATGAGCGGTTATCGTCAGAAGAATATGGAATCGGTTTTAAAAAGGGAAATACAAAGCTTCGTGATGAAGTGCAGAAGACGATGATTGAAATGCTGGAGGACGGAACTTTTGCCAGAATTGCAGATAAATGGAAACTGACGAATAGTGTGTGCCTTAATAAAGATGATAAGGTAAAGGATGAAACGCCAAAGGCAGTTGTTGAAACGAAAAGCAATCAAAAGAAAAATATGGGTATCCGGAGTATTGTGGCACAATTATCCCAGGGCATGCTGGCAACATTAGGAATTTTCTTCCTTACGTTATTATTTTCAATGCCGTTAGGACTTTTGCTTGCTGCAATCCGCATGTCCCGCTTCCGCGTTGTCCAGTGGATCGCAAAGTTTTACATATCGGTTATGCGTGGAACACCCCTGATGCTGCAGTTACTGGTTGTATTCTTTGCTCCGTATTATTTATTCCGGGTGGATACACCATATGCGTATCGTTTTTATGCCGTATTGATTGGATTTTCCTTGAACTATGCGGCGTATTTTGCAGAGATTTACCGTTCCGGTATTCAGAGTATTCCGCAGGGACAGCGTGAGGCGGCAGCAGTTATGGGATATAGCAAGAGACAGACTTTTTTCCGGATTTTGTTCCCACAGATGGTTAAGCGCGTACTTCCTCCGGTTACAAATGAGATTATAACACTTGTAAAAGATACTTCGCTGGCATTTGCTCTTGCTTATACGGAGATGTTTACGATGGCAAAACAGATTGCGGCGGCAAAAGCCTCGTTACTTCCGCTGTTTATTGCCGGTTTGTTTTATTATATCTTCAATTTTGTTGTAGCATTTGCCATGGAACGCATTGAGAAGAAACTGGACTATTACGAATAGGATCGAAAATGGAGGAAAAAATGGATATATTAGCTTTGAAACATATAAGAAAAAGTTTTGATGATAAAATGATTTTGAAAGACATCAATCTTACGGTAGGTGAGGGTGAAGTGGTTTCTATTTTGGGACCGTCCGGATCCGGAAAATCGACCTTGTTGCGTTGTGCAACACATTTGGAAGAAAGAGATTCCGGTGAAGTGCATTATGCTAAAAGTGAGGATAAGAGTACGGATTTTGGACTTGTATTTCAAAATTTCAACCTTTTTCCACATTTTAGTGTTTTAAAAAATATTATGGATGCACCAATTAAGATTCAAAAGCGTCCACGGAAAGAGGTTGAACAGACGGCATTACAGTTATTAAAAAGAATGGGAATCGAGGATAAAGCAGATGCTTACCCATGCCAATTGTCGGGAGGTCAGCAGCAGCGTGTGGCAATCGCCCGTGCCTTGGCGATGAATCCGAGGATGCTTTTCTTTGATGAACCTACTTCAGCACTTGATCCGGAGATTACGGCAGAGATTCTTCATGTATTAAAGAGTCTGGCTGCAGAAAAGATGACTATGGTGATTGTTACTCATGAGATTGATTTTGCAAGGGCAGTTTCGGACCGTGTTGTCTTTATGGATGATGGAATGATTATTGAAGAAGGACGTCCGGAGGAGGTTATTGATCATCCAAAGAATGAAAGAACAAAGACATTTTTACAAAAATTTCAAATGTAAAGCTGATTGTGCAGCTTAGAATAGGAGACATATGTATTTTACTTCTTATATGCCGGAATATAAAAAGGCAGTAGAAGATTATCTAGAAGAGTTTGCAAAAGAGGGCAGAAGCCATCAGGGTTTGACTGCCAGAGATGGCTTTGATGAAGAACGGCTGGGAAAGGTAAAAGATGCAACCTTTCTTTATATTCGTGAGAAGGATGACAGTCTGGTAGGGATGATAAACATTCGTTATGGCTTGAATGAGTACTTATTTCGTGAAGGGGGACACGTTGGGTATAGTGTCCGCCCAAGCGAGCAGGGAAAAGGGTATGGCAGGCAGTTGCTGCAGGAGGCGTTAGCGTTTTGTGCATTGATTGGTTTGGAACAGGTGCTTGTTGTATGTGAAGCGGAGAACAAAGCGTCATCAAGGGTAATACAGGCTTGTGGGGGAGTCATGGAGAATGAAGTTGTGAGTGAGTTTTCTGGTGAAAGACTTCAGCGATATTGGATTACGACATAAAGTGTCGTGGAAGGGAGAGTAGTTATGTATGACCGATTAACACAGAAAGATATAGAAAAGATGGAAAAAGAGATAGAACACCGCAAACTGGTAGTTCGTAAGGAAGCGCTTGAGGATGTCAAAGAGGCCCGGGCGCATGGTGATCTCAGTGAAAATTTTGAGTATAAAGCAGCAAAGAAGTTTAAAAATGAAAATGAGAGCCGTATCCGTTATCTGGAGAGAATGATAAAAACGGCGCAGATCGTAGAAGATCATTCACAGGATAATGAAGCGGGAATGAATGATACGATAAAAGTGTTTTTTGAGGATGATCAGATGGAAGAGGAATTTAAAATCGTTACGACTATCCGGAGTGATGCATTGAATCAGATGATCAGCATTGATTCACCGATGGGAAAGGCTCTTCTTGGTCATAAAGTGGGAGATCGTGTAATGATAAAGGTAAATGAAAAGGTCAGTTATTATGTGGTTATCCGTGAAATACGAAAAAGTGACGATGAATCGGAAGAAATAAATAAATTTTAGCAGAGAAAGTACGAATTAAAATATGATATAAAAAGCAGATGACGGGAATCGAACCCGCCTTCCCAGCTTGGGAAGCTGGTGTTCTACCGATGAACTACATCTGCATTACCTTTAGTATAACATATTTTCTCTGTATGTCGAGAGAAAATTTTAAAATAAATGTGAGTTTAAATAAATGTGAGTCTAAGAAAAGAGGATAACAATGAGTATAAAGAATATTTTGTTTGATCTCGATGATACCATATATGATTTTGGTATGGCAGAAGACATTGCACTTGGCAGGATGCTTACTGATATCGGTGTGAGACCGACAGAGGAGAAAATAAAGTTGTATAGCAGAATTAATCTATCCTATTGGAAACGTTTAGAGTGCGGAGAGATTACGCGCGAACAGGTAAAGGTGGAGCGGTTTCGCTCCTTTTTCTCTGAGATAACGGTTGATTACTCCCCAGAGAAGGCGGATGTGATATACCGTAGTTATTTGAATCAGGGACATTTTTTTATAGATGGTGCATGGGATATGCTTCAGAAACTACATGGGAAATACCGCATGTATCTGGTGACAAATGGAACGGCAGATACTCAGAAGGGGCGTATTGCCAGTGGGAAGATTGAACAATTTTTTGATAAAATATTTGTTTCGGAATTAATTGGATTTAATAAGCCGGATAAGGAATTTTTTGATTATTGTTTTCAGAAGATTGGCAATATAAAGAAAGACGAAACGATTATTATCGGAGACAGTTTAACTTCTGACATACAGGGTGGAATTCATGCCGGTATCCGGACATTATGGTTTAATGGAAGAAGGGAAAGTAATGCTACTGAGATCAAACCGGATTATGAAGTACATAAATTATGCGAGATTAGTGAATTGTTAGAAAGGATATAGGGGTAAAGAAAAAGATGAGAGCAGTGGTGACAAGAGTAAAAGAGGCGTCTGTTTCGATTGATGGATCTATTGTTGGTCAGATAGGTCAGGGGTTTCTTGTCCTTTTAGGTGTTGCGCCAGAGGATACAGAAGACACAGCGGTTTATCTGGCAGATCGTGTATGTGGTGTGAGAGTGTTTGAAGATGATAAGGGAAAGATGAACCTAAATCTTGAAAAAGCCGGGGGAGAGCTTCTGGTTGTTTCCCAGTTTACCTTATATGCTGATCTGAAAAGCAGGAGGCCCGGTTTTAGTGGTGCGGCAAAGCCGGATCTGGCAATCGGACTGTATGAAAAATTTATGCAGGCATGTGAGTTGAAAGGATTTCATGTAGAACATGGTGAATTCGGTGCGGATATGCAGGTTGCTTCAATCAATGATGGTCCTGTAACACTATTGTTTGATACTGAGTCGCATTAAGAAAGGGGGTGCTGCTTTACCTGACTTCATAGGCTGGCAGCGCCACCAAAAGCATTATTCAGATAGTATCATACATAGTGTATTTCAACTGCACCAAAGGATACATTTCCCATGAGCGTGATCGTGATATTACCATCTTTGGTGGAGCATTCTTTCATATCGGCAGAGCCAAAAGAGGCTTCAACCTGATTAACGATATTCCAGCTCTTTGGAATATAAAGTTCTATACCGGAAAATTTAGAATTTATATCCAGTGTAACGTTTCCACTTGGTACCTGTGCACCATCAAAATACAGCTTGACGCCGGAAAAGGAGGCAGATAACTCTACGTATTTTAGATTGTCGGATGTAATATAGCGCACAAGACCACCAAAATTAGAGTGAAGATTTATTTTTTCTCCTGCTACATTTTCTCCTTCAACACTGCTGAAATCATTGCGACTGGTTTCTGAATGTCGAAAGTTTTTCTTTACCGGTGAAAAAATCAGTGTCAGTCCGACATCAACAAGGATGGCAACAAGGATAATGGTCCACGGAGTCAGAGCGGTAATGTGCAAGGGTTTATCGTACAGGATGCATAAGATCGCCAGCGGAAACAAAATGCCGGAGAAATTCAGCTTTGGCAGATTGTCAATGATAACGATGATGCAGGAAATCGTGAATAGGATGGTGAATGGTCCAATGACTGGTGCATAACCCAGACGACTTACGATCAGATAAGCACCTGTTAATAATAAAAATATTCCCCATATAATTTTTTTCTTTTTCATGGTGTAAAACTCCTTTCTTAATGTAGCTTCATTATAACAAATAAATTGGTTTTGTAAATAGTCCGTATGTCTGATGGGGAGAAGGCAATCCGGGGAGTTGTTGTTCTTGTGTTATAGAAAAATGGAGCCCTCAAAACATCCTCAATTGTTAAATGAAACGCAGTTATTTCATTCATCTATCCTTTATTAAAATACCTATATTTGTAATAAGCACAT
>CAKRGX010000028.1 GCA_934338065.1 uncultured Eubacterium sp. | reverse complement strand
CAGAAATTGCTGTAATGATTTAAAGAAATACAAATCATCTTACAGACCTTTACAGCAAGAGCGAAAAAGCTCCCGACGATGAAGTCACAGAAGGAGTAAAGTGCCGGGAATAGAGCGTTTTAACAGTATTGATACTACGTGGTGCTACATTTAGTGCTACAAATATGATTAAAAATTAAGAACCCTTTTTCAGAATGAGAATTATTTTGAAAAGGGGTTTTTGAGTTGTGCGAAAAAAGAAAATTCTGCTTCAAAATAATCTTTACAAATAGCAAAGGCTGTTGTAGAATGTAAATCATAAAAAGACATCGTGGTCTGTTCCGCGGTGTCTTTTTTTATAGGACTGATTGAATTTTATAAGGAGGCTGAAATGTGGATTTTATGATGAGCTTTCTGGAAACACTGGGAACGATTGCCTTTGCTGTTTCCGGAGCAATTGAGGCAATGAAAAAGCAGATGGATCTGCTTGGTGTAATTGTACTTGGCATGGTAACGGCAATTGGCGGCGGGGTAATCCGCGATATTGTAACGGGAGAAATTCCTCCGATTGCTTTTCAGAATCCGACGCAGGTTAAAGTAGCAATTGTTGTTTCTATTGTTGTGTTTTTTGTGGCAATGTTTTTGACGCGGCATGACATTCTGGCAAATGTTTCGTGGGCGAATGCGGTGTTGTTTATATCTGATGCAATGGGCCTGGCAGCATTTACAATTTTAGGAATCCGCTTTGTACAAGAACGAATCGGGAATGACAATTTTGCCCTGCTTCTGTTTGTAGGAGTAATTACCGGTGTAGGCGGCGGATTATTGCGTGATATATTTGCAGGCAATGTTCCTTATATTTTCCGCAAACATATTTATGCAACGGCTTCTATTTTCGGTGCGCTCATGTACTTGTGGCTCGATAAAATTCTGTCGGAACTATGGGCAGTTTTTCTCTCCATGGTGTGCATTATAGTTGTGCGTATACTGGCATCCTATTTTAAATGGAATCTTCCAAGGGTGGAGATTTTGGAGAAAGCGAAGTGATTTTGTATGAAATTGACAGTAAACCAGATCCTGCATACAGAGGGATTTGAGGAATTTCGCGTAATATGTGGGAATCGAGGATTAAACAGAGAAGTATCATCGGTCAGTGTAATCGATGCACCGGATATTTATAACTGGCTTCAGGGAGGAGAAATCCTTTTGACATCCGGGTATATTTTCAAAGATAATACGGCGTATCTGCTTGAATTGGTTGAGAAAATAGCAAAGAATGGTGCAGCGGCGCTATTTATTAAATTAGGCCGTTTTATTGATGACATGCCGGACGAAGTACGTGCAAAGGCGGATGAACTTTCATTTCCCCTTGTGTATATGCCATTTTCATTTGCTTTTGTTGATGTTATTACTCCGGTTCTGACAAAAGCAAACTCCAGACAGTTGGAAATCATAAAAAAGTCGGAAAAAATACACTGCATTTTTACAAATATTGCAATCAGGCAGGAAGGAATAGGAAAGGTTTTGGAATATCTCAGTGATCTTATTGGGCAAGAAGTTGCTTTTGTTGATAATATCAAACAAAGAGTTTTTTGTTCGAATGATGAGATGGAAATTAACATGGAAAATTATATGAGCAGATATCCGTGTTTTCCAATTACTGTCACAAGGAAGACATATGGCTATCTTGTTGTCAATGAGACAAAATATAAGGCAAATGAATATGATTTGATTGCGATAGAGCATGCGTCAACAATTATTAAATTGGAAATACAGCGCGAAATTTCGAATGATGAGATTGAGAGAAAGTACAGAGATAACCTTGTCCTGGATATTATCTATAATAATATTAATAATCAGGATGAACTTAGGGAGAGAGGAAAACTTTTTGGCTGGAGTTTTGAGGGACATGTTCGGGCTATGATAGCAGATGTCGATCATTTCAAGAAAAATTATGAGAAAATAGAAGGGACGGGGACGAACCGGGCAGCTGTCAATGAACTTTCCAGACAGCTTTTGCGGAAGGTGGCAGCAGAAGTAAGGATGTCGTTTAAAAAAACGATTTATACAACATTTACTGACCGGGTTGTTTTTTTATTGTGGGACGAGGGAAAAAGTCATAAAGAAATACAGAAACAGTTAGCAGGAATTAATGAAAGAATTTATACAAAGGAAGGATTTACGCTGTCTTTTGCAATTGGTGGACTTGCCGATGAGATAGGAATGGCATACCGGAGTTTTCGTGAGGCAAAAACCGCTCTTGTTATGGGGCGCAGACTTGGCTGGGAAAATACTTCTTATTTTTACAACCAGCTTGGTTTTTACCGCTTATTGGATCAGTTAAAGGGAAACCCTGCAGTAAAAAATTTCTTTCAGGATAAATTGGGTAGAGTAGAACAATTTGATTTTGAAAATCATGGTGAACTGTTTGATACGCTGAATATGCTTGTTGAGTGTAACTGGAATTTGCGGGAGGCGTCGGAGCAATTATACATCCATTATAATACGATGAAAAACCGTTATCATAAGATACAGGAAGTCATGGGGGTATCGCTTGACAATATGGAGGAGAGACTGGAAGTAGAATTTGCAATAAAGTCTAAAATTGTAAACGATATATAAAGATTGTACAGATGAGACAGATTCTCAATAACAGAAGTGTACCAGCGGTATATTGTACCGCTGGTTTTTGTTTGCTATAATTCGCATTGTAAAAACAAAACAAAGAAATCAGGTGGTAAAGTGACAGGAAAAAAGCCAGAAATTTTTCTGAGAGAATTGCTGGAGATTGACACACAGAATCCACCGGGAAAAGAAGATGTGATAGTCCGATATATCATTAAAAGAATGACATTAAACGAAAGTCAATATGAAATCTTTGATCATGGTGAAGGACGTGCTTCTTTGGCCGTATCCATACCGGGTGAAAGTAGTGAGAGCGTAATGTTCTTAGGTCACATTGATACGGTGCCATGTGGTGATGAAACAGCGTGGAAATATAAGCCGGTTCATGCAACAGAAGATGGTGACCGTATATATGGTCTTGGTTCATCTGATATGAAGAGTGGTGTTGCAATTATGCTGACAGTACTTGATACAGTACTTAAGATGAAAAAGACACCCAAAAAGACACTGCGCTTTGTATTTACTGCTGATGAAGAGAGCGGATGTATGGGAGCGAAAAGGGTTGCAAAATGCAGCTGGATGGATGATGTGAAAGAAATACTTCTCAGTGAACCGACAGATGGAAAGGTCGTGATAGCAGAAAAAGGTGTGTTGTGGATTTTGCTTAAGATTGCAGGACGGCAGGCGCATGGGGCGATGCCGGAGGAAGCAAAAAATGGCAACGAGTATCTTTGGAAAGCCATTGAATGGATTAAAAAATCCCTCCCATGTTTGGAAGAATCAAAACTGCTGGGGAAGGCATCTATCAGTACAACGATTTTTCAAGGAGGATTTAAAAGCAATATCATTCCCGGATCAGCACAGGCAGTACTTGATGTAAGAACTGTTGCTTCATCGAATCACGATCAGATTAAAACATGTCTGAAACAGATTCAGGAGTCGTTTGAGGCACAGTACCAGGTGAGGATAGCCTATGAAATAAAAAATGAAAAAATGGTATTGGAGGAACGGACGGATGTACCCCTTGTTAAAAAGTGGCTGTCCCTTTATGAAACGGCAGAGCATCCGAAGGGGATTCCTTATTATACGGATTTGGCAGAGCTGTTAAGAAAAAACGATGGTGAGTTCGTAATCTGTGGACCGGGCAGAATGAAAAAGATGCACAATGTGGATGAATATGTAACACGAGTTCAATTAGAAAAAGTGGCGGAAAAATATTTAGAGTATATGAATCAGTATTGTTGACAAAGGAGTCATAATCGCAAGAAAGCGAGTGGACTCTTTTTATTTTTCAAAAAATAGAAAGAAGGGTTATGTATGGCAAATTATATTGTAAAGGAAAAGGTTTTTATCCCACCTTACGAAGGACGTGGAGTCAGAGTGAAGGCAGGACAGTTTTTAAAGATTGTGGATGTTGAAGGAAAACAGGTTGGTGATTTTATCTGTTTTAATGAAAATGATTTGAGTGAGTATGTATCAACGGTGCATATGAGATCGTCATTAAGCAGTATTCGGTTAAAGATTGGAGATTTTCTTTATAGTAATTACCGTGATCACTTGATGCAGTTTACAGAGGATACAGTAGGAAAACATGATTTCTTTTTCCCGGCTTGTGATTATTATCGTTATAAAGTAGATTTTGGAGTTGAAGATCATCCGAACTGCAAAGATAACCTGATTGGTGCCTTAAAGAGTTTTGGCATTATCCGCAATGAGATACCAGATCCGATTAACTGGTTTATGAATAACCATATGGATGAGAATGGCGATTATGTTATTGAGGACCCATTATCAAAGGCGGGTGATTATGTTGTACTTAAAGCATTGAAAGATGTTGTTTGTTGTGTATCGGCATGTTCACAGGATTTTGTACCGGTAAACGGAATGAAAGTAACACCTTTGGAACTGCAGGTATGTGAATTGGAAGAATAGGAGGTTTCTATGAGTATGTCAGTGGATAGTTTGAAATTAGTATCAGAAAGACAGCACCTCGTTGATGTGCTGATGAGTGGAAAACAGTATGCAGATATCATTCTAAAAGGCGGAAATGTCGTCAATGTAATAACAAGGGAGATTTATCCTGCAGATGTGGCTATTTCCGGAAAATATATTCTGATGGTGGGAGACTGTGAGGCTCTGACCGGACCTGATACAACAGTATATGATATGACTGGTAAGTATGTAATGCCTGGTTTTGTTGACTGCCATATGCATTTTGAAAGTGCGATGCTTACCATGACTGAGTTTTCAAGGTTATCAATACCGACAGGTACGACTTGTTTGATTTCTGATCCGCATGAGATTGGAAATGTACTCGGTCCGGTCGGAATTAAAGAAATGGCAAAAGAAGCTTCACTCATGCCGCAGCATGTATTTTGTCGTGTGCCTGCACTTACGCCGGATTCACCGGGACTTGAAACAGCCGGTTATGATGTGACATCGAAAGATATTCCGGAGATGTTATCCTATCCATCCGTATCTGGTGTAGGAGAGACACAGGGAGTGAGTGCAATTCGGTTTGTATATGAGCACAATTATCCGGTAATCCGTGACACTATTGTATCTTCTGTATATGCGAGGTCAATCGGAAAAGAAGTCGATGGAAATGCACCTGAGCTATTTGGTAATGAATTAGCGGCTCATATTATTTGCGGCGGAACAGATGTTTCGTGTCATGAGACTACGACAAAGGAAGAAGCAGTAGAAAAACTTCGGTATGGTGTCTATATGCTTATGAGGGAAGGTTCCACGCAGAGGAATATGCCGGAATGTATTCGTGCAATTACGGAAGAGGGGCTGGACTCTCGACGTGCAATATTGGCAACCGATGATATGCTGGCAGGTGACATTGCGACAAAAGGTCATATGAATGATATTATCCGCCGCACAATAAAAGAGGGTGTAGACCCGGCCGAGGCAATCCAGATGGCTACGATTAATCCGGCAACATGGCTTGGATTGTCAGAACTTGGTGTGCTGGCACCTGGTAAATTGGCAGATATTGCAGTCGTGGAAGGAGAACTTGCTGACATGAATGTGTCAGAAGTATTTTTGTCTGGTGAGCTTGCAGCAAAAGACCGACAGCTGCTGCTTCCGCTCCCGGCTTATCAATATCCGGATATTGTAAAGCATTCCGTTAAACGCAAACCGGTCAAACCGGAAGATTTGATGGTCAAATGCGATAAGTCAGATTTGAAAGTAAACTGTATCGGATTGATTCTGGATCAGAATCTGACGGATGCATTTGTAGAAGATATGAAAGCGGAAGATGGTTATGTAAAACCAGATATAGAAAACGATCTTCTTCCAATTGCCAATGTAGGAAGGCATGGTCAGAGTGACATCGGTGCAAGTTTTGTAAAGGGCTTCAAAATGAAACAGGGTGCATTTGCTGAAAGTGTCGCTCATGATACGCATAATATCATTGTGATGGGTACAAATTATGAGGATATGGCTGTGGCGGTTAACCATGTGATTGAAATGCAGGGAGGAGTTGCTCTTGCAAAAGATGGCAAGGTAATTGGTGATCTTCCTCTGCGAATAGCGGGTCTTATGACCGATGAGCTGAGTGCTGCAGAACTTACAGAGCAGATGGATGCAATTACAAAGATGGCAAAAGAAGAATTACATTGTGAGGCGCATGCACCATTTATGCATCTGGCATTTCTGGCTCTGACGACCAGTCCAAAATGGAAGATTACAGATAAAGGACTTGTAGATGCCAATAATTACTGCGTAATACCAACAATTGCAGAAGAATAGGAGAGTGATTTTATGAATTACAACGAAAAGTATGAATTGATTGATTTGTCACAGGAAATTTATCAGGGGATGCCGGTATTTGGTATGCATCAGAAAACCTTTATTATGACAAACCAGACCCATGAGGAAAATATGAAGCAGACAGGTTCCAAAACTCTCGGATTCAGTGCGCGTAATCTTTTGATCAGCGAACATGGACCTACACATTCAGATGCTGTATGGGAGTACAATCCAGAAGGACCGACCATCGATAAGATGGACATGAAACTGTTTTATGGAAGTGCGATTTGTGTTGATCTCACACACATCCGCTATCCGGATTATATTGAAGCAAAGGATTTGGAGGAAGCGGTTGAAAAGGCAGGATTGACAGTGGAAAAAGGCGATATTTTCCTGATGTATACAGGGCATTATAATCGTACCTATGCAAAAGGTGATATCGAGGGATATCAGAATTATTATACCGGTCTTTCATATGAGGCTGCAGAGTGGCTTGCCAAAAAAGGTGTTGTCAATATTGGTGTTGATTCCTCTGCCATTGATCAGACACCAGATGATCTTGATTTTTCCGGTCATCTGGTATGTGGAAAATATGGTATGACCAACACAGAAAATTTGAGAAATCTAGATCTTGTTGCAGGAAAAAGATTCTTTTATATGGGATTGCCACTTAGAATTCGTGATGGCAGTGGTTCTCCGGTACGCGCAGTTGCATTAGTAGAAAAGTAAAGGCGGGATTTTTATGAATTTTCTTGGTTTTTTACAGTCGTTATTAGGAGGGATTGGAACAGGAACCATTTATGCACTTCTTGGACTTTCCTGTTCTCTGATTTTAGGAAGGCTGCAGATTTGCTCGGTTGTGCATGGTGATTTGACAATTTTAGCAGGATATCTGTGTTATCAGGCATTTCGAATGTTTGGGATTGACCCGTTCATTACCTTGATCGTATTAATTCCACTCTTTTTCCTTATCGGATACTGGATACAGAATATTTTTATGAAACCATTTATGAAGCTGGAAACATGGAAAGGACGCTATGAAGGACAGGTTATGGTTTCATGGGGAATTGGTATGTGTATTATGGCTGTTGAATATTTCCTTTTTTCCGGTACCTATAAGACATTAAATGTTCCTTATCGAAATGCTACTGTTAATATTGGCAGTATTGCGATTCCCGTTGTACATATCATAGCGTTTATTCTTACTATTGTGTTGATTGCAGCAGTGGAATTGATATTAAAAAAGACAAATCTGGGAATCCGTATCCGTGCCTGCAGTTCTGATACTACAACAGCAAAACTTACTGGAATTCCTGTAAACCGGATTTGTGCAATTACATTTGGTATTTCTAGTTCGTTGGCGGCTGTGGCCGGTGTTATTTATGCATTGACCAACTCTCTTAGTCCGGCAGAAGGGTTTGATCTGACGTTTTTGGGATGGGTTGCTGTAATTCTGGGAACTATGGGAAATCTCAAAGGAGCGGTGGCCGCAGGAATCCTCATGGGGATTGTACAGGCAATGACCATTTATTTCTGGATTCCGAACCTGGCAACAGCAATGATTTATATTGTTTTGTTAATTATTCTTGTAGCTAAGCCAAATGGTTTGTTTTACCGCAAAAAGAATGAGAGGGGGCAGGCTGCATGAAAGCAAAAAAATTGATTCTCAGCCTTATTGGCGGAGCCATTTTAATGGCTGCTTATCTGGCATATTTTCATGCCAGTAATCAATCGTATCTGTCCAGTTTTATTGTATATATCTGTTTGTTTCTGATTGCAGGTCAGGGATGGAATTTGTTAGGCGGATATATCGGAGAAGTATCGTTTGGACATGCTGTATTTTTTGGTATAGGAGCTTATGCGGTTGCCCTTCCGGGAGGTTATAACATTGATCTGCCGCTGCCGCTTTTGGTGATTCTTGGTGTTATCATTGCTGGTTTGTTTGCATGGATAATTTCTTATCCACTATTACGAATCAAAGGCTTGTCATTTTTGATTGGAACGTTTGGGCTCGGTGTTATATTTTTAAATGTTTTTAAATCCAGTCAGTTTTTATTTGCCAGCAAAGGTGTGTTTGTGAAATTTGTATCACCGGAGCTTTTGTATCCGCTCATTGTTCTTTTGACAATCCTGACAGTAATCGGTGTTGCCTTATTGGTGAAAAGTCCGTTAGGTCTTAGTTTTAAAGCAGTTCGTGATGTGCCGGAAGCAGCAGAGATGATTGGCATTAATCTGTATCGCACAAAGACAAAAGCACTGGTAATTGGAGCTATGATAACAGGACTTGCGGGGGCGCTGTATGCGCTCTATGAGATGCATATTACACCAACAGCAACCTTTGATACAGCAATCAGTAATGATATTTTACTGGGGGCATACGTTGGTGGCTGTGGAACTGTAATGGGACCGGTGATTGGCGGTGCTATATTGATTATTGTTCAGGAAACAGCAAGAAGTATGATTACAGTAAGTGGTGGACACAATCTGGTACTTGGACTCATTTTGATTCTTGTTATGATGTTGATGAAACAGGGTATCTGGGTTGGCATCTGTCAGGTGACAGATAAATTGTTAATCCGTATACGGAATAAAAAAGAAAAAAAGGATGAAAATACGCACAAAGAAGCGGAGGTGGTTGAATGAATGAACCTATCTTGGAGATGAAACATCTGACTATGGGATTTGGGGGACTTGAGTTATTTTCTGATATTAATATATCGGTAAAAAAAGGAGAAGTCCTTGGAATCATAGGAACGAATGGATCAGGAAAAACAACGTTATTTAACATTATCTGTGGAATTTATCGTGCGTTAAGTGGAAGCGTTCTTTATAAAGGAATGAACATTTCCGGTGTTGCACCACATAAAATTGCCAAAATGGGAATTGGCCGTTGTTTTCAGATGGTTGCACCATTTGAAAGCATGACACCTTTAGAAAATATTAAGGTTGCCCGCGCGAATGCGGGACGGAGTGGAAAAGGAGTAAAATTGTCCTTTGATGAGATTCTGTCATTGACGCATTTGGATGCAGTAAAAGATATAACAACAAATAATCTTTCATTGCCAGATAAAAAAAACGTGGAAATTGCCCGTGCTCTGGCGTGCAATCCGGAAATTATATTATTTGACGAAGTATCCTGCGGTCTGTCCGGAGAAGAAATTCGGGAAAGGATGAAGTTAATGAAGAAACTGGCAGATCAGGGAATTACGATTATTGTCATTGAACACATTATGATGTTCATAAAGGAAATTTGTGACCGGGTTGTTGTTCTTCATGCCGGTGAACTGATTGCTCAGGGAACGCCTGCGGAGGTAATTGCAGATCCTAAGGTAATAGATGCTTATCTGGGAGGTGGAAGAATATGAGTTATTTTGAATATAACGATGTATATGCTGGTTATTCAAAAGAGATGAATGTATTGCAAGGAATTAATTTCTCTTTGGAGCGGGACAGCCGGGTGGCACTTATCGGTGCGAATGGGGCAGGAAAGAGCACGATTATGAAGACAATTTCGGGGCTGGTGCCCTTGCAG
Source organism: uncultured Eubacterium sp. (assembly GCA_934338065.1). Lineage (GTDB taxonomy): Bacteria > Bacillota > Clostridia > Lachnospirales > Lachnospiraceae > Eubacterium_F. The sequence continues at coordinate 5,298 of CAKRGX010000028.1, read as the reverse complement.
AAGGGGAGTATTGTATTTGATGGTGAGCGTCTGGATGGTTTGTCCCCGCATAAGATTGTGGAGCGTGGGGTAATCCAGGTACCGGAAGAAGGAGGAACATTTCCGAATCTTACAATTGAGGAAAATCTAATGATTTCCTGTGTTAGTAAAAAAGCGAAGGAAAATGCTTCAAAGAATTTATCACTTGTTTACGATATGTTTGAGCCACTGGCGATTAAATCAGCCTTGCTGGCTGGCTCCCTTAGTGGCGGACAGCGGAAAATGTTGAGCATTGGTAAAGCGATTATGGAAGAGCCGGCTCTGCTTCTTTTAGATGACATATCGATGGGACTGGCGCCGAAGGTTGTGCAGGAATTGTATGGTTCCCTTAAACGTCTTGTGGATCGCCTGAACAAACCGGTTCTGGTCGTTGAGCAGATTATGGAGATTGCCCTGCAGTTTGCGGATTATGGTCATGTGGTTCAACAGGGACGGATTGTAATGTCAGGAACCTCTAAGGAGCTTCTTAACTCAGAGAGGGTAAAAAGCTCCTACATAGGTGGATAAAAAGAGAAAAATCCCTCATATCCTTAGTAAAGGTTGTGTGGATTTTTATAGAAACATAGTTTTACAGTAAAGGAGGAACTTATTATGAAACTACGAAAAATAGGAAAGAAATTAGTCAGTGCTGCATTGGTGGTGGCCCTTGGTATGAGTCTCACCGCCTGTGGATCTTCATCTTCTGATGGTGAAAAAACAGGTAATGAGGGTGGAAAACTTATCATTGGTGGTACATATACTTTGAGTGGAACTTGTGCCCATGCGGGACAAAATACACTGAAGGGAGCAAAAGCCGCGGTAGAATACATCAATAAAAATGGTGGTGTCAACGGAAAAAAAGTCGAGTTAAAATATTATGATGATGAATTTGATGAAAGTAAGATACCTACGCTGTATGAAAAACTAATCAGTGATGATAAAGTGGATCTTTTAACCTCGCCATATACCTCACCATTTTTGGCAGCAGCTCCAATTGCAGCAAAACATAATAAAGAGATGTTTTGTATTGCAGCAGACAGTTATACAGCGAATGAGCAGTATGGAAAATTGATTGCCAATCCACAGATGGATGAATCATGGAAAGGCGGCGGATGGTGGAAAGATGTTTTTGAATATTTAAAGAGTAATTATAGTAAATATAAAACATCCGGTCAAAAGACAGTAGCAATTCTGAATCTTGAGACGACATATGGTCATGAAGTAAGCGAATCTGTCGGTAGATTTTTAAAGGAAAACGGATTTAAAGTTGTCTATGAAGAATTTTTTGATCCTGGCAACAGCGATTGGACAGCAACTGTGCAGAAAGTGAAGAACTTAAATCCTGATATCCTGTTTGCACCTCAGTATTTTGAAGATAGTGTCAGCCTTGTACAGAAATGTAAAGAGATGAATTGTTATGCCCCAATTATGGTAATTGAGGGAATGAGCTGGGATCCAATTTCATGGCCAAATACAGAACTTGGTGGTTTGGAGCCATCGACTGCTAAATTGCCATTTCTTGGTTATTCAATTTATAAGGCAAAGTACGAATCGGCATCCAAAGATTATCTGGCAGATTATTGTAAAAAGGAATTTAATTCAATTCCAAGTAATGATGTAATCTGTGGTTTTATGGCAGTAGAACTTGCTTGTGAAGCAGCAAAGAAAGCAAATTCAACAGAAACCGATGCTCTTCAGGAAGCATTATCAAACAATACATTTAATCTGGCAGGTTATCCTTATAAGATGAATGAAAGTGGTGGTAATGGTGCAGATTTCGACTGGGGATGTGGACAGTTTCAGCCAAAAGATTTATCCAAGGCAGATGCATCTGGCGATGACTGGGTAACGTTATGGCCGGAAAAATATGCAACATCTTCTGAGGCAATTACATTTGAGGGATGGAAGTAATTGCCATCCGGAAAGAAGGGAAGACATGAAAAATTATGTAATTACAATTGCCAGAGGTTTTGGCAGTGGTGGTAAAGAAATCGGGAATGAAGTTGCCAAACGGCTCGGGATACCTTGTTATGAAAAGCGGATATTAAAAATGGCGTCTGAATTCAGCGGTTTGAATGAAAAACTATTTTTTGATATTGATGAAAGATTGAGAGGGTCTTATCTGCACAAAAAAATGAAAGGAATGCTCGATTATTCTGCTGTGCCAGATCCAGCCAGTAAAGATTTTGTGTCGGACGAATCGATCTATCAGCTGCAGGCTTATATTATAAGAGATCTGGCAAACTTTGAGTCGTGTGTTATCGTAGGGAAATGTGCCAATAAGATACTTGAACAGTGGCCTAATGTTATCAGTATTTATATTGAAGCTCCGAGAGAAAAATGCCGGCAGTCCATTATGGAGAAAATGCAGGTTTCGGAAAAGGAAGCAGATCGTCTAATAACAAAAACAGATAAGTATCGTGCAGAATATTATAAATACTATACCGGTGGAGATTACTGGACGAATCCGATAAGTTATGATCTTACGATCAACACTGGGCGGGTAGGGCGCGATAAAGCAGTCGATCTTATAATTGATTACCTGAAAATGCGCTTTGGTGACAAACCAAAATAAACAACTCTACGTTCCGTAGATTGCCCCTCCTACTTCGTAGGTTTAGAATGAAAATAAAAAAACTAGGAGGGAATCTGATTTATGGACAATATGACGGCGAAAGTAAGTTGTTTTGCAAGGGCGTATCATCACAAGAATAATTCCGTACACATATTTAATGATGGTGCTGCGGAAGCTATTTTAGGAAAGGATTATGAAGAAATTTCGAAAAGCATGATAGATGGACTTCCTTTTTTCTTCCCTGCAATCTTGCCGAAATCTCATGGAAAAATAAACTAATCAAGGCCGGATGCTTGCCATCAAAGGTATAGGAGTGATCACGGTGGCTGAATTTCTGGCTGAAGTGGGCGATGTAAGGCGTTTCGAATCACCCAGACAATACAAAAGCTGGAAGGAACAGAAGAATTTCATAAACATAGAGAGCTAAGTCAGATTTATTTCCATCAGAGCAGAGACTCAGCGTAGGAGTTGATGTCCCTTTATGGATAAGCAGAACGAAGGAATTAAGGATCCTGAAGTAAAGGAGACGCCTTATGACATGGGAGGTTAGGCTACTGTAAGGAGTTGGGGAAAGAAAGGCCGAACATAACAGAATAAGACGACGTCTTGATGATGTTGCAGGACAAAATGGAAGTTTAGTCATGTATAACATGAAATAGGCAGGGACTCTTGGCTCATTTATTTGAGCCTTGAGTCTTTTGTTGTTTTTGGAGAGAAAGATGATAGTTATCGTTTGTTTGGATAATAAAAAGGCATGATGTTTAATCATAGGTGGCAGAGCAGAGATCAGGCAGTGACAGACAGAATTCAGAAAATCTGATACGGGCTTTAAACGAAGATATTTTGCCTAGCAATAAGAATTTAGTGTATTTATATGATTTACTAATGGCATAGGAAAGTGCAGGCACTGTTGCCATTGATGGACGCTGGGAAATCGTCTTATAGTTTTCATAGATGAATAGGATCGGTGTAAGCCAAGTTATGCAGTACACTTATCGGAGCAGATTAAGCATTATTTATGTGATGACATAGTCGACAATTGTTATGGAATACAGCAATTCTTATTAAAGTAAAGTTAAGTAACGTCCAATAAATTTAATGTTGGAGTAAACAGTAAAGGTTCGAGAGGAACGTGTTGTCAGAAACATGATTCCTCTTTTCTTTTACATATATGAAGAGCCAGTCAGTGCTACACTTTTGGTTGATGAAACACTGGTGGAAGCGGTGAAACTGGAATTTCGGATCACAGCAAAAATGAAAGCGCAGGACAATGTTTTTCGGATGAGGATTGTTTCAACGAAAACCGCTATCTGTAACTGGATTATAAATCTTACAGAATATATAAGAATTGAGACGACATCCGATCCTTCCATTATTGAACTTTTGTGTTATCGGGCGAGATGCATTATAGAACTATATCAAAAAGCACAAAAATAACAGGATTAGTCGAAAATTCCAAAAAAGTGGAAATTTCAAAGTGTATTATGTGATTGGTTGTAAAAAGAATATCACGGATTACCGTGGTACTTACCACGGAACAAATAGTCTACCATACAATAAAAGGGCAGTGTATACTTTACTTGTGGTCACAGGAAGGATGTGGATGCTTGAAAGATGTATAAGAGCATAGTCCGAGAAAAACTAATTCAATATTTAGAAGCAACAAAAATGTCAAAGTACAGATTTTCGCAGAAGAGCGGAATGTCGCAAAGTACGTTGTATGACATACTCAAAAAAGAAGATTATGATATTCGGGAAAGCAATATTGTTAAGGTAAGTCATGGAATGAGCATTGAACCTTTTGAATTGTTTCAAACGAATGAACAGATTCTGGTACTGCAGAAAATACAGGAGATTGAACTGATTCAAGAATCAAGATTGCTTCCGGCGGAATATCAGGAAATATTGTTTGAGTTTTTGCAGAGTTTAAGAATGATTGCAGAGGGTATAAATTGTTTAATAAATACATCTAATTATGTTCGTATGGAGCAAAAAAAGAGAGATAGCCTTGACGAAATAGGTAAGCAATTGGAAAAGATTGCAGGAAAGAGTTTATAGTAAAAAAGGATTTCGATTTTTTAAATTAGATTGACTATTGTAGAATAAAAATTAGAAATCGAAAGGATGTATAGCAGAATGAATTTTCAAAGAAAAATAGGAACACAGTATAGTCATTTTTTGTGTGAGGATAATATTATATTGGGTGTTCCAAAGGAACTTGATGAAGAAGAAGCAGAATTATTACTTAAAAATCCGATGCAATGTGGGAGCATTGTTACGAAAATAGTAACTGCGAATATCAGTCCTGTGCAAAGAGCAAATATTTTGGATCTTTCATAATTTTTATCTCCCTTAAATATTATAATCCTTCAAGTCCTATATCGAATACATGTCCTCTTTTTGCGTTATAGGAGCAACTGAAATAGCGAAAGGAGATTAGTGTGAAAGAAAGTAGAGGAAAGCCATAAATTGGCACACTTAACTAAGCTGTCTAAGGCAGGCAACTTTTTGAAGTGATATAGAGTTAGGAAATTATATTTAAGAAGCTAATGGTTCATCGGGTGGAAGGAGTCCCTCCCGTTGCAATAGTTTCTTTAACTGCGGAGGCAGACTGCCAATCCATGTAACTTTTATGTTAGATGAATTTGCGAATGTCGCATTGCCAGATGACTTCTGTTCGCTGTTATCGACAATGCGAAGCCGTG
>CAKRGX010000027.1 GCA_934338065.1 uncultured Eubacterium sp. | reverse complement strand
CGGAATTCGGTCACAATGTCGCTGGACAGGAACCTGGAATTACTTCCGGTGACATACACATCAATATTGCTCATGCGGAGCAGGCTGTTCAGCACTTTCTCAAATTGTGACATAAACTGCACTTCATCAAGAAGCAGATAGTATTTGCCATCGTCTTTCATGGCATCTTTGATGTACTTGAAACACACCTTAGGATCTCTTAGTTCCTCATTTTCAATACCGTCCAATGCAATCTCAATAATATGATCAACATCAACGCCGTTCTCCAGTAAGTATCTCTTAAAGATGGTAAACAGCAAAAAGGATTTGCCACATCTACGAATGCCGGTAATCACCTTTATCATTCCATTATCTTTTCGCAGGGTCAGCTGCTGTAGGTAAGCGTCTCTTTTAATCTCCATCGTTACGCTCCCCCTTTCCGTGCATCTGCACACTTTTTAGTAATGAGATTCTATCACAGAACGACGTGAATTTCAATATACATTCCCATTTTATGTGTTTCATTAAATATGTTCGTTAGTCTTTTACGTTGTATGAATGAAAGGGAGCACATTTTATGAAGAAGATTATGCGTCTTTCTTCTGGACTGCCAGCTGATGAAACTCCTCAGACAAGTATACTCGTATGACGAAGACTGTGAAATGCCACATCCGGCAGTCCTTCCCTTATTCTGTAGCTTTATTCATTGTTAATGGCTCGCCTGCTGATATTGCTTTCTATTGCTTTCTGATTGAACGAGGGTTTCCTTTGTTTTTGATTGGGAAAATGATACAGACAGATGAATTTGAGTTTGAAGAATTGGTCAGGACTTCCACATTATTATGTTTTTCCAGCAGTAAAGCACCCGGCTCAGAGCAGACTCTGAAAGGACGGAAACGGATTCCCTTAATTGATCCTGAAGTAAATGTTACCTATCACCTGATTAGTTCCGCTATGCTATTTAGACAGATTGAATATTTTCAGGCTATCATTGAAACAGGGAACTTTTATCAGGCTGCTGAAAAATGTAATGTTTCCCAACCAGCTATTTCCCAACAGATAAAAAAGCTGGAACAGGAGCTTGGGGTAAAACTTCTTGACAGACATAACCGGGCCTTTTCACTGACACCAGCAGGAGAACACTTTTACAGAAAAAGTCTCATTCTTATCAGCGATGTAGAACAAATAAAACGGGAAACAAAAAGAATCGCAGCGGGCGATCATGCGATTCTACGTATTGGCTATTATAAAGGCTATCATAGCAATGAACTTTCAGAAGCTGTAGCCGAGTTTTCTTCCAAATACCCGACTGTTGAGGTAAGCATCATAGTTGGAAGTCATGAAGAGTTATATAAAGCATTAGAAAATGACAAGGTTGATCTGGTTCTAAGTGATCAGAGACGGGCATTCTCAGATTTATATAATAACGAAATACTCTCCGAGAGCCATATGTACATAGAAATTTCAAACCATAATCCTCTGAGCCGGCTGGAAATGATAAGATTTTCTACCCAGCCAGCAACAATCAAGCACCAAATCTTCAAAAACTCTTTACATTATTAATTAACTGCACGGAGCAAGAAGTTAATGATCTATTGCCCATGGTTCGTTACTTGCTTGATTTACTGCGTAAACAAGACAATCCAACCCTTGGAGAAAGCCTTCCTTATACCATTCCTGTAGTAAGTCCATATACGATTTTTTTGGATTTATATTTTTACCACACTGGTTATTTCATCCCAATGTTCCAAGACAAATCTCCCAACAATCGGATCGTACATTTTCCCTAAATTCTTCTCTATTTCCTGATAACAAAAGTCAAAATCATGAGCTCTACGATAACAACGGTTAGATGTAATTGCATCAATCGAATCACATATTGCAATAATTCTTGCACCTATGGGTATCTCTACCCCTGCCTTTCCAATTGGATACCCTTTCCCATCAAAGCGTTCATGATGCATCAGAACAATATCTGACAGTTCACTTAATTTATGGGATTTTCCAAGTATTTCAGCCCCTATCGTTGGATGTTTTTTTATATAGTCAAACTCCTCATCTGTCAATTTTCCCTCTTTGTTTAGTACGGCATCCGGTACACCTATCTTGCCGATATCATGTAAGTGTGCCGCAATATGTATTTTTAATGTATCTTCTTTCTTAAGTCCTATCAACTGACACACTTTTAGTGCCATATTGCTGACACGTTCTGAATGACCTGCCGTATATGGGTCTCGTGCATCCAAGGCACAGGTAATACAGTCAATAATCTCATGATAGTCAATTTCATTGTCGCATAATTCACACTCAGACATATGCATCCTCCTCTCTTAAAACATCAGAAGTATTTTTCTTCCATCCGTTCATACCTTTCATACTGATAGCAAGCGTTGATGTATTATGCAACAATGCAGATGTTGTGGGCTGTATCACACCTGTAACTCCAAGCAAAATCAATCCTGTATTAATCCCCACAATTTTCGCATAATTCTTACGAATCCTTTTGACCAAATTCCTGCTGATTGCTCGTAAAACCACTAATTCATATAGATTATCCGCCTCAATGGTAATGTCTGCTACTTCCCTGGCAATTTGGGCTCCATCACTAATGGCAATACCTACATCTGCTGCTGACAGAGCAGGAGAATCGTTTACCCCATCCCCAATCATAATAACCTTCCTGCCCTCTTTATGCTCCTTATCAACAAATGCTGCTTTATCCTCTGGAAGAACTTCAGAGTAGTATTCATCGATTCGTATTTCCCTTGCAACTGAAACCGCAGTTCGCTCACTATCTCCCGTCATCATAACCATTTTTGTAAATCCCTGCTCCCGTAGCAAATTTATAACGTCGGATATTTCCTCTCTTATTGGATCAGAAACACAGATAACCGCTGCCAGTTTTCCTTCTATGGCAAGATACAGTAGTGAGCAATCTTCCGGCAGATTCTCAAATGTTTCCTCCATCCCAATTGGCACAGAACATCTTTCATCTTCGAACACAAAATGATAACTTCCGATTACCACTTTTTTCCCTTCTATTCTTGATGAAATACCGTGCGCAACGATATATTCCACCTTAGAATGATTCTCATCATGTATGAGCCCTTTTTCTTTGGCTGCATTGACCACTGCTTTTGCAATAGAATGCGGAAAATGTTCTTCCAGGCAAGCAGCCATGCGGAGTAACTCTTCTGGTTTTTCTCCATTAAAAGAAACGACATTTACTACCATTGGTTGCGCTTTCGTCAAGGTTCCTGTTTTATCAAATACAATAGTATCCGCTTCTGCCATCAGTTCTAAAAATTTACCACCTTTTACAGTTATTTGATGCCTGTTCGCTTCCTTAATCGCCGCAAGAACCGTGATTGGCATTGCAAGCTTTAGCGCACAAGAATAATCTACCATTAAAACCGATAAAGCTTTCGTCATATTTCTGGTGAACAGATAAACAAGTCCGGTCCCCATCAGTGTATATGGAACAAGTCGGTCTGCCAAATGCTCAGCCTTGCTCTCCATATCGGATTTCAGCTTCTCTGTTTCTTCTATCATTGTTACAATTTTTTCATAGCGTGTCCCACCAGATGCAACCTTAACCTGTATGGTCAATTCGCCTTCCTCCAATACAGTTCCGGCATACACATATCCACCTTCCTTTTTCTCAACTGGCAAGGGCTCTCCGGTCAAGGACGACTGATTGACCATTCCTTCCCCTCCTACAATAGTGCCATCAAAAGGAATAACGTTCCCCATATGCGTAACGACTATATCTCCCGCCCTTACTTGATTAGCATCTATGAGAATTTCCTTCCCATCATCCATCATCCACACCTTGCCAATATTGAGTGACATACTTCTTGCCAAGTCATCCACTGATTTCTTATGTGTCCATTCTTCTAATGTTTCTCCAATGTCTAGTAAAAACATCACAGAGCCTGCCGTATTCATGTCTCCGCGAATTACAGATACTCCAATTGCTATTCCATCTAAAAGGGCAACCTCTATTTTCCCTTTTAATACAGAACAAAGTCCCTTCCAAATATATTTTGCCGATTTTACTGTTGTAACCGCAAATCTTATTGGATATGGAAGAAATAATTTACTTGCAAATCGCAAAAGCACTTTTTCCACTATTCTATCCTGATATTTTCTATTAGTAGCTCTTCCGGAAAGTTCCAATGCTGATTGTGGCACTTTTATGCTTTCATATGTAGCCTTTTGCAAAATCGAAATGGGTACTATTCGTTCTCCCTTATAGCAAATTATCACATCCTGTGTCCGCTCATATATTTTCACAGACAAAATTCCATTACACTGATTCAGATAACATTCCAAAGTATCTGCTTCAATATCCGTCATTCTTTTTCTTTGAATGATGTGAATTCTCATTCTTCCTTTTATTTCATGTAAAATCCGAAATCTCATTATTCTGTGACCTTTCCTAAAATCGTTCTATACGGAAAACACCTGCATCTTTTTTGCAGGTGTCCGTTTTCATTCTTACTCTTTGATTTACATATCACTATTATCATCAGCTATTTCACTTTCGTCAGCAAATTCATTTCCCTGTCCTACGCGTTCTTCATTAATTTGCTGTGCTTCAGCGTAAATATCTTCCGCATTCTCCTGAATATTCGTAACTGTCTTCATCACACATTCCTTGGCTCGAAGCACGGCAGCCGTACATTTTGTATATACTTGTTTTGCATCCTTGCTGGACAAAATCTTGATGCCTGCTGTTCCAAATAACACTCCGGCAACAAAAACACCTGTCTTCTTTACATCAATTTTTTTCATAATATTCATATTCTTGTACCTCCATAACTTATTCATGTCTGTATCCTGTAAAGATTGTCATGAGCATGCAGATTACAGCTGCCCATGCCCAAAATTTATGTTTCTTCATCTTACAATCCTCCTTGTTTCACGAAACAAAATGTGACTGCCCTTATAGGAACAAAAGATTTTATCTTCGTTACATATATTATACCGCTCAAAAACATTCACATCTATGCTTTTTCTTCTCTTGAGATATTTTATCATTTACACATCATCTCACAAGGTTCTACAACAACGCTTGCAACTTTCTGCGAGCCAACATAGCCAAGCAGCGCTGTACCACACCATAAATCGGTAGATGTTCTCTTTTCTTTTTCTCCAAATATATTCACTCCTTCCATTTTCAGAAAAACAATATAATCAGCAAAGTAACGATTACCACTCCCTATTGATATCTGTCATTTATACAGATTTTCTCATAACGCTATGTAATCTAAATCCTTTCCGCTGTTCAAAAAGTTCCAATTTCAATCCGGATTCCTGACAGAACTGTTCAAAGTCCTTTCGTCCATAGCAGGCAACATCCCCTTTTCCCAGCAAATGCACTAACGGCATTTCCACCGCATTGATTAATTTCAGCATTATCGGACCTGCTGTCATATCACGGATAATCAAACGTCCGCCCGACCTGAGCACCCTTTCGCAGCTTCTGAAAAAATCCACAGGATGAGGATAATGGTGAAAACTCATGGAACAGGTTATTGCATCAAATGAATTATCTTCAAAAGGCAAGTTCTCACAATCATCACAGACAAATACTGCATTTTCCGTCTTCTTTGCCGAAGCGACCTCAATCATCTTAGGCGAAAGATCTATTCCCGTATAATGCTTTTCCGGATACTTTTTTGCCAACAACGCAATTACCGCACCGGTTCCACAAGCCAATTCCAAAACGGTCATTTTGCGATTCAATTCCGGTTCTACTTCCCTGCAGATTGCCTCATATATTTTTTTATTTTTCTTCATGAACGGTGTATAAAATCCCGCCATTTTCAGCCAATATTCTATATTGTTGTTCACCATCATGCACCACCCTTTTGTTAGTTTATTCTAACTCATTATATCACCTTACTATACGAAATACCAAAAATTAATTTGATAATATTTCTCATTACAATAAGCTGGGATTGTGATATCCCAGCTTCATTCTTTTGTATATACTGTTTTACAGCTTCCAGCTTGCCGCCAGTTCTCTTGACTCTACAAAACGCTTATAAATTCCTTCCTGTTTCATCAGTTCCTCATGCCTGCCCTGCTGCACGATTTTTCCTTGATCCAATACAAGAATCCTGTCCGCATTCCGTACTGTCTTCAACCTGTGCGCTATCATAAAGATGGTCTTTTCTTTTGTCAGTGCGTCAACGGCTTCCATCAGTTCCTTTTCGTTTTCCGGATCTACATTGGCCGTAGCTTCATCCAGAATGATTATCGGAGCATCCTTCATAATTGCTCTGGCAATACTGATTCTCTGCTTTTCACCACCGGAAAGACTTGCTCCCCCTTCGCCAATCACTGTTTCATATCCATCCGGCAATGCCATAATGAAATCATGACAGCAGGCTTTTTTCGCCGCCTCAATGACTTTTTCCATCGCTGTATTTTCCTGACCAAAACGGATGTTATTGGCAATGGTATCCTGAAACAAATACACATTTTGGAATACGAAACTAAAGTTCCTCATCAGACTATCCATACTGTAGCTTCGCACATCTTCACCACCAAGAGTAATATTTCCTTTATCCACATCCCAGAACCTTGCAATCAGGTGGCAGAGTGTTGTCTTTCCACCACCACTTGGTCCCACAATTGCCGTTGTTGTCTTCTCCGGAATATGTACGGACACATCATCAATAATCTTGGACTTCTTTCCTACAGAATCTTTGTCATAGTAAAAATCCACATGATGGATATCCACATCATAATTCTTTGGCGTAATTTCTTTTCCTTCAATATCCATCTCCGGCAAATCAAGGATTGCCTGTGCTTTATCTACACCCATATCTACTGTTCGTAAAAGAGACGAATAATTTCCTGCGGTTCCTAAACTGTCCAACACTAAGAAGGAACAGATAATCATACCAACACAGTTCAAAAGTTCCATACTTCCCTGCAGGTACAGATAAATGGACAACAAGGTCATCACTACTCCTGTCAACTTAATAATTCCGCTTTCAACCTGCATCAGCGGTACAAATTTCAATTCCATTTTCGTATTAATATTGCGATTATCATCAATCGCCTTATTCAGCTTTTTGGAAGTTTTTCCTGTCAGGTTATATCCTCGTACTTCAGAGATTCCCTGTACATACTCCAGCACTTTTTCTACCACATTTGTATCGGATTCTATCTTAATTGGCGCAAGCTTCTGACTTCTCTTTTGCAACATGCTATTTACTCCGAAAAACAAAATAATTCCGGCAACAGCAACAAGTCCAATTCTCCAGTCAAAGCAAAGAACCATGGCGGTAATAACAAGCGTGGTCAAAATTCCCTGTGTTGTCATCATCACGACTTTTGTAGCAACATCCGCCAGCTGTTCCATCGTATTTGTGGTAACGCTTGTAATCTGACCAAGACTGTTCTGATTGAAATAACCCATAGGCAGATAACGCATATGTTCTGCTATTTCAATACGCTTACCGGCTGCCGTATAATATCCTGCTTCACACTGCAACATTGTTATTCGGTATTTGATTACAGAGCCAATTGCCACGCTTACAAATAAGATAGCAAAACACTCCCAGAGAAGTACAGACGTCACCTTCTGTCTAATAATTCCATCAAGCAAAAGCATAATTGCCGGAATTTTCACAGCTTCCATCAGTGCAAACAGCACACCTAAAACCAGTGATTTATAAAATTTTCTTTTATTGACTTTACCACAAAAATCAAAGAATTTCTTGAAAATCTTAAGCATATGCTTCACCTCCCATATCCTTTACTCCGATATGTGATTTCCACATCTTGGAATAAAGTTTTCCGTTTTCCAGTAATTGCTCATGCGTGCCCTCTTCTGCAATTCTTCCATCCTCCACAACAAAAATCCGGTCTGCATCTGCAATGGTAGAAAGCCTATGGGCAATTACAATCAATGTCTTTCCCTGAACAAGCTTTGCCACAGAAGACTGGATGACTGCTTCATTTTCCGGGTCTGTATAAGCAGTTGCCTCATCCAGAATCACAATCGGTGCATCCTTTAACATGGCTCTGGCAATGGAAATTCTCTGTCTTTCCCCGCCGGACAAATGCCCTCCGGCACTGCCCACCACGGTGTCATAGCCATGTTCCAATCCCATGATAAACTCATGGCAGCCACTTTTCTTTGCAACCTCTTCTACCTCTGCATCCGTTGCGTCTAAGTTACCCATACGGATATTTTCACGAATGGTATCATCAAACAGATAATTGTCCTGGGATACATATGCCACTTTCCGGTTATATTCTTCCAAAGGCAGATTACGGATATTCACATCGCCAATTTCAATACTTCCGTCCTTCACGTCCCACAGAGATGCCATCAGTTTTGCAATCGTCGATTTTCCACTGCCGGAAGGTCCAACAAGCGCATTGACGGTTCCTTCTTTTATCTGTAGATTCACACCGTGAAGTACTTGCTTTTCATTGTATCCAAACGTAACATTGTTAAGTGTAACCGAATAATCCTTCACATCTTCCTGAGCATTAGCAGGACGTTCCATTTCCTCCCAGGAGAGAATCCCCGCAACCTCTCCCACAATGGTACCGACTTTCGCAAGATCATCACTATAACTCATGGCGGTAATGATTGGCGAAACAAGTCCCAAAGATAAAATCAGACACATAACAAGTTCCACAAATGCAAGACTGTCATTCATATAAAAGATTCCGCCAATCGGAACTATTGCCAGAGAAGTACAAGGAGCAAGCACCATGGCAATACTAAAGAATATGTTGCATCTTCGCATCCACTCCACGTAACAATCAGCACCTTCCTTTGCGGCCACTTCAAATTTTTTATATGATTTCTGCGCCTTACCAAAAGCCTTAATCACCTCAATACCGTTGATGTATTCTACAGCTGTATCATTCAGTGTCTTTGTTTTATTTACTGTGTTCTGATAACTTTCTTCATAACCAATCATCATTCCCATGTAAGCAAACAACCCAAGCACGAGCGTAATCAGCGAAACCAGTCCCATTCTCCAGTCAATAATCAGAAGATAGATAAACACCACCAAAGGTGCCAGCAAGTTTGCTGTAAATTCGGGCAACACATGTGCCAAGGTTGTTTCAATGCTGTCAACCCTCTCTACCATAATATTTTTCAAAGAGCCGGATGGTGTATCTTTTACCAATCCCAACGGAACCTTTGCCAGCTTGTCACATAATCTCTTTCGAATGGTCGCTAACACATGGAAGGTAGCTTTGTGGGAATAGGAAGTAGATATACCATGAAAGGTAACCCTGCCGACCCAAAACAACGCCATAATAATTCCATCTCTCAAATAAAACTGCCAGTCACGGTTTCCATCAATCAGTTTTGCTACCATATCTCCCATAATGACATAGGGAATGATACTGCAGGCAACACCAATAATGGCAAATAGCACACTTGCAATGTACAGGTTCTTTTTCTCACCTGCAAATTCAGCAAGCCAGCTCATTGTGCTTCTTTCCTTTTGTTTCATTTCAATTCCTCCTTGTTTTGCGGAGCAAAATGCGACTGCTTACAGGAGCATAGGAATTTTCCTCCTTATTTTAGTTAGTTATTTCTAACCTATAATTTATTTTTAATAGAAACCCAGAACGAGTTTCTCTGATTTACAAATCTATAATTGTTCGCCGAACTTGACACCTAAAAGTTCTTCCCAGCCTGCTGTGTAAAATTGTTGTAACTGTCGGACATACTCTCTTGCTTCTTCTTTTGGCATATCATGAACAATTGTTTCAAATGCACCCGTAAAAAGTCCACTGGAAACCATGTGAATTAAATTATTATTGATTGGCTTTATATTAATTCCCATCTGCTTTAAGGTTTCTATATATGCATACGTAGAAGCTGTTTCTTTCAATACCAATTGATGAATAAAATCAACATATTGCGTTCCTTCCGAACAAAGAATAAGCAATTTAAATTTATCATAATAATCATAGATATAGTCAAGCATCTGAAGCATTGCATCCCCAGAAATATCCGTCATCCTTTTCGTTTGCTCTTCCCCTGACAACTTATTAAAATTTCCAAGGGTTGTATCGAATATTTTAAAAACATACTTCGCCTGCTCACCTACCAGCGCATCAAACAGTTCTTCCTTACTCTTGTAATAACCATAGAAAGCTCCTGTCGTCACACCGGCTTTCTTCACAATATTGCGCAAAGATGCTAATTGAAAACCTTTGTCCAGGAATTCTTGTTTCGCTGCTATATGAATTTTTTCCATTGTGGATGGTATATCGTCCTGATTCACCATTTACCTCCTTCTGTAACAGCGCTATATAACACTGTTATAAGAATAATTTTGAAGTTTCTTTCTGTCAAGATATGTAGTTGATGATTTGCCATAGTATCGTATACTACAAAGACACTCCCTATTAGCATAAGTACCAATGCTACCAAATATATATGACTGCTATTGCACTTTTATTATTTGTCACTGACATCATCTCCCTATCGTTCAGCAATCTTCCTTTCCACATATCTTTTCTAATCACAGACGGATAGGAAAAACCTTTCTAACTTCTTTGTTCCTTCTTGATTCAATTCATATAAGTCATGAACGCTTCCTTCCTCCATATGGAGAATATGCGTACAGCATCGTACAATCAACTCCGGATCATGTGTGACAATGAATATAGTCCTTTTGCCTTTTAATGATGCGATTAATCTTGCGGTCTGTTCCATATGACAATAATCCAGTCCGCTGGTAGGCTCATCAAAAACAAGTATGGACTTATCTGCCAGAATTGCAGATGCAATGGCAACTCTTTGCTTTTGCCCTCCAGATAAGCTCATTGGATGACGCTCTGTAAATCTCTGCAAATCAAGGCTTTTTAACACATCAGATACATTCTGGCAATTTTCATCTGCTATTCCAAGCTGTACCTCTTCCTCAACAGACTCACAAAATAACTGATGATTGACATCCTGCATAACCATATAACATTGTTTCAACAGTTGTTTACGACGCAGAATCTTTTCGCCAATCATTACTTTACCTTTAAATTTCTTTTCCAATCCACACAGACAGCGTGAAAAGGTAGATTTTCCGGCTCCGTTTTTACCTATAACAGCAATCACTTCACCCTCCTGCAACGAAATCTCAGGAATATTTATCGCATCTTTTTTTTCGTATGAAAAAGAAAAATCTTGAAGTACCATCTTCTCCATCTTATCAATTGCTGATTTTACATCGCTATGTAAATTCATGCGTAGAGTACGAAGTCCCATATTTGAAAGTGTTGCTTCGGAATAACTCTTAAACTCATCCATGGAAATATCAAGAGCAATCTCCCCTGCTTTCATATAGATCACTCTGTCACAAAGTTCCGTCAGCCAGTATAATCGATGTTCTGCTATCACAATGGTTTTACCCTCGGATTTCCAGAACATTAGGGTCTTTTTCAAATCCTCTATGGCGTTTACATCCAGATTAGAGGTTGGTTCATCCAGCACGAATATTTCAGGATGAAGTGCAGACACTGAAGCACAGGCGACTTTTTGTTTTTCTCCGCCAGAAAGATTAAAAATATCTCTGTCAAGTAATTGCTCCATATCCAATTCCCTGACCGTCTGTCTCATTCGCTCCCGTATTTCCTGTTCAGGTAATCCCATATTCTCACAGCCAAAAGCAATTTCGCTGGTAGTATCGACACAAAAAAACTGACTTCTTGGATTTTGAAAAACACTTCCTACAATTTTAGCCGTCTCATACAACTCTTCCTGCTTCACATTCAAACCATTTACCAGTACATCTCCCTGAAGTTCTCCCTCGTAATAATGAGGAATTAAGCCATTCAAAAGACGTGTAATTGTTGTTTTTCCGCAGCCGGATTCTCCACAAAGCAGAACACATTGTCCGTCCGGAATCTGAAGTGACACATTTTTCAGAGATGATTCCTCTGTATTTGCATATTGAAAACAAATATTATTTAGTTCAATCATTAAGTCTCTCCTATCATAAAATCCCCGTTGTCTGAAACAATAGAAGCACCAGTGGCACAAAGCATAACAGTATCACCAAAATGTCCTGAATCCGAAATCCAATTCTGCATATATTGGTTCTATGAATGTTTCCGCCCAATCCCCTTGTCAAAGCTGCCGCTGAAAGTTCTTCGCCGATTTTTACACAGCAGGTCATCAACGGTACAATTCTATACTCAAACATTTTGGGGAAATTTCTTCCGCCAATACGAATATCACGCATCTTCATCGCAGCGTTGATAGAAACAAACTCGTCAATAACTGTTGGAAAAAAACGAAACATAACGGAAAGTGGTATGATAATTTTCTCACTTAAATGCATCCTCTGCATCGCCGCTGTAAATTCACTGACGGTTGTTGTGGAAATCATATAGGCTCCCATCATCATACAAGGCAGGAATCTGGCAAGGATACCACATATTCCCAGAAGCAGAAAATTTATGATACCGCTGGTTTTGTCGCCCCAAAACACAAACGCCAAAAAGGAAGCTGAATATATCAGGATATATCCAATCGCAGTTTTATACTTTTTCGCAGTTAATAAAAATACCGCCGGTAAAACACAAAAAATCGGGGTTAAAAGCTGTAGCTTTTCTCCACCCATATAACCTAAGACAAATACTGCCATGGTAAAAAGGAGAAGCAGTTTCGTTCTGGGATCCAAAACAAGCCCTCGATTTTGCACACTGGTTTGTAAAATTCCTTTTCCCATTATACAATGCCTGCCTTAACAAAATGTTTTTTCAATAATTTCTTGCCAAGAAGTGCTCCAATCGCACCTGAAACAAAGCAACAAACCACCAGCACAGGTGCAGTCCAAGGCTGCATAATATTTGTCAGTGAAGTAATATATTCCTGACCAAAACTCTGTCTTGTGGAAAAATATTCATCAGCATTTAAATAGATAGGAAGAAAATTTCCAAAATATAGTATGTGAAAAATACCATTTCCTATCACTATTTTGATAGCACTTTGGTAATCACCGCTTTTGTCAATAACGTCTGTAATCAGTCCACATACCAGACCAAAGATTGCCGGCCAAATTCCCATACCTGTAATCCATAAATACACACCAATGATGATTCCCATAATTGTAATCATACCGAATTTTTTCACTTTCGTCATAAAAAGCATCATAGGAATACCACACACAATCGGTCCTATCACTGTCAATAACGGCATCATGATAGGTATGTAACCCAGCATCGCCACAGCCGTCATAAGCACACAATAAATTGCGCCATAAATACCAACATTAATTAAATCTTTTCCCTTGAGTTTTTTTTCACTCATCACTAAATACCTCTTTTCTTTTTTCGATTTGAGTTAGTTTTTTCTAATCCTCAGTGTGAAATAAAGCGGATTTGAAAATCCGCATAACACACTTCACTTAAATTATCTAGATAACACTGTTACATTATCATGCATTTTGTTTTTTGTGTCAAGAAAATCAGTCGCCAGTAAATGACTAATTTTCTCAACAACAAAACATTTCCTTTTTTAACCGTATTTTTAGCCATACCAGATGAGAAAAACGCCTAATTATCATTCCCTATTTTTCAATATCTCTGCTGGAAGTATCTTATTCACTCTTCTCATTAAAAGAGGATTGATAATTAAATATAAACTTTATATTCTTCAATTATCTCCATAATTGATTTCTCATAAATATTTCCATTCAACACATCCCCATTTTCTGAAAAGCTAATTACTCTAATATCTGTTGGGTCTTCATCATATGGATTTACATATTCCTTATCTTCATCAAAATATTCACTTAAATATTTCACTGCATTTCCATTTGGAAAAATAACATTTCCTTGGGCTTGTGGAATATTTAAATCCTCAAATTCATAAATAATTTCCTTTGTCTTTTTGTTATATTCATTTTCATCTTCTTTGCTCACAAGCCAAGCAGGATTTAACTTGATTTCCACACCAGTTTCTTTTATGCACATTGCAAAATATTTCACTATATCAACAACTGCTTGTGCTGCTATGTTTCCATCTATATGCTCTCCACCTGATTTATGCTCCCCCTCTGAACAATGTATGCATCTCCCAGTGCATGCCATTGTTACAACAAATTCTATTCTGTTTAAATTTTTTATATACTTATTCATTGCTATATTCCTTTTCACATTATTTGCCAACTACCTTAATTTCAATTCCAACAACACCATACTTACTTTGTTGCTCTTGAGAATAATACTTTTCCATATGTTTTGGATCTGCACTGTCGATATCTTGTTCTGTATAACCACACTTTAATAAAGGCAGATTATTATATAACTCAATGAAATCTTTATAAATATGTAACTCCACTACTTCCACAAGTAATGTATTGTTTTCATCAGCAGTATTTATAAATTTAATTATGTCTCCAGCTTTTATAAGTTGTCTCTTTTCATCAAAAAGCCTTAATTCAATTGTCTTATTACCACTATAAATTAATTGAAAAGGTCTATTTTTAAGTCTCATTATATGTGTTGTTGTATTCATATTTCCAAGATTCTCTTTTAATTCCATAATATATTTTTCCTTATCCCCTTGACAAATAAACCTGTTTATTTTCTTATCTCTATATGCTTTCAATAGCTTATCAATTTTGGGAGCAGTTTCTTTTCTAAAATCTAATACAAATTTTTCAAAGTCAGCATCTAACTCACTTTCTATCCATGGGATATCATCTCTTTTTACTCCTACTCTGGATTTTATTCCTTCCAAACAATCTTCTGTAGAATAATCAAAGTAAAATATTGTATCCGCTCCTTTTATCCTCTGTTCAATAGTTGATATGTAATTTCCATCTATAATCCAATCTGACTGTTCCATTATTTCATCTATTATACCAACTAATTCATCTCTGCTTATATGGGTTCTATCTTTGTTCCAATATAGATTGTCCATATGAAAAACTTTCTTGTTTAATATTTCTGCTAATTCTTTTGCAAAATATGTTTTTCCACTCCCTGGACATCCGATTATTATTATTTTTTTCATTTTGTGTCCTCCGTGTCATGTATAATTATTTGACAAGAATATCGCTAATAAATTTTATTTTACTATCTGTATTTTCAAAAGTACTAAAATGTTGCTTACCATCAAATTCCAACATATCACGTACTCTTTTCTTTATATCAGGAACAGTAATTTTTTCTTTTGCAATGTTTGGAGTAAACCATCCTACTTCAATACTTTCATCTGATACATTTTCATT
>CAKRGX010000026.1 GCA_934338065.1 uncultured Eubacterium sp. | reverse complement strand
CACTTACAAATATTAAGTTGTTGAATTACAAAGTTGCATCTCGACTTACAAAACTGCATCTCGGTTTGCAATTGAGTGTTTACAGTAAGGATAATACAATTTGTGTTAAAAGGCAATAAAAAACGATACGATTCATAATGAAAAATATACGATTGAGCATAGCAGTATTGATTTTGATTAAAGCAAATGGTAAGATTTTTTTGAAAAAGAAACTTTGTCTTATAGGCAGAAACAACTACAAAAAGGGTGGAAGGGATCCATGAAAAAGGAGGAATTACATGAAAAAAACAAATCGATGGGTTGCGCTTTTTACAACCTTTCTCATGCTTTTTAGTGTGTTATCACCATTTGGTGATGCAGTTATCTTAGCAAAAGAGAAAGAGGAAGAAAGCCTGAAAGAGGAACTTAGTTCCCAATGGGAAAATTATCCGGAGGGAGGCTTTGCTTTTTATGGTGAATCGGGAGTAACCATAAAAGAAGGTGAGAAAGATCAAGAAATGTTGTTGGTGCGTCTTGGAAATTCAACGAAAGAAGCAACGGTAGATCTGAAATGTCTGGACATTACAGCAAAGTATGGCGAAGATTATGAAGTATATGTTGAGGACGGGGCAGATAAAGTAAAACTTGCACCGCTGAAGGATACAAAAACTGCTGCGGAACAGGTCATGCAGGACCAAACAGAGCAAGAGGGAACACAAAAAGCAGAAAGCAGCAAAAAAGAACAGACTCAAAAAGAGAAAACCTCCCTGCAAAAGAACTATGAAAAACAGACAGGATCTGAAGCAACAACTGTTAACTGGCGTGATGAATATACAAAATACAAAGCCAAAGAAGCAAGTATCGAAGCAGAGAATGAATTGATCAATTCGGTAAAGGGACCGATGACGACGGTTCATTTTGATGCCGGTGAATATAAGAAAAAAGTGTATGTTCGTGTTCTTGATGACAAGATTGCGGAATCTGAGGAAACAGCAGATTTGATTTTGGGAAATGCCAGTGTTGGATTGATTGGCACGCAGGGTCAGAAAGAGATCAAGATCAAAGATAATGAGAAATCGGAGAAGGTAACATATGCAATGGAGTCATCCGAGATTACAGCTGCAAAAAACTCCAAAAAGGCAACAGTAAAAATTAAAAGAACCAGTGGCTTTGGCTATTATGCGGCTGCTACATATCAGACGGCGTCAGGCACGGCAGATGCAATTGATGATTATGAGCCGGTTAATGGAGGAACAGTGAATTTTGCACCGGGTGAGAAGGAAAAAACGGTTACGATTTCTCTTGATAAAAAGGCAGAACAGGGAACCTATTTCAGTGTATTATTAGATGGTTCAGCAGTAAATGTAAAAAGTGGGCAAGAACGGACAACGGTATGGATCGGAACAAAGAAGCAGCTCGCAAAGCAGAGTAATTTAAAGCAATTAGAAATGGATGGCGTAACTTATGATGCGCTGACAGTGGTTGAGCCTGATAATAATAAATTATGTGCTACGGTCGATGTAAGTGACATAGACCAATCCACGTATGATGGCAGAAATTATGCACAGTACAGTGGTGAGGCTGCGAAAATAACATTTGAAACCATGCTAGATGGATATTCTGATAATTTTGGCTTATTTAAAAATGTAAGGTTTTGTGATAAGAATGGTACACTGTGGCTTGCGGGAAATGAGAAAATTCATCATTTGACTGATCGTGAGACTGAGACGGCATATTATTCAGATACTCGCGACATTAGTTTTTGGGAAGGAGTAAACGGCAATGTGACGCTGAGAGCAAACACAGATAGTTTTTGTTTTAGGGCAGATTACAGTCTGGAATGTGCAACCTATTATTATCCAAGGTATACGCTTAAGCTTGAAGATGCCAAACAGAATTTGACGGGGAAAAATTATAAATCGTTAAATCGATCATCAGAATTCGATGTTTCTTCTTTGGAAGGAAATGCGGGGTGGAATAACAAAACGGTGCGGAAAGGTGAAACCATTTCTATCATGCCGGGAACACTCACACACGGTGTTTCGATTTCCGGATATGATTTTTATGTGGGTGGTAAGAAGATTGAAAACATATCAGCCGATGGTGATACGATTTCGTATAGTAAGCTTAATTTGATTCGAGCATATAATGAAACATTATTAAAGCAGAATCATTATACGGTAATTGTAAAACCAAGATACAAGGCCGAAGATGCTACGGTATCGTTTCAATCACAAGATAAAAGCAGTATTGCCTACACTGGTGATAGGGGAGAAAACGGATTCAAAGTAGGGGATGTCCTGAACTGTAAAAAAATTGATAAAGTGACATTTACAGCAACATGTCCAACTGATCAGAAAATTAAAGTATCTTCTGTAAAAATGGAACATGTGAGAAGAGAAGCAGGAAAGGATGTAGTTTATACATCGGTTTCTGATCTTTCTAATAATTTGTTTCAACCATCTGGAGGAGACGAAGAACTATATTTTACAAAAACGGTGAACATTTGGGAACCAAATGAAAGAGTTACTGTATTTTATAAAGAGCCAAAGATGACACTTCAATATGAATCAACGGAAGTGGGGGCACCGAATAAGGATGCGGGTGCTGTTGCGGTAGCTGAGTATAGTGCACCGGACAAAATACTGGGTACAAGTACCTATGCAGAGCCATGTGTGTTAAAAAATGGTATTCAGATGCTTAATACACAATACCTGTTTAAGGTGATCTTAGGTGAGGGATTTAAGCATTTCACAGCACCGGATGGCAATGGAAATATGTTGTCATTTAGTACCAAAACGAAATGGACTTTCCCGGACGAAACATGTGGTGGCAGACCAAAAACGGTTTTGGGAAATGCACTTGTGTATACTCCATATGATGCAGACTCAACGGTATCGTACTATTACTCTGCCGTGCAGGATGACCAGACGCAGGTTGGTTTGGACGGCAAAGTATATATTAGTGAAAAACCGTTGTTTATGAACAATACGGATGAGACAAGGAAAACCGAAGCTGTTGGTGTAAAATTAAATATTGGAGGTTATCAGACAATAACAGGAAGTGATGGATCTTATCATATTGATGCAAACTTTAATAAGGGAGAATATGTTGGAGCATTTCTTTCCTATGATACGATGTCGATGGTAGCTAATGTTGCTTTGTCGAAAAATACCAAAAAAGACTTTACGATTGTGGCTGAAAATGCAGAAAAGCTTCGCGTTACAAACAGTAGTATGAAACGCAGCGTGGTAAGTAAAGACCGCGATATGAATAATAACAAAATTGTTGTGGAAAAGGATGCCGACGGCATTATGCTGGAAGACACGAAATATCGACTGACTGTGCAGGCACAGGGAAAGGCAGGTGTTGTTCCGGCAAAGGCAAAATTCAAATTTTATGATAAAAAAGGAAATTTGAAGAGCAATCTGACGCAGGAAGTTAGTTTTGATGGTGATACGGCAGAATTGATTTTGAATCCGATGAGTGTCGGTGGAACGAATGGAAAATCATTGGCGGTCGGAGATGGCATGACCGTTACATTGATTGACAAAAAGGGAACCAGCTATTTTGAGCACCAGACGGGAATTATTGTAGCAGAAAGATTAAATGGTATGTATGCGTTTAATTATAAAGGTGTTAAAAAAGAAAATGACAATGCCTTTGTAAAAGCAATCGGCAACATATCAGTTGGATACGATTTCATTATTGATGCACTTGCAAATGATGCAGGCACATACCGTGATGAAAAAGGTCTGCATCAGCTTATGTGTGTTGGTTTTGGTGATGGATTTGGCAATGAAGAAGATATTTATAAGAAAGAACAGGAAACGATCAAACAATTAGAGCAGGCCAATACGGTAGGGATTACACCGAAGAAAAATGATTCGCTCTCTTTTGCAGGCAGTGAAAGCTGGAATTTAGATATTCAGGTTGGTGCGATTATGGACTGCATTGTTGAGCCAGGAGGCGGAGATAAGCGGGGTAAGTTAAAATTTAATGACTATGTATTGATCGGTACGGTTGCATATGATTATCACAGAGAGTGGGAGGTTGATGCAGGTCCGGTTGGTTTGACATTTATGTTAGATTTTAAGACCGGAGACAAACAGGATGGCGATGCAACCGGTGTGAAATGGCATTTTTACAATCCATCGGATACTCCTTTTTATGTAACAGAAAATGATACCTTTGATTTGCTGAGTTGTGATGAAATTGAAAGTCAGGGAGATTTGGCTGTGAATGCAAGAATTGAGGGGCGTGTCGACGCAAAATTATTGGGTGTATTCAATGTGAGTGGAGCACTGGCAGTGGAATTTGACAATCACTTTGCTCATCAGACGGATAAAGGATGGACAAATTCCGGTGCAATTATTCTTTCGCCAACTGTTCGGCTGGGAGTTGGTGTTGTAAAGATACCGGTCTGGACGCAGGACTGGAGGTATGATTATAACAATAAAAATGCGCAGAAGAATGCATTGAAGACAGCAGTCAATGAAGCGTATAATAATGCGGATATTCTTATGGCACCAACGGATAAAAAGGAAGTCAATGATTATTTGTATACGGAAAAGAAACGGTGGAAAGGAACTCAGTCCGATAATAAGAGGATTGCGAAGAAAAAAGCAATAAAACAGTTTACTGAAAAGGTTTTGGAAGAAGGACTTTATGATGAGTCAAAGATGAGTATGCGGGATTTGGGCGATGGCAAATATCTGATGGTTTTCTTAGATAGTGTTGGCGATCGCACAGAAATGGATCAGGTCGGTGCATTTTACACAATTTATGATGGAAGTTTCTGGTCAGTACCTAAGCTGTTAGAGGATGATGGAACAGCCGATGAACTTCCGGTGATCTGTGATGCAGGAAGCAAAGGCTATCTCATTGTCTGGTCAGATGCTTCGGCTGCTATGGATGCTGACAAAAATATGTCAGATAATCTGAATTTGTATGATCTTACGGGCTGCTTTTATGATAAGGCAAGTGGTACGATGGGTGAGCCGATGGCAATAACCAAGACAACAAAAGAGGATACTGTTTCAGATACTGATCCTAAGGTGGCTTACGACAAAGACGAAGACGGCAATGAAAGTCTTAGAATTTACTATAACAAAAGTGAGTATAGTGTCAGCAATGAGGCAGACGGTGAAGTTGTCGGAGATTTGTTAAATCCTTATCAGGTGATCGCGGTAAGAAATTATGATTTTGAAAACGATGCCTGGTCAGAGGAATTTTCAGATGCCGTAAAAGATAGTATGAGTGATGCTGCTTATGAGGAATACAAGGCAAACTGGTATGGTCAGGAATTTTTGAATCTGGCGCCATCCATTTCGGTAAAAGAGGAACTTGATGAGGATGGTTACTGGAAAAAGGGAACAACTGCAGAAATAACGGAGCTTACAGACAATACCAGCGTGGCGAAAGATGGTGATGTCATTGCTTATAATCATTTGAATCTGCATGCTTATGCGCTCGATAAGGGCGGAACTGCACAGGAGACAAAAGATGAGAATCTTTATTTGCAGATTTACAATGAAAAGGAGAAAGCATACCATCATCCAATCCGGATCACAAGTAAGGACGCTGATATTAGTGACATCCGGTTTGTGCGTTCTGTGATACCGGATGAAAATGGAAAAAAAGCGGAAGTGACATTTTTGTATTGGTTAGAAGATGGTGCTGTAAAACGAATCAATATAGGATGCCTGATGAACAGCTTGAAAAAGCAAACAACGACAAATAATCAAACATATTACTATATTGATAAGACTAGGGGTGATGATGACAGCCAGGCAGAGAGATATCTGCCTGAGGAAGCTGTTGCCGTAGCCCGGGGTCGAAAACAAGCGGGTGATACCGAAGAGAATGATGTCTTTACACAGGACTCCATTACTTCATATCAGGTTAAGCAGCAAGGTGATTATACCTATATTGTATGGAATCAGTTGACACCTGCAGATGAAGAAAAAGAACAAAAAATCGAATCCCAGTTATATGCTGTCCGGATGAATGAAATGACTGGAGATGCCAGTCGGGCAGTGAAACTTACGGACGAGAAAGATTTGTACATCAATAACTTTGATTGCATTGTAACTGAGGAAGGTAATCTGGATGTGATTGCCGGACAGACAATGTTAGATGCCAATGGGGAACCGAATGCAACGCAATCCAGACTTGTATATTACCAGATGGTGCCATCACAGAACTTGACGATCTCTGATGTGACAGAGGAAGATGTTACTCTGACAGAAGATCACAAAGAGGCAGTGTTCCTTTCTGCACAAATCAGCAATGATAGTCTGCAAACGGAAAAAGAGCTGACTGTTTGTGTAGAGGATAAGGATGGAAATGTTGTTTCAGAATATACTTCAGATGAGACAAAATTGTCGTTGCGAGGAGGAGAAAAACAAGAGGTAAATGTGATCACGCCACTGAATGAGGATGGAACCTACGAGGGAACTCTGGTTGTAAAACAGGGTGACAACGTTCTGGCGAAAACGGAGCTGAAGGGTCAAGCACAAGCACTCCTGAGTGCTACGGAGCTTCAGTCCGAAATCACAGAGAGAAATCATGTATTGCTTAAGACCAATGTGACAAATAATTCTATGATTGACAGCAAGCCATATCAGGTGACATTTGGTTATGAGAAGAAAGACGGATCGAAGGTTAAATTGAAAACAATTGATATGCCGGCATTGCAGTCATTTGATCTGGCAGATGTCGAATATGAGGCGGAAATTGATTTTGATAAGTTCATTTCTGAGACGAATAAAGACGGTTCTCAGACGGATTCGCTGAATTTCTATATGGATGTGAATACGAAGGACTTTGTACCTGTATATCAGACCGTTGAGTTGACGGCAAGCGAAGATCAGATGAGCCTTATCAAATCTTTGAAAAATGTAAGTGCAAAATGTGCTCTGACCAATCAGGAGGCAGAAGTCGAGGAGATAACGAATTTCCAAAAAGGTGACACCGCCAAACTGGAATTAACGGTGGATGGCAAATTTGCACAGAACACCCCAGAGTATGTAAATGGTCTTAAGGTAGTCTGGGAGGAGACAGATAATGATGTTGTGAAAGTGAGTGAGAGTGGAGCTGTGACTGCTGTGGGCAAAGGAACGGCAGAGGTCAACGGTTATATTGTACCTGCAGATACGGAAACACTTCTGTTAGGAGGAAATGCTGTGGCAATAGATAGTTACCAGACGATGCCATCGGAGGCTGTGGTTCCGGTTCATGCAACCGTTGTGGTAAAAGAAAAACAAAATGCTGCTGTAACACCGTCTCCGAAGCCAACGACACAGCCGACAGCAACACCGACAGAAACACCGACAGAAACACCGACAATAAAACCAACTGTGACACCGGCTCCAAAGAAGTTGCTCAAAGTCGGAACAATATTTAAGGACAAAAAGAGCAAATGTAAATATAAAGTGATAAAGGGGAAACAGGGAAAACGAGAACTGAGCCTGGTGAAGTATTATGGAAAATCCGGTAAATCGGTTACGATACCAAAGGAAATTAAGAAAAACGGGTATCATTATCCGGTGACAAAGATTGCTGCAAAAGCTTTTTATAAACAAAAAAGGATAAAGACAATTACAATCCAATCTACTAAAATAAATACTGTTGGTAAACAGGCAATCTACGGCATTAACAAAAATGCAGTGATCAGGGTGCCAAAGAAGAAATATAAGGCATACAAGAAAATGCTGCGTGCCAGAACCGGATTTAAGAAATCCATGAAAATAAAAAAGAGATAAGGAGGGATTTTTATGAGCGATGAGACAAAGAATCTTCAGGAAGAAGAAAAGAAAGAGTTGTCGCTTGATGATCTGGCTCAGGTGTCCGGAGGGACCATGAAAGACAAGATTATCATAACGGAAACAACAGATATTTCAGAAGATACGAAAAATAATATCTAATGAAAGCAAGAAAAGGGGGAGCTTTGATGGCGCAGAGTTAATGCGCTGTCAAGGTTTTCTTTTGTTAGAAACAGGAGGGTTTCGATGGAAATTATTGAAAAAAAGGAAGAAAATACACTGATTTTGCAGATAAAAGGAAATATTACAACATTGACAGCACCATCATTTGAGGGGAAACTCACGGAGTGCCTGACAGAGGATGTAAGGCAGCTTATTCTTGATTTTGACAAGGTCGAATATATGTCGTCTGCCGGAATTCGTGTGATCATGAATGCAGACAGAGTGATGAGCAGACAGGGAAGTATGAAGCTGGTACATGTGAATGAGGAAATACAGGAGTTATTTGAAGTAACGGGATTATGCGATTTTCTCACGATTGAATGATGGAGAGATATATGACGAGGAAAAAAATGGTGGCAGCCATGGTTACCATACTAATAGAAGTCCTGCTTTTAGTGACGGGAAAAGGTCTCATTCCGAATGGAACGCTGTCGATTATGATTTTGCATATTCCTGTAATATTAGCCACGGTGCTTGCCGGAATCCCTGCAGGAGTCGTGTGCGCTGTTATATTTGGAATTGGGTCAAAAATTATTGCGGGTGGGTATGACACGAATACAATGGACTTTTTATTTACAGATCCATTTGTTTCGGTTGTTCCGAGAATGTTGATTCCATTTGTGACTTTTTTGGTATATCATTTTACGAAAAAGCTGGTTGAAGATTATACAGTTTCCGCTAAAGTGGTAGCAGGGGGAATTGCCGGTTTTGTCGGTTCGTTGTCGAATACCTTTTTTACGTTATTATTTCTATGGATTCGATATTCGGATAAGATCACGATGTCTCAAAATACTTCGGCGAAGACGGTGTTTTTTACGAGTATTATTGGTGCAAATGCCCTGATCGAAATGACATTGTCTGTGATTATTGTGAGCCTTGTGGTTGTTTTATTGAACCTGAAGCCTTTGATGAAACCGGAGTTATATGAAAGACCATTGCACAAAGCGTTTCAAAAATGGTTGTTGGTTTTCATGGTGGGGGCTTTTTTAGTGGTAAATATAGTCACATACATGATCGAAACGAATCAACAGAAAAAAACAGCAGAAGAATCGATGGGCGAGATTTTAGATGAGCTTTCAATGGACATGGATTTTCAGAAAGGAAATGCACATAAAGAAAGCTATTTGGGGGATCAGTATACGATTGCTTTCTGCCGGGGTGATGTTATTGTTCGCTGTTCGGTGCAAGAATGGATCGGAAAAAAGATAACGGTGCTGCAGGAAGAAAAGTCATTTTTGACTACAATATCCGGAATGAACTATCTATGCAGGGCGACAAAGAATGGTCAGGGATGGCTGCTTGTGATGATGGCAGAGTATGATGTTTATGAGGAAAGAAATGAAACGATGATCATTTTAATCTGCGTAAACATAATGATTTTTATGATAATCTTTGTTTTGATCTCAAAGTTGTTAAAAAATCATGTAGTGGATCGCATTTATTCGGTCAATGATTCTCTTTCACATATCCGGAAAGGGGAACTTGACGAAGTTGTGACAGAAAGAAACAGTAAAGAATTTGCGGTTCTTTCTGATGGTATTAATGCGACTGTAACTGCACTAAGAACTCGAATGGATGAAGAACTTAAATTTGCTAGAGAAATTCAGTTATCCGTGCTTCCGCATGAGGAGTATCTCAAAGAGGAACAAAAGAATTTTGAAATTCATGGGGTAATGGATGCGGCAAAGGAAGTTGGTGGCGATTTTTACGACTATTTCCTGGTTGATGAGAACAAGCTTGGCATAGTGATCGCGGATGTTTCCGGAAAGGGGATTCCCGCAGCATTGTTTATGATGACGGCGAAAACACTCATAAAAAATCTTGCGATAAGCGGAAAAACACCGGATGAAGTGTTGCAGCTTGCAAATGAGGAATTATGTAAAAATAATGAATCCGGAATGTTTGTGACGGTATGGTTTGGAGTGTTGGATTTTACACGATATGAACTTGTATTTGCAAATGCCGGTCATAATCCACCGATTCTTAAGAAACAGGAAGAAAGCTTTTGCTATATGGATCATAAAACTTATAAACGGAGCATTATGTTAGGTATTCGGGAAAATATTCGCTATGTGGCAAACCGAATTTCATTTTCGCCGGGTGATATCCTCTTTTTGTATACCGATGGGGTGACAGAGGCAGACAATGCTTTGGAAAAACAGTATGGTGAGGAGCGGTTACTGCAATGCCTGCAGAATAATTATGCGAAGGAATCCAGGGAGATCTTGGCAGCAGTGCGCATGGACATAAATGATTTTACAGGCGAGAGGGAACAGTTTGATGACATTACGATGGTGGTACTAAAAATGCCATTGTCGCAAGAGTTTCTTTCGGTGGGAGTTTGCTATGAGAATACCGAAAAAGTGGAAAATTTTTTAAAAGATTTTCTGGAGGAAAAAAATGTTCGTCCGGCAGTAAGACATAAATTGCTGGTTGCTTTGGATGAAATATATTCCAATCTTGTGCAATATAGCGATGCGGGTTTTCTGGAACTTTCGTTCGCAATGGAAAAAGAATTTATTTATGTTACATTTTGCGATGATGGATCTCCTTATAATCCTTTGGAGCAGCCGGACCCGGATGTTGAACTACCGATGCAGGAAAGGAAAATAGGCGGGCTTGGGATCTACCTTGTGAAAAAAACGATGGATGAAACGGCATATGAATATAACAATGGAAAAAATGTTTTCCGGATTGGTCTACGGAGGTAATTATGGAACAAACAGTATTTCGGAAGAAGAGCCTGGAAAGAATTTCAGCACCAGAGCAGTCAGACACTTGTATCCGTATTGCAGGACCTGGTTTATGGCTGTCTATATTGGCAGTGGCACTTTTGGTGATTGCCTTATTAATATGGGGCATAATGGTATGATCGGAGTCAAAAACAAAAGTGAGAGATGCAGAATCCCAAAAGGTATCCGTTGAGATCGAATCCATCGGGAGGTGAATAAATGGCAAAAAAAGTGTTGAAAGTTCCGGTTATTCTGCAAATGGAGAATCTGGAGTGTGGAGCGGCTTCCCTTGCAATGATATTGGCGTATTATGAGAAATGGGTGCCTTTAGAAAAAGTGAGAGAGGCGTGTGATGTTTCCAGAGACGGTTCAAATGCAGCCAATATAGCGAGGGCGGCGATGGCATATGGCATGGAGGTTCGGGCATTTCGGTGTGAGCCATCTGTTTTGCAAAAGGAGTCGTTGATCCCATGCATCATTCACTGGGAATTTAACCATTTTGTTGTTTTAGATGGTTTTCACAAAGGAAAAGCCGTTTTAAATGACCCTGCAAAAGGGGTCAGAGAAGTTTCCATGGAGGAATTTGATAAGGCATTTACCGGTGTGTGCCTGCAGATGACACCGGGGGAACATTTCAAAGCGGATGGACACAAGAAGAGTACAAAAGAATTTCTTTTGGAGCAGATGGCAGGAACCAAAGGCGCGTTTTGTTTTATGGCAGTCATGATGTGTTTACTTGCTTTGTTTTCGTTGATACAGATGGGATTTTCCCGTGTGTTTGTGGAACAAATGTTGACCAAACATAATGTTTCATGGGAAATGCCCTTTTTTGTGATGTTGTCTGTTCTTGTTTTTTTGCAGATTGTTACCAAAATGATTTCTGCAAAATATACATTAAGGATCAAGGGCAAACTGGCAATCAATGAAAATGCAAAATTTATGTGGCATGTTCTTCGGTTGCCTGTGAGATTTTTTTCGCAACGTATGACGGGGGATATTCTTGGCAGAAAAAAAGCGAATGAGGGGATGACGGCAGCCTTGATTGATACGCTTTCTCCTATTGCACTGCATGTTGTCATGATGATCTTATATATTGCGATATTAGTTCGTTACAGCGTTTTGCTGGCGATGATCGGCATTTGTGGCATGGCATTGGAATTTCTTATAACGCAGTTTTGTTCGAAGAAAAAAGCCAATATATTGCGGGTGAAAATGCGAGATAAGGCAAAAGTGGATACGCTTACGATCAATGGCATAGAAATGATTGAAACGCTTAAAGTAAGCGGAACAGAGAATGGCTTCTTTGAAAAATGGTCGGGGTGCCAGGCAGTGGTTCATGAGCAGAATATGAAGACGCTTCAAATGAACCGTTACTATGGATTTATTCCTAAAATGATTTCCATCTTGGTTCAGGTTTTGATTTTTACACTGGGACTGTACGATATCATGCAGGGGGCATTTACTGTCGGTATGTTACTGGTTTTTCAAAGTGTGTATGCGGCACTATGTGAACCGGTGGTGAAAGTATCGATGGCAGGTGATACCATTCGGGAGATGATCACGAATATGGAGCGGACTGATGATGTGATGAAGTATGAAACAGATGTAAAGGATCTGTCAGGCGGAGAAAGGAAGAACATTAGTTATGCCAAGTTATCCGGCGAATTGGAGCTTTCGCATGTTACCTTTGGATATTCGCAATTGTCGGAACCGATTCTAAAAGATTTCAGTTTGAAAGTCAAACCGGGGCAGAGAGTGGCTATTGTAGGAAGTTCCGGCTGTGGTAAGTCGACAGTGGCAAATTTGGTTATGGGATTGTACAAGCCGTGGAGTGGAGAGATTTTGTTTGATGGAGAGTCGATCGATGAGATTGACCGAAATGTTTTTACCGGCTCTGTTGCTGCTACAACGCAGGATATAACACTTTTTCAGGATACGATAGCGAATAACATTAAGATGTGGGATGACTCGATTGAAGATTATGAAATGATTCTTGCCGCAAGAGAGGCGGATTTTCATGAAAATGTTATGCAGAGACCGGGTGGTTATAACTATCTGATTTCGGAAGAAGGAAAGAACCTATCGGGGGGCGAACGGCAAAAGCTGGAGATTGCGAGAGTGTTTGCACAGGACCCGACAATTTTACTTCTTGATGAGGCGACATCGGCACTTGACGCGAAGACGGAATCAATAGTGGCACAATCGATTAAAAAAAGAGGGATGACCTGTCTGATCATGGCACATCGGTTGTCAACCATTCGCGACTGCGATGAAATCATTGTCTTACATCATGGTAGGATCGTAGAACGAGGAACGCATGAGGAACTGATGAAGCAACACGGAAAGTATGAAGAACTTATTATCAACGAGTAGAATGGAGAGCGGCAATGAGTTGGTTTGATGAACAGATTCGTGAACGGATCAACAACGATGAAAATATGTTTGCGGATGCTTATGCGGATATGGTAAATAATATAAGCGGTAAAAAGATTGCTTATGCCTTTCGATCGGATAAGGAAATTACGAAAAGAGCATTGGCAGAGATCCTTTCATATTATCAGGCGAAAGAGTCTGAAATGATGCAGCGCAGAGTGAAACTGACGGGAAAATGGTACAAAGATGCTTATGGGGCGATGCTTGCCCGGAAAACGGATGGAAGTACGATCGCACTCATCCCAAATTCATGTGGAGGTTATCATTATAATGATTACGGAACGGGTGAAACAATACGGATAACAAGAAAAAATGCTGCAGGAATAAAAGAGGAAGCAGTCTGCTTTTATCCGCCTTTTCCATTCAAGAAAATGCAAGCGTTTGATTTGGTAAAATATATGTTTAGTATGTTTGGGGCAATAGATTATCTGCGTATTTTGTTTTTGGCTTTGGCGGTTACCCTAACGGGTTTGTTTGTCCCATTTTTGACTCGGTATCTCTATGGAGTTGTTATTGCTACGACAAATACAAAGCTGTTAGTGGCAGTGATGACGGTCATGTTTTGTATTATGTTGTCCGGCAGTCTGTTTGCCTTGGTTAAGGATATCTTGAGTGATGGGTTAAAGACAAAACTTAGCTTGTCGGTAGAGAGTGCCGCTATGATGCGTGTTTTGTCGCTGCCGCCGCATTTTTTCAGAGAATACAGTGCAGGTGAGTTAGCAAACCGCATTGGTTATCTTAACCGTATGTCCGCTAGGCTGTTTGATGTGATATTTTCCTCAGGACTTACGGCAATATTGGCATTTGTTTATCTTGGACAGATTGTCACATTTGCATCGGGACTTGTTTTGCCAGCTTTAGCGATTACTTTTTTGACAGTTTTGATTTCTTTTGCAACTGCCTTGTGGCAAATGCGTCTTAGCAAAAAGAAGATGGAGGCAGAAAGCAAGGAAAATGGTCTTTCGTATGCGCTGATTCGTGGTGTGGCAAAGATAAAGAGTACCGGAGCGGAAAAAAGAGCTTTTGCAAAATGGGCGAATCGATATGCAGTGTGCGCAAAATATACGTATAATCCGCCTATAATGATAAAATTCAACGGTGCATTTACGCTGGCAGTCACTTCCATTGGAACGATGATCATGTATTATTATTCGATCCATAGTGGAGTAAGTGTATCAGATTATATGGCATTTATCAGTGCATATGGTCTGGTCAATGGTGCTTTTACGGCGCTCCTATCAGCAGCATTACAGGCAGCAGAGATTAAACCGATGATGGAAATGGTGAAACCGATCTTAGAAACAGAGCCGGAGACGGTCAAACAGAAATCAGTTATTACGCATCTAAGTGGTTCTCTGGAGTTAAACAATGTTTCATTCCGTTATGATGAGTCCATGCCGTATGTGTTAAATAATGTTTCGCTAAAGATCAGATCGGGACAGTATGTAGCCATTGTGGGAAAAACCGGTTGTGGTAAATCAACTCTAATGCGCCTTTTACTGGGGTTTGAAAAGCCTGAAAAAGGTGCGGTGTATTATGACGGAAGGGATCTTGCCACCCTTGATCTGAAATCGCTTCGCAGCAAGATTGGGGTCGTTATGCAGAATGAAAAAATATTTCAAGATGATATTTTTTCAAATATTAAGATCTCGGCACCGAAACTTTCGATGGAGGACGCATGGGAGGCAGTACGTTTAGCAGGATTAGAAGATGAAATCCGTGCGATGCCGATGGGGATGTATACCATGCTTTCTGAGGGACAGGGTGGAATATCCGGTGGACAAAGGCAGCGACTTTTGATCGCAAGAGCTATTGCGCCAAAGTCTAAGATTTTAATGTTTGATGAAGCAACCAGTGCTCTTGATAATGTCACACAGAGAAATATTTCACGGTCGTTAGAACAATTAAAATGTACGAGAATCGTCATTGCACATCGGTTGTCTACGATAAAAAATTGTGACAGGATCATTGTCTTGGAAGAGGGGCAGATTATAGAGGATGGCACATACGAACAATTGATGGAAAAAGAGGGGGCTTTTGCAGAACTTGTGAGAAAACAGCAGCTCTTTGATTGATAAAAAAGATTAAGAAATAAGGGCTGGAATTGATTCAGCCCTTAAAACTATTCAGAAGGATGGATCCATAATGGCATCTTTCAGTTTTTTCAGGTCATTGGCATCAGGGTGAGACAATGCACAGTCAAAATTCTGGATCAATACATCAAGATTTGCCGGATGATCAGGCAGGTATCAATATCGTGTACACCAGACAGCCCTCCATCTGGAGATAATCCTTTAGCATGCTGCATATATCAGTTTCATCGTCGATCACGAGTATTTTCTTCATAGTGTTCCAACGAAGACAGAGGGACACTTTTTATGACAAAAGGAACGTCTCTATAAAGACATTCTCCCTTTTCTGTGTTATAATAATGTGTAATTTGTATATTTACAGATAGAAAAGGGAGGAGTTTATGTTTCATTATTTTTTACAGTTGAATTTTGCGACGATCTTAATATCCTTTTTTATGTTGATTTTC
>CAKRGX010000025.1 GCA_934338065.1 uncultured Eubacterium sp. | reverse complement strand
CGAATTGCTTTTGCCTCGTTCTCATTGATAGAAAGGTTAAAATAGTCACCAATCGTCTTATCATAGCCAAAAACGATGTTCGGAACACGTCCCTTTTCCGCATTCATCTTCTTACCAAATTTAATACGTTTGGAAGTATTGGCACTTTCCTCCTGAGCTAATGCACCAAAGATAGTTAAGACAAATTCGCTGTTGCCCATACTTGTCATGTTGGCAGTAAGGAACTGTGTTTCAATGCCAAGAGATTTCAATTTGCGAACACTTTGTAGTAAATCAACGGTATTTCTGGCAAAACGGGAAATATCCTTAACTACAACCATATCGAATAAGCCTTTTTCCGCATCTGCAAGCATACGCTGAAATTCTTTACGATTCTTGATTTTAGTTCCGGAAATGCCTTCGTCTGCATATAATTTAATAAGGTTGTCCCCGGTGCGTTTCGTATATTCTAAGAAGAACTCTTTTTGAGTCTCGAGACTGTTGAGCTGATCGGATTTATCTGTGGATACACGACAGTATGCGGCGATGTTCATGTCTTCAAGCCTTTCTGTTAGAGTTGTTACGTTCTGTTACAACTATTATAACTTATTTATCTTAAAAGTAAATAGCGCAGAAAAAGAAAACTGTCCACTAGAGTTTCTTTCCCACGCTATTCTTAATAGTATAGTTGTTAATATGTATCGGTAGCTTCTTCACTATATCCGATTTTTTTCTCGGGTTCTGGTGTTCTATTTTTTTCTACCCAATATCCCTTTATTTTTATCATAATAATACATAACGCTGATACTCCAATAACTGGAAGCAAAGACAAAAAGACCATTTCTAACATCTCCAGACCCATTATCCAAAAAAACTTCCATGCCAAAGCATCTTTATTTGCTAGTGCTAATTCGAAAACTTCATCAGTTTGAAAATATAGCAGATAATTACTTGAAGCAGGTTTGTTTCTCAATGCCATACTCACAAGATATGTCCCTATTGTAAATATTGTTGCCGCCATACCAGATACAATCTCGTTTACCAGCAATGCCACCTTACTATTTGATATCAAAGAGAGAAAAAACCAAACCAATAAGTATATTATAACAAATACTATATCAGCAATCGCACCTTTTACCATACCTTGCACAATTCCAGCTAATACCAGTGAAAAAAACAGGTTGTATACAACACATAATTTAAGCCACCTTCTTACAGAATGCTTCCATCCTATAATATTATCGACCCCTGCGAATACCACTCCTAAAATAATTACCAATTCTCCCAACATTACTAGCTTAAGCAGAATCAAAACTACTCCAATCATAAAAGTTGACATGTACACCCATGGTACATATTTACGTCTAGTTCTATACCATCCTTCAATTTTTTCAAGCAAATTTTGAATGGAAAGAATCCATGTAAAAAATCCATCTACAAACTTCATGTTATCGCCTTCCTTTAGTATTTGGGGAATAACAATCCCATTTTTATTCCCTAATCTATTACTTGTTTTTCTAAACAAAGAATTACCGCAAACAATTAGTTAGCGAGTAACTAGCGAAGAAGATTTTTCTCCTATCGTCTTTTTCCTTATACTATCGTTTGAACAAAATCTCTCAGCAATTGTATTGATGTTTGCAATTGCTGTTCTGTAAAGTGTGGATTATGTGTATTTTCAGGATGATGAATTTGATGCCTTATATACTCTGACAATACAACTTGGTCTTGTCTTGTACTTCCGCCTCTTAAAATCTTAATATATGGCATAGTCGGTTTTCCCGCTTTATATGCATCCCACTGACCTTCTGCTTCGATATAACCATATAACTCATTATGATATTCTTCTGACACCTCTGAAAATGCTAAATAATTAACTTCATTTAAGGATGGATAAGGCAATTGTCCTGGCAATACTGTCTCCACTGTTTTTCCTTCATCAGAATTCGATATTAGCCTCAGATTTGAATAGTCCAATTTTTTGACCACATTTGCACTATGCGTAGTAATAATTACTTGTCTCCCTCCAAATCACATAAGCTTTTACCTTACTTCCTCTGGCAAATACTTTGCCAGTTCCTCTACCAACTCATACACCTTGGTTCCCGGTGCAATCTCTGTCGGTGTTTTACCTGTTCCATCCTTTATAATTCGCTTCGCATATCGAATTGCTAGCTTCGGATTACCATACTCCATCAGAATCTCAAAGATATTATTCATATTCTTCTGATACTTTCCGATTCCAAGTTCTTTGAACTTATCATTCAAAAATGCAATATACTCTGTTCTATGGTTATTAGCCGTATAATATGCAAAGTGAAGCAGGAACCAGAACTCAATACACTCATTACTCCATGCGGTATGATACTGTAATTCCGGATTCGCTTTGTTCAAACTCTCTGCGCGTTCCACAACACCATTAAAATGTTCTGCCGGAAAGCTATCCTTGTCATAAACGCACCAGATTTGCCCCTTTTTGATTTTATTTTTCTTTACATATTCCTCTGCCATACCGATTACTCGCATGGTTTCTGCCTGGCAAGGTTCAATCTCTATCAAGACCATATCCTTATAAATTGGATTTTCCTCTATCAGCTTCTTGAATCCCGCAAAATATAGTGGTTCCGTCTGCTGTCCTTCACAGAAAATATAGTACCGGTACTGCTTCATCTCCAAGTATTCTTGGAGACGTTTCTTCTTCCAATCAAGCTTGCTTGATTTTTTTCCGATTCCGGCTTTTTTAGGCATTGACTTTCCCCCAATCTATAATTCTTCTGAGGTACGGATCAGCACCGTACTTACCTTCAAGATACTGCTTATCGAACTTTGCATCCTTTCTGACAGATTCACCTTTTTCATTCTTGAACTCTACTAGAGAATACAACTTGGAATTCTGTGCATTTCCCTTTGCCACAAACCAAATTTCATCTCTGCGAAACACTTCACTGTTCATGGTAGATAAATCGTGGGATGTGAATATTAGTTGTGCTTTATGTCTGTTGATGTTCATATCGTTAAACATCATGATAATATGACGCAATAATACCGGATGAATCTTCGCATCCAATTCATCAATTACAAGCACTGTTCCATCAAGCAAACTTGCAGCAATAAATGGAAGTAATCCAAACAGTTTCTTTGTTCCGCTGGATTCATCGGATAAGTTAAGCTCTGTTTCCACATCATCCACAAGGTGTTTTGTAAACACTTCTATCCTATCATTCTCTTTTTCTTCCACTCTGAAATCAACGATATCCAAATCCATTTCCTGAATCATTTCAAGCATCAGGTGCTTCACATCTTCTGATGTGGATATTGCCATTCTAAGCTCCTGAATAGGATTGCCATAATTCAAGAAATCCACGCCGAACTCGAACCAATTCAATACATCCTTAACTACTGCATTTCCCTTGTAGGCGATACCCAAGTAGGAAAGCAAGGTAAGTGTCTTAGATAAATCATCACTGACTTTCAGTTTCGCAAATGCCCCCTTTAAAACAATCCCTTTATCGTCTCTTGTGTATAATGCAGAACGTCTTCCAGTCTCAAGCTTCACTCTGTCCAAGCTCTCATATATAACCACATCACGCTTCACATGCAAGATATATCTATACTCTGCAGACTCTGTACGGAAAAACAGTTCAAACTCTGTTGGTTCATTTTTGCTATCTGAAAAAGCAAATGGCTCAACGATAATTCTTTTTTGTAAAAGAACCTTATCTTCGTTGTCTTCTGTCGCATACAACGGGCGCAGGATTTTTGCAACCAATGTGTGCAACGCTGCCAGAACATTGGATTTTCCTCCACCATTAGGACCGTAAATGGCAGACACCGGTAAATACATCTCACCATCCTGGTCTTTGATTATTCTATCTTCATGCTCTGAGATTGCTGCTGCCTGCATATCAAAGGTCACTTCATCTCTTATACTCTTGTAATTCTTCACAGTAAACTGACATAACATATCTTTTTACCTCCATTCTATCTTTATTATATCCCGTTTTTCTTATTTTGCAACATGCATTTGAGATTTTATCTCATATTTTGTGTTATAATTTCATTCTCGAAATTCTAATACCCTGTTTCATAGAAAAAGCAAGGCATCCCTACCTTGCTCTTCTACGTCTTATGGTCACCGGTTCCTCCACCTTTTCTATATCCCCCGGTTCTGCTATGTACTCACTCTCCTCTGCACATTTTGATGCAGCCTCCTCAATCGCACGTTCCACCCTGCATGCATTCGCTTCAATCAAAAGCTTGCACAAGAAATCGGCGGTATCTTCTGCCGAATTTGGATTGTGAAAACGATAATTCAACTTTCTCTGTTTCAAGCGGAATCCCCACCACCTTCTTGCCTGTCCTTCTTTCCCATACTATGAGATTGATTCTTAGGTTAGACCTATCTTTTTTCACAAGATGATTGTATTCCATTTGAAATAAAATTGCGTCCCCCAAATAACGTACTTAAGTCTATTCCCACAATACTTTATTCCTTACTACCAGACACAATTTCATGTGACAGCTTCACCAGTAAATCGTTGTTCAAATAAAAACGCATGGAAAAAGATCTGAAATATCCATTATCTTTTCCATGCGCTTGAAATAAACAAGTTACTATTTCTATTTACGGTACATTTGGGTTGAATAAAGAGCATTCATAATCTTATAAAAAGTAAATTTGCAAATTAACAAGCAGTGCATTTGTGATCACAAATACATTTTTTGCTTGTTGGGAACTCCTCCCAATCCCTCAGAATCAATCAGAAAT
Source organism: uncultured Eubacterium sp. (assembly GCA_934338065.1). Lineage (GTDB taxonomy): Bacteria > Bacillota > Clostridia > Lachnospirales > Lachnospiraceae > Eubacterium_F. The sequence continues at coordinate 11,950 of CAKRGX010000025.1, read as the reverse complement.
CTGATTGAGCCACGCCTTCATTACATGTCAGTGCTACACATTTAGTTCAATTTTCTTGCAATATACTTTACATCTCTTCAGGGCATTCCATCCCTAACAAACCACACGCCTCACACAACACCTTCTGTACTATATCCACCAAAAGCAGTCGTGCCATTTTTTTCTTTTCGCCGGCTTGTAAAATAGAACAATCATGGTAGAACTTATTAAATGCAGTCGCCAATGATATTACATACCTTGCCACTATAGATGGCTCATACTTTTCTGCGGCATTTATAACTGCATCCTCATAAGCTTCTAAGACTTTTATCAAATTAAATGATACATCATCCGATAATACCGCATAATCTATCTCTTTCACTTCTACAGGTTTCCCATATTTTCGCAACACACTTTTTGCACGGGCATACGTATACTGTGCATAAGGACCTGTCGTACCATCAAAATTCAGGACTTCCTTCCATGAGAAATCCACATTTTTGATTCGCTGATTGAATAAATCATGGAAGATTATTGCACCTACTCCAACCTTCTTCGCAGTTATTTCCTTGTCATCTAATGATGGATTCTTTTCCATAATTGCATTGTAAGCTCGCTCTATTGCTTCTTTCAAAATGTCTTCTGCATAAATGATATTTCCGCCTCGTGTGGAAAGCTTTTCTCCTGCCAAACTCACTAAACCATACGGAACATGAACCAATCCATCAGCCCAATCATAACCCATCACTTCAATCGCCATGAAAATCTGTTTGAAATGAAGCGACTGTTCTAACCCGGTTACATATAAACATTTTTCAAAATGATATTGCTCTTTCCGGTACAATATTGCAGCAATATCCCGGGAATGATAAATGGAACCTCCATCGCTTTTTGTAATAAGACACGGAGGCATATTATACTCTTCCAAATCAATTACTTGTGCACCCTGGCTTTCAGCCAATAGACCTTTTTCTTTTAATTCATCAACTAACGCAGGCACCTTGTCACGATAGAAGCTCTCACCCAAATAAGAATCAAAGGATATTCCAAGTAAATCATAGATACGTTCAAACTCAACCATACTGATTTCTTTAAACCAATTCCAGATTTCCAACGCCTCCGGATCATTTTGTTCCATTTTTACAAACCATTTCCGTGCCTCTAAAATTAAATCTTCATTTTTCTCCGATTCCGTATTAAACTTCACATAAATACGCAGCAATTCTTCAATCCCTTTCTCTTTTACCAGTTCCTCGCTGCTCCATAACTTATATGCAACAATCAATTTACCAAACTGCGTTCCCCAATCACCCAAATGGTTGATACGAACCACATTATATCCTAATTTCTGATAAATCTTATACAGTGAATTTCCGATTACAGTAGTCCGCAAATGGCCTACATGAAAGTTCTTCGCAATATTGGGCGATGAATAGTCCATACAAATCGTTTTTCCCACACCACTTTGCGTTACACCATAATTTTCTGTCTGCGATTTTTCAATACACTTTTTAACAAACAAGTCACGTTTCAAATGAATATTGCAATATGCACCTACGTTCTCCGCTTTTTCAATCCCTAAAAATTCTTTCTGTTCGTTCAGTTTTTCTACCAGTTCGGATGCAATCTGCATCGGATTCTTATGCATTTTCTTTGCCATCGCAAAACAAGGCAATGCTAAATCTCCCATTTCCTCCTCTGGTGGAATCTCCACCAGTTTCAACAACTCTTCTTCCGACATTTCCACTAATACATCTGATAAATACTGACAAATTTTCTTTTTCATGGTAACCTCCATTGATTCTATTTATTTTCTTAATGGATAAAAAAAGAACCGCAATGGAATTAGCCTTTTGCTAAATCTATTACGGTTCTGTATCTACAACATTTATAAACAGCAACCGCACAGGAACAAGACGTACATCTCTTGCAACCATGCGGAAAACGATGATTACAAGAGCTTACGTCTTCTTTCTCTGCGTCTTAAACTGTTAACATAAAATGTGTTCATATTTTTTATCCTCTTTAATTGATAGTTAGGAATATATCACATAAAGTTTGACTTTGCAATACTTTTCATAAATTTGACTTGTAAGTCCAGAAAAATCCGCATTTCTGACATTATTCAACTACCCACACAACCTTACCTCTCGTCCGTTCTATATTGTTACATCCTTATGTACGGTTGATTTACTTATTCCAAAAGCGGATGCAGCTTGCCGGACTGTAGCATTATGATCAATAATGTACTGTGCAATCTGTACGGCCCTCTCTTCTATGGAACCCCTTTGATACGAATATTTTTTCACTTGATTCCCCTGATGCTTTGTTTGTACAATGTATGCAGGAAAAATCAAAATTATTCAGGCAAATTGATTTCTTGACGTATTGTTTTTTTATGAAAGAATACTCTTACATCTGTAAGGAAGAATCCCCCATATTATACCACGAAACTGCATCGATCACATTATAGTAGTGATCCTTAGCCATCCAGTTCTTACTGAAGAGTAACGGAACATCTTCCCGCCTCCATGAAGTATCATCGCCAAGCCCCCACCAGACTACACCGGTGATCTTAGCTCCACTATCTTTCTTAACCATCAGTGTCATTAACAGGTTATACCAGTACTTGATCTGTTTTTCCTGTGATGCCTCTGTCTTTGCTTCATCCGTCAGGTCCATCTCTGTAGGCTGGATTTCGAAGCCTGCTTCCATAAATTTATTAATACAATTTGTCTCAATTGATTTCACCGTAGGGAAAGTCAGATCCAGATGCATCTGTGTACCAACGCCATCACAAATAATCTCTGCATTTGGGTTATCATCATCTTTGGTATTGAAATACTGGATCATCTTAACAATATTATCTGCTTCCTGATATGTGTTGTAGTCATTATATATCAGGCTGATCTTATCTGTTAGCTGGTATTTCTCAACTATACTGTGTCCTATTGCAAATGCTTTTTTAATATATACAGGTTTCATAAAGCCACTGTGCTTGTCTTTCTGGAATTTGTATTCCGGATAGAACACCTCATCCCAGTAACTTTTTTCATCGCCATCACAATTGTGCGTATATTCGTTTGCCATATCCCAGTTATCAATAACTTCACGTCCGATATATACACCATCTGCGTTTTTATAATTAAAGATATGTTCCATTACATTCCGCACATAGTACTCCAGACGTCCGCTCATGACTTCAGGGCTGACCCAACCCTGATTCTCATCGAAATTTTTCTTAAAAAACCATTTCGGAGACTGCTTATGCCAAACAAATACATGGAATCTCATTTTTACGCCATTGGTGTATGCCATTTCCATATACTTATCAATGCTCTGCAAATTGATTTTCGGATATTTCGTATCCATATACTTATTCGTAAAAGTAGATGTATCTACATACCCATCCGGATTTTTATCTGACAATTCGCTATTCAGCAAGGCATCCGGCTTCATTTCATTTCCCATCGTTACTGAGTTAAACTGGGATTTAAGAAAATTCGTACAATCCTTATTATTTACCTGGAACCCGGATAGGCAGCTCCCTACTTTGCCAAATATATCACCAAACGCTAACTTCAGACTGCTTCCATCGTTAATGTTGGTTGAACTTCCCGTTTCTAATGTAATCGATTTGATTTCGATATAAGCTGCTGCTGCCGACATATTTTGTGCTACAAGATATAACTCTTTTCCATCATAACCGCTCAATGATAGGCTTGCCTTTTTATTTACATAAGCATCTGCAAATCCCCACCAGTCACCTTTTTGGTTAGCGAGTTTAAAGCCAATATAATTCTGATTTGCATTAGCCAGTGGTCTGTTCGATGAGTCATAGACTTCAGCCTCAACCGTAAGTTTTGTATACTTACTCATATCAATACCCTTCAGATATGGCGTCACATCATAGAATGTCCCCTGCCACTGTCCAACGTATGCCTCATCATTTTTCCACTTACCACCTGTAAGATCAAGTGCTTTCTTTTCTATCTGGTCCGGTATTTCATCACCTACAACAGTCACTTTAATATAAATCATCTCCGTGCGGTATTTCGTTGTGTCTTCCGGTGTAAATACTGCTGCATAAGAAAATTTACCTGGTTTGTTGCTGAACAAACTATCGTCTACCCATGAAAAACTGCCCTTCACAGCATTACCAGTCCGGTCTTTTGCACTTCCGCCAGATAGAATAGAAGAGCTTAACTTCATTCCTGTCTTCAGTGAACTTGCTGTTGGTTTAGTCAACGTCAGTTTATTTTTAATTGTTATGACAGGAACAGAAATATGTTCAACTATTGAAAACTTATTGTTCTTTGGGACAAACTTTGCTTTATGATGAGTTTTTCCATCACTGGATAATAACGTTGCAGGTTCTTCCCATTGATACGTACCCTCAATAGCATTGCCATTACTATCTACGATCACACCACTTCGGATCATTACATCCGACAGCGCAGCACCCACATTTGCCTGTTCAGCAAATGGTTTACGCATTAATGTGCTGGTTCCATCCGGCTCCTGCGTCGGTATCGGCGTTGGTGTCGGAACCGGCGTAACCTTTGGTGAGGAAGTAGGTTTTATATTCTGCGTTGGTGATGCAGATGCTGCCTGTGTCGGAACGGCACCTGCCTGCGGATCAAAAGATGGCGTAGTCAAAACGTTATTTTGCTTTCCACCCTTTGCATCCTCTGTAATGACCACCTGAATTACTGCTTTCTTTTTCTTATTTATCTTTGATTGAACTGTAACCTTGGCTTTTCCCTTCTTAAGGGCTTTCAACTTACCCTTTTTATTTATAGTCACTACTTTTTTATTGGATGTTTTAAACGACACCTTTTTATATTTTGCCTTGTTTGGTTTTACCTTTACTTTTGTTTTGAGTGCAAAGGTTTTTCCTTTTTTCAGAACAAGTTTGTTTTTCTTTACATTCGTAATTTTCACAGAAGATACCTTTGCTTTTACTGCTGCCTCTGCTTTGTTGAATTGATTGTTTTCTAATGGTGCGACCAACATTCCTAACGTCAGACCTGCCGCAACCAATCGGCTATATATCCGTTTCATTTTTTCCTCCTTCATTATTCTTCATCTTCATCATAAATTTCATATTTTTTTGCTGCCTGTGCAATATTAAGCGAATGATCTGCTACACGCTCAAGATCAACTAATATCTCATTGAAGTACAATCCCTGGGTAGCCTGACATTTATGCTTACTCAAACGCTTTGTGTTCGACGCCCGCATCTTATCAACCATCTTGTCAATACTATCCTCTAAATCGTAGATAACATGGTATAGTTCTTCACTCGGAGCATCAAAATGTTCAAACGCAAGATCTAATATCTTATAAACGGACTGAGATAATTCTTTTAACTGCTTCAACGCCTTTTCTGAGAATTCCTGTCCATTCTCCCGCATCTGCGTTTCATAACCCAAAACATTTTCAGCATGATCCCCTATCCGCTCCAAATCGGTAACAATATGATAAAGATTACCGGCATGAGTAGCTTCTTTTTCTGACACACCGATCTCATTTGTGCGAATCAGCGCTGCTACAATCTCTTTGTTCAAGAAATCTACCACCGATTCATTTTCCTCAAACTTTTCACGGCTGATCTTCATTTTACCAAAATAACATTTTGTTGCCGTTTCAAGATTATCCCGGACCAGACCGTACATTCTTCCTACCTCCTGGTCAATCTGTCCAATCAGCACCGTTCCGGACTGGTATCCACTTTCATCAATATAATGAAGCGATGCAGCCTCTTTCTCATCGTCTCCACGGATCACCCACTCAGCTACACGCACAAGATACTTCGCACATGGTAACAGCACTGCCACCGTAACAACATTAAATATTGTATTTGCATTGGCAATCTGTCTTGTCGGATTGCCTGGTGCTGTTGCCAGGATCCAATCGAAAATCTGTGGAAAGATACTCGTTAAGATCAGGAAAAGTATCATACCGATGCTTTCGAACAAAACAACAATAAATGCCACTCTCTTAGCATCTTTGTGTCCACCAATTGAGGCAAGCGCCGGAGCCACACTTGCTCCGATATTCATACCGAGCATTATGTAAAACGCCTGTGGAAAAGCATTCGGAAAAGCCATAACACCACTAAGTGCAAGCATCTGTAATACACCGACTGAGGCCGAAGCGCTTTGTATGATAACCGTAAAGATCACACCGATCAGCACACACAATAACGGATTGGAGAACATATTTAATGTATTCTGAAACCATGCTTCATTGGCCAGCGGCTTCATTGCACCGCTCATCTGTCCCAATCCAATGAAAAGCACCCCCAGACTGGCAATGATCTGACCTACATTTTTCACTTTTGGTTTCTTGGAAAACATTGTAACAGCAACACCAATAAACGCAATTGCCGGTGCAACTTCCGAAATATTGAATGCGATCAACTGACCGGTGATCGTTGTTCCAATCTTGGCACCCATCAGTATCCCGACCGATCGTTCCAACTGCATCATTCCGGCATTAACGAATCCAACCACCATGACACACATGGCATTAGAACTCTGGATCAACGCTGTCAGCCCTGCACCAACGATCATTGCTATAATACGATTTTGCGTAAGTTTTTCTAAAATTCTTTTTAAATATGAACCGGCTACCAGCTTCAAGCCGTCACTCATAAGATTCATTCCGAAGATGAACAGAGCCAGTCCTCCACATAAGTTAATTACATTCCAAATCGTCATTTTTTGTTCCTCTCATTGTATTATAATAAAATCCCTAATGATAAATATAACATCATTAGGGATTGAACACAATAACTTTATCATTATTTTACAGTTTTATTTTTCCTGCAATCTCTTGTAAAAGTTCTGCCGAATCATGAAGTCTTGCTATTTCTCTGTCATCCAGAGAAATCGGTATCGGCGACTCCATTCCATACGCACCGACAATCGCCGGCATACTAAGCACAACATCCTCTATACCATATTCCCCATGCATCCTGTGGGACACCGGAAAGATTGATTTCTCATCACGGATAATTGCCTGACAGATACGCTTCACTACCATAGCTATGCCAAAATAGGTGGCATGTTTCTTCTGAATAATCTCATAGGCACTGTTTTTAACTCTCTCTTCAATATTTTCCGTATTTTCCTCATGTTCAAAATGTCCTCTCATTTCGCAGAACCGGTTGAGTGGAACCCCGGATACGTTGGCGCAGCTCCAGGCAGCAATCTCGCTGTCTCCATGTTCGCCGATAATAAACGCATGAATACTCCGGTTATCCACTTTCAAATGTTCTCCTAATTGGAATCGCAGTCTTGCTGTATCCAGAACAGTTCCTGATCCGAACACGCGGCGTTCTTCAAATCCACTTACTTCAAGTGCTACATGTGTCATAATATCCACCGGATTAGAAACAATTAATAAAATTCCTTTGCACTTTCTTGATTTTATTTCAGTCACAATATTTTTCATAATAGCTGCATTTCTATGCACAAGTTCCAGCCTGCTTTCCCCAGGTTTCTGATTTGCTCCTGCCGTGATAATGATAACGGCCGCATCCACAAGATCATCATAATCACCGGCGTAAATTTTCATAGGATGTGCAAAAGATAACCCATGTGCAATATCCATTGCTTCTCCCTCTGCCCGGTTTTGATCTACGTCTATCAGAACCATCTCGGCAAATAGTCCGCTCTGCATCAGGGCAAAAGCAGATGCTGCTCCCACATAGCCGCATCCAATGATACCGGCTTTTCTGACGTTAATTACCTGTTGTTTCATTTCTGACCCTCATTTCTTTTCGCTACGTCAAAAAGGACATAGCCTATGGATTTTCTTACCATTACTATGTCCTTTTCTTTGTTTTATTATACAAACTTCGCATGTTTTTGAAAATAAGTAACCGATCATTTCACACTAAGGCTGCGCCAGCGGTTCACACAGGCATAGATTTCCTGCTCTCTCGGCATACAGATTCCCGATGGCAGATAACTTCCGCCGCAGATTCCGTACCAGCCCTTTTTCTTGTACAATGCCATGACTTCCCCGACACATTCTCTTAAGTCTTTCTTGCCATCAAACATCTGTCCTCTCAGCAATTTCATCACATAGGTCAGTCCTGTCAGTTGTTCGCTGTCACATAGCTGCTCAACATACCGCAGATCTATCCTGTCTCTGTCAATACTGATTCCCTCCCGCCCCATTACTTTTGTCTTAATGCGCTGGGCACTGGCAAACCTGCGATCAGAAGCATAAACCCGGCGGCTGTCCGGCGCTCGATATACCGGTGCATCTTCCAGCGGAAGAGGAAATTCCCGCGCAGCTTCTTTCGCTGCCTGTGTAATATCATATGGTACATAACGATTCATCTGGATAACATGATCTGCCTTGTGAAAATAGCTTCCCGAACTTCCGGCAACTAAAATCGTAGAAATACCCTCATTTTCATAAAGCTGTCTCACCCGCATGGTAAATGGTGTGATTGGTTCAACATCACTGCTTACCACTCTCTGCATGAGTTCATCCCGTATCATAAAGTTCGTTGCTGAGGTATCTTCATCAATCAAAAATGTTTGGCAGCCCGCTTCGACAGCCTCTGCCATATTAGCTGCCTGTGATGTCGATCCACTGGCATCCTCTGTGGCAAACCGTTTCGTATCCCTGGCGTTTGGAAGATTATTGATAAATAAGGATATATCTGTTCCTTTTACACTTCGTCCGTCTTCCGCACGGATCTTCATGGCAGAAGCTTCTGTAACAACGTACTCCCTGCCATCCCCTTCTATATGATTATACACGCCAAGTTCCAATGCTTTCAGCAATGTGGACTTCCCATGATATCCTCCACCAACAATCAAGGTAACTCCCTTAGGTATCCCCATTCCTTTTATCGGTCCATAATGAGGCAGCCGGATCTCAACTTCCATCGATGCCGGGGACTGGAACACCACGGCCCCTTTCATCGGATGACTGCTTACACCGGATTCTCTGGGAAGGATTGCCCCATTGGCAACAAACGCCACCAGTCCCAGCGAATTCAACTGTTCACGCAGACTCGTCTGGTCTTCTGCCAATTGCGCAATCTTCTGTAACCGCTTTGGCTGCAGATTTTTATAAAACAAGGACCGCTGCACGCATTGAGGAAGATACTCAAATAAAATCTTTTCCAGCTCCCGTGCATTGATTGAACGTCCATTTGCCGGAAATCCAATTTCCATACGCAGAATAATATCACCCTTTTGCAGCTCTATCTCACAACCGGTTCTCTCAAGGACCTCCTGCCCCGGCTGACTGACCGCCATAAGTCCCGATTTACCGGATCCTTTCGCCTGAAAAGAATAAGACTTCAGATGCCTTGCAAATGTCCGCAGCAGCTCATCCTGAAGGGCTATCCTTTTCGCCCTGGTATCATATAATTCTTTAGGAAATGCTGCCTTTCCCCCACTTACCAGCACGGATACTTTAGAGGGCGCAGCAAAAGGATCCCCCTGCACATGATCAATCTGAAGCACATATGTAGGAAACTGATAGTTTCCTCGTAATTGTTTATAATTAGGATACCCTTTGTGATCCATTCGTCGTAAATTTTCTCTTAATTCCCGTTCCTGATACATCCTATAACCTCTCACCATTTCCCATTTTCTGACCGATCACTCTCTTATAATCGTAACCATTGTCCTGCTGACGAACAATTTTACGTATTGTAAAAGCATGCACCGCATTTCTCTGCATTGTTATCGTAATAGAAAGGCTGCTATTTTCTGCTTTGACATTTCTCGTACGGATATCCGGTCTTGCCACCTCGCGTAATAACTCATTCTGCTCTCTGGTTGGATTCGCAGGCTCTCCCATTTCATGCCAGGTACGAAGAGGATTGGCATGCTGTTCATCGACAACCTTCTCGACAACCATATATTCTGCATCGTCTTCCTGCTCCGGCAGGGCAAATGTAAATGTAATATCCTTTTCTTTTCCTTCCCCTGTTCCATCCGGATTCCATGCCACACCATAATACACACCGTTTTCCCGGCATGTGATCAAGGCATCCTCTGACCGGTGAACACATTTTCCCTTCAAATTTTTATAAAAAGCAAATGTCCAGAATGTCGGTTTCGGAATACAAGCATTGGCAACTAATCCGAATCCTCCATGAAATGGTGTAAATGGCACACCTACTTCTTCAAAGACATCCCCAAAGGTCCAATATGAATATGACTCATGCTTATCCCCCAGCCGTGACAACATATGTGCAACATAAGCCGCATTCAGACATGTGTCATGAATTGGTGCATTCGGGATGTAAGATGTATTAAACTCTGTGATATGTATCTGCATATCACGAAAACAATCATAGCTATCTACGATTTCCCTTGATTTTTCCAATACAGCAAATGCATCTTCCGGTTTATGCAATTCAATGTACCCATAGTGTCCGCCTTTCTCCGGCTGGTAACTGGTATAATGATGTCTTGTCACAATATCAAGTGGCAGCTCATTTTTCTGAACATAGTCCAGGAACTCTCGCAGCCATCTCTGATCATCCACACCACAAATCGCCGGTCCGCCAACACGGAACTGCGGATGCACTTCCTTCACCGCTTTTGATGTGACTGCATAGAGATGAAAATACTCCTGCATATCGGCATCTTTCCAAAAACTTCCAAGATTTGGTTCATTCCATACTTCGACCGGCCAGGTCAGTACCTCTTCTACACCATAACGCTCCATCAGATGACGAAGCGTTGCCTGTACAAGCCGTGCCCATTTATCATAGTCCGCCGGCGGTGTAATATTTCCTTTCCAATAAAAAACGGTATTTTGTCCGCTTGCCATTTTCTCCGGCATGAAACCAAGTTCAAGAAAAGGGCGGATATGGCAATCCTGATACATATCCATCACCTGATCAAGATAGGTAAAGTTATATTCTTCTATGATCGAGCCATCTTCCTTCTCATATTCCTGATAGATAGCCATATCTTTGCAGAATAATCCATGACCTCTTATGTAATCAAATCCAATCTTATCCTGGACAAGCTTTAACTGCTGTACATACTCACTATGCAAGGCAAGATCCATTCTTCCTGTACCAACACAGTAGAGGGTCTGATTATGAAAAAATTCTTCTGCCCCCGTGTTAATCGTATAATTCTTCATATTATCCTCCATTCTGATATGTAATTAATAGCCTTTTCCCAAAATTATATCAAACTTTACTATGTTAAAAAATATACTATTTCATTTTTCTGCTATACTTTTGTCTGTTTCCACATTTTCTGCCTCCGTGCTTCATCCAAAATGATCCATTCATCCAGAGAAAGTGGTGTATAATCAGAAAACATACAAAAACAGTTAATCATCTGGCAGGGTATTGTCCGGGTCTCATCCTCCCATTGGTTCCGATGAAGCACTTCCCTTGTCTGCCGGATGAAATCATTCACCAATACTTCATCTTGTGTGTTATGCACATGTCCATATAACATATATACCTTCGGCACCCCTTCTTTATCCCTGCGGTACTGTCCGTTATAGCAGAAAATAGGATAATGACTGAGAATTATTTTTCTTTTATTATCATGCAGCTCCCTGTATGGCTCTATCCACTCAAAGCGGGAGGCATCAAATCTTCGGTCCTGCAGATAGTTATCATGATTTCCTACAATAAGGCCTAACTTTCCATTCAGTCTCTCTAACATATCACTTGTTTTCTTCCCCCGTTCCATTGATACATCTCCCAAAATAACAACCTCATCCTGTTCACGAACTTTATTATTCCACTTTTCTACTATATATTCATGCATTTTGTCGCAGCTTGCGAATCCCCGTTCATCCATCTTCGTCAATAAGCTCTCATGGTAAAAATGCAGATCAGAAATATAATAACGCACACATTTCCCCCTCTCCTATCCTAATCGAGTAGGAGGCGGTGACTAACCGCCGTCCTCTCACACCACCGTGCGTACCGTTCGGTACACGGCGGTTTCAA
>CAKRGX010000024.1 GCA_934338065.1 uncultured Eubacterium sp. | reverse complement strand
GACCAGCCTGGACTTCTGACGGATGTTACAACCGGTGAAATCATGAGAGTTCATATCTTTGCCACAACATTAGGCGTATTAAAGACCTTTACCGATTACACCGAAGAGGTGCCGGTTCAATTTATCCAGTTTACGGTTGAAGAAAATCATCCGTGGGCGGGCAGTAAGATTAAAGATATTTTGCTGCCGCCGGAGACGCTTCACGTTCAGATTCAGCGGGATGAAAAAGATGTGACGCCAAACGGAGACACTGTGCTTGTGCCGGGCGACACATTGATTCTCAGTGCAAAGGCACCGGGTGATGTGGATGGTGTGCGGCTGATTGAAATTGAGTTAGACGGCAGTCACAAATGGGTAGGCAAAAGTTTATCGCGGATTCATCTCGGAAAAGGAAAGTTAGTCGTGATGATTCAGCGGGGGGAAGAATTGATTATTCCAAATGGAAACACGGTGTTTGCACCGGGTGATACAATTGTGATAAAGGAGCGATAGGAATGAAAAAAATAGCAAAGCAGATGTCAGAGTCCATTGAGTTAGGAATCGTGTTAGCGGCATCCGGTGGATTTATGGATGCTTATTCGTACATTATGCGGGACCATGTATTTGCCAATGCACAGACGGGAAATATGCTGTTGCTTGGCGTAAGCATATCTGAGAAAAACTGGCCGGAGGTTGTGCGGTATCTGTTTCCGGTACTTGCATTTGCGGCTGGAATTATGCTGGCTGATTTGGTGCGTTTTCGGATGGATGAGAAAAGAAGACTTCATTGGCGGCAGATTTCTGTCTTGTTAGAGGCAATTGTGCTTGCCGGCGTGTGCTTTATTCCGGTTTCTTTTAATCTCTTAGCAAACAGTTTAACATCACTTGCCTGCGGAATTCAGGTAGAGAGTTTTCGTAAGATTCACGGAAATGGAATTGCGACCACGATGTGTATCGGAAATCTTCGCAGCGGTACACAGAATTTGTGCGATTATATACATACGAAAGAAAAGAAATGTCTGTCAAAAAGCATCCTTTATTATGGTGTGATTTTGTGCTTTATTATTGGTGCCGTACTTGGAAATGTATGCATTTCTTATATGAAGGAAAAGGCAATTTTAGTGTGTGCATTCTTTTTGCTTGCCGCCTTTATTATGATGTTTATCGACAGAGAGAAGGAAGAACATGAAAATCGCTCGTAGAGGATTTATCAAGTCCATTCCGATTTTGTGCAGTTACTTGTTTGTCGGAATGGCGTATGGAATTACGATGCAGAATGCCGCACTTTTTGAGGCAGTCAGCTATAAGTGGAAACACAACACGTTTTTGAGCATTGCAGTGGGAACGGCACTTTATATGGTGCTTCAGTATGGAGGGCTTTTTTCATGAGAAGGTTTGACGCATTTATCATGGAGCGGATGGGGTATCCGTGGAATTTCAAGCAGCCAGATAAACAAGTAAGGCGGCAGGCATTTTTGACGTTTCGCCAGAAAACCGGACGCATGGATTTTGTTTCTCTTCCAACGATGCACCGCTGGTTTGGAATTAATGGGTATCACAAACCGAGCCGATACAACATTTTCCAAATGGCGTTTGCGATGGGATTAAACAGGGAGGAGACGAAGCAGTATTTGATGGTGGGAATCGGTGAACCGTCTTTTTATGTCAATGATTATCAGGAAATGATTTATCTTTACGGCATTGACCATAAGAAATCGATGGAGCAGTGCGAGAAAATGATTGCTTTCTATGAGGAAAATTTAGAAGACAATGTGGTGATTTCCCACACACGGAGTACGAGAGAGCTGATGAATGCGTATGAGGGAACGCTTGATTTTTCCACGGAGGAATTTCTGTGGTGGATGGGAGGACGTGTCGACTGGTTCAAAGGGTACAGACAGATGGCACTTAATTATGTGAAACAAGGCTAATATCGTTGATGGACAACACAATATAAAGAAAAATGCCAATTTAAATTATGGAGTAATGGATGTTGCAGATTTGTGTGACTATATAGAGGAAAAGAGTATTGATTTCATTATTACAGACCCTCCGTATGGAGGATTGGTTCAATATATGGATTTAAGTCAGATATGGCTTGCATGGTTACAAAAATATGATAATAGATATCGAGCAGATGTTGAAGCAGAAATAACCGTAAAAAGGGGATATGTTGGAAGAGAAGAATATAATAGAAAATTAGTTAATGCTTTTAAGAACATGCATAAGATTTTGAAAGACGATGGGTATATGGTTGTTACTTTTCATAATCAAGAAATGAAGGAATGGAATGATTTTGTTAATGCAATAAGAAATGCAGGATTTAAGTTCGATAAGGTTACGCATCAATATAATAAACGTTCGGGCGAATCTAATGTATCAAATCCATATGGCACAAGAGGAATTGTGCTCTGTTGTTGATCCAGTTTTTTTAAAGCCTTTTAAAGAATATAATTGGAAATTTATAACATATACTTCCATATTAAGAATGGCAGCAAGCAGAAAAGTTGAATTTGAATCCGTATTAAAAATAAGTAAGGATATAGGAGTGAAATGATGGAAGAAAGAAAGAAGAGACCACGAAAACCTAAAGAACTTGAAAATCAACCAGGTCGATATGATAAAAGAAATACTTTGAATGATTTGACAGGTAAAGAATGGTTGCTTTTGACAAAGAGCTTTTGGGAAAGGAAGGAAAATGTTATTCATATTGTTTTAAGGATATCTATAATGGTATTACTGGAAAACCCAATCAAGTACATACTCGTGCGCTACACGCAGAGGAAAATGCTTTTTTGCAAATAGCAAAATATGGTGGTGCAAAGATTCAGGGCGGGAAGTTATTTACAACTGCTAGCCCATGTGAGTTATGTTCAAAAAAGGCTTATCAATTGGGTATAAAAGAAATATATTATATAGACCCATATCCAGGAATTAAATCAAATCATTGTATTCATGGAACAGTTCTTTTAGGGGTATCTTACTTATTTCCAACCAACAATAACTTTACGCTATCCAAAAATCCAAAAAGGATTTAATTTTTTTTGATATCGTGTATAATAGAGATATAAAAATGAACTGATAAACAGTTCGGCAAACCTTGAATTTGTTATCAACAGTATTGTTTGGTGCAAGTTATGTTTTGTTAAATTTTATATTTGGAGGATTGGATGGGGTATAAGAATAAGAAGATGGTTTCTCTTGAACGCAGATAATTTGCAGTCGATTGATACGATAAATGATTTTGTTAAAGAAAACTTTTGGTATGTATAGTTTAAAGGAGATGAAAGATGTCACAAGTTACATTAGAAGTTATTAAAAGCAAGATGACCGGAGAACTAATTACGATTCAGGTGGAGAATGTCATGTACTTTGATCTGCCGGATGAGATGGTAGGAAGCCTTAAAGCACTGGTACATATGCTGGATGGAAGTGTTTATATCTGTCAGGACCGGTTAAATATTGTAGAACAGCAGGTTGGAGAGGGCTTCATCCGGTTGAGCAGACGGTGCATTGTATCCGTCAAGGCAATCCACTCCATCAGTGATTTCGTCTATCTGAATAACGGAGAGAAGCTCCGCTACAGCCCGCGGAAGAAGAAAGTGATCACTGGTCTGATCCATGAGAAGCAGAAGAAGCTTTTAGAGAAGATTCTGGCAAAAAGCAAGCCGATGACGATGGAGGAGTATCAGGAGCATTATAAAAGCTTTGACTTTCTGCCAGTTGCTTTTACGGACATCGAGATGGTCTTTGACGAGAATGCTAATGCCGTAGACTGGATCTTCTGCTATGGCAATGAGGCACTGGCAAAGCTTGAGAAGACACCGCTTGAGGAGATGATAGGCAAGTCTTTTGGCGCACTCTTTGCCAATATGGATCCGAAGTGGCTGAAAAGCTATGAGCAGGCAACACTCTATGGGAAAATATTGGATATTCTTGATTACAGTCCGGAGATTGACACTTATCTTCATGTGACTTGTTTCCCAACATTTCCGGGACACTGTGGCTGTATCTTAAGAAATATCAAGGAGATGGAGTTTGCCAAGGGGGAACAGAGCACGGAGACGGCGCTGCGGCTATATCTGGCAAACATTGTTAATGCATAAATTTATTTGGAAAAATTGGCATTGAAGAAAGGAAAGTCATGTATGAAAATGAAAAAAATTTTTTGTGCAGTGTGTATATGTGTTGCTATGCTGGTATATGTAGTTATGCATAACATGAATTGCGTTACACTTACGGATCAGGCGGGAACTGAGTTAAAAGTTGAGGAGATACAACCATTGGAAGAAAACATAACAGTAAGTAGTGATTCAGATGCACAGGCAGAGTTTAGGGATGTTGAAACGAGAGAATCTTTTTCTGTTGGTTACCTGACAAAGGGAAGGAGCGAGGTTGTCCCATTAAAAAAAGGAAGATGGTATAAAGTGCAGAGCAATGGGCAGCTTACAGTAAATAAGGTCAGAACAAGAAAATAATTAAGACAATTCGTTCAATGCGGAATAAA
Source organism: uncultured Eubacterium sp. (assembly GCA_934338065.1). Classification (GTDB taxonomy): domain Bacteria; phylum Bacillota; class Clostridia; order Lachnospirales; family Lachnospiraceae; genus Eubacterium_F. The sequence goes on along the minus strand of CAKRGX010000024.1, from coordinate 13,189 downwards.
TACTAACGAGAAATATTATCGAAAAATCATTCTATAGAAAAAGATAAAAAGAAAGCGCTGTTATTGAAAAAAGCCAGCAATAACAACGCTTTTTAAAATGTGTTTCATTTAAACAAAGGAATAAGACATAGTATGGCTTTTGGCTTAACCCTTGCTATGTCGTTATCAATATAATGGTTGTGATTGCTGCGCTGACGTCTTTCGTTATGGTGTTTTTTATCGGAAGATATCACTGGTCAGCCTGCTTGATGAACTGACCAGTAATCTGGATTTTTTGAACGAAGCCATCATTCTGAAATCTTTAAAAGAAGTGGCAGAGAAAAAAACGTCGCTTTGCTGTCACATAGAGTATTTACAATCAGGGCAGCAGATGTGATATTTGAAATACAAAAGGGCAGAATATCTTAAAAAAAGAATGAACTTTGTGTTAAGTCATGTTATAATAAAAAGGGGATATGTGCAAAACTATAAAGGTAAAGGAAGTGAGAAAAAGGTGGCACAGATATTGGCTGTAATTATTTTCCTGGTAATGTTTGGGTTGATCATCATGGAAGTGTGGGAGAGGCATGTCGTTACTCTGGTCAGCGCGTTGATGGTTCTTATATTTGTATTGGGGCTTGGGCTTCATAGTCCTGCAGCAATGTGGGAGACGATCAATGTGAAGAGTATTTGTATGCCGGAATTCTGGTATAAGGCGAATGAAGTGGTAGAGTCTTCTAAGGGGATAAACTGGGAGACCATCTTGTTTATCATAGGTATGATGATCATGGTAGAGGGTATGGCTCATGTTGGTTTCTTTCGCTGGCTCTGTATGAGGATAGCAAAATTGGTAAAGTATAAAGTTTCTTCAATTTATATAACATTTATGCTGTTATCGGTTGTTCTGGCAATGTTTATTGACAGTATTACAGTTATTTTGTTTTTGGCAGCAGTTACGATTGAGTTATCGCAATTGTTGAAGTTTAATCCTACTTCGATGATTATGGCAGAAATTTTCTGCGCTAATCTCGGTGGAGCTGCTACGATGTGCGGTGATCCACCGAATATTATAATTGGTACTTCACTGGGGTATTCATTTAGCGATTTTGTTCAGAATACGGGAATCATTGTAGCAATCTCGGTCCCTGTTGTGATAGTTTACTTTTATCTTGTAGAACGAAGACAGTTTCGTAAAGGAAAAAAGAATTCGGTAGATACCAGTCAGTTTCCAGAACCGGAAGAAGCTATTACGGATAAAAAAGGCTTTATCATCAGTACACTGATATTTCTTTTGGCAATTGTCTTACTGGTGACACATGCGCAGACTGGTCTTACGGTTTCCACGATTGGAGTGTTTATCGGAGTGCTGACCTTGCTTGTTGCTGGAAAAGGAGCCTGGGGACTGCTCAAAAAAGTGGATTTTAAGACAATTTTGTTTTTTATTGGACTGTTTGTCGTGGTAGGCGGTCTGGAGGAAACAGAGGTGCTGGAAACAATGGCTCAGTTTATCGGCAGGATCAGCTCAGGAAATATTGCTCTGATGCTGGCAATCATATTATGGATTTCTGCTATTGCCAGCGCGTTTGTTGATAACATACCATTTTCTGCGACAATGATTCCGATCATCCGGAGTCTTGCTGCAACACAGGGAGTTGATCTGTCGGTTTTATCATGGGCACTTGCGATGGGAACAGATATTGGAGGAAGCGCCACGCCTATCGGAGCCTCTGCCAACGTTGTTGGTATTGCAGCGGCGGCAAGAGAGGGGCATATTATAAAATGGGGGAGATATTGTAAGATCATGGTGCCAGCAACAACATTGGTCCTGCTTATTGCCATGGTCGTGATCTATGTAAGGTATTTATAAGGAGGAGCTGCTTATGAGGGAAAAACAATTGATCATAGCGATCGGGCGGGAGTTTGGAAGCGGTGGACATGAGATAGCACAAAGACTGGCAGATTATTACGGTGTCCCTTTGTATGATCAAAATATACTGAAGGAGATTGCCAATGAGAGAGAGTTAGATGATGATTCGCTGATGGGGTATGATGAATCACATAGAAAGGTGCTGATATCAAGAACCGTACGAGGGCTGAACAGCTCTCCGGAACATAACATTGCCAATCTGCAGTTTGAATTTCTAAAACAGAAGGCAGAAGAAAAAGAGTCCTTTGTCGTGGTGGGAAGATGTGCGGAGACAGTATTGAAGCCATATGCTGCCATGATCCCTATCTTTATCATTGGAGATAAAGATAAAAAACGTGAGAGAATAGCAAAATTATATGATCTGTCATTAGACAAGGCGGAGAAACGGATCGCAGCTACGGATAAAAAAAGAAAGCAGTATCACAATAGTCACTGTCAGATAAAATGGGGAGATTCCAGAAACTATGATATTTCTATCAATAGCAGTAAACTTGGAATCAATGGCTGTGTGGAACTGCTGATTGATTATATTAAAAAAAGAGAAGCTCAGTCGTTGTGAATATCCGGAATATCTTGTAACTTTATTTGTATTTCTTCTTGAATTGATTCAGGAAGTGTGGATAACCGATAGGCAAGATAAAATTGTTCGATAGAATCCTCTATCTGCAGGTAAAATAAGTAATCCATGTCAACGTGAAGACCATTGGCAATGGCGTACATATCTGCAATAGGGGATTCTTTAAAATTACCCTGTTCTATGTTTTTCAACTGCGATATAGAAAGTCCGCTCTGGTCACTTAACTCTTCCATTGTCATATGATTGATATCTCGTACATATTGGATTCTTTCGCCAATGCGCTTAAATAATTTTGCATTCTTATCGTCTGTCATACTGTCTGCTCCTTACTATGCAGGAATTTTCTTTAGTATATCATGACAGCCCTTTTTTTACAATTGCTTTGCACCGGTTAGATGGTGGAAATAAAAGGTAAATCTTTTGATATATTTACAATAGCATGCTATAATAAAAGAGCATGAAATAATTGAGGAGGTGATCTGATGGCACGTCGTTGCAGTGTTCAGAGAGCAAATGAAAAAATTGGCGGTTTTGCGAGTGCAAAGAAAAATGTAGTGATACAGTACCAGGGACGGGAACGTTCAGAGAAACATTTACTGGAACTTATTTATCAGGATGTTATGGGAAAGGGTGTCAATGAGGCAGAAATTGAGGACGTTGACGTTTATGTAAAGCCGGAAGAACAAACAGTTTTTTATGTGATTAACAAAAAGATAGAAGGACAGATTGCCTTTTAGATAACGATATGGAACGGGGGATAAAAAATGGCAATAACATATGTGATAGCAAATCAAAAAGGTGGAATAGGAAAGACGACAACAGCAACTACGCTGGCAGGAATATTGGGAAAGAAAGGTAAGACTCTGCTGATTGATGCTGATCCGCAGGGGAACAGTACAAGTACATATCAGGCGATGATAGAAGATCAGGCAACCTTATATGATGTTATGGTAGATTCGGATGAACTGCCTATAGAAGAGGCAATCCAGCATATGGAAAATGGTGATATCGTTGCCTCGGATCCGTTGCTGGCGAAGGCAGGGAAAATGTTAGATGGTAATGTAGAAGGCCTTTATCGTTTACAGGATGCGCTCGATATGCTGGAGGGGTATGATTTTATTGTTATTGATACAGCCCCTTCACTGGATGTTGTTTTGTACAATTGTCTTATTGCAGCAGATCGGGTTATTATACCGGTGACAGCAGACGCCTACGCAATGCAGGGACTGTCTAAGCTGAATGATACGATCAAAGCAGTGCAGAAACGTCAGAATCCAAAGCTGGAGATTGCCGGGCTGCTTTTAGTGAAGTATGCCGGACGTTCCAAACTGGAAAAGAATGTCCGGGATGAGATCACACAGGTGGCAGAACAGATCGGAACGAAACTATTTGCTGCTTCTATTCGTGAATGTGTCAAGACAAAAGAAGCGCAGATGAATAAAAAGCTGTTGATCGACTACGCTCCCAACTGTACGACAATGCAGGATTATTATGAGTTTGTTGAAGAACTGCTTGCATAAGAGGCAGACACCGCTAACTTTCAAAAATCATCTTGCGGTAATTGGTAGGTGACAGACCGGTTTCCTTTTTAAAAGCATTGGAAAAATAATAGATATCTTCATATCCCACCTGGGTGGCAATGTTTTTTACAGCCAGATTACCGGAGGTGAGAAGTATCTTTGCCTGTGTGATCCGTACTCTGGTCAGATAGGCGAATATCGTTTGTCCGGTTTCTTTTTTGAAAATCCGGTTAATGTAATCAAAGTTACAAGAGTATTTTCTTTCGATTATACGGCTTGAAAACTTTTCTGCATAATTATAATTGATCTCTTTCAACAACTGATACACAATAAAAGTAGAACGTTTGATGCTTTTTTCTTCGTCTGAAAGCATCTGATTGGAAAACAGATGCGATAATTGGACAAACAGATCAACAAGTAAACAGGAAGTCTGAATATCACAAAATTCTTTATAGCCATTATAGCGCTGCTGTGCCTGGTTAAGAAGCTGTATGACTGTGTTATATGCCATATGATTCCGGGTGTGAAATATTTTGGGAAACAGGATAGGAGAAGAGATTTTGTTTCCTTGAAGTGCCTGCATCCGGTTCTTATTGAGCTGGTCGATGATGGCGTCATCACTCATTTCAACAAATGAAAACCCATCGATGAAAAAGTGTATATAAAAGTAGGTGCAGTGTTCACTATGTTTGTAGCCAACATGCTCTTTGCCAGGTTCGAGCTGGATCCAATCCCCCTCTTTCAGGTGATAACAAATGTCATCTTCCATCAGATACATATCCCCTTTTACTATGAAAAAAGCAATGTATTCGTCGGTCGTGCGGCGAAAATGAATACAGTTATCTATGCTTACCGAGTTAAGAAGGTTCACATGCGGAATAGAATACGGCTGCAATTGACACAGATACATCTAATCACTCCCTTTTATGTAATATAATACAGTATAACATAAATAGCGTAGAAATATAAAAATAAAGTAGTTTTTTTATAAAAAAACTACTGCATTTGCTATTGTGAAGTGGAGAAATAAAGACTATTCTGATAGATAGAAGTGTAAATTTGTTTTAAGTATATTCTTAAGGGCGGAAAAGAAAGGAGAGGTAATGTGAAGAGAAGATTAGCAGCAGGAGTGCTGAGTGTTGTTTTATGTCTGTCATCTTTTTATGTGGCTGCGCCAGATTCTGTGAAAGTAAAGGCAGATGAAAGGTCCAATATAGCAGGGGAAGGAGTACCGTGGAGTATAGCAAAGATACCTAAGCTGACAGCAGTCAAAGACAGCAGTGTAAAGAAAGAAACAAAGTTTACTCATAAAGAGTGGACGGGAGAACAAAACTATGTCGATGCTAATGGACAGAAAGTCAATGCAGCGGATGTGTACCGTATTAATGTTCAGGATGCAGATTCTGCATCGACTCACTCCGTGGCATATCCATCGGTAGAGAAAGCTGTTAAGGGAGCGGTGAATTACGACAAAGCTGCCTCAGATTATGTACAGTATCTGACTGGTGATCAGCAGGCTGACTGGGATCTGGTTGTTGTCCAGAACCAAAAGGAAGCGCAAGAAGAAAAGTATAAAAATTTTTATAAGAAAGCATATCAGGTAAACGATGCTGATAAATGGAAGAAAAATCTGACATTACCGGCAAGCTGGACGCATTATGGCTTTGATAAACCGATTTATTGCAATGTACAGATGCCGTGGCAGAGTGCATATGACCAAAAAGTAGAGGCACCAAATGCACCGGTGAATTATAACCCGGTTGGTCTGTACCGTAAAACCTTTGACGTAAAAGATACCATGCTTCGCAATAATGGACGGGTATATTTGTCTTTTCAGGGTGTTGAGTCCTGTTATTATGTCTATGTAAATGGCAAAGAAGTCGGGTACAGTGAGGATTCCTTTAGTCCACACAGTTTTGACGTAACGGACTATCTGACAGAAGATGGAAAGGATAATCTGCTGGCAGTCGAAGTCCACAAGTTCTGTGATGGAACATGGATGGAAGGTCAGGATATGATTTATGATGGAGGTATTTTCCGTGACGTTTATCTGTATTCCACTCCATTGGTTCACATTCAGAATTACAATGTTGTGACAGATCTGGACGACAGTTATAAAGATGCCAGTCTGAATGTTTCTGTTGATGTCAGCAACGCAAGTGATGCACAGTTGTCGGATTATGCGGTTGATGTCCGCCTGTTAAACCCAGATGGAAGCCTGTTTATGAATGGCTATACGATCGATATTCCGGATATTGGGAAGGCAGAACAGGATGGCAAAAAGACAGTTGTCAGTGCCAATGGTTCTCACATGGTGTATGAACCGAAGCTGTGGTCTGCGGAACAGCCAAATCTCTATACAATGGTTATGTCTCTGCATAATAAAAAGACAGGAGAATATGTAGAAAGTGTTTCGCAGCAGTTAGGTTTCCGTGAGATTGAGTTTGTGAGCAGCCAGGTTGACAGTAATGGTCAGAGAAGCACACAGGATAAGGAATATAAGCCAATGAAGATCAATGGCAAACCATTGCTTCTGAAGGGAACAAACCGTCATGATACGGATCCGGTTTATGGTAAATATGTACCGAAAAAGACAGCAGAAAAAGATATTGAGACAATGAAGCGTTTTAACCTGAATGCAGTGCGTACTTCACATTACAGCAATGATGAATATCTGTATTATTTATGTGATAAGTATGGTCTGTATGTGATGGCAGAGACGAACAATGAGTCTCATGCACTTATGAATAAAGGGGATAGCCAGAAACATTTTAAAAATATGATCATGGACCGGACCGTAACGGCGTATGAAAGATTACGGAACCGGACCAGTGTCATTATGTGGTCAACGGGAAATGAAAACTACTATACATCGGATAAAAATTATGCCGATGGCATGTTCTATGATCTAATCCAGTATTTTAAGAAAAATGATTCGACAAGACCGATCCATTGTGAGAGTTCCGGCGATCAGAATGGTGTTGACATGGGAAGTAACATGTATCCAACGGTGTCAACAGTGAAAAGTAAGGCAAGGAGCAAGATGCCATACGTTATGTGTGAGTATGACCATGCGATGGGAAATGCGGTAGGAAATATCAAGGAATACTGGCAGGCAATTCGGACTTCAGAAAATATGTTAGGTGGTTTTATCTGGGACTGGGTAGATCAATCCCGTCTGGTAAACGTGCCAAGTGGAAAATTTGATTATTATTCACAGAATTATGCACATAAGGCACTATATGCCGATGAAGTTAAGGGAAAATATTACGCCTATGGCGGAGACTGGAAGGATCAGCCAAATGATGGTTCTTTCTGTGTCAACGGTCTGCTTTCGCCCGATCGGGATGTGCAGCCGGAATTATATGAAGTAAAATATGTATATCAGAACTTCTGGTTTACGGCATCCGATGAAGATCTTGCAAAAGGAAAAGTAAATGTTTACAATGAATCTTCTTTTGATAATTTAAATCAATATGATATTATATGGAAATTGTCTGAGGATGATACAGAGATTGCATCTGGCACGGCAGTGGCTGATGTGGCAGCAAGAGAGAAGAAAGAGATTTTACTTCCGTATTTGGGGAAAATGCCAAAAGACCGCAAAGAAGGTGCGGAATACTATCTGACAATCGAGGTACGGCAGAAGGCAGATACCCTGTATGCAAAGGCTGGTCATGAAGTTGCACATGAGCAGTTCTGTCTGGGAGAAGCAGTGGAAAAGAAAGATTTTTCAGTTGCTGCCGGAAAGGTAGATATTCAGGATACAACAGATACCATAGAAGTAAAGGGAGAGGAATTCTCATTTTCTATCAACAAAACAAACGGCACAATGAAAGAATATAAATACCGTGGAACTTTGTTAATGTCAGAGGGACCGGTTCCTAATTTCTATCGTGCTCCACTGAATAATGATGGTTCACATGACACGAAGTGGAAAACGGCGACAACCGGACAGAGTCTCAAAGAATATGCAATCAAGACAAAGAAAGATGGCCGTTTCTATATTCATACGGCGTATGCTTTTACCAAGCAGCCGGATCTTAAGGTATCCATGGACTACACGATAGAGGCAAATGGTGCCATAACAGTAAAAATGACAACGGATGCAACGAATACAAAGTTGAAGAAATATCTGCGTATTGGTACGGAAATGCGTCTGCCGGAGGGCTATGAAAATATAACGTGGTATGGTAATGGGCCAGTAGAGTCAATGAGTGACCGTAATAATTTTGCTATAGTGAATAAGTATCAGTCAACGGTATCGGAGATGTTTTATCCTTATCTTGATACGCAGGATACCGGTACGCTGACAGGAACAAAATGGTTTACCGTGACAGATCCGAAGAAAAAGGAAGCACTTGTTGTTGCCAGTAAAAAAGATGTTGAAACATCGGCACTTCATTTTACAGTGCAGGATATGACAAAGGCCAGACATCCGTATCAGCTCAGCCCATTGAAAGATACAGTACTTTCTGTGAATCTTGCCTCAGCAGGTACAGGAAACAAGAGTTGTGGTCCGGACACTTTGACAGAGTATACACTTCCTAATACAAAAGCTTATTCCTACGAATATACGTTGCTGCCATATGATACGACGAAGGCAGACAATCTGACGGAACTTACAAGAAAATATCGTTATGAGCCAGAGTCCGGGGATGACTTTATCGAGGAGCCAAAAGACAATAAGGATCCGTCCAACGATGACAAAAAGGACAACGGAAACACGAATACACAAAAAAATCCGCCACAAGCATCACCGGCGGCAACTATCACAGACCTGCAGACAGCTAAGATCACTACGAAGGCTATTACATTGAACTGGAAGGGAGCCAGTGGCACTTCCTATGAAGTAAGACGTAGTGAGGCATCTGGCAGGAACTGGATTACGCTGGCGAAGAATATACAGCGAACAACCTATACGGATAAGACATGTAAGGCAGGAACTCATTATCAGTATAAGATTGTGGCTGCACAGGCTGCCAATGTCACAGCGCTGATAAAAACTGCTGCAAAGCCGGCTCGTCCGCAGTTGCGTTCAGTAAAGAAAAAAGGACGCAGAATCCATATAGTATGGAAGAAGTGCAAGGCAGATAAGATGGAGGTTTATGTCAAAGCAGGAAAAGGAAAATTCAAAAAAGCAATAACTGTGAAAGGAAATAAAGTTTCTTATCAGTTGAAAGCCAAAAAAGGAAAGAGGTATACGATAAAACTTCGTGCTATTGTAAAACTGGAAGGTAATAAAAAATTATGTAGTACGTATTCGAAAGCAAAGAAAGCATAAAACTAGAAAATAGTAAAAGAAGTTCATTCGCCTGAGTCCGTTCTCACGAATTGAACTTCTTTTTCTGTTTTGACTATATAAGCCGGCAGCATCTTTAAAATGCGAGATTCCGGGGATTAAAGTTTTATGCCCGTTCCAGAGGGAACGACATGCAGTGAGGGCCACCGCCGCCATTTAATATTTCTTTTAAATCGACTTCAATGACCTTCAAGCCATAAGCGTGCATCTGTTCATTGACTGTCTTATACTTGTGGCGCATGGAGACAGACGGTGTCTTCCATGCGCCAATCATAGTTATCGGCTCCAGACTTCTTCGGCAATTTCTTTCACTAAGGAAAGCTTAGCCCATTGTTCTTCTTCTGTTAACTTATTACCGATTTCACAGGAAGCGAATCCGCATTGCGGACTCAGATACAATCGATCGAGGGGGATGTATTGTGCGGCTTCGTGAATCCTTGCTATGACTTCATCTTTGTTTTCCAGCTTTGGTGTCTTGGTTGTAATTAGTCCCAGGACAACTTTTTTGTCCGGCGAAACCTTTTCCAATGGTGCAAATCCACCCGAACGTTCGTCGTCGTACTCTAAAAATAGTGCGTCTACCTTTTCCCTGGCAAACACATAGTCGGCGACAGTATCGTATGGTCCGCTTGTAAAAAAAGTGGAATGATAATTGCCTCTGCAGATGTGAGAAGTTATTACCATATCTTCCGGTTTCCCTTTCAGTGCGAGATTGTTTACGGCAAGAAGTTGTGCTTTCACCTCTTCAAGGTCAATGCCAAGTGCTTCATATCTTTGTCTGGCTGCGTCACCAACAATTGCTCCCCAGGTACAATCGTCTAATTGAAGATTGCGGCAGCCGGCATCGTAGAATTGTCTGATAACATTCTGGTATGCGGTACCGATATCATGAATTAATTCTTCGTTTGTTGGATAATATTTTTTTGTTGTTTTGTAGTTGGCTGGGACGATTAATTGCTGAAATGTCTGAGCCGGTGCGGGGATGGTATATTTCGCTACGGTATCGGCGTCTTCAAATTGTTTTAAAAATCGGAAGTATTCCACAAAAGGATGCTTTTTTGGTTTGATCTTCCCAATCAGATAGGTATCATCCAGTACAGCAAGTTCGTCATTAAATGCAACGCCATTCCCTGTGCTTTTATGAGCAATACCATCCAGACCCCACATAAAATCCAGGTGCCAGAAAGTTCTTCGGAATTCGCCATCGGTAATAACATGAAAGCCTAATTCTTTTTGTTTGGCAACAACTTTGGTAATCTCATCATTTACGATTGAATCAAATTGTTCCTGAGTTAATGTTCCTTTTGCATAGGCAGCTTTCGCATCTTTCAGTCTCTGCGGTCTCAAAAAACTTCCTACGAAATCATATCGGTATGGTGTCTGTATTGTATTCATATTTGTCCCCCATTTCTGAGCTTTATGTTGCTCATATCTTTTTTTCTTAAGTATAAGGGGGAAAATAGTATTTGAAAAATACATATAAAAGAGAGTTATCCATAGCTTTAAACTATGGATAAGCAGATTAATGCAGATATTTTTTTATATAATCAAGATAGGAAGAGCCTAAGATACTCATGCGCCCCTTACGATGGGTGACATAACCAATTCGCATATCACTCTCGTCGGCCAGGGGAACAGCAATGATATCTTCTCCATTTAGTTTCTGGTCGATCACACCACTGCACACGGTATAGCCATTGAGCCCGATCAAAAGGTTAAATAGTGTTGCGCGGTCTCTCACACGTATATTTTTTTTCCGCATGGAAGAAGAAAAAATTTCCTCTGAAAAGTATAGGGAATTGTGTTCGCCCTGCTCAAAAGACAGATAGGGATATGTTTCCAGTTCTTCATTTGTAATCACTTTATGGTGTGACAAAGGATGCGTTCTGCTGATAAACACATGGGGAGAAGCCTGAAACAGTTCATGAAATTCAAGGTCATGTGATCGAAGAATTTTCTGCAGAACCTTTTCGTTAAAATGATTGAAAAACAGGATGCCAATCTCGCTCCTCATTTGTGCCACATCTTCAATAATCTCATATGTCTGCGTCTCCCGTAAACTGAAGTCATACTCATCCTGACCATATGCCTTGATCAGGTCAACAAAGGCATTCACGGCAAAGGAATAGTGCTGTGTGGAAATGCAAAAATACTTTCTTCCGCCATTCTGCTTCTTATATTTGTCTTCCAGAATAGAAGCCTGTTCCAGTACCTGACGGGCATATCCCAAAAACTCTTCCCCTTCTCTAGACAGGGTAATACCTTTGTTTGTTCTATTAAAGATGACAAGATGCATTTCCTTCTCAAGTTCATGAATAGCGTTTGTCAGACTTGGTTGTGAAAGATACAGTTTGTTTGCTGCCTCGGTAATTGTTCCGGTTTCAGCTACAGTGATTACATATTTTAGTTGTTGAAGTGTCATAATACTCCTTTTGAGCAACTGTTTGATACCTACTGCTCCTATAATTATATCAATTGCAGATTAAAAAGACAAGCTTCCTGACGAAACAGTTTCATATTGGATTCATTAAATCCCACAGCAATGATCATCAGTAAATTATAATGTGTCAACTCACGATTAACCTTTCGTGTTCCCTCTTTCTAAACTATTCGGAATTTCCGAATAGTAGACTCCTCTGCCAGTTCTCCATCGGCATAAATCTTTTTGATGTGTTCATTAATCGTCGGTAGAGAAACATCATAAAGAACAGCCATCATCTTCTGCGTAAGCCAGATATTTTCATTCTCGTAACGCATTTCAATATATGACCACATCATAGACTTATCTTTTACTTGAAGTTCTCTTGCATCAAGTTTTTTACCCTGTGCTCTTTTCAAAATTTCTTCTCTTTCCATAATCGAATCTCATTTGCCAAGTTATATTTGCAATTCAAATATAATATTGCCAAGTACACTTGTCAATCTTTTTGCCGAGTTTTATTTGCAACAAAAGGTAGACTTTATCAAGTCTACCTTTTCCCAATCAAAGAAGAATCGAAATTTACATCCACACAAATCTCGATTGAGATTTCAATTGTTTTAAGAGATTTAATAACTGTTATATTTTGTTATTAAATTCTCTGGAAGCCATTGAAAACACTGGATTTTTCGCAGGTGAACTTCCCCTTATTGTTTCCCTTGTGTTATATCGTTCCATCAGTGTTTACGAACTCTGATAAGGGAAAATACAAGGGTGCAGGACATCCGGTGGATGTCCGCTTTGCACCGACCGTAGCGAAGCGAAGACCACAAGATGTCCGGTGGACATCTGCTCTGTGCCGACCGAAGCGGCAACGGAGACCAAGAAAATTATATAAAACAGTATAACACAAAATAAAAGTGACATGGTGAACTGATTCATATACAACCAGTTTAAAAAATTAAATTTATGCAAATCGTATTCTAATCGAATGATCAATCATCTTATGAGTATCCTGATTAGCATCTTTCTGGATACCATGGGAAAACCACGGATTTTGCTAAAAACAGTTCTTGCCACAGAACTACAATTGCCCATTTCCTCAACTCTGGAAAGTGGGATGAATCATTGCTTTCAGATACATTAAAAAGGTCTGTCATTGAGATTATTTATTCAGAAGCAGCCCGCACTAGAAAACCTGTTTTCTGTATTGTTGACGATACGATAGCTTCAAAGACAAAGCCTTCGTCACAGGCTCTGCATCCGATTGAAGATGCGTATTTTCATCAATCTCATTTGAAAGGAAAACAGGACTATGGGCATCAGGCAATTTTTCAAATTTTCTCATTTATAGTTCAATATTTAATTCAATGTTTCCAGTGAAATTCTCACATTCAATGCCAATATAATTTCCACCATCAGGAAGTGTAATTGTGTCACTATAAGTTCCGGTTGCTTCAATCAA
>CAKRGX010000023.1 GCA_934338065.1 uncultured Eubacterium sp. | reverse complement strand
CATCCATTTCACAGGTAATAAGCTGTTCCTTAAGAACAGCAGAGAAATCTTTTTCTCTCCACCATCCGCGCATATGTTCCTCACCAAATTCTTGGCTTTTACTCCTTGTTTGATGTCGTCTTACCGTCTCCTCAAATGGTATATCAAAATAATACGAATATACATTTGCCCCATATAATTCGTTCGCCACCTTAAACAAGGGATTATACCATTCCTCGTACATAATTCCTTCTAAAATAACAATATCACTATGCTCATTTCCATATTTCAAAAGCTCTATCATAAGCGGTAATGCTTTCGTATCTATGCCATCTTTAACCCATAATATATTCCTTCTGATTTCATCTTGTGAAATGAGCATTGTATTGTAACCAAATTTCTTTTGTAATTCCTTAGCCACCGTTGTTTTACCACTTCCTGAGTTACCTCTAAATATAATTAATTTTTTCATATATTCTCCAAAATTTGTTTCTGCACCTTGCTTTCTTCAATAATTCCTAATCTGAACATTTCGCTTCCCTCCAATCACTTTTCTACCAACATTTCATATCATTTACACTATTCATATTCACCTGTTATTTCCAATACATTTCCGTCCGGATCAACAATATTAAAATACCAATAAGGCATATGCACATTGACATACATTAGTTCTGAAACTTCTCCGATGTTAATTGCCTTTAAACGTTCATATTCTTTCTTTAAATCCTCAACCTAAAAATTAAAAACAACAATATTATTCTTCGGATTACCTGTATCTCTATAGAATCTCATAGACTTTTCCATATCACTCACAAAAATATACATTGTTCCAAGTACCATAATTACCTCCGCAGTGTCAAATGTTCTTCGTTCATTATATCAATTCATCAATAAACTCCACCTCTTCTAGCATACCACAACACACATTCTTTTCCAATAAATTCTCGCAAATTCTTGCGATTGTTTCTTAATCAATAGCATAAAAAAATAACTATTCCACCGTGAAGTGAATTTTTAAACTATTCCTCAAAATAATTCAGGTGCTATAGCATCTACCATAGCACCTAAATCATTATCCCTATCGGCTATTCCTATTTCGCTCGACCTTCTTCTCTCGCATGCCAGCCTCATAAATATGGTCAAACACTTCATACCGCTTCTGCTGATCCATATCAACTCCAATTCTGTCAATTACCTTGTTAAACAGTTTAATCCCAGCAAAATACTCCATATCTCCAACAGGCATCCGTAGTTCCAGTTCAGCCTCTGCCAGACTTCCATCCCTCTCAAGGCACCGCTCCACCGCTTTCAGCTTCTTTCGATTATCCTTCTTTTGAAGCTTTATCTGTGCGGAGTCACAGAGCGTCAGCCCGTGACCGAGCCGTTAGGCGAGTGAAGGAACCCTGCTGTCATGACACGTAAAATACACCACCTGATACTGTTCGCTCACCCGTTTCAAAAGCGCCAGTGCCCCTTCTGTTGTCTTCTCATCCAGATCCGCAAACGGATCATCCAAAATCAAAAACGGTTTTTCCCCCTGATACATAGCATCAACCAACGCAAGTCTGGTGCATATTCCAATAAGATCCCGGCATCCCTCACTAAGAAATTTTGTGTCACGCTGCCACCCATCTTCCGTAACAGTAAGTTTTACTCCGGCATCAAACCGGAATTTATCCGCATGTTCCTGCATAACCATATGATAATACTTATCAAACCCTTTTTTCACCGGTTCAAGATACCTTGCTATCAAATTATCTTTTGCTTCCTGCAGCAATTCCATTGTTTTGCAAAGCAGTTCATACTTATGCAGACCTTCCGTATATTTTTCCTGCATTTCCTGAAGTTCCACTTTTACTTCCTGAATAGCATCCCACCGTTCCTGATCTTCCAGAAGCCGTTCCTGATACCCGCGAATACTCTCTTCTGTTTGTTTCTGACGGTCTCTTGCCTCACGAATCTCCTCTGTCAGATTGCTGATCGACTCTTTCTCTCCGTCACCAGCATTAGCGCCATTTACTATTTTGTCCATATCATGTTTTTCTTCAAATTCATGTTTTCTCTTCAACGCCTTTTCATACCGTATAGCCGCCCCTTGATAATCTCTCGTATTCATGTACAACGTTCTTAAGGCATCTTCCCTATCCTCTTCCTCATCACATCCCATTGAGCGTAGGAATTCACGCACTCCTGTTTCTTGTTCACGAAGTGCTTCGCTTGCCCGGATACGATCCTGTTTTTTCTTTTTCCACTGCTGCATCGTTCCATTTAATGTCCGGAGTTCCGCCAATTGCAATGCCCAATCTTCTTTTTCCGCAGTCCCCCTGTATTCCCGCAGGAACTCCCCCAGCACCTGCCCAAGCTGTTCTGCACGCTTTTGTTTCATTTGAACTGACTGGTCACATCGCTTTTCCATTATTCTTTGATACCTTTCTGCATCATTGACCACACATTCCAATTCTTCTCTCAACTCATTCATTGTAAATGTTTCTTCTCCCACTCCCAGAAAGTCATTTACACGAGTCACCGTCGCTGTTATCCATTCATAGTCCTCTCTTATCTGCTCTTTAAGATCAAGAATTTTATCCTGTTGAAGTTTGGTTTGGACTGATCTGTTTTTTATGAAAACAGAACAAATAAAAACAACCACCCCAAAAAGCATAGCACACATCCCTAGAACCTTTTGCCAGATCAAAAGAACCGCACCTGCGCAAACACAGGCAGCTCCAAGCAGACACAGCAAAAAAAACGGTGTTTTATTTTCAGCAACACATTCTAATGTTTCTAATGCCATTTTTTTCTCTGCCAGCCCCTCATCTTTATAGTAAGCCTTATCAAATTCAACCAGCAGCGCCTTTCCCTGTTCAGTATCTGGAACATTTCCACGATACTTCTTTTCCAAAGAAATCACAGCCTGTTCTTCTTCCTCTGTAAGCTTATAAGGAGTAATTTGTTTACGCAGTTCCATCAATTCCCGATAAGCCCTTTCCATTTGATTGATCTGGTCTTCAGCCAGACACTCACCGCCCCATCGGGCCAGTGTCTCCTCATATTTTTGTTCCTCTTGTTCTGACAGCGTATTTTCCCTTACATACCCCCTTAATTCGCGGCACATTTTCTCCTGTTCCTGCCAATCAGAAATCTCCTCGATATCAGGAATACTTTCGGCATCAGCAAAGCACTGTGCCAACTCATCCTTCATCCTTTTTTCTTCTGTACACGCATCGCAAAGTGTTCTATATTCTGTACGCACTGTTTTCAGATCAAGTTCTCCTGATAATTTCCGCTGCTTTCTTTCCAATTTGCAAATACGTTCTTTCAGGCTCTCGCACTTCACCTGCTGTTCCGTCCGAAGGTTTTCCGTTTCTTCCATTCTCCCAGCCAATATCTTTTCATTTCTTATTTGATTTTCAAAATTCCCCATTTGCTCTTTCATTTGTTTGAGAGAGCCTTTTTTATGATTCGGGCGCATCCCATTGGTGATATCTTTTAATCGGGAAATAGCAGATGCAAAATGATCGACATCATCTGTATGATTTCCCAAATTTCCCATTTTGGCATTTATAGCATCAGTCGCATACGTTTCACAATCATGCTGAGACAGAAATATAGATCGTTGAAAGGACTCCCGGTCCAGTCGAAATAATTCTTCCCCTATATTTGAACTAAAATCACTGCTTTCCAAATTGGTGTCAGCAAAGCGAAGACTAAATTCATCCTGTGCCTCTTTTTTTCCAAAAATTCTTGTCAATACGTATTTTTTCTCCCCAGCAAAAAAAGTTACTGTTCCACCGTATACTCCCTTTTGCCACGGTTCAAAGCGTTTCCTTTCATTTGCCAGATCATCCCTCTTCTTTTCTCCCGAAAATCCATAGAACATAACACACAAAAAAGCTGCCAGCGTACTTTTTCCCCAGCCATTCTCATGGCAAAACACCTGACACGAATCCGAAAAATCTATTTTAATGTCACTTAATTTCCCAAAATTTTCTATTTTTGCACTTATCAGTTTCATACAATATCCTCCCCGGTCAAAGCTTGAATTCCAAATCTAATAATCGCGCCTTTATCTTCCTCCGGCATTTCCTCTATACCTCGAACAGTCCTTACAAATTCTCCTTTCAACGATTCATCATAAACATAGGCATCATAATCAATCCGAACATGCGAATTATCTCTCACCTGCAGATAATAATATTCATTTTTTAGCCAGTCAGCAAGATAATCGGTATTCTTTTCACACTCAACATCAACTTCTCCCTCTAACACTACCTTAATAAGTGAACTTTTTTCATATCCCCCATCATGCAGCTTTTTCTTGATTTTCTCCTCAATTTCCAATGTGTTCATGCATCCACTAATATCTACTGGCACGGCATATAAATTTCTAAAAGCAAATGGAATAAATTGTGTCGTATACTCTCCTGAATTAAGATTAATATCAAGCAAGACAAAGCCATGTTTCCCACACTCATCAAATCCACGTCCCTCAAGACATCCGGAGTAACAATAATTTCCTCTACCATCCAATGGTTCCATCTTATAGCTATGAATATGACCAAGAGCCAGATAGTCTATCCCTTTGTTTTTAAAAAGTTCCAGCGGAATAACTTCTGTTTTATCTTTAACTTCATACTGGGAATCCTGACCATGCAGCATGACAATATTAAAATTTTCCAGATTCAGCGACAAGGAATGACCTGCATATCCGGCATTATTCCTCGATAACTCCAGTCCCGACACCACTAGCTTTTTACCGTCCTCTCCCAGAATATAGCTAGACCACTCTTCTCCAAAGCACTTTAGATTCTCCGGTCTTTTCTCTTCACTGCGCAAAAAGAAGTTTACGTCATGATTGCCCTGCAGATAAAAAAAAGTTATCTGATTATTTTCCTGAATCGCATGTTTGACTGCATTACGGGCTGTCGCCGAAATATTTTTCTTGTCGAACAGATCGCCAGCGATCAAAATAGCCTCAACTTCATTTTCCACCGCGTAATCAACCATTCGAAGAAAGGTCTGAAGCAGCTCCGCCTTACGTTCTTTTGCTTTTTCTTTTGTCAAATGTGTTGTCAAAACCGAGTCCAGATGCAAATCCGCACAATGTATCAGTTTCACAGATTATTCCCCTTTCTTAAAAAAAGAAAACTGCCGGGCAAGCAGTATAAGCTCGCCCTAAAACAGTTTTCTAATAGTTCTCATTGTTTATAATATGGATTATTTCCAATAACGCTCTTTAGCACCGATAACTGCAAAGAATGAAGGTTTCGGAGCAAACAGACCATTGAACAGACATGGTTCATTTTTAGCTCTCCATGAAACACCATCATACAAACTCCATATTGTAATAGCTGTGATGTTACCACCATTTTTCTTACACTGAAGAAGTGAACCCATGATCTGATCATAGTAAACCGCCTGTTCCTGAGCTGTCTTACCAGCCATACCGGCATCCAGCTCAGTTACCTGAATTTCCATCTTAGGCATATTCTTATGGAAGCACTCTAATGTCTGTGCATATTTATCTGCACTATGAGCATCATCACCAACAGTCAGGTGGGACTGCATACCAACACCATCACAAACCTGACCATCTTCATTGATGAAATCAATCAAATGCACAACATCTTCCGGAATAAGATAAGTGTTAAAGTCATTATAGAACAGTTTTACTTGATCTTGAACACCATTCTCAACTAAAACTTCATGAGCCCATTTAAATACATCTTTTACAAAACTTGGACGAAGAGTTACACCAGAATCTGTTGACTTGTCTACTGTGTTGTAAATAGTATGGAAATATGTTCCCTGTGCGCCACTACTATGTAAGTATTCATTCACTGCATCATAAGCATACAATACACACTTGCTCTTGTCTCCACCTGCGAGCTCAAGATCCTTCTTTACAACATGCCCCAAAGTAGATTTTACAAAGTACTGAAGACGTCGATCCATGTTTTCTTTTGTTGTGTTGTACCTCTTATTCGCAGTTGTTCTCCATGCTTTCTGGAAGAAATAAGTAGGCATCTGCGCATGCCATGCAAGAGTATGTCCACGAAGTTTCAAGTTCTGCTCATGACATCTCTCGATAATCTTGTCAATCAATGTGAAATCAAGATCAGGCAACACCACTTCACCGTTTTTATTCTGGTTTTCAGCATCCTCTGCAAATCCCTCTGGAATGTAGAAGCCTTTTTCTTTTGCCTTGTCAATTGTAATCTCTGTCATTTCTTTTTTGCCCATAATAGATTCCGGCTTCATTTCATTACCAGGAGTTACCGCATTATACTGAGCTTTGATAAATTCAATACCTTTATCCCCTAAAAGCGCATCCGAACCTGTTCCTGTCGCAATGATAGGAAATACATCTGAATACGTATCTTTCAGACTTGCAATGTTTTTATCACTGCTTGTTGCAGCGACTTTTGTAATCTTAACATCATCCACATAGATTTCACCCTTGGATCCATCATCACTCTGCAGATAAAATCCATAGAAATACATGTCATCTGGTACCGTAATGTTAGCATTGAACTCTTTCCATACTCCCTTACACAACCAACGGGTCTCTGTCAGACGATCTGGCATGTACGCATATGTCTCATCAGTAAACTCAGTTGGTTTTACCTGCTCATTAAAGTTCAAAGAAGATGTCGGACTATATGCCCATAATTTAACATTATAGGTCGCACCTGCTTCCAACTGTCCCTTCAAGTTAATCATCGGTCCCTGCCAATCTTTGGAATCAGAGCCACGAGAACACTTCAGCACTTTTCCTGTACGAGGTTTATACGCACTATTTGTCGACTCAGGTACATCTTTTGCATCAATTACTTCCAAGTAATCGTCTTTATAATCTGTTGTACGCATAATGAATCTACTGATACCATCCGGACACTCTTCTGACAAATCGCATGCACTCTTCTTAGTTCCCACTTCAAGCTTTTCAAAATTCTCATCATATACAACGGCAGTAGCAGGATCAATAGCCGGTGCAGGCATTGGCGTAGGCATAGAATCTACACTCAAAGCTGTTGGTGCTTTAACTGTTTTATAACTTTGATCCAACGGACGAAGTGTAGGTGCGCTGCTTGCCTCTGGTGTTGCAGATGTTTCCGCTGTTGCCATTGGTGTTGCAGACGCTGTGCTCTTTGCAGTTGCCGTAGCGGTTGTTGCTGCCGTTGGTGTTGCTGCTCCGACATTCTGCTCCGGTCCGTTCTTCTTAGAAGAATTTACTTTAACTGTTACTGTCTTTTTGTAAACTTTCTTACCAACCTTAATCTTAGCTGTCAGCTTTGTTCTTCCAGCCTTCTTTCCTTTAATCGTTACACTATTCTTTTTCTTCTTGGAGAGAGTAGCAATCTTTGCACTCTTGACAGACCAAGTTGTCTTTTTAATCTTCTTAGCCTTAACTCCTTTTACCGTAACTTTCTTTGTACTTCCTACCTTTACAGAAACACTCTTAACACTCAGTTTTGGCTTACTTGCAGCCTTAGCATCAGGTGTTGCAATGGCAGAAACAACCATAGAAAATGCAACGGCAGAAACAACGATATTTCTTAATTGTCTCTTCACTCTTTTTTCCTCCTTTTTTTATGTTTAAATGTAGAAACAAGTATATTAAGTATATCACTATCAGATAGCTTTTCCATTGACCTATTTGGCAATAATATTGACATATCCCGCTTCATGAAATAAAGTTTTTAATTTTCTTCATTCTCTCTTTTGTCATACGATATCCATGCCAGTATGCCATTTCCAGCTTGCGCACATCGCTTTCAAAACTATTCAGGAGATGATTAGGACGAAAGATCATCGCAGTGCCTTCTTTTACTAGCTGCTCACAGAATCTTACTTCTTGATTATAACGATCCGGACGGCTTAAAATCGCACGTTTAATCTCCGGATATTTCCTTCCCAGCATCCTTGCACCCATTTTGTCATATTTACCTAGTTTTTTAATATACCCCTTCGGCTGTGTGAGTACAATAATAACTTTGTCACAACCGTCCGCCAGAGCTTTTCTCACCGGTATCGGATCCTTTAAGCCGCCATCATAGTATTTTCTGCCATCCAACTCAATAGCAGGAAAAAACATTGGCAGCGCACAAGTAGCCCGCAACATAGTAAACTGCTTGTCCATATCCATCGCATTCTTATATTCCATCTTTCCGGTCGCCGCATTGGTTACACCAACAAGGCATGTTCCCTGATAGGAACGAAAAGTCTCCATGTCAAACGGAACAAGTTCATTAGGAATCTCATCAAACACAAAATCCAATCCAAATATACTTTTGTTCTTTTTCCAATTTGTCCTGCTCATATACCGCTTGTCATTTCGATATTTTTGCATAATTTCCAGATTTCTCTGCGGCTGTTTGGAAATATAAGAAACGCCATCCGCAATTCCCGCAGAAACACCAATACAATAAGGAAGCAAAATGTTTTCCGATAATAAAGCATCCATTACTCCGCAACTGTAAATCGGTCGAAACGTCCCTCCCTCTAATACAATACCCGTCATACGTCATACTCCTTTCCTTATGGTTTTATATTACCACACATGCATGACGCTGGCAAATACAAAAAGAAGTTCATCTGCAAGATAGTTTAACATAAGATGTTATTCTGTTCCTCAAACAAATGAACTTCTTTTATATGGTTCTAAAATTTAGTTAGCATTATAATATTTTTGACCTGTAATCAATTCTTTTCCCTTGATTGCAAAAAGTTCTGACACACTCACAACCTGATAATCATGTTCCTTACAATACTTCAGAATTTCAGGAACTGCCTGTGCTGTTTTTTCAAGAACAGAATGCATATTGATAATACCGCCGTCTGCTAATTTAGTTGTCACATTTTTAACAATATCATCTTTATTTACCTTATCCTGATAATCATTGCTCCAGATTGACACATCAATAAATGGTGCATCGATCACCGCATACATAGCCTGACTATATGATACATTCGGTGCACGGAACAGGAATTTCGAATACCCTGTTATATCAGAAAGGAGCTTATTCGTCTTATCTATTTTGTCTTTGATCATTGTTGCTGTTGCTGAATTCAATCCAGCAGTATCGTAAGAATGATTAGCCACTTCAAAGCCAGCTTTCCATGCCTCTTTTACTTCGTTTTTAGTCTGTTCATCTCTTTTGATGTGTGTACCAATATAGAAAAATGTAGCATGAGCATTAGCTTCTTTTAATGCTTTCTGTATCTGCATGCCATAATCAACAAATTTGTCATAAGTACCCGGTCCATCATCAAAGCTCATAGCTACAACCGGTTTTGTTTTATCAATATTTTCATCAATCCATTTTTGATCCAACCCCTCATACTTAAATACGGATGGCGTATACTGCGGGGCAACTGTTGGTTTTGGTGTTGATGTTGGTTTTACCATTGCAGTTGCGGCCGCCGTTGCTTCTGCTGTTGTCGTCGGAGATACAGTTGCCATTGCTGTTGCTGTTGCCGTTGGCATTGCCGTCGCTGTTGCCGTTGAAGGCGTCGTTGCCGTTGCAACAGGAGTTGCCTTTACCTGTGAATTTTTTTTGCTGACAGTAACTTTGCAGGATATTTTTTTTGCGCCGATTTTTGCTATTACTGTAGCTTTACCGGCCTTTTTCCCTTTAACTGTCACACTTGTTTTTTTCTTTTTTGTCAATGACACATTCTTTTTCCCTGAACCGACAGACCATTTAACTTTTTTCTTTGTATTTTTTACTTTAAGTACTTTTGACTGTCCAATCTTAATGCTTACTTTGGAACTACTAAGCTTAGGCACTTTCTTCTTTGCCTCTGATAGAGATGAAGGGAGTGTCACGCCAAGCACCAATGCGGCTGTCATAAAATAACTCATTGTTTTGCAAAATTCTTTTTTCACTATTTTGTCCTCCAACCTTTTTTATAAAATTTACTCTCTTATTTTAGCGCCTTGCTATAAGTTTGTAAATATAATTCATTACACTATATAATTATCAATTATATTATTTTGTAATACTGTCTATAAGACTTGTATTATATTGTTACCATGCACCTAATTCCTTAACATCATCCTCAATCAGATAACACATTTCTTTGTGTGGATCAACACCGTCACTAATTACATTGGCATCAAGCTTTATATATCTCACCTGTGCATTTGCTAATGTGTTTCCTTCACCATCAATAATATCCGTATCAATCGCAAAAAATTTACTTGTTTCCCGAACCAGCCTTCCTCTGCCGAAAATATTCTCGTCATAGGGAACAGGTTTACGAAACTTAACATCAAGAGACATGGTTACACCAAATTGACGCTCGTCCCCATCTGTCCATAGAGCACGTAATCCCATTTCATCCAGAATTGTCGAGATCAGACCACCATGAACACGCCCTGGAAAGCTCTGATGTTCTTCCTTAAAACAAAGGGGAGTCACAACACTTCCATCCTCCATGTTATAGAATTGTGCATGCATACCGATCGGATTATCCATCCCGCAGATAAAACACATCCGGCTATTACGCTGCTTACTGATTACTTTCACTTTTTATCTCCTCGCTGCAAATGTTTTCTATTTATCCTACATACAGAAAATGGTCTGTCCTGCCAACAACAATGTGCCGGCAGAACAGACCTTATCATATACCTTTACCAAATGCTATTTATGCATTTTTTACGAATTTAACTTCTTTAACTACGATAGAATATGTTGCTGGGATTTTGTCCATCAACTGAAGATTAAATCCGGCAATTTTTGCTACATTTTCTGATTCTACATTAGAGATAGTCAAAGTCTGAGTCTCTCCTGTGTAAGAACTAACTGGCAACTGAGCAAATCCATCACTATGGCCATTCAAATTTCCAGCTGCAGCAAAAGCAACTTTTCCATTTGTTGGCGCATCTGACTCATAAGACTCGATAGCCTTACCAGCTGCATCCTGCACTTCCCATGTAACTTCGATTGCATCGTACTTAGAAAGGTCGATATTCTTAGTATCTAAATAACCTTTAAAGTTTACATATACCGTCGGAGAACCTGCTTTAAATTTAATTGCATCAGCGGCTTTTGTAGCACCTTCCGGTACTGTAACACCAGCGTTTGTGAAATCAACTTTCTGAGTCTCAACTACTGCCGGAACAACTGTATCATCACCAATCTTCAGCTTAATAGAACCAGCTACGCCACTTCCATCTGTTGCTGTTGCTGTGAAGGTAACTTCACCAGTCTTATCTTTATTGTTAGCAAGAATGTTACCCTGGAAATCAATCGTAGCCAAAGATTCGTCACTAGATGTCCATTTAACGATCTTACGGGAAGCATTGTCAGGGCCAACCGTTGCTGTCAATGTTGCAGCTTTGTTGTTAGCGATAACAGTCTTGTCATTTCCATCAGCATCCTTACATGCCACGTTGATAGACGTTACTTTGTTTGTTCTCTCAACTTTTACAAAGTCGATAGAGTGAATCGTTGCTTCAATGTTCTCACGCTGTGGACTGATTGCAATAGCTGTAATTGTAGAGAAGTCACAGCCAGAACCAGCTTCCGATCCTTTACCTGCAACAAGGTCTGCAATCGGAATAAATACCGTACGTTTCTGATATGCATCTTTTACATGCTTACCAGTGCCACCGTCTTCCTCCAGATAGTCATTTGTTGCAACAGGTCCTACCCATTTAGCTTCATATGTCTCAGTTGTGCAGGAACCTGGGAAGCTCTCACTCTCCAATGCATCGTAACCATTGTATGTACGGAAGTTCATCTCGTTCTCAGATGTCAGTTCAACACGGATATAGTCATAATCAGACATATCTTTCTGTGCATCCTGGAATCCAAGATATCCCTCACCACGAGAAAGCTCAACTAACTGGTTCTCGTTCGTACATGGATTAATATAGAAAGAAACACCAGAGTTATAATCTTTTGTAGCTGTGAAGTTTACACCGTTCTTTGTGAAAGTTGTGTAAGAAGCTACTTCATCTGAACCCTCAGGTCTCTTAGCCATACTTGTCAAAGTAGTTTCATTCAACTCTGTAAGAGGAATGCTATAAGTCTGGCTCTCGTCAACTTTCTGACCATTTACAACACCAACTTTGTTGCTTCCAGGATTCGCTGTAGGTGCCGGTGTATTGTTATTAAGCGGAGCCTTTGTACTTGGTGCTTTTGTTGCTGTATTTGCTGTTGGTGCAACGCTTACAACAGCCTTCTTTACTGTAATCTTACATTTTTTCTTGTAAGTTTTCTTTCCCACCTTAATCTTTGCAGTCAAAGTAGCTTTTCCAGTTTTCTTACCTTTAACCTTAACACTCTTTGCTTTCTTAGCACTAAGAGAAACTACTTTCTTACCAGCCTTATTCAAAGACCATGTTGTTTTCTTAACCTTAGCCTTGCCTGTAACCTTTATTGTCTTTGTTTTTCCAACATTAACAGTTGCCTTTTTAGCCAAACCAGGTTTTTTGCTTGCTGCGTCAGAATCAGTACCTGGCGCAATTGCCGCAACACTGAATGCCATAACGACAGCCAATGATTTCGCTACTACAGATTTGATATTCTTTTTCAAAACTGTTACCTCCTATTTTTTTGTTTTTATTTGTTAAGCAGATTTCCTGCCTCAGGCAGAAAACCCGCTTTGACAACTAAGTGAAATTATTTTTTTTCAAACCATTTGCCGCCATTTGCTTCAATCTCGGCATCGGTTGGGTTTTTGTTTACAAATTCTTGTGTCTTAAATGTAAGACTCTTCACAAGCCATTTGTGTTCATGCAATGCCGTATCATATTTATTTGCTTTAAATACGATATAACGAACATTTGTCATATCACCGCCAGGAACTGCCGTTGATGGTGCTGTAGGAGTAGCAATCCAGTTAGCCCAAAGATTTTCCTCCACACCACGTTCACCATAACTTGTTCCTTCGAAGGAACGTTGTGCATGAGAACCACCGAAGAATGGATACGCAGCATACTCTACCTGATTGATCCACCAGTTATCCTGATTGAAGTCAACATTCTCTGAGTACAATTCCATACTCATCTGATCGGATGCTTCACCAACAATGTTAAAGCCTTTGTACTGTGTCATATCATATGCCTGTCCAAGATCCAAAACAATATGATCATTGTTTGCCTCACCGAATGTAATATTCAGACCGGTTGCTGTCTGCTGATAGTTCTCAAATGATGAGAATACTTTAGTTGTTGTGTCTCCCTCAGCTTTTTTCGGAAGAATTTTAACTTTCGTCAGATCGATTGGCAGATCACTTGTCGCCATCTTAGGCTCAAACACTTCGATATCAAAGCTCATGGATACCGATGGGTTCTTTGTAACAACTGCTTTTATTGTTGCTTTACCGGTACCAATTGCCTCAATAACCGGGCTGGACTTAGCACCATCGATCGTAACAACTTTCTCATTGCTGGATGACCAGGTCAACTGTGTCTGTGTTGTTTCTTTCGGCTCATATACAATGTCCTCTTTTGCAATCGACATCTTCATACCTTTAGCAATCTTAGTAGGTGTGTTGTTTAACTTCACACTTGTGCATGGTGTTTCACCTTCCAGAAGAGTAATATCATCCAGATACAGTGTCAGGCTTGCATTGTTGTAAGCGCCAGAATATGTACTACCAATAACCATAGATACTTTTCTATTGCTCAATACTCCCTCTTCTGTGATGTTACCCTTATTAAATCCAAGTTTGTTCTGATGCCATCCTGCTTTATAACTGTCATTTTCAGTTTCCTTAAATCCTACTGAACGGTTCTTGGCAATCTTACCACCTTCTTTGGACCAGTCATTATAGAACATAGGGAACGACTTGTTATTATAAGTCATGTTATCGAACTCGCCGCCCTTAACATTGTAAGTTTCATCCTTACCTGTTGCATGAGACGCATCTGTACTGAACTTAACTAAATCTTCGTCTACACCTTTCTTTTTAGCATCATCTTTCGTCAGAGATGTGTCAAAGTAATACTTTGGTGTGATAGATTTGTATTTACTAAAATATGCTGCAACTGTTTTATGCTGGCAGTCGCCGGTATTGTTAGCAACTACACGGGACTGAACCATGATACCTGAATACTCATCTAACGCTTTCTTCAGACTGAGGTTAAAGATTGGCGCATAATCATATGCCTGAGTATCACCATTGTACTCAATCTTCAAGCACTTGTTATTTGGATTTTCAGGATCCTTAACAACGGTCATCTTACCAACATTTTTGTCAACATACTCACTACCCTTAGTTGCTTTTCCGGCTGTTCCCTGCATTTCATCACTTTCCCAGTTATAGCCTTCCGGATAATCTTCGAAGTTTTCAACAACTGTCTTTGTTCTTGTATCTTCCGGCTCATAGTTAGGTGTCGGTGTTGCCAGTACAGGTTTTGCCTTTACTGTCAGGTTGATCGTTACTTTTTTGTTTGTACCATCTTTGGTATATCCATAGATTTTTGTAGTACCCGGTTTAGCAGGAGCAACTACACCATATGGTGAAACATAAGCAATCTTCTTATTTGCGATCTTCCATTTCATTCCCTTATATCCAACTTTTGTTGGGGAATATTTTACGCTGATCGTAGCAAGCTGGCTGTTTTCCGTATCTGCCACTTCATCGTCATACTTCTCAGACAGAACCATTTTTGTTTTCTTTGTAGAAACAAACTTAACGGTCTTGTTTGTCTTCTTCGTACGCTTTGACGCATCTGCTTCTTTTTTGCTTGTTACACTTGTTGTAATTTTCCATTTACTTACGGATACCTTCTTGATCGGCGTGCCGATCTTGATCTTCAAGGTAGCTTTCTTTTTCTTGTTAGCCTTTGAAGTGATCGTAATCTTAGCAGTCTTATTCTTTTTACCTACTGCCTTAACGAAAACTTTTCCCTTTGACTTTACAATTTTAGCCACTTTATTGTTACTTGATTTGTATGTAACTTTTTTGCTGGCTTTACCAGACTTTGTTACCTTTACTTTAATTCTCTTTTTCTGGCCTTTTTTCAAAACCAGCTTACCTCCGTTTGTAACGGGGCTTGTTACTTTCACAGATTTAACTTTAGCTTTTGCTTCAGAAACTGTTCCTGTAACGCTCAAAGATGTCACTACCATAGCCAGTGAAAGGACAGAGGCCATCACTTTTGTGACATGTTTTGATGTCTTGCTCATTTTAATCCTCCTTTATTATATAGTATGTACAGACACTTACACACTTTGAATGTAGCACCATTGTATCACTGTTACTATAAAAATGCAACCAAAATTCCAAAAAAGCAGACCCATTTTTTGGATATGTTGCACATTATTTCACTACATTTCTTGACATAGTCTGCGAAACTGCTACAATTAAGAATAATACATCAACTAAGCAAAGGAGTTTTATGAATAATTCACAAAATTTGTTATCCGAAATCCACTCACACTTTTCCCATAAAGAACGTGATGTCCGGAGTTATTCCGCCCTCACTCTTGCCTATCTGGGAGATGCTGTTTTTGAGATCATTATCCGTACACTGATCGTCGAATCAACCAAAGGGCCCGTTAAAAATCTTCACAAGCGTACCAGTGAGCTTGTCAATGCTGCCTCACAGGCAGAGCTGGTAAGCAGTATACAGGATCTGCTTACAGAAGAAGAGTTGCGTGCATACCGCCACGGCCGTAACGCAAAAACGTCTTCCGTGGCAAAACATGCTGACATCCATGATTATCGCAACGCAACCGGCCTGGAAGCACTTTTCGGGTATCTTTTTCTGACCGGTCAATCCGGACGAGCTATTGAACTGGTAAAACTTGGATTCAAAAAATTACATATATTTATATAAGAAAGGAATCTATTTATGTCTAACGAAATCATAGAAGAAACGAATACTTCCCGTATCGAAGGACGTCATAGCGTCTTAGAGGCATTCCGGTCCGGGAGTCTGATTGAGCGGCTATTCGTGCAGCGGGGCTGTAAAGACGGTCCTGTTTTATCCATCCTGCGCGAAGCAAAAAAAAATGGGACTTTAGTCGATTTTGTTCCTAAAGAACGTCTGGATCATATGAGCGAAACAGGACACCACCAAGGTGTAATTGCAACATTATCTGCCTTTGAATACAGCACCATAGAGGATATGTTTGCACTGGCAAAAGAGCGCAAAGAAAATCCATTTTTCTTTCTTCTTGACGGAATCGAAGATCCACATAATCTGGGTGCGATTATAAGAACAGCCAATCTGGCTGGCGCACATGGCGTTATCCTGCCAAAAAGACGTGCCGTCGGCCTTACTGCCACGGTTGTCAAGGCCTCTGCCGGAGCCATTCACTATACTCCGGTTGCAAAAGTAACCAATCTGGTTGCCACGATGGAGGAGTTAAAAAAAGAAGGAATGTGGTTTGCCTGTGCTGATATGAATGGCGAGGTTATGTACCGCCAAAATCTGACCGGATCACTTGGCCTTGTCATTGGAAATGAAGGTTCCGGAATCAGCCGTCTGGTAAAAGAACACTGCGATTATATTTCTTCTATTCCAATGAACGGTGATATCGATTCACTCAACGCCTCTGTTGCAGCAGGTGTACTTGCATTTGAAGTTGTACGCCAGAGATATTATAAACAATAAACAAATGAGAGGAACGCATGAACGAACAGGAATTATTAAAACTGGCGCGGCAGGGCGATGGCGATGCCACCGATTGTTTATTAGAACAATACAAGCCATTAGTACGAAAGAAAGCAAGGACTCTCTATCTGATCGGAGGAGAAAATGATGACCTCATACAAGAGGGTATGATTGCTTTATATAAGGCAATCCGTACTTATAATGAAACTTTTGAAAATTCTTTTGCTTCATATGCAACCCGATGTATCGAACACGAGCTTTACAATGTCATCAAAGGAGCTAACCGAAAGAAAAATATTCCGCTAAACACATACGTTTCTTTGTACGCCCCGACCAATACAGATGTGAGTACAAACTCCCGAGAGACATTAGCTGATACATTACAACCCGTAGAACTTACTAACCCCGAAGATATCATGATCGACAAAGAAAATGTTATGGATATTGAGAGTTCGATCAAGAAAAGGCTAAGTTCTTTTGAGCAGCAGGTAGTAACCCTTTATGTCGATGGCAATAATTATCACCAGATTGCCGTACTATTGGGAAAATCACCAAAATCAATTGACAACGCACTTCAACGCATTAAAAAAAAGCTGTTAACGGGACTCGAACCCGTGACCTCCGCCTTACCAAGGCGACGCTCTACCACCTGAGCTATAACAGCATTTTTATTATTCAAACCTTACGAATTGATATTCTACCAAAATTACAAAACTCTGTCAACTGCTTTATACAAATTTTATCATGTGCTTCAGAATGGAGACTGCTATGACAACAACAAGCCGAACAAAATCACAAATAATACAATCCCACACAATAACGTACTTTAATATTCTTAACCTCTCTTTAGCGGCACTCGTCCTGCTGTCAGGGCAATACAAAAATATGCTGTTTATGGGCATAGTTATTTCAAATTCTCTGATTGGGATCATACAGGAATTAAAAGTAAAGTCTCTGATCGATCAACTCTCTGTGATCACTGCCACTAAAGCCAGACTCATAACATCATCTCAGAATATTAAAGAAATCCCAATTGAAGACATACAAGTCAACGACCATCTTCAGATTGCCATCGGCGATCAGATCGTTGCTGACAGTCTCGTTCTTACCTCAGAAGGACTGGAGGTAAACGAATCACTGCTAACAGGAGAATCTATCCCTGTATTAAAAAGGGCAGGAGATGCTCTGTACTCCGGCAGTTTTGTCGTAGCAGGCAGTGGCACCTGCCAGGTGCAGCATGTCGGTGAAGACAATTATGCTACAAAATTAGTAAAAAAAGCACAAACAAAACGCCGTGCCACATCAGAAATGCAGGACGCCATAAAAAAAATTATACGTTATGTCAGCTACGCCATTATTCCTATCGGCATAGTTCTTTTCTCTATTCAATATTTCCGTGTCGGCAGTTCTTTTTCCGATGCCCTCGTCAGCACAGTAGCTGGTGTGCTCGGTATGATCCCAGAGGGGCTTGTACTGCTTACCAGCGTGTCCTTTATTTTAGGAGTCGGGAGACTGGCACGCAAAAAAGCACTCGTCCAGGAAATGGAAGCCATTGAAGCACTCGCCCGTGTGAATGTTCTCTGTCTGGACAAAACAGGAACGATCACAACAGGCGAATTAAGTGTTGAAAAGGTAATTCCTTTCACATCCTCTCTAGAACAAATCAAAAAAATTATGGGATGTCTGGTTCACGCATTTAAAGAAACCAACGCCACCAGCAAAGCGCTCCGGCAATTCTTTGCCCCTCATACGGAATACACAATAACGGATCAGGTTCCTTTCAGTTCAAGCCGCAAATTTATGGGGATTACTGCCAATAATGAAAACTATCTGTTAGGAGCACCTGATTTTCTTTCAAAAGACACGGCATTATTAAAAAAAGTGGAATATTTTTCACAAAAGGGGCTTCGTGTTCTTCTTCTTTGTTCTGCCCCTTCCTTGTACCGCAAGGCAGAAGATGTCAAACACACATCTCCGATTGCTTTGCTCATCCTTGCTGACCAGGTAAAAGCTGATGCCTGCGATACTTTTCATTATTTTGCCAGTCAGGGAGTCGATGTCAAAGTTATCTCTGGTGATAATGCCACTACAGTTTCTTATGTGGCAAAAGAAGCTGGAATTCCCGGCGCAGAACACTACATTGATGCTGCCTCTCTCCCATCCGACCCGGAAGAACTGCAAAAAAGTATAAAAAACTATACTATTTTCGGCCGTGTCTCGCCCGAACAAAAGCACGCCATCATAACAGCATATCAAGCAAATGGAAACATTGTAGGAATGGTAGGGGATGGGATCAACGATGTTCTCGCCCTCAAAGATGCCGACTGTGGTATCGCTATGGCAAATGGTGCTGCTGCCGCCAGACAGTCAGCTCATATTGTCTTGTTAGATTCTGATTTCACCAGCATGCCAAACATTGCAAAAGAAGGACGAACGATCATCGCCAACATCGAGCGTGTCAGTGCCCTTTATCTGACGAAAACGATCTATTCTGTCCTTCTGTGTATCATATTTATAATAATAGGGAAATCGTACCCTTTCATCCCGATACAACTTAGTCTGATCGGCGCTGCTGCAATTGGTATTCCAAGTTTCCTTCTCGCTCTGGAACATCAGGAAGAGGTTACTTCTAACGGATTTCTGCGTCATGTCCTACGTGTATCACTACCGGCAGCAATTACTCTCGTTGCCCTTTTGTGCGGCATCCAGATAATTCAGATCCTGTTCCGTCTGGAACCTCTTCTCGTCCAAACCCTAAATCTGCTCGCAGGCGGAATTCTCTCTCTAACTGTCGTAGGTGTCGTATGCCGCCCTTGGAACAAACCGCGGGCAGCCTTAGTCATCAGTGTATCACTGCTCTTTGCCGGCGCCATACTGTTATTTCCTCATTTCTTTAACATCCTACCTCTGCTTACCCTCATGTAATATCATTAATATAACATCGCTCCGGCACCGGCATCCGGGAGTCCAGCATTCGTACCATAAGATACGGATGTTTCTGTTTCTGCCATTCACATCCCTGCAGTTTTATCCCCTGGAGAAAATAGGTGTCCTCAACTGACACATCTCCCTTTACATAATTCTGCAGTTCCTGCAGCAGTTTTTCCCTGTTTGCCGGCACACTGATCCACTCAGTAACTTCATTCTTATCTTCCTCACATATCCAATTCGCTACCGCTTGTAATTTTTGTTCATACCAAAAAGTCAGCACCGAGCCTCCCAGCACCTTCATTTCTTTGTCAACCTGTTCATAATAAGCGACTCCATGTTCCAACCTCAGATCAAATTTTTCACTTTGCAGGATTTCTTCTGTAAAACGGGAAACCTGTATTTTTTCTCGTTCCGACAGTTCACTCCACCGAAGCACCTTACCGGCGGGCGAAAAACGCGCCCCTGGCGAGGATTGCATAGGGACTCTTACTCTGTGCAATGGAGCTTTTCTATCATGTAATAATAGCGTATCACGCCAATACACCGATTGAAATCCAAACGGCTCATAAATAGCCGGATCCACCGGTGATAAAAACACAAGAGGTCGGTTATACTCTTTTTCTCTCTTCATGCCCTGCTCTAAAATCCTTCTCATGCGCCCCTGATGGCGATAGGCCGCCTCCGTTGCTACACCCACAATATAAGAAAGTTTTATCTTCTTCTCATATAAATATGCATCATAAGGGCAAAAAAAAGCCATCGAGCACAGTTTCTGTCCTTCCCAATCTTCAACGATCCGGCTGCCAGGTGCCTTTTCAGAAAAATAGTACTCTATATATTGCTCCGTGTCACCGAAAGCGCTTCTCCACAATTGACGCAGTTCTCTCATATTTCCTCCAACAAGCAGATTGCCTGCGACGAAATACCCTCACCCGTTCCAGTAAATCCCAGCCCTTCTTCCGTTGTTGCTTTAACATTCACACAGTTCATCTCCATATTCATGGCATCTGCAATATTTTTTCTCATCTGTTCTATATGTGGACGCATTTTCGGCTGCTGCGCTATTATCGTTGCATCTATATTCACAATCTTGTACCCCTCGATTTGTATAAGCTCACATACCGCTTTAAGGAGAGAAATACTGGATGCTCCCTTATATGCAGGATCCGTATCCGGGAAATGCTTCCCTATATCCCCCAATGCTGCTGCTCCCAGGACAGCATCCATAATCGCATGCAGCAGCACGTCCGCATCCGAATGTCCCAGCAGCCCTTTCTCATAATCAATGCTAACTCCACCCAGGATCAAATCACGCCCCTCAACCAGACGATGTACGTCATACCCCATACCAACTCTCATATTAATCCATCCTTTCTCATAATACAAAAATAACCCCAAGGTACATTCCTCAGGGTTACAATAGTAGCGGAAACTGGATTTGAACCAGCGACACCACGGGTATGAACCGTGTGCTCTCGCCAACTGAGCTATTCCGCCATCAAAATCGTCAAGATAAATATCTTGACTATATATAAAAACTTTATATAAAATAAAGTCTGAATGGGACCTACAGGGCTCGAACCTGTGACCCTCTGCTTGTAAGGCAGATGCTCTCCCAGCTGAGCTAAGATCC
>CAKRGX010000022.1 GCA_934338065.1 uncultured Eubacterium sp. | reverse complement strand
GAGACTGTTTCAAGTTTTGTGTAAAATCAAAAAACTGATATAAGATTTGTTGATAGTTACTAAGAGCAGAGACCAGATTTTGGTTCTCTGCTCTTAACTGCATTATACAAGAAAAATTGGGTATGTCAAATAGAACCTGCAAAAGTTCTCAGATTTTTAAGGTTCCAATTTTTCCAATCGTTCTTCGAAATATATTTCTAGCTGGGCGCGTATTTGAGCCCAATCCCTGCGACGCCCGGTCCATTTTTTCGTGATATCCATGGTAGCCAGATAAAGCATTTTTAACAGACTGTCATCGCTTGGGAATACGGTCTTGCTTTTGGTTACTTTACGAAGCTGGCGGTTGAAGCCTTCGATAGCATTTGTCGTATAAATGAGTTTGCGAACTTCATCTGGATATTTGAAATATGTCGAAAGCGTTGGCCAGCGGTCGCTCCATGATTTATAAATTTTAGGATACTTACCGTTCCATTTTTCTCCAAACGACTCCAGTTCCTCTAATGCGGCAGCTTCATCTGGTGCTGCATAAACAAGTTTCAGGTCTGCCATAAGCTTTTTCAGATCTTTGTAGGATACATATTTGGTTGTATTCCGAATCTGATGTATGATGCATTGCTGGATTTCCGTTTCTGGATATACTGCCTCAATCGCCTGGGGAAAGCCATTCAATCCGTCAACACATGCAATCAATATGTCCTGTATACCACGATTTTTTAATCCGTTGATAATGAACAGCCAGAATTTTGCTCCCTCGTTCTCACCAACATACATGCCGATTACATCTTTTTTCCCTTCCAGGTCAATTCCCAGAGCAATATATACAGCACGTTTTACAATGCGTCCTTCACTACGCACATGGTAATGGATGGCATCCATGTAAACAACGGCATATACTTCCTGTAATGGTCGTTCCTGCCATTCTTTCACCAGCGGTATGATTTTATCTGTAATACGACTTATGGTACTGTCAGATATGTCTAAATCATAAAGTTCTTTCAGGTGTGCTTCGATATCTCCCGTTGTCATTCCTTTTGCATACATGGATATAATTTTTTCTTCCATATCCTGTGTAACTGTGTTTTGATATTTCTGAATCAACCGTGGCTCATACTCACCTTTCCGGTCTCTTGGAATGGCAACATCCATATCACCATAACTGGTATGCATGGTCTTTTTTGAATGTCCATTCCGGCTGTTATCGGTATCCTTATTCCGATAATCATACTTAGAATAGCCTAATTCTTCGTTAAGTTCCTCGTCGAGAGCCCCTTCCAAAAGAACGGGCATCATGTCTCTCATGATGGAATTCACATCCGTTCCGCTCTTAATGCTGATATCATTATCTCTCAGATATCCTTGCATCATTTCGCGCATTGCTGCTTTCTGTGGTGTGTCACTTTTTCTTCTTGCCATAATAAAAACCTCCAAACTGAGTAATTATATCTTACATCAGTTTGAAGGTTTACACAAACTTTGGGATACTCCCACCTTAAACCATATAAAATAACTAGTAAAATCGTGCCCATATACTTTCACATCTTGCATTGTCATGGCATCTGCCACCGGCACTGTTCATACTTTGAAGAATGCCGTATTTATTGATTGCGTTACGGTACAACTCGCTAGTATACTGTGTACCTATGTCGCTGTGAAGAATGGCACCCCGGAGCATCGGATATGCTTTATAGGCATTATCTAAGGTTTGTTCACAAAGGGCAGCTTTCATATTCGTATCCATAGCCAGACCCAACACTGCTAAATCGTAGCAGTCAAAGATAGCTGAAACATACAGTTTTCCATCGGAAGCCTTTATTTCAGTCATATCTGTAATACACTTTTCGAGAGGTTTCTCAGCTGAAAAGTCCCGCTTAATTAAATCATCTGATTTCCGAGCTTCTTTATCTGCTTTGGTAATACCGTTAGGCTTACGCTTCGGTTTATGAGTAAGACCTATTTCTTCCATGACACGATAAACAGTTCTCTCACCAGGAATGTCTACTCCTTCCGGCTGTTTGAGCTGTAACGCCTGATACATACGGATCCTTCCATATGTATCATTGCATTCATCTTCGCGGCAAATAGCAACCATCGCATCTGCCAACGGCTGATATTTCCAAGGAGTCGCTTTTGTTTTTAGATATTTATTGAATGCCTGTCTGGAAACATGAAGTGCTCTGCAATAAAAAGAAATTTTACCCTTGATCCTGCCGTCATCCGTTTTGATTGCAATAAACATTAATCTCTGTTTTTTGCTGACTTCCGACGGCTGGCTGCGAAAAAAGCACTTGCTTCCTCAAGAAATTCATTTTCTTCCTTTAAACGGCGGATTTCCTTATCCTGCTCTTTTACACGTTTTCTGAGCTCGATAAGCTCATCAAACCGAGAGTAAGGGCAGCCCGCTGTTTGTTTGGTGCCGGATGATCTGCTAAGGATTTGATTACCTCGTATTTCTTTTGTTCGTTCATTGATAAATTCACCTTTCTGATAATAGTCACCTCCATCTGTTGATGGAAGTATCATACCACACTGGGACATTTTCCTTTGTGGTATATTAGGACATTATCATATATGGCTCATAGGCTTTGAGCTTTCGTGAAAAAAACTCTTGCATTTGTTGGGAATGTATGTTACACTAGTCCTTGCTGTGACATGATAGCGATGAAGCGTGAGGTTGCCATCGAAAGGTGGGTTTTTCCGTGGAGCGAATGTCAAGAGGTCGAAGATCAGCAATTTCGACCAGTAAACCTGACGGCAAGTCACTGTACAGTAACATAGTTTCTGCCTTGGAGCAGATAAACGAGTGTGTTGAATCTCCTTTGGGAGATGTTTATAATGAACCGATATGACACACCCGGATGAGTGTACAGTCACCACTTGTCGTACTATTTCAATATTAAAGTACGAAAAGGAGGCGACTATTTTTTATGGCAAGTAAAAAAAGTCAAAAAATGAGAATTACGCTGAAGGCGTATGACCATCAGTTGATTGATTTTGCAGCAGCAAAGTTAATCGAGACAGTTAAGAAAACAGGAGCAAAAGTGAGTGGGCCTGTGCCACTTCCTACAAAAAAAGAGGTTGTTACCATTCTTAGAGCGGTACACAAGTATAAAGACTCCCGTGAGCAGTTCGAGCAGAGAACGCATAAGAGACTTATTGATGTGTTGACACCTTCACAGAAAACTGTAGATGCACTTTCCCGTTTGGAAATGCCTGCAGGCGTTGCGATTGACATCAAAATGAAATAATAAAGATAGATTTTGATGAGTTTCCTATCATATAGGAAGCAAGGGGGTGAAAATGGTGCCCCCGTCCTATGGTTATGATGCGGGTCTACGGTTCAGGACATGACAGTAGCCATCTAGGATGATTGTTTTCCGCCAGTGTTATATTGAACACTGTGAAATCAATCCGCTGTAGATTTTATAGGAGGAAAAGAAAATGAAGAAAGCTATCGTAGCTACAAAAGTTGGAATGACTCAGATTTTCAACGAAGACGGTGTTTTGACACCAGTTACCGTGCTTCAGGCTGGTCCGGTTTATGTTTCTCAGATTAAAACAGTTGAGAATGACGGATATGAGGCAGTACAGGTAGCATATGGCGATGTTCGTGAGAAACTTGTGAACAAACCAATCAAAGGACACTTAGAAAAAGCAGGCGTGGAGAACAAGAGATTCCTTACGGAGTTTAAGTTCGAAAATGCAGCAGAGTATGAGTTGGGCCAGGAAATTAAAGCAGACATCTTTGAAGCTGGTGACAAGATTGATGTAACCGCAAAGACAAAAGGACATGGTTTTCAGGGTGCGATCAAGCGTCATGGACAGTCTCGCGGACCAATGGGTCACGGCTCCAAATTCCATAGACATGCTGGTTCCAATGGTTCTGCATCAGATCCAAGTAAAGTATTTAAAGGCAAAAAAATGCCAGGTCAGATGGGTGCTGTACAAGTAACGATCCAGAATCTTGAGATTGTACGTGTAGATGCTGAGAACAATTTGCTTTTGGTAAAAGGCGCGGTTCCGGGACCAAAGAAATCAACAGTAATCATTAAAGAATCCGTTAAGGCATAACTTTTCGGAAAGGAGGAAGACACAGATGGCAAGCGTATCTGTTTATAATAAGGAAGGCAAAGAAGTAGAAAAGATTGATTTGAATGATTCTGTATTTGCCGCTCCGGTAAATGAACATTTAGTTCATATGGCGGTTGTTCTTCAACTTGCTAATAAACGTCAGGGAACACAGAAAGCTAAGACTCGTTCTGAAGTTCGTGGCGGTGGTAGAAAACCTTGGAGACAGAAAGGAACTGGTCATGCAAGACAGGGTTCTATCCGTGCTCCGCAGTGGACTGGTGGTGGTGTAGTATTCGCACCGGTTCCAAGAGATTACTCTTTCAAAATGAATAAGAAAGAGAAAGCAGCAGCTATGAAATCTGTTTTATCTGCAAAGGTAAATGAAGAGAAGCTGATCGTTGTTGATTCTCTTGACTTTGAAGCTCCAAAGACAAAAGAGATGAAAGCAGTTTTGGATAATTTGAAAGTTAATAAAGCGTTGGTAGTAGTTGACGGTGATGCGAAAAATGCAATTCTTTCTGCAAAGAATCTTCCGGCAGCAAGAGGTGTATATAGCAACTCCATTAGTGTATACGATGTTTTGAAATATGACACCGTGGTTATCACCAAGAGCGCTGTAAAAGCAATCGAGGAGGTGTACGCATAATGGCAGATTTAAAATATTATGACATTATTGATAAACCGGTTATTACTGAGAAATCTATGTCTGGCATGGAATTTAAAAAATACACATTCTATGTACACACAGACGCTACTAAGACTCAGATCAAAGAGGCAGTAGAAAAAATGTTCCCAGGAACAAAGGTTGCAAAAGTAAATACGATGAACCTGGATGGGAAAAAGCGCAGACGTGGTATGGTTGTTGGTAAAACAGCAAAGAAAAAGAAAGCAATTGTACAATTGACGGAAGACAGCGCAGATATTGAGATTTTTGAAGGATTATAAAATCCATTGAAACTTTGTGAGGTAATTGAAAGGAGTGTAACTCATGGGAATTAAAACTTATAACCCATATACCCCTTCTAGAAGAAACATGAGCGGTTATGATTTCGAGGAGATCACAACATCTACCCCGGAGAAATCTCTGACAACTTCTTTGAAGAAGCATGCTGGACGTAATGCTCAGGGTAAGATCACTGTAAGACATCACGGTGGCGGTTCTAGAAGAAAATATAGAATTATTGACTTTAAGAGAAATAAAGACGGAATTCCTGCAACAGTTAAGAGTATCGAGTATGATCCAAACCGTACAGCTAACATCGCATTGGTTGTATATGCAGATGGAGAAAAGAAATACATTCTTGCACCTGTAGGGTTAAAAGTTGGTCAGACGATTATGAATGGTGCAGAAGCAGAGATTAAAGTTGGTAACTGTCTTGAATTAAAAGACATGCCTGTTGGTACACAGATTCACAATATTGAGATGTACCCTGGACATGGCGGACAGTTGGTACGTGCAGCTGGTGTTAGTGCTCAGTTGATGGCAAAAGAAGGAAAATATGCTATCATCCGTATGCCATCCGGTGAGATGAGAATGGTACCGATCGTTTGTCGTGCGTCAATCGGACAGGTTGGTAATACAGAGCATAACCTTGTAAATATTGGTAAGGCCGGACGCAAACGCCACATGGGAGTTCGTCCTACTGTTCGCGGTTCTGTCATGAACCCTAATGACCATCCACATGGTGGTGGTGAAGGTAAGGCTCCGGTTGGTCGTCCGGGACCATGCACACCTTGGGGCAAACCTGCACTTGGTTATAAGACTCGCAAGAAACATAAGCAGTCCAACAAGATGATCATTAGAAGACGCGACGGTAAAGCGTTAGCGAAATAAAGGAGGTAGTGAGTAATGTCACGTTCATTAAAGAAAGGACCATTCGCAGATGCGCATTTATTGAAGAAAATCGATGCCATGAACGAGTCCGGAGATAAATCAGTAATTAAGACTTGGTCACGTCGTTCCACTATCTTCCCTAGCATGGTAGGCCATACGATTGCTGTCCATGATGGAAGAAAACATGTTCCGGTATATATTGTAGAGGACATGGTAGGCCACAAACTTGGTGAGTTTGTATTGACAAGAACTTACAAAGGTCACGGCAAGGACGAGAAAAGAGGATAAGAGATTTTGGGCTGCGGCTCAGAATGTTTAGAGTTTGAAAGCAAACTTTGCGAATTAAGTGAATGTAAGAAAGGAGGTTTCTTGAGATGGCTAAAGGACATAGATCCCAGATCAAAAAAGAAAGAAACCAGAACAAAGATACAAGACCATCTGCTAAGTTGTCACATGCAAGAATTTCTGCTCAGAAAGCAGGATTTGTATTGGATGCGATTCGTGG
This sequence comes from uncultured Eubacterium sp., assembly GCA_934338065.1. Lineage (GTDB taxonomy): Bacteria > Bacillota > Clostridia > Lachnospirales > Lachnospiraceae > Eubacterium_F. Next base: position 18,926 of record CAKRGX010000022.1, on the reverse strand, counting down.
CAAGGATGTTCAGACAGCACTTGGTATTTTGGAATATAATCCAAGATATGCTTCTGCAGTAATTAAGAAGCTATTGAAATCTGCCATTGCAAATGCAGAAAATAACAATGGCATGGACCCGGAAAATCTCTACGTTGATGAGTGCTTTGCAAATAAGGCAACGACAATGAAGAGAATCAGACCAAGAGCACGTGGTATGGCATATCGTATTGAGAAAAGAATGTGCCACATTACCATCATCTTGAATGAAAGATAGTGAAAGGAGATTAAGATGGGACAAAAAGTTAATCCACACGGTTTAAGAGTTGGTGTCATCAAAGACTGGGAATCCAGATGGTATGCTGATGCTGATAGTTTTTCAGACAGCTTAGTTGAAGATTACAAAATCCGTGAATTTTTAAAGAAAAAATTATATCACGCAGGCATCTCAAAGATTGAGATCGAGAGAAGTTCTGATCGTGTTAAAGTTTTAGTTTATACTGCTAAGCCAGGTGTTGTTATTGGTAAAGGCGGTGCTGAGATTGAAAAATTGAAAGTAGAACTTGCTAAATTCTCAACAAAGAAAGTTCTTGTTGACATCAAAGAAGTAAAGAGACCGGACAGTGATGCGCAGCTTGTTGCAGAGAATATTGCACAGCAGCTGGAAAATCGTATTTCTTTCCGCCGTGCTATGAAATCCTGCATGGGCAGAGCTATGAAGGCTGGCGCAAAAGGTATTAAAACTTCTTGCTCCGGACGTCTGGGTGGTGCAGATATGGCTCGTACTGAGTTCTATAGTGAGGGCAATATTCCGCTTCAGACACTTCGTGCTGATATTGATTATGGTTTTGCAGAAGCAAATACAACATATGGTAAGATTGGTGTTAAAACATGGGTCTATCATGGTGAAGTACTTCCAACCAAAGGTGGAAAACCAGCTAAGGCTAGTTCAAAGGAAGGGAGCGATAAATAATGTTAATGCCTAAAAGAGTAAAACGTCGTAAACAGTTCCGTGGCTCCATGAGAGGTAAGGCAACACGCGGAAACAAGATTACTTACGGTGAATATGGTCTTGTAGCAACAGAGCCACATTGGATTCGTTCCAATCAGATCGAGGCGGCTCGTATCGCTATGACACGTTATACAAAACGTGGTGGTAAAGTCTGGATCAAGATTTTCCCTGATAAGCCGGTAACAAAGACACCTGCTGAAACTCGAATGGGTAAAGGTAAAGGTGCTCTGGAGTACTGGGTAGCAGTTGTTAAGCCAGGTCGTGTAATGTTTGAGATCTCTGGCGTGCCAGAAGAAACAGCAAGAGAGGCACTTCGTTTGGCAATGCATAAATTGCCGATTAAATGTAAGATCGTTTCTCGTGCAGATTTAGAAGGAGGTGCGGGCAATGAAGAGTAAGGAATTCATGAACGGAATTGCAGGAATGTCATTGGCTGAGTTGAATGACGAGTTAGTAGCTGCCAAAAAAGAGCTTTTTAATCTGAGATTCCAGAATGCAACAAACCAACTTGACAATACTAGCAGAATTAAAGAAGTAAGAAGAAACATTGCTCGTATTCAGACAGCAATGTCCAAAGAGAAGAAAGCAGCAAATTAAGCTGAAGAAAGGAGGATTTTGTTGTGGAAAGAAATCTTAGAAAAACCCGTACAGGTAAGGTTGTAAGTAATAAAATGGATAAAACCATCGTTGTTGCTGTAGTAGATAACGTAAAACATCCGCTTTACGGTAAAATTGTAAAAAGAACTTATAAATTGAAGGCTCATGATGAGAACAACGAGTGCAACATCGGAGATAGAGTAAAGGTAATGGAGACAAGACCTTTGTCTAAGGATAAGAGATGGAGACTTGTTGAGATTATTGAGAAAGCTAAATAATTCGTAGCCAGAAAGGAGTATTTATTATGGTACAGCAGGAAACCAGACTTAAGGTTGCTGACAACACTGGCGCAAAAGAGTTATTGTGCATCCGTGTTCTCGGCGGCTCTGTTAGAAGATATGCGGCTGTAGGCGATATCATCGTTGCTACGGTCAAAGATGCAACACCAGGCGGAGTTGTAAAAAAAGGTGATGTTGTAAAAGCAGTTGTAGTTAGAACGGTAAAAGAGATTCGTCGTCCGGATGGTTCTTATATCCGTTTTGATGAGAATGCAGCAGTAATCATCAAAGACGATAAGACTCCAAGAGGAACTCGTATTTTCGGACCGGTAGCTAGAGAGTTAAGAGATAAACAATTCATGAAGATTGTTTCCTTAGCACCAGAAGTATTATAAGGAGGTGTCCCTAAGTGGCAACATCAAAAATCAAAAAAGGTGATACCGTTCGCGTTATTGCCGGTGTAGATAAAGGTAAAGAAGGAAAAGTCCTTGAAGTAAAGGGCGGTAAAGTCAAGGTTGAGGGCATCAACAAAGTAAAGATGCATGTGAAACCTAACCAGTCCAATGCTAAGGGCGGCATCGTAGAACAGGAAGCTTTCTTCGATGTTTCAAACGTAATGTACGTTGTTGATGGCGAAGTTACCCGTGTCGGCTTTAAAGTAGAAGACGGCAAGACAAAAGTTCGTTATGCCAAAAAAACAGGCGCTGTTATTGATTAATATAGAGAGGAGGTACTGTTAAAATGGCTAGATTGAAAGAAACATATTTGAACGAGATCGTTGATGCGATGATGAAGAAGTTCGAGTATAAAAATATTATGCAGGTACCAAAGCTCGATAAGATTGTAATCAATATGGGCGTTGGTGAAGCAAAAGAAAATTCAAAAGTTTTGGATACAGCGATCAGTGATCTTGAGACTATCACAGGTCAGAAAGCTGTTGTGACAAGAGCAAAGAAATCCGTTGCGAACTTTAAGCTTCGCGAGGGACAGCCAATTGGATGTAAAGTTACTCTTCGTGGTGAGAAGATGTATGAGTTTGCAGATCGTTTGATCAACCTCGCGCTTCCACGAGTACGTGACTTCCGTGGTGTAAACCCAAATGCATTTGATGGACGTGGAAACTATGCACTTGGAATTAAAGAGCAGTTGATTTTCCCTGAAATCGAGTATGATAAGGTAGATAAGATCAGAGGTATGGATATTATCTTTGTTACTACCGCTGAGACAGATGAAGAAGCACGTGAACTCTTAGTACAGTTCGGTATGCCATTTAAGAAATAGTTAGGAGGTAATTTCATGGCTAAGAAGTCTATGAAGATTAAGCAGCAGCGTAAAGCTAAGTTCTCTACAAGAGAGTACAGCCGTTGCAAGATTTGTGGTCGTCCACATGGATATCTGAGAAAATACGGAATCTGCAGAATTTGCTTCCGTGAGTTGGCATACAAGGGTCAGATCCCTGGTGTGCGTAAAGCAAGTTGGTAAGGAGGAAAACGAAATGACAATGAGTGATCCAATTGCAGATATGCTTACAAGAATTCGTAACGCAAATACTGCGAAACATGATACAGTTGATATTCCTGCTTCCAAAATGAAGATTTCGATTGCTGAGATCCTTTTGAAGGAAGGTTATATCAAGAATTTTGAGTTGATAGATGTAGATGGTTTTAAATCTATCCATGTAACAATGAAATATGGTAAAGATAAAAATGAAAAGATTATCTCCGGATTAAAGAGAATTTCTAAACCGGGTCTTCGTGTATACGCGGGCGCTGAAGAACTTCCTAAGGTTCTTGGCGGATTGGGAATTGCCATTATTTCAACAAACAAGGGTGTGCTGACTGACAAGGAAGCACGCAAAGAAAACGTTGGCGGCGAAGTGCTTGCTTTCGTATGGTAGTATCGTTCCGTTAATGCGGGGCAGTAACTGAAAAAAATTAACCTAAAAAATATAGGAGGTACCGGCATGTCACGAATTGGAAGAATGCCTATCGCGATACCAGCAGGAGTAACTGTGGATATTGCAGAAAATAATCAGGTGACGGTAAAAGGTCCTAAGGGAACACTCGAAAGAGTTCTTCCTGCAGAGATGACCATTACAAAAGAAGGCGATGAGGTTAAAGTTAGTCGTCCTAATGATCTCAAGAAGATGAAATCCCTTCATGGTCTGACAAGAACATTGATCAACAATATGATCATTGGTGTAACAGAAGGCTATGAGAAGAAGCTGGAAGTAAACGGTGTTGGTTACCGTGCTGCTAAGCAGGGTAAAAAACTTACTCTTTCTCTTGGATACTCTCATCCGGTAGAGATGGAAGATCCAGAAGGAATTGAAGTAACTGTTGATGGACAGAACATCATCATCGTTAAGGGAATCGATAAAGAAAAAGTTGGCCAATATGCGGCTGAGATCCGTGAGAAGAGAGCACCAGAGCCATATAAGGGCAAAGGTATCAAATATGCGGATGAAGTAATCAGACGTAAAGTTGGTAAGACTGGTAAGAAATAAGAAAGGAGTAAGTAACAATGGTTAGTAAGAAAAATAGAAGCGAAGTTCGCGTAAACAAGCACAGAAGAATTCGTAGCCGTTTGTCTGGTACTCCTGAGCAACCACGTTTGGCTGTGTTCCGTAGCAATAATCATATGTATGCACAGATTATTGACGATGTCGCTGGAAATACAATCGTATCAGCATCTACTCTTCAGGCAGATGTTAAAGACGGTCTCACAAAGACAAACAACGTTGAGGCAGCTGCAAAGCTTGGTACAGTAATTGCAAAAAAAGCTTTGGACAATGGTATTAAGACTGTCGTATTTGACCGCAGCGGTTATATTTATCAGGGTAAAGTAAAAGCATTGGCAGACGCAGCAAGAGAAGCTGGTCTGGAATTCTAAGCAAGGAGGAAACAACATGAAACGTGAGATTATTGATGCTAGTCAGTTTGAATTAGAAGATAAAGTAGTATCAATCAAACGTGTAACCAAGGTTGTTAAAGGTGGTCGTAACATGAGATTTACGGCGCTTGTTGTTGTTGGTGATAACAACGGACACGTTGGTGCAGGTTTGGGTAAGGCAATGGAAATTCCGGAAGCAATCCGCAAGGGGAAAGAGGCTGCTATAAAGAACCTTGTTGAAGTACCACTTGATGAGAATAAAAGTATTCCGCATGATTTCATTGGTAAATTCGGTAGCGCATCTGTATTGATGAAGAAGTCTCCAGAAGGTACCGGTATCATCGCCGGTGGTCCGGCCCGTGCCGTATTGGAGCTTGCAGGATTCAAAAATATCCGTACGAAGTCTTTGGGATCCCGTAATAAAAAGAATGTTGTACTGGCAACAATTGAGGGACTTAAGAACCTGAAGACTCCTGAGGAAGTAGCAAAACTTCGCGGTATTTCCGTAGAAGAAGTTTTGGGCTAGGAGGTGCAGGAAAATGGCAGGTAAATTAAAGATTACATTAGTTAAGTCTACAATTGGTGCAATTCCAAAGCATAGAAAGACTGTAGAGGCTCTTGGCCTTAGAAAATTAAATAAAACCGTAGAGATGCCTGACAACGCTGCTACACGTGGTCAGATTCAGCAGATTAGACATCTTGTAAAGGTTGAAGAAATCTAATCAAGGAGGTGCAAAAAATGAATTTATCAGAGTTGAAACCGGCTGCAGGTTCCAAGCAGAGCAATGAGTTCCGCCGCGGACGTGGTCATGGTTCAGGAAATGGTAAGACAGCCGGTAAAGGTCATAAAGGTCAGAAAGCTCGTTCCGGAGCACCAAGACCAGGCTTTGAAGGTGGTCAGTTACCATTATATAGAAGATTGCCAAAGAGAGGATTTACAAACATTAACGGTAAAGACATCGTAGGTATTAATGTAGATCGTTTGAATGCTTTTGATGATGGTGCTGAAGTAACTGTTGCAGCACTTGTTGAAAAAGGAATTGTAAGCAATCCTAAAGATGGAGTTAAGATCCTTGGAAATGGAGAATTAACCAAAAAGCTTGATGTGAAAGTAAACGCTTACAGTGCAAGCGCTGCTGAGAAGATTCAGGCTGCTGGTGGAAAAGCAGAGGTGATCTAATGTTAACAACCATTCAAAATGCGTTAAAGACAAAGGAAATTCGCCTTAAACTTCTTTATGTTTTGTTTGCGTTAATTATTGTCAGAATTGGATGCAACATTCCAATTCCTGGCATTAATGCCAGCGTAATGCAGGAAGTATTTAACAACAACCAGTCATTGGGATTTCTTGATGTTATGACAGGTGGTTCATTCTCCAGAATGTCCATTTTTGCTCTGAATATCACACCATATATTACGGCATCCATTATTTTGCAGCTTCTTACTATTGCGATTCCTCGTTTGGAAGAGATGCAGAAGGATGGTGAGGATGGTCGTAAGAAGATTAACGAGTATACACGTTATCTTTCTATTGCATTGGCAATCATTGAGGGTGTTGCCATTGTGATCGGTTTCCGTAATCAGAATCTGTTTACCAATGAGGGCGGTTACACAGCAATGATCGTAGCGGTTGCTGCATTGACAGCGGGTGCTGCGTTCCTTATGTGGCTCGGTGAGCAGATCACAGAAAAGGGTGTTGGTAATGGTATTTCCATTATCCTGTTGATCAACATTGTGGCACGTATTCCTAATGATCTGTCTAATTTGTATAAAACATATATAGCTGCTCCTACCGATATTACAAACAAGATTGTAGCTGCAGTCATTATATTAGCAATTATTATTGCCATGTTTGTATTTATTGTTTTCTTGCAGGATGGTGAGAGAAGAATTCCGGTACAGTATGCCAAAAAGGTTGTAGGACATAAAGTTTCTGGTGGACAGTCCAGTCACATTCCGTTGAAAGTTAATACGGCGGGTGTTATTCCTGTTATTTTTGCCAGCTCTATGATGTCTCTTCCTGTTGTTATTGCCAGCTTTGCAGGTATTCAGCCTCAGACAGGACCAGATGCAACTATTTTCCAGAAATTCCTTACGGTTTGTAACCAGGGAGACTGGTGCAAGATTGGTAGCTGGGGAGAATTCAAATATACATTGGGATTATTGATCTACATTTTATTGGTAATCTTCTTTGCATATTTTTACACTTCTGTAACATTCAATCCATTGGAGATTTCCAATAATATGAAGAAACAGGGTGGCTTTATTCCGGGAATTCGTCCTGGCAAACCAACAACAGAGTATTTGACTTCTGTATTGAATAGCATTATCTTCCTTGGAGCAGTTGGAATGGTTATTGTATGTGTCGTTCCAATCTTCTTCTCAGGAGCTTTTGGTGCTGATGTATCGTTTGGTGGAACATCATTGATCATCGTTGTAGGTGTTGTTATTGAAACGATCAAGCAGATTGAATCTCTTGTATTGGTTAGACATTATAAAGGTTTCTTAGGAAATTAGAAATAATATCAAATTAGGTGGCCCCCTGCCGGGGATTCCTGGCGGGAGGTCTCTTACTCTTTATCGAAAGGAGCAGAATTGTATGAAAATTGTTATGTTAGGTGCTCCGGGTGCCGGAAAAGGTACTCAGGCAAAAATGATTTCAGACAAATATTCCATTCCACATATTTCAACGGGAGATATTTTTCGTGCTAATATTAAGGAAAATACGGAATTAGGCCAGAAAGCGAAGGAATATATGGACAAAGGTCTTCTTGTTCCGGATGAATTGGTTGTTGATCTGGTAGTAGACCGTCTGGCTCAGGATGATGCTAAGAACGGTTACGTATTGGATGGATTTCCACGGACGATTCCACAGGCAGAAGCTTTGACGGAGGCACTTGCCAAAATTGGTGAAAAACTTGACTTCGCCATTGATGTAGATGTACCGGATGAGAATATTGTACGCCGTATGTCGGGCAGACGTGCCTGCGTAAACTGTGGAGGCACATACCATATTAAATATAATCCTACCAAGGTAGAAGGCGTATGCGATGCCTGCGGCGGAGAGCTTATTCTGCGTGATGATGATAAGCCGGAGACCGTTCAGCAGCGACTGAGTGTATATCATGAACAGACACAGCCGTTAATCGACTATTATACAAAAGAAGGCATCTTGAAAACAGTTGATGGTACGGTAGATCTTGAGGATGTTTTTAAAGCAATCGTAGATATTCTTGGAAAATAAAAGGAGGCAGGGAATATGGCAGTGACAATCAAGTCACCTCAGGAGATCGCACTGATGCGCGATGCCGGGAAAATTCTGGCAGAAGTACATGAGCGTTTGGCTGAGCTTATAACTCCGGGAATCTCAACAATAGAGATTGACCGAAAAGGAGAAGAATGGATCCGCCAGGCAGGTTGTATTCCTTCTTTTAAAAATTATGAAGGTTATCCTGCATCAATTTGTGTTTCAATCAATGATGAGGTAGTTCATGGCATCCCGAATGAAGACCATCATTTGTTTGAAGGGGATATAGTAAGTCTGGATGCCGGGGTGATCTATCAGGGATATCAATCGGATGCGGCACGTACTCACGGAGTGGGCAGAATTACCGAGGAAGATCAGAGATTGATAGATGTTACGAGAGAGAGTTTTTTTCAGGGAATAAAAAAGGCAACAGCAGGCAATCGGCTGTATGAAGTGTCAGCTGCCATTCAAAAATATGTCGAGGATAATGGATTTTCGGTTGTTCGTGATCTTGTAGGACATGGTATTGGTACTGACATGCATGAGGAACCGGAAATCCCAAACTTTAAGCCCCGTTTTGGAAGAGGGATCAAACTTCAGGCGGGTATGACGCTGGCAATCGAACCAATGGTTAATGCAGGTGGATACGATGTCTGGATCTTAGAGGATGATTGGACAATCGTTACACAGGATGGTTCCCGTTCTGCCCATTATGAAAATACAGTATTAGTTACTGAGGGGGAGCCGGAAATCTTATCATTAAATTAGGAGGGAAACATGTCTAAAGCAGATGTTATTGAAATTGAGGGAACAGTAGTTGAGAAATTGCCAAATGCAATGTTTCAGGTGGAATTAGAAAATGGACACAAAGTATTAGCACACATTAGTGGAAAACTTCGTATGAACTATATTCGTATTTTGCCGGGTGACAAAGTAACATTGGAATTGTCTCCCTATGATCTGACAAAAGGCAGAATTGTCTGGAGAGATAAATAGGAAAGATAAATAAGAAAAAGTACTTGCAAAGTACAAAATGCTATGTTATAATTTTACTCGGACTTTTTTGAAAGGAGGGTATTACTGTGAAAGTTAGATCATCAGTAAAACCGATTTGCGAAAAATGCAAAGTCATTAAAAGAAAGGGTCGTATCAGAGTAATCTGTGAGAATCCAAAACACAAACAAAGACAGGGCTAATGAATATATCGGAAACCAAAGAATATTTCTTTGGCTGTTTCGCGTTAATAAATTCAAGTTCTTGCTTTCTGTGTTACAACATCGACCGTCATTAGAATGATTCGCTGTCATTCGTTCAGGTGTTGTGATATCACAACGGTAAGCTGTGCGAAGTTCTCCTGTGGAGTTTCTACTATAATAAATGGCTTTTGGTTTGAAGTCTGAGAACACACAGGTTCTTACATCGCAAAGTTGTTGTGATTTAAAGCGGCTGCAAAGTGGATCTGTGATCCATGACGAAGAATAGCTGATTCTTCAAAAAATTAAACTAAAAATCAAATGGAGGTGCAATGCACACATGGCTCGTATCAGTGGTGTAGATTTACCAAGAGAAAAACGTGTTGAAATAGGTCTTACCTATATTTATGGTATCGGCGTGTCTAGTTCCAAGAGAATCTTGGCAGAGGCTAATGTTGATCCGGATATCCGTTGTAAAGATTTGACGGATGAAGATGTATCAAAAATCCGTGACGTTATTGATCGTACACAGGTGGTTGAGGGTGACCTTCGTAGAGAAGTAGCTTTGAACATCAAAAAATTACAGGAAATTGGATGCTATCGTGGTATTCGTCATAGAAAGGGTCTTCCGGTTCGTGGACAGAAGACTAAGACGAACGCTAGAACTCGCAAAGGTCCTAAGCGTACAGTAGCAAACAAGAAGAAATAATATAGGAGGATAAGACGTATGGCTAAGCAAGTTGCAAAAAAGGCGACAAAAAAGCGTGTCAAGAAGAATATTGATCGCGGACAGGCACATATTCAGTCATCTTTTAATAATACAATCGTAACATTGACAGATATGCAGGGAAATGCTATTTCATGGGCAAGTGCAGGCGGACTCGGATTCAGAGGTTCTAAGAAGTCTACTCCATATGCAGCTCAGATGGCAGCAGAGACAGCAGCAAAAGCTGCCTTACCTCATGGTTTGAAAACAGTAGAAGTAATGGTAAAAGGACCTGGTTCAGGTCGTGAAGCTGCTATTCGTGCTATTCAGGCATGTGGCATCGAAGTAACAAGTATTCAGGATGTTACACCGGTTCCACATAATGGTTGTAGACCACCAAAACGTAGAAGAGTATAATTAGTGAAACGTTGATAGAATGAAATTATAATTAGGAGGACGAATATAAAATGGCTAGAGATATGACACCTGTTCTTAAAAGATGCAGATCTCTTGATCTTGATCCGGTATATTTGGGAATTGACAAGAAGTCTAAGAGAAATGCTAGAACTGGAAAGAAATTAAGCGAGTATGGAAGTCAGTTAAGAGAAAAACAGAAAGCAAAATTCATCTATGGTGTATTAGAGAAGCCTTTCCGTAATTATTTTGCAAAAGCACAGAAATTAAAATATGGAACAACAGGTGATAACCTGATGATTCTTCTTGAGCTGAGACTTGATAACGTAATGTTCCGTCTTGGCTACGGCAGAACAAGAAAAGAAGCTCGTCAGATCGTAGATCACAAGCATGTACTTGTAAATGGTAAATGTGTAAACATTCCTTCTTATCAGTTAAAAGCTGGTGATAAGATTGAGATTAAAGAGAAATTCAAAGGAGCTCAGAGATATAAAGACATCCTTGAAGTAACTGGAGCAAGATTGGTTCCAGCTTGGTTGGAAGCTGACCATGAAAATCTTTCTGGAACGGTAACTGCAATTCCTACCAGAGCAGAGATTGATGTACCGGTAAATGATGTGCTTATTGTCGAGTTGTACTCTAAGTAATTAAGTAAACCCAAAAGGAGGGTCCAGTAGTGTTTGAATTTGAAAAACCAAGAATTGAAATTGCTGAAATTTCGGAAGATAAGAAATATGGACGTTTTGTAGTAGAACCACTTGAAAGAGGATACGGAACTACTTTGGGTAATTCTTTGAGAAGGATCATGCTTTCATCCTTACCTGGCTCAGCAGTTAGCCAGATTAAGATTGATGGCGTTGTACATGAATTTAGTGGCATACCTGGAGTAAAAGAAGATGTAACGGAAATCGTTATGAACATCAAGAATCTTGCTATTAAAAATACGAGCGATGATATGAATACTCCAAAGATGATGTACATTGACGCAACAGGTGAAGGCGTTGTTACAGCAGCAGACATCAAGTGTGATTCCGATCTGGAGATCATAAATTCAGATCAGGTGATAGCAACTTTAAATGGTGGAGCTGACTGTAAACTTTACATTGAGATGACAGTAAGTAACGGACGTGGCTATGTAAGTTCAGATCGTAATAAGAGAGATGATATGGCAATCGATGTAATTGCAATTGATTCTATCTATACACCGATAGAACGGGTAAATATCAAAGTAGAGAATACTCGTGTCGGTCAGATTACGGACTTTGATAAGTTGACATTAGATGTGTATACAAATGGTACGTTGGAGCCGGATGAGGCAATCAGCCTGGCTGCTAAAGTATTGAGTGAGCATCTGAATTCATTTATTGAACTTTCAGAGAAAGCAAGAATGGCAGAGGTCATTGTTGAAAAAGAAGAAGATGATTCTCAGAAAGTTATGGATATGAACATTGATGAACTTGAGTTATCTGTTCGTTCTTATAACTGTCTGAAGAGAGCTGGTATCAATACAGTAGAAGAATTGACAAATAAAACCGAAGAAGAGATGATGAAAGTTCGTAACTTAGGACGTAAATCCCTTGAGGAAGTGCATGCTAAGCTGAAAGAACTGGGATTGTCTCTTAGCAACGGTGAATCGGAATAATTGTAATAACAAGGAGGAAATATCATGGCAGGCTATAGAAAACTTGGAAGAACTTCCAGCCAGAGAAAAGCTTTGCTGAGAAATCAGGTAACCAACTTGTTGTATCATGGCAAGATTGTTACAACAGAGGCGAAAGCAAAAGAAATTCGTAAAATTGCTGAAGGCATGATTGCATTGGCAGTAAAAGAAAAAGATAATTATGAAACTGTTACTGTTCAGGCAAAGGTTGCTCAAAAAGATAAAGATGGTAAGAGAGTAAAAGAAGTTGTAGATGGCAAGAGAGTAACTGTTTATGATACAGTTGATAAAGAGATCAAAAAAGACAATCCATCCAGACTTCACGCAAGACGTCAGATGAAGAAGATGCTTTACACGATCAAAGAAGTTCCAACAGAGACGGCTGGAAAGAAAAAAGCAACAAAAGAAGTTGATATTACAAATCTTCTTTTTGATGAGATTGCTCCAAAATACGCAGATCGTAAAGGTGGTTATACACGTATTATTAAGATTGGACCACGTAAAGGTGATGCAGCAATGGAAGTTGTTATTGAGTTAGTATAAAGGATTATATGAAGGGGATTGTCAAATATGGCAGTCCCTTTTTTGAAATGGAGATGTTTTCATGATTCAGGCAGAGCATGTTAAATATGATTATATACATCGTGACGAAAATAATGAAATTATATCAGTTGAAACAGCAATAGAAGATGTCTCTTTTGAAGTAAAAGCGGGGGACTTTGTAGCTATTCTTGGTCATAATGGATCGGGGAAGTCTACTCTGGCAAAGCATATGAATGCGCTGCTTGTGCCGGAAGAAGGTACCATATATGTGGATGGAATTGATACGTCAGAGCAGGAGATGAAATGGGAAATACGTCAAAAGGTAGGAATGGTATTTCAAAACCCGGATAACCAGATCGTCCATAATGTAGTTGAAGAAGATGTGGGATTTGGCCCGGAAAACATCGGTGTACCAACTAAGAAAATATGGGAACGGGTGGAGGAAGCACTTGCTAAAGTTGGTATGCTTGGTGCCAGAAAGGAATCACCTAATAATTTGTCAGGTGGTCAGAAACAACGTGTAGCAATTGCCGGAATTTTGGCAATGAGACCAAAATGTATCGTCCTTGACGAGGCAACGGCAATGCTTGATCCGATGGGGAGAAAGGAAGTATTGAATGCTGTCAGGGAACTGAATAAGAAAGAAAATATTACCATACTTTGGATTACACATTACATGGAAGAAGTCGTGGAAGCGGACAAAGTTATTGTGATGGATAAAGGCAGGATTGTATTGGAAGGGGTGCCGAAAGAGATATTTTCCCAGGTGGATACATTACAAAAGTATCATCTGGATGTACCGCAGGTTACCTTGCTTGCTCATGAACTGAGAAAGAGAGGACTTCCTATTCCAGAGGCAATGCTTACAGCAGAGGAACTGGCAGATGCTGTGGCATATGCATTGGGAAGATAGAAAGGTGGGGGTTAGCGATGGCAATTATCATTCACGAATTAAGTCATACATATGGAGAGGGCACAGCCTATGAGAAAACGGCTCTGGACCGGATCAATATAAAGATAGAGGATGGAGAATTTATTGGATTAATCGGTCACACTGGTTCGGGAAAATCTACTTTGATCCAACACTTAAATGGTTTATTAAAACCTTCCTCGGGAAGTATCTTTTATCACGGAGAAGATATATATGATAAAGACTACTCTTTAAAAAAACTAAGAAGCAGAATTGGTCTTGTTTTTCAATATCCGGAGCATCAGCTTTTTGAGAGTACTGTGATCGATGATGTGAAGTTTGGACCTAGAAATATAGGGATGGATCCGTTAGAGATTGACCTGCATGCCTATGATGCTTTGAAACAAGTCGGGATTGGAGAGGACCTGCTGGATACATCACCTCTTGAACTTTCCGGGGGACAGAAAAGACGTGTAGCAATAGCAGGAGTGCTGGCAATGGAACCTGAGGTGCTGGTACTGGATGAACCAACAGCAGGGCTTGATCCGGAAGGAAGAGATGAGATCCTGGGGCTTGTGGAGAAACTCCATAAGAATAAAAAAATCACGGTGATTCTTGTATCTCATAGCATGGAAGATGTGGCGAAATACGTCGACCGGCTGATCGTGATGAACCATGGATCAGTGCAATACGATGGGACACCGGAAGAAGTTTTTTCTCGCTATAAAGAATTGGAAAAAATTGGGTTATCCGCTCCGCAGGTGACCTATGTCATGGAAGCACTGGCAAGGCGCGGGATACCTCTTCCACATAATGCCATCACGGTAGAGGAAGCAGTAGACAGTATTATGGCAGTTGCAAAACGCTAGAATGGAGAGAATGATGTTACGAGATATAACGATAGGACAATTTTATCCGGTAGATTCGCCAATCCATCGTCTGGATCCAAGAGTAAAAGTGGTTGGTGTTCTATTGTATCTGATTTCGCTTTTTCTGTTTCGCGGATTTGCCGGATATATTGTAGTGACACTTTTTCTAGGTGTTGTTATTTTGTTATCGGGAGTTCCTTTTCGATATGTGCTTCGTGGAATGAAGCCAATTGTATTTTTATTAGTATTTACAGCGATGTTTAATCTATTTGGTACGAGGGGCGATATTGCCTTCCAGTGGGGATTTATCCACATCACCTGGCAGGGAATACAAAAGGCAGTATTTATGGCCATGCGCCTGATCTATCTGATCATTGGGTCATCCATGATGACTTATACTACGACTCCAAATCAGTTGACAGATGCTATTGAGAAACTATTAAAACCACTGGAGAAGATAAAAGTACCGGTACATGAATTTGCGATGATGATGTCATTGGCACTGCGGTTTATTCCTATTCTTTTGGAAGAGACAAACCGCATTATCAATGCTCAGAGTGCCAGAGGAGCAGATTTTGAAGAAGGGCGGCTATGGCAGAGGATGCGTGCGATGATCTCGATTTTAGTTCCCTTGCTAGTCTCGGCAACCCGCCGTGCTTATGATCTTGCCAATGCAATGGAAGCCAGATGCTATCGTGGCGGTGAAGGAAGAACGAAAATGAAGCCTCTTAAGTATCATAAAACAGATGCCATAGCTTATGGAATTCAGATTCTGTATCTGGCGGTTATTGTTGTGGTAAACCACGTTATTTCATTATAGGGGGGGAGATTATGAGAAGAATACGATTAATCGTTGCCTATGATGGAACGGGTTACTGCGGATGGCAGATACAAAGGAATGGCGTGACAATACAGGGAGAGTTAGAGAAGGCACTGCAGAAGCTGCTTGGTGAAACAGTTGAAGTGATAGGAGCCAGCCGTACGGATTCCGGTGTACATGCATTAGGAAATATAGCTGTTTTTGACACAGAAAGCCGGATACCGGCAGAAAAATTTGCGATAGCTGTTAATCATTTTTTACCGGAAGACATCCGTATACAGAAATCCGATGAGGTGGAAACCGAGTATCATCCACGTTACCAGAAGACGGAAAAAATATATGAATATACTGTGTTAAATACCGTGATCGAACTTCCGGCATGGCGTCATTATTCGTATCATGTATATCAGAAACTTGATATAGAGATGATGCGTAAGGCAGCTGGAGAACTGCTGGGGGAACATGATTTTTCAGCATTTTGTTCTGCCGGAAGTCAGGTCAAGAGCAAAGTACGCACGATATATGATATTGCTGTTACAGAAGAGCCTGTGCCAGATGGGAATGGCGGAAGGATTATCCGTTTGCGTGTCAGGGGAAATGGTTTTTTATATAATATGGTGCGTATTATAGCCGGTACGCTGCTTGAAGCAGGAATGGGACGGAGGAGTGTTGAGAGCATTCGTGAAGCAATACAGACAGGAAATCGTGGAAAGGCAGGACCTACAGCTCCGCCGCAAGGCCTGATGCTAATCGACATTCATCATGCAGAATGGGAATGATCGTAACGATAATCATTGTGTGTCTTATTGACAGATGAAAGAAATATAGCTAAAATAATAACGGTAATGTTATGAATGAGGTTCATGGCAGCTAACATTTTGTAAGGGGGATTTAATGAAATGAACAGTAGAGTAAGAAGAAATGTGGCGAAGATGACTTTACTTGCTCTTTCCGTGTGTGTACTGGGAGGACAGACACAAGGGAGCAGAGAATCTTTAGCGGCAAAGAAGATTAAGGTAACACTGAACAAGAAATCAGTAACATTAAAGCCAGGGCAATCTTATAAGCTGAAAGCGAAGAAGACACCGGCTAAAGCGGCACTTACATGGAAATCATCTAAGAAAAATGTTGTTTCGGTAAATGCAAAGGGAAAACTGAAAGCAAAAAAAGTCGGAAAGGCAAAGATCACTGTTACAGTAAAATTTAAGGGGAAAAAGAAGAAAGCAGTGTGTAATGTTAAAGTAATTACTAAGAAAAATAAAAAAACGGATACGGTACAGACAAATACCGGTACAGTACAGCCATCCCCGGCACCGACGCAGCAGACAAATACGCCATCTGTTACGCCGACTGCTACACCGGAAGCAACGAAAACACCGAGACCGAGCAGAAAACCTTCGACACCTGCTCCGACACCGGTGAAGATTGAGTATGTGGCAGATTATCAATTAGATCTTGGTGATAAGCTGGACATAAAAACAAAGGTGAAACCGGCAGAAGGCAAAATTGAAGATTATCAGGTTACAACATCCAATGAGTATGTAGCGGTAGTTGATGAAAGTGGCATGCTTCAATCCAAACATATCGGTAAATGCCTGCTTGAGCTGACATCAAAGGCGGATCCGAATAAAAAAGAGTCATATAAGTTATGCGTAACAGATAATTTTGTTGCACGCGATGGATTTAATGTGTTTAACGAAGATATTGCTCACGGTGAAGTGAAAGAGTTTAATTATCCATCCCAATATCGTGAAAGTGGAGAGGGGCATGCTAAGATTTACCTTCCACCAAACTATGATCCGGAGAACAAAAAATATAATCTTTTGTTCTGCTTACATGGAGGCGGACAAGATGAGAGCTTCTGGACATTGGGAAGGCCTTTGGGTCAGGGAGGATGCCATGCACAATATATTTTAGATACGTTGTATGCAGAAAAAGAATTAAAGGATGCTATTGTTGTTTTCCCAAATGGGAATATTAAATATGACAAAAATAAGCAGTATCCGAATACCGTACCAAATCCGATCGTGCAGAATTCGTGGAGTGATTGTTATTTGTTTGAGTATGAGGTAATCTATGACCTGCTTCCGTTTATGGAGAAAAATTATCCGGTTGAAAAGGGTGCGGATCATACAGCGGTATGTGGTTTGTCCATGGGATGTGGTGAAGCAATAGAGATTGGATTGAAACATCCGGATTTGTTCCATTACATGGGATTTTTCTCGGCAGGACCATTTGCATCCACACAGCAGACGATTGTCACGACAAAAGAGGATGCGCAGCGTATTAATGATCAGATTAAATTATGTTTCTTTATAACAGGACAGAATGACCATATGATGGATGATAGCGGAAGAAGATTTGTAAATAATTGTGATGCACTTGGTATGAATAGTATGTTCTTTGAAGTAAAGGGAACCGGCCATGATGACAAGTGCTGGGACCGTGCGTTGTATGCTTTTATGAAATACGCGTTTAAATAAAAAGTTATTGACAGAAAGAAAAGGATATTATATACTATTCAAGTATGGCGTGAAAATATCTAAACCAATGCCCCGGTAAAGGTATTTTAACATAAAAAAGAAGCAAATGTTGATCTGACTTCTACGGACAGGAAGAACGGTTGACAGAATGAAATAAGGAGGATTCCAAGGATGAAAAGTTTTATGGCAAGTCCATCCACAGTGGAAAGAAAATGGTATGTTGTAGACGCTGAAGGAAAAACTTTAGGACGTCTTGCATCGGAGGTTGCAAATGTTTTAAGAGGAAAGAATAAGCCTATTTATACACCTCATATTGATACAGGCGATTACGTAATTGTAGTAAACGCTGAGAAGATTAATGTAACAGGTAAGAAATTAGATCAGAAAATTTATTATCACCATTCTGAATATGTAGGCGGTATGAAAGAGGCTACATTGAAAGAAATGATGCAGAAGAAACCGGAATTTGTAATTACACATGCAGTTAAAGGAATGTTACCAAAGGGACCTTTAGGACGTCAGATGCTTAAGAAATTGTTTGTATATGCAGGGCCTGAGCACAAGCATGTTGCACAGAAACCGGAAACATTAGATATTTAATGAGGTGTAGAAAGGAGAGATTACATTGGCAAGTTCAACATTTTATGGAACAGGTAGAAGAAAATCCAGTATCGCTCGTGTATACCTTACACCAGGTACCGGTAAAATTACAGTAAATAAAAAAGACATTGATGACTATTTTGGTCTTGAAACTTTAAAAATTATTGCTCGTCAGCCATTGGAAGCAACAAATACTGCTGACAAGTATGATGCAAAGATTACTGTTAAAGGTGGCGGTTTCACAGGACAGGCAGGTGCTATCCGTCATGGTATTGCGCGTGCATTGAATGAAGCAGATGCAGATTTCAGACCAATTCTTAAGAAAGCGGGTTACCTGACTCGTGATTCCAGAATGAAAGAGCGTAAGAAGTACGGTCTTAAGAAAGCTCGTCGTGCACCACAGTTCTCAAAGAGATAATAAGTGTTCTTTTTGGAAGTTCAGGAAAAGGCTTATTTGCTGGATTTCAAAAGTTGTGGATGTTACTGAAAAGTGCATGATTTTGGCAGATAAGTAACAAACAATAGATATTAAAAATGATTTTTTAGAGATGTTTTTTGAATAGAATTATCTGTTCAAAGAACATCTCTTTTGTTTGTAATCATAATTGATAACATCCTTTTTAAGGTGGCAAGTAACCAGCAAGTAGTAAACGCCTCGTAGTCAGTATATAGAATACTTTATGATTTTTTGAGAAAATAGACTTAACATTTTATACCAGTCCA
>CAKRGX010000021.1 GCA_934338065.1 uncultured Eubacterium sp. | reverse complement strand
CGCCGTAAAGCAGGCAGATATATGCGTGAAATGGACATTACACCGATTTATCCAAAGATGAATCTGTCTAAGCGCATGAAGCAGGCAAAAGTTTGTCCGTATTTGCTTCGTAACGCAGTCATAGACCGTCTCCATCAGGCATCCCAAACTGTCCCGTTTCCATTCCCATTTCCCCCAGCACCATTTCCGGGTGTTCCACAAAATAGTGGTTCATGCTGATTCCATTCTCATCCGTGTCCAGATATAACCATTCTGGCTCACATCGCCTTTACGTCCCAATGATGTCAGACTGCCAGAAGCGGTAGTTGCTGCATTGACTACTATGGAGTTAGCAGGAATACCACTTCACTGACCCCCTCTGCTGTCACGGTAATGGTAACTCGTTCTGCTTTTGTGCATCCTTCCGGTGCTACCCGTTCATAAATGACATAAGTTTTCCCTACTTCAAGGTAAATCTTCTTTCCTGTGGTTTGGGAAATAGTTGCTGCTTTCAAACTATCCTATTGATTTCCTTCCTCATAGTATGCAATTTTACTGCCACTTGCATAAGTGCCACTCTGGCTGTTATAACGTTTTAACGTAATTTCTTTAATCTGGTAGTTTCGCCAGTTTTCAACCTCGCTCTTATCACCATTATAAAAGATTGCACACCACACATTCCCGTAACGGGCTATCGCTCCACATACATGATCAGCGGAAAGCAAGTTACTGTAATGCCCTGGACTATTTTTCCATGCCTTCATTGCACTTTCTGGATCAGTATATCCACTATACATATTTTCAGCAAATGCCAAAGGTTTATACTTTGCATACAATCCAAAATAGGCGTTGGTATCTCTGCCCAAATTTTCATGTCCATCAAACCCACTGGTTTTTATGCGGTAAAGGCAGAACTGGTAAAGTTCATCTGACCACTCCAACTCCGTCACGCCTTTTTCCTTGCGGTACTGGTTTTGGATTTTGAATGCCTTTTTTGCTTTGTCCATTGCCGTCACTTTTTTACTTTTCACAACAGATACTTTGTATTTATAAGTCTTTGTTGTGTTGTTCTTCATTTTGCATTTGACGGTTACAGTAGCCGTTCCCAGCTTTTTGGCTGTAAGAACAATCCGCCGGATCCCCTTTGATTTTTTATATGTTGCTTTTACTACAGATTTCTTACTGCTTTTCAAAGTAACCTTCTTTGCATTTTTCAATGCTGCCGAATACTTATATCGTGTCTTTGCTCCCACCAGATTCATAGTAACTTTGCTTGTCTTTGCTGCGGATACCGGTTCACCTTCCCTGATTGACCAATCCAATACCCAAGTTGATTGTTGTGGTAGTTTTCCCTGTTCCTCCTTTCTGATTGGCAATCGCAATTACTTTACAACGTGGCATATCGGTTACCTCCTTTCCAAATGAAAAAAGCCACTCCAGTTTTTGGAATGGCTATGTAGTAATATAGAAGGTATTAAAAAACCGACTGATTTCTTTTAGAAACCAATCGGGTATGTAAATCATATTATTTGCACTTCTTTTTCAATTTTATCTCATGTTGTTCTAACTGTTCCATAATTTCACCTATATCATTTTGACATTCAATGCTATATTGGTATTTTTCTTCGTAATCTTCTCCCTCTGATATTTCATTACTGCGAGCCAATTTTTCATACAGTTCCACTAGTGATATATATAAATTCCTATCATTTATAATAACAAAATCGGAAGAATTTTCATCCCATCGCTTATCTTGAAACTCATAAACATAATTTGACAGTAACTCCTTAAATGCTCTATGCTTGTAATACTGCTCGCATAAATCATATAGTTTCTTTTCTATTCCTTCTGGTCTTTCAAAGCCCTTGTAGAACAAATCAAATTCTTCTTGATCAAAACATGAATCTTTCACAATATCTGAATCAATTTCAAATATTACAAGAGTTTTATATAAGGAAAGTACATCTTCCTTTTGCTTATTCGGTTTATCATTGAAATCTTTTATATTTTCATATATAAACTTCGCTAAAACAAAATTATCTTCTTCACTCTCCATTTTTTTAAAAACGTCCCCAACCAACTGCCTCTCCATAGAACTCTGCAAAGCTTTAAATTCACTGTAAATATCCTTGTCACATATTTTAGCTTCGTCTAAGATTTTTTCTCTTTGTTCTATCTTCTGAAATAATTTCATCTTTCTTCTTTCATCTAAATACTGGTCAGAATATCCTTGACATTCCAATTTACTAATCTCTGTGTCTAATTTCTCTTTTTCATCCCCCAGCAAAAGCAATTTAGTAGGTTTCTCCAAAAGAAACTCTCCACTACGCATATATGATTCTTTTATAATTTGAAGTTCATCAAGAATATTTATCAAAAAATCTTTCATAAACATTAAAGGGAATTCTAATGCTTTGTCTAATTCGCGCTTCTTATTAACTGAATCTATGAAATAGGATAATTGGTCATTATTATTTTTTAATTCTTTTCTTATCAATTCAATCTGGACAAACAGTTTATTATTTTCCTTTTTTCTTATTGCATTTTGTGCCAAAAAATATGATGTCCAAGCAGCCACTATTGGCACAACTACTCCTACCAATAAATCAGTTAGCGGGATATTTTTAATAAATGCTAAAACAGCATCATATATCAGTTGTATTTTTTCTAGCATATTTAACTCCTTCTTGTTAGGTACAATTTTTCTTCACCAGATTATCAGCAGCACTTGGCTTTTTCAGTTTATATTTGTTATGATTTACAATATCCGTTAATTCTTCCTCAAAAAGAGGTAAATATCTAAGGGTGCATCTATCTTCCACCTATATTCCTCCTTACTCTGGAAAAAACTTCTTCATGAGTACATCTAACATCTGTCTCCTTTGCTGCTCGGTCTGCTTCGTCCAGTATAATTTCAACATCATCTGTAATCTGTGCATATTTTTCCATACTCATAACAACCATAGAACCATGCCCGTTTTTTATTAAATACACAGGTTGCCCCCCTTTTACAACATTCTCTATCTTGGATCTATATTAAAAAAAGCGATTGCCATCTTCACGCCACACTCAAACAACGATTAGAAGCTGTTCATAAGCTGCGCTTCCAACATGACATCAAAATTCTTTGTAAAGTCTTAGGTGTCAACAGAAGCACTTATTACTAACATTATAATTCAGAACCAGCTGACCGCACCAAAGAAAATCAACACATTGCTAAGATGATTCTTCAGATTTACGCCGATTACAACAAGCGTCTTGGTGCTTATAAAATCACCTATGTTCTTCAGCGTGATTATAGCATAAACATCAGTGTCGGACGAGTGTACCGCCAGATGAGAACTCTTCAGCTACCACGCATGTCCACGGAAAAATCTTTCCGTAATTACCGCCATAAAGATAATGACAAATGTACCAATCATCTGCATCAAGAGTTTAACCAAAAATCTCCAAACATCGTCTGGGTCAGTGATTTCACATATATCAGAGTCGCTAGTAAATGGTATTACCTCTGTATTGTAATGGATTTATTTTCACGCAAAGTCATCGCCTGGAACATTTCTGCAAGGCATGGCTCAACCTCTGTCAAATGCTCCCCCTTGGCAGATACCGGAAGATGATTGCCGTTTCCAGAGGACATCGCCTTGCTGTGAAAAAATGCATTAATATCGAAGATTTATATGGAGAAACACTTATGATGGTCAAAAAGGGGGATTCTGGTGTCAATGATCTTTTAAGAAATGACCTGGAACAACACCACCCACAAATCAGAATTGAAGACACCCCACATTTTTACGACTTATCTGTTTTTAATCGGTGCGCCGAAACAAAAAATGTCCTGCTCTCCAAAAATTATACCGATTATTGCCGCAGGGTTGAACCGATAACCGTTCCACTCTTTTTGCGAAGATATTTTAATCAGGCAATATAACACCTTTTCAGCCCCTTTCTGCATTTACTATCTTTATCCGGCCAGATTACTCTTTCAGTGCAAAAAGCAGTCCAAACGATCCCGGACCACAATTGGCAGAAATTGCAGGAGAAGCTTTCTGGCAAATAATAGTGTCAAATTCAGCTTTACTTCTAACCTGCTCTTCTATTTCCTTAAGTTCAGCATTAGACAACCCGGCGTAAGTTATAAACAAAATCTTATGATCAGCCTTGCGCATCATACCGGAATTCAATGTCGACGCAATATACTTCTGTCTTGCATATTTTGTTTTTCCAATACGGACAGAACAAACCTTCATAAAACTATTTTTTAGTACAATAACCGGATGGATCATAAGCGCCCGACACAGGGAATCTGCCTTGTCGGATATTCGTCCAACCCGTGCCAGATACTCCGTGCTGTTTACGATAAAACTAGTCTTAACACGCTTCTTCATCTGTTCTATTTCTTTTATGATATTTTCTGCACTCATTCCCTCTGCCGCACATTCTGCTGCTTTCAGCACCATCATTCCCATTCCACTAGATAAATGTCCTGAATTTATAACAAAAACATTATCAAATGTTTTCGACGCTTCTTTCGCATTCTGATAACCACAGCTGACATGTTCTGCCATTGAAATATGAATGATGCTATGCGCCCTGGTAAGCTGCTCCGCAAAAAAATCTTCATAATCTTCTACTTTGGGTTCTTGTGAGCGAACGGAATTTCCTGTTTCTTTTATATATGAAAGGACACCTTCTGTCTCTGTTTCTACTCCATCAAGGAATACGCCTCCTTTTGTCATAACATGGTATGGCATAATAGCTATCTGCTTATTATCCACAAGTTGTTTTGGCAAATCACAAACGCTATCTGTTGAAATCAGAATCATCTTTTTGTCCTTATGTTTCTGAATTGATGGCACAATGTCATTCATCTTACTATCGACTGCCACCTTGCTTACCAATTCTCTCGGCAAATGACGCAATAACTCAGTTTCTAGTTGTATACCTGTTACCGGTTTCAACAAATAACCATCAAAGCCCTCTCTTCGATACAATGACTGATTTTCTCCTCCTGCATTGGCTGTAAGTGCCACAACCGGCGTATTCTGATTCAGTCCTCCCACCTGCTTGCGGATTGCATGCAGACATTCAATACCATCCATCCCCGGCATCAGGTGATCCATGAGAATCACATCATATCTTTGCTGAAGTGTTTTTACTAAACAATCCTGTCCCGTTGACGTGAGATCGACCCCTACCTTAGTGTCACGTAACAGTTTTTCTGCGACCATAAGGTTAGTCTCGTTATCATCCACGATCAAAACATGCGCCTTAGGCGCCTCAAAACTTTGTTTATAGTGTTTTCTTTCATTCAGAGCGTATCTTGTTTCCAAATTTAATTCTCCCAGCTCATCCTCACTGGCAATTCCCTGAGGCAGTGTTATCACAAAGGTAGAACCTTTTGTATAAACACTATTGACTGCAATCTCTCCATCCAGCAGTTCCACCAGCTGTTTCACGATGGAAAGTCCCAATCCTGTTCCTTCAATATAACGGTTTTTCTGTTCGTCAACCCGTTTAAAAGCACTAAACAAATGTGGTATACTCTCTTTCTTGATTCCCATCCCGGTATCAGTTACCGAAAAGCTGATTATGGCATGCCCTTTTTCCTTCTTCTGACAATGAATTGATAACGTAACGGAACCTTCTGATGTGTATTTAACAGCGTTGTTCAGCACATTTATTAATATCTGTTTAATACGAACCTCATCACCATATAGCTGTTGTGGCATAGCCGGATCTACATCAATATGAAATTCCAGATTCTTTTTCTGCGCACGCACCCAAATCATATTCACAATGTCAGACAGCATATCCCCTATACGATACGTCACTGGCACAATATCCATCCGCCCTGACTCAATCTTTGACATATCGAGTATGTCATTAATAAGTGCCAGCAGCATTTTACTTGCCCCCTGAATACTTTTTGCATCGTCTGCCACTTCGTCAGAGACATCTTCACGCAAGATCATTTCATTCAGACCTATAATTGTGTTGATTGGTGTCCGGATCTCATGGCTCATGTTTGAGAAAAAACGATTCTGCATCTGATTCAGTTCTTCAATCTCTTTTTTTTGCTTTTTAGTTGTTTCATTTTCTGAACGGAAAATTGAATTCTGAAATAGGATCATACCGCAGGTAACACTTGCAACAATAACCAGATTACTAAAAGAATCCACATAAATAGCTTTAACAGGAGGAACAAAGATCCATTGTGGATAAAAGTAGGCCGTAAGGTAGCAAACAGTGCCAATTACAAAGCCACAAGCCAACAAAACATACTTTGCTGTATTTTCAACAACAAGACAAATAAAGACCGCTTCAAAAATAAACCATATGGACCCACCACCATAAATCCCACCACTAAGCATAAAGTTAAATGGTAAAAACAATACACTGGAAAATACCGCTATAAGAATAGCACCTATCTGTATCTTATTGTACTTAATGGTAAAATAAGCAATTCCCAGAACAAGTACAAAAGCAAAAACCGGTATAATCGCACTATAAACACTCTGCCCGGAAATAATCCCGGATACCGCACCAATAGCCAGCGCAAACAACCCGAATATTATCAGTAAACGGTATATGCGCTCCTGACGTGTACGGTTACTATCCATTACCGCTTGAAAAACTTTCCTGCCATTTATCATAACAGTCCTCCTCTTCCAATTACAAAACCTGATTTTTATACTCCAACTACTTCGACTATATGACTTACCGTCTCACCATACTCAGCCATCAATTCTCCATGATGTTCTTGCAGATATTCGTTATCCCTATTTTTAGCAGCTTCTTCTGCCTGCTTCGCATGTTCCGACAATTCTTCTGCGCCTATCATCTTCGCGGAACTCTTTAGCGAATGTACAAGAATTTCATAATTTGCTATATCTCCCTGTTTTAGAAAATCGCCCATTTTGTCTTCCTTTATTTTAGCATCCTCTGCAAATCTGGTAAGCAGTTCAATATAAAATTCTTCATCACCACCACTATAGTCAATCCCGGTTTGTACTTGAATTCCTTTTCTCTCTAGCCGGCTCATTTTGTCCTCTGCTGTATCCCCAACAGCGCCTGGGTCACTGTCTTCGCCATTCTCAGAGCTTTCCTGAACTACAAGTTCCTCCGGTTCTGGCTGCTGTGTTTTATCAGCATACACAATCGCTGCTTTCGGTAAAACTTTTCTCAGAACACGTTCAATCTCCAACGATTCAACCGGTTTCGCTACAAATTCATCGAATCCCTTCTGCAAAAACATTTCTCTTGCACCACTAACAGCATTTGCTGTAAATGCAATTATAGTAAACTCTCTGTCTGTCTCTTCGCCAACCTGACGAATCTGTCGAAGTGTCTCTATCCCATCCATCTCTGGCATCATGTGATCCAAAAAAATCAGATCGTAATCATTTTTCCGGCAAAGATTAATTGCTTTCCTACCACTTTCCGCCGTAGTCACATTCATTTGAAATTCTTTGAATATTCCCTCTGCTACCATCAGGTTCATCGGTTCATCATCAACAACAAGAACACGGATCCCTGGGCAGATCTTCGCCCTCTTCTTTGCACTGCTGTCTTGTTCCGCCTCTCCTGCATTTAATATGGTGACAATAGGCAGACTATAAAATGGCTTTTTGAGAAATATTGCTGGACAATCTTTTGATTCTGTAAAGTGTTCATCTACTATAATAATAACCTTTATTCGTGGATCAATCTTGGCGAATACCGATGGATTCTCTTCGTATTCTTCTTTTCCCACAAACAAATGGGTCAACTCGTACGTATCCAGCAATCGTTCTAACCCGCTAATATCATCCGACCAATGCAGCGGAATGTTGACTCCTTCTACAAGATGGGCAATCATCTCATTATAATACTCTCTAACTGCCGGAACTTTATATTTCTCCATCCTTGAATAACACGCCAGACTAAAGGCTCCCGGATTTTTCACCATCATGCTTGGTGTTTCATCTGATATTTTCTGCGGAATACTGATGGAAATCGCTGTTCCCTGCCCCAGTGTACTTTCTACCTGTATAAATCCTTCCATAGCAGAAACCAGACCGGACACGATCGACAAGCCCAGTCCAAGCCCTCCTGCTCTCAGGTCTCTTCCACTATTCGATTGATAAAAGCCTATCCGGATCTTTTCCAGCTCATCTTGTGAAATTCCTACTCCGGTATCCTTTACCTGCAAACAAAGATTGATACCGTACTCTTTTGGTAAAGCATATATCCTGACATAAATGCCTCCTATTTGTGTATATTTCAACGCATTTTCTATCAAATGATTAAGTATTTTTTTTATCTTTTTTCCATCACCTAAAAGAACGGATGGTATGCTGGGTGCAATATCGAACACTAACTCCAGTTTTTCTTTCTTTTCAGTCAGAAACTGCCCCATGATGATATCATTTACAAGAGACGTGATCATATATTTTTCTTGACTGACCTTGATCCTTTTTGTATCAATCTCTGTATAATCAAGAATATCACTAATCTGCCCGAACAACCGATGTCCGGCAGCCTGAATGGAGGTCAGATTTTTTCTCTTCTTCTTATCCTCTTCATTCTTCAGCATAACACTCGTAATTCCGGTTACTACATTAATCGGCGTACGTAATTCGTGAGATACATTGGCAAGAAAATCTTCCGTCCTGCGATTTGCCTGTTCCAGCACTTTGATTTGTTTTTCTGCCTTCTTACGATCTTCGCCGATTCTCATTATTTCAACACTAACCAGCTTTGCGGCTACAATGACAAGCAGAAAATGTAACAAAATTCTGGATATAACAAGAGGAGACAGTTCAATCATTCTGACAAAAATAAAATCATAAGCTATTGTCATAAAGTAGGTTCCCACGGAAAATGCGATCACGCGCTGACTTTCTGTTACCGCATACAAAATAATAATGACTATGATCACTGGTGCCAGATCAAAAATACTGGTCTCATGAATTCCATAAAAGAAAAAGGATAGCATGGTAAACGTGACATACAGCCACAATCTTGTTGTCACGGGAACTTTCCCGGAAAAATAGATTACCCAGCTAAATATAAGAGCTATGACAAACAAAACAATCGGTCCTGTCTCCCAGCCTAACAGGAATGATTCACCGATCATAGCAAAAGTAGCAATTGAATAAACCGTCAAGATCAAAAGATGTGCTGCACGCTGCGTCTCTTTTTCCATTAAAGCAGACCTCCTATCTGATAAATAACAAAAGCAACTAACCATGCCACGAGAAGCTGAAATGCTGCTGCCAATCCAGCAAATTTCCAACTGCCACTCTCCTTGCGAATTGTCGTTAACGTGGCAAAACAGGGAATATATAACAAACAAAATACCATCAGACAAAATGCATTCAACATGCCAAAGCCACTGCCTGCCAATGCCGTATGCAATGCACCCATCCCCGTCGCTGAAGTCACATTGGTAACACCAAAGAGAACGGCACAGCTTGATACAACAACTTCTTTCGCCGATACTCCGGCGATCAGCGCCACAGCCAGCTGCCAATATCCCAGCCCGGCCGGGACAAGAAGCGGAACAATGAATTTTCCAATATAAGCGCCAAAACTGTCTGCCATATTAGTTGTATAACCACTCACACCAAAATTTAAAAGAAGCCACATAACAATTGATGCAAGGAAAATGACCGTTCCTGCCTTTGTAAGATAATCCTTAACTTTTTCCCACACATAGATCCATATCGTCCGTGCACTCGGTGCCTTATACTCCGGCAACTCGATCAGCAACATTCCTGTCGCTTTCTTGCGATCTGCCATATGCAAAACAAAAGCTACCAAAATTGCTACAGCCAGCCCGATCACATACATAGAATATGCAGCGAGCATGGCATACTTGCCAAAGAACATATGTGAAAATAATATGTAGATAGGCAGCCGTGCACTACACGACATAAAAGGCGTAACTAATATTGTTTTTTTTCGATCTTTTTCGTCCTCCAGAGCACGTGATGCCATAATAGCTGGCACTGAGCATCCGAACCCTAAGATCATCGGGATAAATGCCCTTCCCGACAGACCGATTCGTCCCATAACACCATCCATTACATAAGCAACACGCGCCATGTATCCGCTGTCCTCAAGAAATGCAAGGGCAAGGAACAAAATAAAAATATTCGGTAAAAAAGTAAGTATACCTCCAACCCCGCTTATAATTCCATCTACTACAAGCGAAGTAACTGCCTCATTAACCTGCCACCCGGCAAACAGATCACTGACCGTTCTGCCAAGCCATCCTACAGCCATTTCAAAATAACCGGCAATCCAATCTCCCACCGTAAATGTCAGTAGAAAAACAACTGCCATAATAACAAGAAAAATGGGGATTCCGAAAAAACGATGGGTAAGCAGCCGGTCTGCCCGGTTGGTAGACTCCGCCTTTTCATCTTTGTTGACAAGCACTTCGGAAACAATCTCCTGAATGAAATCATACTTCTCGTTGATAATATCTGACTCATAACTGCGGTCCATCACGTCAGGGAGATCAACCGGATACCGTTCCATGATTTCCTTATCCTGCTCCAGCAGCTTGATCGCACACCACCGCACATTACCAATATCCGAATATTGTTTTAATAAGGTCTCAGAAATAAGATCAATTTTATCTTCCAGCAGATCACTATAAACCATAACATGATCCACATGATGATTATGACGGTGATGTGACGGTCTCTCATGATGATGTTCCAATTTATCCGGACACACAGCATCTTTATGATGCGCTACTGCATGCATAAGAATCCCTAACCCGGTACGTTTTCTGGCACAGACAGGAATCACCGGAATTCCCAGCATCTCAGGTAAACGGTGCAGATCGATCTCCATCCCACGCTTTTCAACAATGTCCATCATATTAAGAGCCAGTACAACCGGCTTACCTAATTCAAGTAACTGCAAGGTGAGATACAGATTGCGCTCCAGAGAGGAAGCATCTGCCACATCGACAATGACATCTACTTCATCACTCAAAATATATTGTCTGGCAACCTGTTCTTCCATCGTATAAGATGTCAGACTATAAGTCCCCGGCAGATCAACCAGCCGGTAACTGTGATCATGATAACGAAACACACCTTCCATCTTCTCAACTGTTACCCCCGGCCAATTTGCAACCTTTAAATTGGCGCCGGTAAAAGCATTAAATAACGTTGTCTTACCACAATTGGGATTTCCAATAAACCCCACTGTCAGGCTATCACTCACTCTGAGAGACCCCCTTCACTTGAATATTCTTAGTTATCCCATATCCTAGAGCAAATCTTGTACCACGCACCTGAACAATCATTGTTCCATGTCCTTTTCTGTTTAAAATACGAATCGGTGTATTTTTCGTAAGTCCCAATGCCTCCAGACGTTTTTCCGTCTGTAAGGGGAGTTCCATACTCTGAATCCGATAAGTCTTTCCCATCTGTCTGGTACACAATTGCATGACCTCATCATTCATTTTCATTCCCGGCCCTTCCCTGTTATGATCCAAGGTGCCGGCTGTTGTTTAAAAGAATGATTACTTCCCAACCGTGAAACAGCTACCTGAATCGTTTCCACATCCGTAATTCCCATCTCTTCCAGCATTTTCGAGGCTCCTGCCGCCACCTGAAAATCTAACGTATAAATCACGACGTTGATCTGTGGATTTATTTTCTTCAGATAAGTCAGTTCCTGATCCATGCTTGCAGATGCTACCATAAATACAAGAGAAGGCACCGGACATCCTTCCATACTTTGTTCATCTACATGATCAATAATAACCACATTATGTAATCCAAAATGGTTGACATTATCTTCCATCGTCTCTCGGTCTGCTCTATTGTATTCTACCGCTATCACTTTACCTTCTGGTGCCAGCAGAGCAGCCTCTATGGCAATACTCTCACCACCAATGACACAGATATCATCTGCCGTATCAACCATCATTTTGTTTAAAATAATGGCGCGGATCTCACTTCCCACATATTGTATGGAACCCTTCTGAAAAAGTTCATTTCCAATTCCAATCTTGGCAGTGTTCCGTGCATTGGAATTAATGATCAACATTCCGGCAGAAGCATTGATACCACGGTCGATCATATCTTTCACTTTCTTATTATAAATCTGTCCATCTGGATCGGCCCCCTCATTATACCAGACATCACACTCACCCAGACCGGCATTCCACAGCCGGTAAAAAATATCATCCACACCGGCATTGGTAAAGACCATTGTAGTCTTATGAGATTCTACGGTCGGAATAACATTCTTATTCTTCTTTGTAATATCAATGATCTTCACATGCTCCAGATCAATGGCCGTATTCTTCGCATAATATTGCAGCCACGATAAAATCACTTCGTTTGTAAATAATTGCTCTGCCATAAAAATGACCCCCTTTATTTTATACCATTAAATTTATCCTCAATAATTTTTTTGCCTTTTATCCCATCGGAGCTAATATCCGCATCTTCTTAACAAGTTCACCAATCTTTTTATCCTGTGTCAGTCCATATACTATTTCAAAGCAATATAACGCCGCTTCTAATGCCTGTTGATTCATAAACTGTTCCCCCATGCCAACGGCAAGGTTTATAATATTGCTATTTGGTGAAACACGGATTTCATACTTATCTGCAAGGTGTTCCATTTCCTTTTTGGATGGAATCTTAAATCCTGCTCCTGCTTTTTTCTTAATTTCCTTCAACAGATCCTCTACTGTTTTTTCACCCGGCTCAAACTTAAGGCTTAGCTGGCAGCATCCTGCTGCCACACGCCATTCCTCCTTACCGGCATAATACCCGGCAAAATGGCTGTAACACTGTGCCACATCTTTTCCTTTATACAAATACGGAAAAATTTCCCGATTAAGCTCAGCATATTCATCCATCTTTCCCATCATCCGGAACGTATCCATATAAGCGAAAGCGATTGGTGCACTGACAGGATTCCACCGCCTGGCCTTAGCAAGTACATCCTGAGCCTCTTTTATTTTATTCTGCCCCATCAACAGCATACCGTGTTGATAATAAATGTCAGAAAATGGGAAGTTTGCCTTAACAATCTCCCTTCCACTGTGCATAAATTCCTTAACCATGATTTCTTCAAAAAATTCGGAAAAAGAGTAAAATTCACATTTTTCATTATCTATATACATAGAATTATTATCCGCTCGTTTAACAAGTTCCTCACTGACTCGAAGCGCCTGTGCGACTTCCCCCTGCTCGACATACACCCGGATTTCCTTCATATGCTTATGCGTCTCTTCAATATTTTCATTTTCCTTCTGCATCTCCTCTGATGATGCCGCTATATCATAAAGCAGACGACTGCATTCGCGGATAATATCTGCTGACAGATCATGCTCCTTGTATTCATCCATCTTCTGTTGTAAATAGGGAATATCTCTGGATGCCTCTCCTGTGAATCCCTTCCGAATTTTTTTCATGATTTCATCTACCTGCTGCATTGTGATCTCCTTTCCACTATATCTGAAGTATTCCTACTGACTGCAAAAGCAAAATTGTCAATAGAACCGGTGCGATAAACTTTATCATAATAATATATAATCTGCGTCGGTGAAAGGGGTATATGCCCTGCGTCACTTCATCAATAATGACTTCCGGCTTAACAACCCATCCAATAAGGATGCATGTCAATAATGCTACTAATGGCATGAAACAGTTATTGCTGATATAATCCATAATATCCAGGATCTGACCTGTTGTACCATTAGGAAGCGGCATATCGAAATATAAAATATTGTAGCCAAGACAGACGATAACAGCTCCAACTAAAGCATACACGCCTACGATCACCGTACTTTTTTTTCTGGACCAGTGTCTATTGTCCATCATACTGGATACAATTGCTTCCATGACAGATACTGCCGATGTCACCGCAGCAAAAATTACCATAAGGAAAAACGCCAGACCAATGACCGTTCCCACAGGTCCCATTGCCTGAAATACTTTTGGCAGGGAAACAAACATAAGTCCCGGTCCTTTCGACATTCCTTCCGTCCCCATAAATGTATAAACAGCAGGAACGATCACCAGTCCTGCCAAAAGAGCAACCAGAGTGTCAAAAAATTCAATCTGATTGATAGATTTCATCAAATTTACCTCTTTTTTCACATACGATCCATAGGCAACCATAATTCCCATCGCAACACTGATTGAGAAAAATAACTGCCCCATCGCATCCATTAATATGATAAATCCATCTTTGAATGAAATTCCGCTAAAGTCCGGAATAAGATATACTTTTACTCCCTGCAGTCCGGTACGAGTCACTCCATTATCATCTGTATACTGGATTGTCATAGAATAAATAGCAATTCCAATCACAAGAACAATAAGAATCGGCATCAACACTTTACTATATCTTTCAATCCCCTTGTCCACTCCACGATATACAACAAATACCGTTAACGCCAAAAATACCAGCATCCAGATCAACGGTGACCACTGTGATGTAATAAAGCCGGTAAAATAATTATCTCCCGCCGCTGCTTTACCAGAACCGGAAATATAATTAAAAAAATACTTCATAACCCATCCGCCTATTGTACAGTAATAGGGCAGAATAATGACAGGCACCAGACACGCCAGAACACCTAACCCCTTCCATTTGGCATGTATCTGTCCATAGGCATTCAACGGACTTTGTGCAGTCTTTCTTCCAATGGCAATCTCTGTCGTCAGCAGAGTAAATCCAAATGTCAATGCTAATATGATGTAAAAGAGAATAAATACTCCACCATGCCCTTTGGCAGCCAAATATGGAAACCGCCAGATATTTCCCAGACCTACGGCACTTCCTGCCGCCGCCATCACAAAACCTATTGTTCCTGAAAAGTTACCTCTCTTTTTTTGACTCATTTTTACTCCTCCTGTTGATAAATAAAGTACAAATCCGGCAAATACGGCTATTCTTCCCCATCGTAATCTCCCATCTTCTTTTCTCACTATTCTATCATAATTTGCCAGAGAATGAAACAAATATTTGTTACCGATTTGTCCCTGTACCAGAAATATATTCAAATAAAAAAATCATAAATCAACAGGTTGTTGTTCATATACTTTTATAATTACAACTTCCTGTCAAATTATGATTTTTTATCTCTGTAAATATTCGGCCTGTATCATCTAGATACGCTTCTGCATTTCCTCCGCTAAAAAGATTGTTCTTGCCAGCCCTTCATGGATCTCACTAACACTGTCCATATGCGATTTTGCCACATTATTAGCATCTGAAATAGACTCATTGATCGCTGCCAGATGTTCCCGCATGATTGTAAGCTTATCCCCTATTTCTTTTGCAGAGCTTCCACTATCGTTTGCCAGTTCACCCATGCTGTTGGCAACTACAGCAAATCCACGTCCTGCATCGCCACTGCGTGCAGCTTCAATCGATGCATTCAATGCCAATATGTTAGAACGTGACGCATTGCCACTGATTTTTTGAACAACATCCGTAACCTCCTGGACATCATGGTTGATACCGCTTGTCATCTCTGTCATACCAGATAACATATTGAACAAACTCTGTATATTGTCAATAACAGACTGTATCGACTCATCAATGGCCTGAACCGAGTTTTGAAATTCTTGTGCCATGTCTTTCATATCTTTCTTGTCCTCGACTGAATAGCAGTAGGTAAGGCATCCGACAACTTCACCCTTATCCTTGATCGGCACCAGAACGCCATCAAAAGCAGATGTCCCCATAACTTCTTTCGGCAAAAAATTATTCTTCTTACGGCCACTGACAATAACCTCTGCAAATGCACCTGTTGGATCATCCATCTTATCTCCCACTTTGAGTACTGGCGTTTCTCCAGCCGCCACGACATATCCACACAAAACGCAATCTTTGTCTAATACCGATATGTAAGAATTCTCTCCCACAGCCTCATGCAAAACAGGAAGGGAATCAACTACTTTTTGTAATTCCTCATTCATCTCAATAAACCTCCTTCATTTCTACGTAACATATTATAAATATTCTATCATATTAAGTCAAAAATGAAAAGAGGCTTCTTTATTTCTTATTACTTTTTCGCCATATTTTTCTCTTTTCAGCCTCTTTTATGAGATAATCACGAAAGGCCGGATGCGCAATAGAAATTAACGCTTCCGCACGTTCCCATGTAGATCGTCCTTCCAGATTGATCACTCCATATTCTGTCGCCAGAAAATATACCTGGCTTCTTGGTGAAGTTATGATATCCCCGTCAAATTGTGGCCGTATCCTCGAATGTGTTTCTCCATTCCGGTCTACAAAAACGGAGCTCATGCAAATAAAAGCCTTTCCACCTCTGGAAGCAGAAGCGCCAATCAAAAAATCCAGTTGTCCCCCTGTCCCACTGATCTGTCTGGCCCCGGAGCTCTCTGCTGCCACCTGACCGTACAAATCCACAGCTACACAACTATTAATAGATATCATGTTATCAATCTGTGCGATCACACTGGGACGATTGACATATTCTAGCGGATACGCTGCTACTCCCGGATTATCATCCAGCCATTCATATAGTGATCTGGAACCAATAGCACAGCCAAATACACCCTTGCCACGATCAAGATACTTTCTCCGATTGGTCAGTTTTCCAGACAAATATAATTGAAAATAAGCATCCGAACACAATTCTGTATGCATCCCCAGATCGTTCAGATCGGACTCTGCCATAATTTCGCCCAATGCATTTGGCATGCTGCCAATACCAAGTTGCAAAGTGGCTCCATCCACAATGTAAGGGATCAGCAATTCAGCAATCCGGCGGTCTGTCTCTGTAGGCTCTGGCACCATAACATCCGGGAACGCTTCATGCTCACCTTCTACAATGAAATCTACATCTGAGATATGTATACATTCATCATAGCCGCCTCGAACCTTTGGCAGATTTTCATTTATTTCTACTATAACAATATCAGCCCTTCTGGTAATGGGAGCCGCCACACCAGTATTCACGGAAAAGTTGAAAAATCCATGAGCATCCATAGGCGAAACACTAACCATCACAACATTGACATGCAGAAAATACTCATAGTATGCAGCATTATTATGAAACACCATAGGAATGTAATAACACAGGCCTTTGTCACACAATCTGCGTTCATAGGCTGAGCAATGCCAGCTATGATAAATAAAATGTTCTTGTTGCTCATCACATTCTACTACAGCAAGAGGTCCGGACATCAGATTGCCACGAATCTTTACTTCCTGCAGTTCCTCCTTCCGAGCAGCCAATGCCCGATCCAACAACACCGGTTTACCGAGACAGCTTGTATAGTCAATCCAGTCACCACTCTTAACTACAGAGACTGCTTCTTCCGGTGTCCGCAATTTCCCCCGATATTCCGGCAAATAATTCTTCACCATAAACGACACCTCCTTCTCACGGCGTCTCTTTATTTCACGCAGCCGATAATCTGACTAATATTATTCAGATTTTCTTTTTCTACATATCTCTCTAACCCGTCAATGATCTCACTTGTTGCATATGGGTGATAGAAATTAGCTGTTCCTACGGCTACCATAGTAGCCCCTGCCATCATAAATTCCAACGCATCTTCTGTATTTTGTATGCCCCCCATACCAAGAATTGGTATCTTTACAGCATTTGCTACCTGATAAACCATGCGCACGGCAATCGGCTTAACACACGGTCCGGACATTCCTCCTGTCTGATTTGCAATAGCAAATGTTTTGCGGGCAACATCTATTTTCATTCCTGTCAGTGTATTGATCAGGGATACGCCATCTGCTCCCCCCGCCTCAACAGCACGTGCCATCTCGGTAATGTCTGTCACATTAGGACTAAGTTTCATGATTACCGGTTGTCTGGCCACTTTTTTCACTGCTTTTGTAATGTCCTCTGCCATTTCCGGCTTCTGACCAAAAGCAATCCCCCCGGCCTTTACATTCGGGCAGGATACATTGATCTCCAGCATATCAACAGCTTCTTCCGACAGACGCTCTACCACCTCAACATAGTCTTCCTTTGAACGCCCACATACATTTACAATAATATGTGCATTATGCTCATGCAAATAAGGCAGATCTCTGCTGATCAGAGTATCAATTCCCGGATTCTGTAATCCAATGGCGTTAAGCATCCCACTATGTGTCTCAGCTATACGAGGAACAGGATTCCCCGGCCATGGAACATTTGCCACGCCTTTCGTTGTCACAGCCCCCAGTTTGTCTAAATTAACAAATTCACTATATTCCAACCCGGAGCCAAATGTTCCGGATGCCGTTGTCACAGGATTTTCAAAAGTCATCCCTGCAAAATTAACCGCTAATTTTTCAGACATAATTACCTCCTACAACTCAATCTCGGTCGATAAAAACACCGGACCATCTTTACATATTCGCTTATTTTTTACGTTAGAATGAGGATCTACTTCTGTAGACTGACAAACACAGGCAAGACAGGCACCGATCCCGCAAGCCATCTTTTCTTCCAATGAGAGCCATGTCGGAATATGATTCTCCAATCCCCACTGCTTCACTCCACGCAGCATCGGCATAGGCCCACAGGAATAGATCACATCGCCCGTAACATGCTCTGCACGGATTGCATCAATCACATTTCCTTTTGTCCCTACACTGCCATCTTCTGTCGCAACGACAACATAATCTGCCGCTGCTTCAAGCTCACGTAATAAAAATGTCTGATCATCCCGGTATCCAACTACAACTGTCACCTCTCCCGGCAGTTCTTTGGCCAGTTGAAGCATCGGCGGTATTCCTATTCCTCCTCCAATGAGAATAGCCTTTTTATCCTCTAACGGGAATCCATTTCCCAATGGTCCCAGAATACGAATAAAACTGCCCTGTTTTTTCTTTGAAAACTCTTCCGTTCCTGCACCCACAACACGGTAAACGATCCGAAGTGAGCCCGTCTCCTTATCAACCTCACAAAGGCTGATTGGCCGGGGAAGGAGTTTGTCACTGTCATCACAATATAATGAGATAAACTGTCCCGGCACAGCCTGCACTGCAATCTCCGGCGCATGGAGATACATGGAAAAAACACCTTCTGCTAACTGTTCTGCCTGTACAACTCTTGCCATACATTGTAGTTTTGCCATCACGATCCTCCTTTAAAAAATACGATTTATATCTTCAATCATATCAATAACAGCCTGACGGGAAGCATCTGCATAATTCTTCTCCCCAAACTGAGCATATTTATCCTGCTTATAAGCACAGATGATTCCACGGGAAGAATTGACAATCGCCCCTAAGCCATCCTCATTAAAATATGGTCTCAAAGAATCTGCCGTTCCCCCTTGTGCACCATACCCAGGGACAAGGATGTATGTTTTCGGCATTATTCCACGAAGAACCTCTCCCATCTCAGGATAAGTTGCTCCTACAACGGCACCTACCTGACTGTATCCACACTGTCCCATTGCTTCCTGACCCCATTTTGCCACATGGGAACCTACAATCTCATACAATGGTCTGCCATTAATCTCCTGATCCTGAAACTCTCCCGAAGACGGATTGGATGTTTTAACCAGAACAAAAATACCTTTATTCTCTTCCTTACAAACATCAACAAACGGTTTCACACCATCGGTTCCTAAGTATGGATTTACTGTAACAAAGTCTTCCTCAAACCCTGCTATTTTTTTGCTTCCAATCCGCACTTTTCCTAAATGACCAACGGCATAGGCAGTTGATGTTGAACCGATATCACCTCTCTTGATATCGCCAATCACAACCAGTCCTTTTTCCTTGCAATAGTCCACCGTTTTTTTGAACGCTTCTAAACCAGGAATTCCAAACTGCTCATACATAGCAATCTGTGGTTTAACTGCAGGGATCAGATCATATGTTGCATCGATTATCCCTTTATTGTACTCCCAGATAGCCGCACTGGCTGCCTCTAATGTCTCTCCTTGTTCCTGAATTGCTTTTTCCATTATATACTCCGGTATATAGGAGAGCATCGGATCCAAGCCGACAACAACCGGTGCATTGGTTTTCTTAATATTCGCTACTAACTGATCAATCATATTATCCTCCATTCTATTCGTACCTGTAAACAACTTTTCCACTTACTATCGTATAATAGACACGGCCATTTACTTTATGTCCATGAAATGGTGTGTTTTTTCCCTTTGAAACAAATGTATTTTTATCAATAGTGTACTCGCTATCCATGTCAGCAATCACAACATCAGCAGGCATACCAATGGCCAGATTTCCCCCTTGAACTCCTAAAATCCGATGTGGTGCCGTACTCATGCGCTCAACCAACTGCATCGGCGTAAGATATCCTTTCTTTACCAAATGCGTTACAGCAAGTGCATATGCTGTCTCCGAACCGACAATCCCAAATGGTGCCTCTGCCATAGATTTATTTTTTTCCTCTTCACTATGTGGCGCATGATCGGTAGAGATTGCTTCCATCACACCGTCGGAAAGCCCATGACAAAGAGCCTCTACATCTGCCTGACTGCGCAGGGGCGGATTCATCTTGTAATTGGCATCATCCCCTGGTATCTCATCTTCTGTCATGGAAAAATGATGCGGACACACTTCTCCAGATACAGCCACACCTTCTTTTTTTGCCTCACGAATCATTTTTACACTGTCTTCTGTAGAACAATGACACAAGTGAAGTCTAACACCTGTCTCTTTCGCAAGAAGGATATCCCGGGCAGCAATAACATCTTCCACCGAATTCGTTATACCTGGAATTCCTAATTCTTCTGCTTTTTTACCTGCATTCATGGCACCTTTTCCTACCATATTCTTATCCTCACAGTGCGCCATAACAATGATCCCGGCTTTGGCAGCCTCTTTCATTGCCTCACGATATAATTCCGCATTCATTACGGATTTCCCATCCTCACTGATTGCTTTTGCCCCTGCTGCTGCCATGCCGACAATATCTGTAATCTCTTCTCCCTGTTGTCCTTTTGTTACAGCACCAACAGGATAAACATGAATGGGACTATCTTTTTCCGCAATCTCCAAAATCTTCCGAATCATTTCCGGACAATCTGTTGCCGGTTTTGTATTCGGCATCGGGCATACGCCGGTAAATCCTCCCTTTGCCATCGCCTCTGTACCAGTCTTGATCGTTTCCTTGTACTCAAATCCCGGTTCACGCAGATGCACATGAAGATCCAGGAACCCTGGCATAACATACTTTCCTGTCGCATCAATAACCACAGCATCCTGTTCTAACTCTTTTGGATCCATATCTGACAAAAGGCTGCCGATATCAGCAACCTTTCCGTCCTTAATGTATAAATCACATATTTCATCGCGACTATTGGCCGGATCCAAAAGATGTCCATTTTTAATCCATAGGTTCAATGAATAAATCCACCTTTCCAAAATCATCCAGGTCAAAACTGCTCGTCAACCCAGCCTTTTCAATATCCTTTACTACTGCCTGATTGGTGATCACCTGAGAAATCTCGCCCTTTGGCACCCATTGACTGTCATGCAGTTCCTCTGCCAGAATCACCTCATCTGTCTGAGCATCGCACAAGAATGCAATACCTATCGTGCAGATTTCACCAGCCGTAAAGCCCCATGTATACAATGGTTTATCCACCTGCACAGGCACACCTGTTTTCTCTTCCACAATACGTTCCACAGCTTTTTCCGGAGTCTCACCAAATTCCATCTCACCATCAATAAATTCCCATTGATAAGGATCAAATATACGGTCATCATACCATCGTTCCACTGTCAAAAACGTATCTTTGTATTGAACAATTCCTTTTACTAAAACACGAAATTTCCCCATGATACACCTCCACTATACTTGTGTATTATTTAGCATTAATATATCCTTTAGCTTTCAGAAGTTCAGCCATCAATACAGCACCACCGGCTGCACCACGAATCGTATTATGGGAAAGGCCAACAAACTTCCAATCAAAATAGCTGTCCTCGCGAAGACGACCAATACTAACCCCAAAGCCATTTTCATAATTAACATCCAATGCAACCTGTGGACGGTCATCTTCCTCAAGATATTGAATAAACTGCTTTGGTGCACTTGGAAGATTTAATTCCTGAGGAACACCTTTAAACTCAACCAAAGCCTGTATCAGTTCTTCTTTTGTTACTTTCTTTTTAAAATTAACAAAAGCTGCCGCCGTATGACCATCCAGAACCGGCACACGGATACACTGGCTCGTGATCAATGGTGCATCTGCCTTAACGATCACACCATCTTTTACCTCGCCCCAAAGGCGAAGTGGTTCCTGCTCACTCTTCTCTTCTTCGCCGCCAATATAAGGAATAATGTTGTGTTCCATCTCCGGCCAGTCTTTAAATGTTTTTCCCGCACCGGAAATAGCCTGATACGTTGTTGCAACAACTACTGTTGGCTCAAATTTTCTCCATGCCGTCAATGCCGGCGCATAACTTTGAATTGAACAGTTAGGCTTAACGCATACAAAACCTCTTGTTGTACCAAGACGTTTCTTCTGACTCTCTATCACCTCTAAGTGTTCCGGATTAATCTCCGGTACGATCATCGGAACATCTGGCGTCCATCTATGTGCGCTGTTGTTTGATACTACAGGTATTTCTGCTTTCGCATAATCTTCTTCAATTTTTTTGATCTCGTCTTTGGTCATATCAACAGCACTAAATACAAAATCAACTTCCTTGCTGACATCTTCTACTTCATTTACATTTTTTACAATAATCTTCTTTACCTCTTCCGGCATCGGTGTCTGCATTTTCCAACGATCTCCAACAGCCTCTTCATAGGTTTTTCCTGCACTGCGTGGGCTTGCTGCGATAGTTACCACCTCAAACCAAGGATGATTCTCTAATAAAGAAATAAATCTCTGTCCTACCATTCCCGTACCGCCAAGGATACCTACTCGTAATTTATCACTCATGATATTCCTCCATAAATTTATAGTCAACTTTATCATACTACAAATAATTATTTTTTTCAACCTTTCTTAACATGCTGCTGAAATCGTGCAAATCGGGCGTTGCCTTTCTTTCAAAAATTTCGTATAATCAAATTAAGTCAAACTTGATATAACAGGGGGAAAAAGATGATATTACTGTTACTGTCACTAATACATAATATTACTACACTTTTGTTTGGTATTTTTATTTCAGCTTTTTTTCTTGGTATTAGCCCAAATAAAAAAAATTTATTACACCTTTCTTTGTTTTCTCTGATAGATGGTATTATTTATTATTTGTGCATAGAATATCTTGATATTAGTTTTTCCAATCAGATCTACCCATTGCTTGTACATATTCCCCTTATTTTATTTTTATGCCGACACTATCATTATGCTTTTTTATCTTGTTGTACGTCTGTCTTTTCTGCATACCTCTGCTGTCAGTTCAGCAACTGGATCGGTCTCCTCGTTCTGGACATAACCCAAACTGGTTTGTGCTATTATATTGCAAGAATTGTAACCACCTGTATCATGTTTATTGTATTATTTAAATATGTATGCAAAACCACGGAAGCCATCTTTTTGAAAGATACGCGCGAACTATGCATTATTGGTTTTCTACCTTTCATATACTATGTGTTTGATTACGCCTCAACAAAGTTTTCCGCACTTCTTTACTCTGGTAATAAAGTAATTGTTGAGTTCATGGGATTTGCCTTTAGTATTGCTTACCTTGTTTTCCTGGTCATCTATTTCAGAGAATATGAAAAGAAACAGGAAATCCGTCAGTACAGTGACCGGATGGAAATCCAGCTTACCTCCATCCAAAAAGAAATCGAACAGGTAAGAAACAACGAAGAAACACTCACTATTCTACGTCATGACATGCGCCACCACCTGAATCTGATTTTAAGTTACTTAAAGAACGGATACACCGATAAAGCAATCGCATATATCACTCAGATCAGCAATGCGTATGATGACACAATCATTAAGCGATATTGTCTTAACGAAACACTTAATTCTGTGATTTCTCTCTATCAGATGCGTTTTAGTGAAAGAGAAATAGACTTCCAGCCTGAGATCATGATGACAGAAGAACTCCCCTGCCCGGATCTTGCATTGTGTACTATTTTATCAAATGCATTGGAAAACAGTATGCATGCTTTAGAGAAAACAAACGGCCCCCGATGGGTGACCTTATCAATCTTCCAGAAGAGCAATCATCTTCTGCTGGAAATAAAAAATCCGATCAAAAAAACAATCCGCTTTGTAGATGGTATTCCTGTTTCTTCCCAAAAAGGGCATGGTATTGGTGTAAAAAGTATTGTATACTATGTACAGAGACTCAATGGTCAATGTGATTTTTCTGTGTTTGAAAATTGTTTTATCTTAAAAATTATATTATAGAGGTGCATATGAAAATAGCAGTATGTGATGACGATCAAAGGATTAC
Source organism: uncultured Eubacterium sp. (assembly GCA_934338065.1). Taxonomy (GTDB): domain Bacteria; phylum Bacillota; class Clostridia; order Lachnospirales; family Lachnospiraceae; genus Eubacterium_F. The sequence continues at coordinate 1,404 of CAKRGX010000021.1, read as the reverse complement.
AAAAGAAACCGCTGCCCTGTTACAGCAATGGGCAGAAAAAAATTCACTCTCATTAACAATCCAAAGCTATACCAATGGGGATGACTTAATAAACGGGCAAAAAGCAGAGTGTTCCGATCTGATTTTTTTAGATGTTATCATGCCCTTGTTTAATGGGATTGATACAGCAAGAGAATTGCGAAACCAAAACCTTTGTGTACCTATCATTTTTCTTACTTCATCTAAAGAATTTGCTGTCGACTCTTATGAGGTTAAAGCGCTGAATTATTTAATCAAACCGGTTGCAAAGGAAAAATTATTTTCTGTTCTGGATGAATTTGTTAATACGGCAACGGTAGACCAAGAAACCTTTACTGCACATACTTCGGTAGGTTTTTGCAAGATTGCCATTAATAAAGTCGACTATCTGGAGGCCCAGAACAAACAAGTTGTTGTTTACCTTTCCAACGGCACAACAATCGAAATTAAAGAGCTGTTTTCAAAATGCGAAGAAATTTTTTCTCTTGAAAAAGGTTTTTTCCGATGCCACCGCAGCTACATCATAAGGCTTAACCGCATCGAACAATTTACAAAAACATCCATCACTACCGCAAACGGAACTTCTCTGCCCATATCGAGAAATAACTACTCCGCATTTAAAGAAGCTTATTTTTCTTATATGTTTCAATAACATCATACTTTAAACTGGCTGATGATTTTTGAAGTCATTCGCATCATTAGCATATTCCTTTCCTGTATGTACAAGAACATCATAATCGGAAATAACATTATTTTCCATGTCGTTCATAGCGGCATTAACTTTAGACACCTCAGAAGCAGATGAATTCACAATGCTGTTCACATGTTCTGAATTGTCTAAACTGAGTAATATTATCTTACATTAGTTTAAAGGTTTACACAAACTTTGGGATACTCCCATGATCTAGTTTGATTTTGGTTATTTCAATACGGTTATCTATACTGTTTTGTATTGATATTCCACATCTTTTCCACACGTTATTTTTCGTTTCGCATATTTTTAGTACCAATCCAGTACCATTGCTATATTGTCATTATTGTGTGTAGTTCCGGTGGCTTGCAGGTCTGCTTACTATTCAGGAAATAATCTTATGATGGTTTGCAAGTCCACCTATTAGAATTGTAGGCTCCGAATGATGTTTCTGCAACTACAAGTTTTGTGGTACTAATGGGTAGTACCATCATTCTCCATATCATTCATCAATTTATCAAAGTCACTTTCATATAGTGAATCCTGTATAACCCTGTATTTTTCAAACTCACTTTCTGCAAATTCTTTTGCAATAGCTGCAGTAACTTTCCCTTTATCTTGAAGTACATCCGCATCATTAAATCTAAGAAATGCGTCAAGCTTTGTTTTCCAATCTTCCATAGTCATAGGAATAT
>CAKRGX010000020.1 GCA_934338065.1 uncultured Eubacterium sp. | reverse complement strand
CACTTACAAATATTAAGTTGTTGAATTACAAAGTTGCATCTCGACTTACAAAACTGCATCTCGGTTTGCAATTGAGTTAGAGCCCTCAAAACATTTAATTACTAAAGGTTAAATATTTAATGATAAACATTAAAAAGTTATTGACAAACATTCTGCAGTGACATATAATGACATTACAAAATTAAAAGTGACAGAGCAAAATACCTGTGGAATGGAGGATGATCATATGAAAGAAAAAGCAATTGGCAGAATTAACAAAATGGGTAAGGTGGGTACAATCCTGGCTCTTATTGCAAAGATACTGGTAAGTATTCTACTGGTTTTAAGTATTGCAGGTTTTGTAGCAGTGCTGTGTCTTCCGGATAATCTTTGTACGGTAAAGATTGACGGAAGAGCGGATGTTAAGGTTGATCTGTCGAAGTTTGGTGTAGATTTTGGCACGAAGGATACACAGGAAATCCAGGAGGATATTAAAGACAATGCCAATATTTCTTACGGTGGAAACCAATTCAGTGTTGATAAGGTCGATATAGGTAAATCAACGTTAAATATTGGAGCAAATGCAAATCTGACAGAATTCAATCTGAAAGATTGTTCCTGGGCTTTGGCAGGTGCCATTTTGAACCTGATTCTCTTATTGGTTAGTACTATTTTTGCAAGCCGGCTTACGAAAGCATTTCGATCCTGTCGGTCCCCATTTGAAGATACAGTTATTAATCGCATGAAGCAGTTTGCCTATTCGTTGATTCCCTGGGCTGTTGTTTCCAGTGTAGTAAATCTGTTTGAGTCCCGCATATGGATGTCAAGTGCCGGATTCCATCTGGATATTAATCTTGGAATAGTCATTACGGTTCTATTGATCCTTGCACTGGCTTATATTTTCCAGTATGGAGCGGTTCTTCAACAGGAATCGGATGAGACATTATAGAAAGTGAGGCACTGCAATCATGGGAATTGTATTACGACTCGACCGTGTTATGGCAGACCGGAAGATGAGTCTGAATGAGCTTAGTGAGAAGGTGGGGGTATCGAATGTAAACCTGTCGAAAATTAAGACAGGGAAAGTTTCTGCAATACGTTTTTCCACTTTAGCAGCCATTTGTAAGGCATTGGACTGTCAGCCTGGAGACGTACTAGAGTATGATCCACAACAAGATGATCAGGAAAAGAAGTGAGGGAAATTCATGGTTTTCAAATGCAGGCAGTGTGGCGAACAGTTTGAACTGACGGATAAACAAATAGACTATTACAAGACAAAGGGATTGGAGATACCGGTGTTATGCCGGGATTGCCGGCGCATCGAACGGATAAGATATGATGCGGTTATTCCACGCGGCAGAGTAAGAAGAAATAAAAGAAAGCATATTCTACGAGCTGTGCCGCCGGCTGTTTTAATGTTAATGATCCTGGGCGCTTATATCTCTATCAGCTTTTCCCGGAGCGGACCTTCGGAAAAGAACCGACAGCCGGTGGCTGGGCAGCAGACAACGGATAATGTGCAGGAGGCAGTTTTATTCCGTAATCAGAAACTTCTGCGGGAGCATTATGAAAAGCATGGGAAAGAGATGGGATATCATTCGGAAGAAGAGTACCTTGCCGGGGCAAATGCCGTGATCAACGATTCTTCTTCTTTGCACAAGCAGGAAAAAGAAAATGGTGATGATATATACTATCGGGAATCAGAGAACAGGCTGGTAATCGTGTCAACGGATGGATATATCCGTACCTATTTCAGACCGGAAGATGGAATCCGGTATTATGAAAAAAAATAAGGCAAGTTATTTTTTTTTCTTAATTTTAACCAGGCAGACGGCTTTTTTACAGGAGCCGTCTTTTGCTTTTGCATAAATCTTTACATTGTGTGAAATTCCTTTTTTCTTAGCTTTCACGACACCTCTTTGTGTGACGGAGGCATATTTTTTATTGGATACGGACCATTTGATTTTTTTGTTTGTTGCATTTTGCGGAGTAATTGTGGCTTTAAGCTTTAATTTTTTGCCATAGCGCAGGTTTGCTTTTTTCTTACTTAACACTATTTTTTTTATACGAATTATCTTTTTTTTACTAGATACCTTAGATGCCGATATCGTAGGTTCAGGGCTGGCTGAAGCTATGGTGTGGTCAGTTGGAAGTGGATCTGCCGGAGTCGTGGTTAATTTGCTTAGATCCAAAATACCACCACTAATACAGTATGCCGTAAGGTCCTCTCGTTTGCTGGTACAGTTGAGAAGGCGGTTCTTTCTCTGAGAAACGGTATCCCCCGGGTAAAGGCAGGATAAGAGCGCCACGGCAGCAGTAACGGATGGAGCAGCCATTGATGTTCCGCTTAATACGTTGTATTTGCCAAAAGATACCTCGTTTGATACGGCAACAGATATGGCAGCATTATCAAAATAAAGGCGGGAAAGAGAGCGGAAGTCTCCGCTGATACCTGCCAGACGCAGATAAGTATGGGAGCCATAGCGGGTGAAACTTGCCGCATTGCGTACGGAAGTAAAGTGTTCCCAGGAAAGTGAACCATCTTTTTCTGTCCCCATATCATAAGAAACGTAATAGGTATTACGCATGTTGAGATGGAGACTCGTTACATCAACATACAAGTCACAATTTGCTTTTGAACTTGTGGCATGGATCGGGATGACGAGGGAACCGCTTTTACTGTTTCCAAGAAAATCAATTTGGGAAAATTCTTTCTCTCCATAGATCATATTAGTACTTTGCTTTCCTATTTCCGCCGCTGTATACAGAGTTTGATCCAAAGTGTCAAAAGAGGTGAAAAAGGAACAGCAGGCCTTCTTTTCATTATCTGAGTATAAAAAAGGAACAAAAGAGTCCTTGTTTACTGTAGATACGATCCGTTCTCCGGGAGCAAACAGATCCACTGTTGTGATGCCATAGTCGGAGAAGGAGGTCTTTTTGTCGTATTGGTCAGAAGCACCTACTTTTACCGTGTAGGTGCTGTCAATATCATAAGGACAGGAGTCAGCTTGATTCGTATCATGATTGATGCCGCTATTGCCGGCAGCAAAAATAAATAAACTGCCATTTTCCCCTATTTTTTCAATCAGATTCTTTGCGGATTCCGAGGTTTTTCCTCCACCGCCCCAGGAGCAGTTTATGGCAGCAATATTTGCACCAAGCTGCTGAGCCTGATAAATATAGTTAAAGGCAGCAATGATATAAGAATCTTTTGCTTCTTCATTTTTATCAAAAACTTTTAATGCCATAATCTGTGCATTACTGATCCCGGCAATTCCTTTCTCATTATTGCGTACGGCACTAATGACACCTGCACAGTGAGTACCATGACCATCATCATCTTCATCCATCGGGTCGTTATCATTATCGGCAAAATCGTATCCATACGTTCCCTGGAGAGAAGAGTAGGGGTTGACCCACATATGAGCTTTCAGGTCTTCGTGTGTGTAATCAACTCCTGTATCTACCACAGCAACAATCGTTTCGCTGCTGTCGAGAGAGGACGGAATATTGTCTTCCTGTATCCCAAGGCTTGTCTGTTGAAAGTCACTTGTGTCATTGAGATACCATTGATAAGAGCGGTAGCGGTCATTTGTAGTCATTTTTTTACGGTAATAATTGGGTTCCACAGAGATTATATGCTTTTTTTCAGACAGATCATCAATAAGCTCCTGCGTGGATAAGGTATCGGAGGAGATTTCTGATACATTGATCGTATCGAAATCCCATGAATTCTGTACTTTCATATCGGAAGAGTATGTACCGGGTGTACTGAGTGCGGAATCAGCGGAATCATTCATCGTTACAATGACTTCCCCCTCAACATAAGAGGCTGTGTCTGTCTGGGACTGAGATGGGGCAGACTCTGCCGTTTCTGCCAGCGAGACAGGAGCACACAAAGAAATACAAAGGGCAAAGGAAAGTACCAAAACCAGATATCGTCGCATAGAAAAACCTCATTTCTTTTATTTATCAAGTAATCTTATAGAAATTTATTGCGTGTTCAAAAATTTATTGATATTATATAGATAAATTATTAAAATTATGTGACGGAAATGAGTCAGGGGAGGTAGTACCATGTTATTTGTGAAAGTTGATGACTTAAAAGCGGGGATGCGTCTTGGGAAACCCATTTATAACAAAAATGGCGTTTTGTTATATGAGCGTGATACGAAGCTTACGATGCAGTCCATTTACGGTATTAAGAATTTTGGATTGATGGGATTATACATTCTGGAGCCGGCAGAACCGGTACCGCCAATGAGCGAAGACGATATTAATTTTGAACGTTTTCAGACGATGGCGGTATTTAGCATTCGGGAGGATCTCGATCTGATCAGCAGCGGAAAAAAAGATAAGGGATTGGACTGGCTGTGCAGTCTGGTGATCAAGAACTACGGAAGCCTGGATCACAAGATCAACTTTGTTCAGAGCCTCCGCAGTTCGCAGGATCATGTATATAAGCATGTTCTTAACGTAGCTATATTGTCTGCGATCATTGGCGGACAGCTTGGATTCCCGACAGGGCGGCTGAATACCCTGGTAAAGGCATCTATCCTGCATGATATCGGTGCACTCAAGATGAAAAACGTCGATGAAGAGGAGCTGGATGCGGACGGTATAGAGGCAATCAAGCGGATGACGAACGAAACGTTAGCACAGTATGGGCAGTTTGATGATGACCTTCTGCAGCTAATCGGACAGATGCAGGAGCTTTATTGCAGCGAATCGGGTGCGGACATTCCTGAGACACTGAAGGCAAATGTTAATGCGAATGTTCTTTATGTTGCGGATGCCTATGACCGGATGACTGCTATGAAGTCGTATGAGGAACCTACATCGGAAGTGAAGGCTGTGCGTGCTCTTCTGGATAATGAACAAAGATATGATGGAAATGTTGTCAATGCTTTGATCAAAGGTATCAATATTTTGTATCCCGGTGTATGTGTGGAACTATCAAATGGGGAAAAGGGTCTTGTTATCCGGGGAAATGAGGATAATATTTTTGAACCGATGGTACTTGACTTCCGTCATAATACGTTACATGATCTGTCACTGTCATCAGTAAAGGATAAGCTGCAGATTTCCGATGTTATGAAAACAATGGACAATCGGATTAAACTGGATCACAAGCTGCTTGAGCAGTATTCTTAAAGACAAATACTCATATCATGCTAATGAATCGTCCTTTTTTATCCGAAATATAGGTATAAGGATATGAAAGTGAGAGTGAGTTCAATGGTGATTCAGACAAATAAACTTTCTCTTTCCCTGCATCAAGCTGATATGTTAAAGAATATCGGTGTATCCGTACCGAGTGCCATGGATGGCAGTACGTCCCGTGTTGATACGGGGATGACTATGGAAGGTCCCGTACAGAAGAAGGCGGGAAGTGAAACAAGTGTATATACAGAGGCGGAAGCCTTACAACAAGATATAAATATAGAAGATGGAGTTCTGTCAGATGATAGCCAGATGTCCCCTGCCGATTTTATTTCCCAGTGTACGACAGGAGAGGATGCCAAAGCAGTATCGGATGAACAGACTCCTCTGGAAGATTATACTTCATCACAACTGGAACGGACGATCAGCCGCATCAAAGAAGAACGGCGTGACCGGGCAGAAGGTGTTGAGGATCAGGTAGAGAAGGAGAGCGAAGAGGCGCAGGCGCTGGAAGAAGCAGCCCAGACCGCTTTAGCGGAACAGCAGATATCTTCTCAGATTGTTCAACAGATGCAAAACAGTGGTTTGCCGGTCACACCAGAGAATGTGATGCGTCTTTCGCATGCCATTGACATGGCAGCACAGATTGCGTCATTTTCCGAGGCGTCGATGAAGTTTTTTATTGCTCAAAATCTGACGCTTACACCGGAAAATATTTGTGGCAGTGTTTATAGTGTTCAGGGAATGGGAGAGGAAAATCCTCTGCCACAGATGCAGAGTGATTTTTCAGAAGTACAGGAGCAGGTACACGATCTTCTGGCGAAGGATGGTATAGAGGCGGATGAGCAGTCTATGGCTGTGGCAAAGTGGCTTTATGAAAACGATCTGCCGGTCAATGCAAAGACGATAACAGCCTGTGAAAGTGTAGATGAGTTTAAAGAATTGCCGGAAGAAATACGGATGGCGCGAGTGGCTGACAATATGGCGGATGGCGTAAGTCCGGAAAAAGCGGATTTGAACAAGATTTCCGTGACAGAAGCAATTACAGCGAAACGGCGTCTTGCGGAAATTCGACTGACAATGAGTATAGAAGCTGTGCGAAATCTATCTGCAAAAGGGATCCGGCTTGACGTTTCTAATATGGAGAAGATCGTAGAGCAACTCCGCATCGAGGAGAGACAGGCGAAGGAATCACTTTTGGAAGAGACAGGACTGCCGGCGTCTGAGCAAAATATACAGACGATGGGGGACACTCTCAAGGCAGCAAGACAAGTACTGGCTGCACCGGTTCCGTTTTTGGGAAAAGCAGTGGAAACGCAGAAGACGGATACTCTTCGGGATCTGGCTCAGAATGCGGTACGTTTTACAGAAGAGTTTGAGAAGCTGGAGAAGAACTATGAATCGGTCGGAACAGAGGTAAGGAGAGATCTTGGTGATTCCATGCAGAAAGCATTTCAGAATGTTGATGATATTCTGGATGACCTCGCTTATGAACATACGGAACAAAATCAGCGTGCCGTGAGGAGTCTTGCTTACAATCAGATTCCATTGACTGAGGAAAATATAGACCGGGTCAAGGAATATGATATCCGGATCACATCGTTATTGAAAGAGATGAAGCCTCCGGTTGTTGCTGAACTGATCCGACGGGACATCAATCCGCTGGAGATTTCTCTGGATGAGTTAAACCGTTATGTGTCGGATATTCAGAACGACCTGGGAACAGAGGATATTACGTTTTCACGTTATTTGTGGAAACTCGATCATCAGAATGAAGTGACGCCGGAAGAAAGGGAAACGATGATCGGTGTATACCGTTTACTGGACAAGATTGAAAAAAGTGATGGGGCGCTCGCCGGGCAGCTTATGAAAGAAGATAGGGAATTATCTTTACAGTCACTGCTTTCTGCTTTGCGGACACGGCGCGATGCCGGCATGGATATACAGATTGATGATTCTTTTGGTGAGCTGGAGCAGCTAACGGTGCAAAGTACATCTATATCCGGGCAGATTCAGACAGCATATCAAAAAAATATTGCGAAACAATTACAAAAGAGTTTGTCACCTTCTGTTTTGCGTGAACATCTAGAGGATGATACCGGGCTGGAGAGTTTGTTAGACTTATGCCGCAGCTCACAGGAGGAAGAGACACAATATTATGAACAGATGATAAAGGAATGGCAGGAAACTCTGTCAGCCGGCAGTGAGCGTCTGCAGAAGTTTTTAAATGAAATAGAGCTGCCGGATACGCTGACCAACCTACAGGAAGCACAAAGTTTTCTCAAACAGGGCAGGAAAGACATTTCTGCATATTGGGAACCAGAGGATAGCGAAGCTGTCCTTGATGCTATGGAACAGCCGGAAGAACTGGATAAAATCTACGATGATCTGGACAAAAAGCATAAACAGACAGTAGAGAAGACAAAGGAAAAAGACGATATAACTTATGATGATATGCGGAATGTAGCCAGAATGAATGGGCATATTGCTTTTTGTGGAAAGCTGCGCAGTTATCAAATGTATGAAGTTCCGGTTTTTACAGAACAGGGGATCACGAATTGCCGTGTGACGATACAGAATGGAACTGAGGATCGGAAAGGACTTCTGGAGATCTCGATGGAGTCAGAAGAACTGGGACGATTACAAGCGAGCATCAAGTTAAATGATAAACATGTAAAAGGATTTGTAACGGTAGAGGACAAAGAACAGATTGCGCTCTGCCAGAGACGAATGCATGAATTTGAAAAGGATTTGGAAGAGAATGGATACACGATGGATAGTGGAAGCCTACTGGAAGGAAGCAGAGATTCTCTTCATGTTGGAAATAAAGAAGAAGGTACAAAAAATGCCGATCTGTACCGGATTGCAAAGATTTTTATAATCAAGATGAGTAGAAAGGACGATGGAGAATGAAAATTAATACAAATATCACAGCACTTCGTGCCAATTTTAACTTAAATAGCGTACAGGAAAAATTAACAGCGAGTACGGCGAGATTATCTTCCGGCTATCGTATTACAAAAGCGGCAGATGACGCTGCCGGCCTAGCTATTTCTCAGAAAATGCATGCACAGATACGTGGACTGGAACGTGCCTCGAATAATGGCTCGGATGGTATTTCATTCATTCAGACGACAGAGGGGTCACTGGCAGAGATTGAAACTATGTTACAACGTTGCCGTGAACTTTCCGTTCAGGCTGCCAATGGTGTAAATACTACAGATGATAAGAAAGCTATCCAGAAAGAGATTGATGCTCTGATGGAGGAGATTGACCGTTTATCCGAGCAGACGGAGTATAATACGATGAGTGTACTCGATGGCACCTGCTGTCGTCAGTCATCTTCGGATAATGTAGGGGTAAAACTTGTATCAGCAAGTGATGATATTGCTTTAACAACGTACAAATTTACGATTAATTCTGAGGCTACTCAGGCAAAAGCATTAAGTGGGGCAGTCTCGTTTACACCATCTGAAGTAGTTACCAGACAGGCAGCAGGAGCGATACAGATCAATGGTGAGAGGATTGATATCAAAGAAGGTGAGACGTATGAAGACGTGTATGCCAAGATACGTGACTACTGTGAGATGATGAATATTGATGTTGCACCTGTGGATGCCAGCGGAACAGAATGTAGTCTGTCAACTGCGTCAAATCTGTCTTTTACTTCTGTTGTATATGGTGCGTCAGAGGATATTCAGATTACAACCGATAATGCAGAGCTGGCAAAAAAACTGGGTATAGACGGTCTGACTTCGACAAAAGGCAAGGATGCTGATGTAACACTTGATACGGCGTCAGGTTTTTCCAATACAGCTACGGTTATTACAAAAGGAGGACGTGTTGAGGTTTCTGACAGGGACGGGTTTAGTATGGTGTTTGACGTTTCTAAGGCCGTTGCCGGATCGGATGCTTCTGTTACGATGTTGGATGCCGGTTATGTGGCAATTCAGATCGGTGCTAATGAAGGACAGACAATTGATCTGTCCATTCCACCGGTCAACACAAAGACACTTGAAATAGAAAACTGCAATGTATGTACCCAAAAGGGTGCATCACGTGCTATTTCCTCCTTTGATGAAGCCATTCATCAGGTATCTTCTGTGCGCTCTAAGCTCGGTGCATACCAGAATCGTCTGGATTCCTCTATTGCCAATCTGGATACGACTTCTGAGAATCTGACTGAGGCATGTTCACGTATTGAAGATGTTGATATGTCAGAGGAAATGACGAAATATACACAGTATAGTGTTCTTGTGCAGGCAGGAACTTCTATGCTGGCACAGGCCAATAATCAGCCACAGACGATTTTGCAGCTTCTTCAGGGTTGATGATCAATAAGGAGGAATTCCTAAATGAAAAAAGAAAGATTACATGAATTTGCAGCCAGAGTGACACAGGCAAATCGAAGTGAACTGGTAGTCATTATTTACGAAGCTGTTTTAGAAAGTATTGCAGAAGGAAAGCAATATCTGGCTGATGGGAAGGTGGAGGAAGCACGGACGGAGACTGCCCGTGCACGGGGCATGATCACAGAGCTGATGCGCAGCCTGGATCTGCAGTATAGCATTTCCCATTATCTGCGGCAGTTGTATATTTTTGCTTACCATGAGTTATGTCATGGGATTGCTCTGCGCAAACCGGAACTTTTTGACCATGCGTCTTATATTTTTGAACAGTTGCTGCCTTCGTTTCAGGAAGTGGCAAAACAAGATGATTCCGAAGCTGTCATGCAAAATGCGCAGGCTATTTATGCCGGGCTGACATATGGTCCGGGAAAATTGAATGAAACGGTTGCAATGGGCATGGATGATAACCGTGGATTTCAAATATAAATTTTTTTTAGCGGATTACGCATGTATATCTTGAACTTGGCGCAGAAGGTATTTGTAGCGGAAAGACAACGCATTGATCTCATAAATATAGCTGTCGATCAAGTCGGGATCACAGACATTTTCAAAATTTGAATTGGCTGTTTCTAAAGCTTGCTGTAATGCTTCTATTTCTTGGATTAGCTGGGCTCTTGCCTCATTGGCAGGGGTCTTTTTCTGTTTCATTTTTACCATCTCCTTATTTTTTTTAAAACAAAAAGGCGTATTACAACCTGTCTATTATAAGTATAGTCATTACCTGTGAAACTATTCATTTTTGTGGGCGTAATACGCAAAAAAAAGTTGTTGACAGTATGATTTTACTGTGATAATTTTGTACTCACATCAAACGAAAGGGGGGAGGCAGGATTACAGAATACGAGCTGCTGTTTTTTCTTCTCGTATCGGCTTCTTTATTTGATCTTTGGCGATATAAAGTGCCTAATGCACTTTGTGGAGCTGCTCTTTTCATAAGTCTTATGATATGTTATAAAGTCCGGGGACTGGCTGGTGTGCTACCCTGGTTCGCAGGAATGATCATTCCTTTTATCCTATGTTACTTGTTGTTTTATTGCCGGATGTTAGGAGCCGGTGATGTTAAATTGCTTTCTGTCATTGGCAGTATCGTTGGCGTATCACAGATTCTGCGGATCATTTTGACAGCGGTCTGCATTGGTGGAGTTTTATCAATAATAAAAATGTTGCGGTATCGCAATGCACGGCAGAGATTTTTGAGACTTTGGCATTATATTGCAGTGTGCAGACGGGAAAGGAAATTCCAGCCCTATTATAATCTGGCTGAGGAAGGGGAGGAGGGCGTGATTCCATTTACGATAGCAATTTCTCTCGCAGCATTTTGGTGTCTGTAAGTTCAGAAAGGGGGATTTTAATGACAGATGTGGTAGTTCTGATCTATGTTGCTGATGAAGCGTATGGCAGGCGTCTGTTACGATATCTGGCTGGAAAGAAGAAAAGATATCTGCATGCTGAGATGGTAACGGATTATGATCGGATCAGTCAGCGATCGTGTAGCGGGCATCAGAAAATTGTTGTGCTTACAGATCTGGAGATAGAGAGGGGGACCGATGATAAGATATGGATTCGTTTGGTTGACAGGACAGATAGCGCAAGCTATTCCATTTTTCAATATCAGAAAGCAGAAACCTTATTTGATCAGATGATGCAGATGCTGAATCTGACAGAAGAAAGTGTCGAAGGAGAGCGGAAAACGGTTGTTAAGAAAAAAGGGGGAGTGCGGATGTTCTTTTCTCCTAATGGAGTCGGGGTAACACCAGTTGTCTCATTATTTGTCCAATATCTGGGTAGATATGAATCTTGTTTATATATTAATCTGACCGGATTTCCAATCTGGTACGGTGAAACATTAGATGAAACACCGGATTTTCATTTGCCTGGCATAGATGAACTGCTTTTTATGGTGGAGAGAGAAGATTTTGTCAGCAGGGAAAGACAAATCCGCAGACAAATGGGAAAAGCGTATTTGCTTCCTCCTGCTCATCATTTTAAGGATGTTCTAGACAGTACAAAAGAAGATTGGCATACGCTGCTCCATCATCTTCAAAAAGAATGTGGCTACGATCATATAGTGATCGAACTTGGGGCATTGATGGAACACACAATGGAATTGCTTGAATTAGGAGATGAAGTGTTGATGATAACACAATCCGGTGTATTTGGAAAAATCCAGCGTCATGTGTGGAGTCAGTATTGTCAAATGGAGGGAAAAAAGGAATGGATGGATTACGTTCGGTATCTTATACTGCCGGATGAGTGCCGGGAATGGCAGGAAATGTTAGAAAGGCAGCCCTTGAAGGAAATAGCAGAAAATAATCTGTTGATGGCATTGATAGGAAGATTGTTAGATCAAGAGGGGAGGGAGGAAGAAGATGTGTGTTTGTGGGAAGACTTTGGATGAAAAAAGGAGACTGTTGCGGGAACGGGTTTTAGATGAGATCCCTGCCGGAGTGGAGTTAAACGATAGTCAGCTACTTCGCTTGATCGAGAAACAAATATGGGAAGTATTTCAGGACACTTATCTGCGTCTGGAAGAGAAAAAAAGGTTGCGTCATATGGTTTTCAATTCCATACGGCGTATGGATGTGCTGCAGGATCTGCTGGATGATGAGGAGATTACGGAGATCATGGTAAATGGGCCGGATCACATATTTGTGGAAAAAGCGGGAAGTTTGTCCGAGACCGGGGTGACATTTGAACATCGTGCGCGGCTGGAGGATATTGCACAGCAGATCGCTTCGTCAGGGAACCGTATTGTCAATGAGTCCAATCCGATTCTTGATGCCAGACTTGAGGATGGTTCCCGTGTGAACATTGTAGTTCCGCCAATTGCTATTGAGGGGCCTGTTATTACGATCCGTAAATTTCCAAAGGAAGCAATGACAATGAAGAAGCTTATAAAAATGAATGCAGTAACAGAGGAAGTAGAGGTATTTTTAAAGAAACTGGTACAGGCAAAATATAACATTTTTATCTCAGGCGGTACTGGAGCAGGAAAAACCACATTCCTTAATATTTTGTCAAATTACATACCGCGAAATGAACGGATTATTACAATAGAAGATTCAGCAGAATTGCAGATACAAAATGTAGATAATCTGGTTCGTCTGGAAGCAAGGAATGCTAATGTGGAGGGAAATAACGAGGTTACGATAAGGGATCTGGTAAAAAGCGCTTTGCGTATGCGGCCAGACCGCATTATAGTAGGAGAAATTCGCGATTCAGCGGCAATCGATCTTCTTAGTGCCATGAATACCGGGCATGATGGGAGTTTATCTACGGGACATGCGAACAGTCCTGCCGATATGCTGAATCGCCTGGAGACATTGGTACTTATGGGGCTTGATATACCACTTGCTGCAATCCGCCAGCAGATTGCATCGGGTATTGATCTGATTGTACATTTGGGGCGTCTGCGTGACCGTTCGCGGCGGGTATTAGAAATAAGTGAAGTGGGAGAAGTAAAGGATGGAAAGATCTGTCTGCGGACATTATATGAGTTTCATGAACAGGGTGAGGACGGGGGAAAGATCATAGGAAAACTAGAGAGGACTGCGGAAGAATTACAATCAATTGAAAAGTGTAAAAGAGCGGGGGTGGTCTTATAAGAGGTGTAACGGATTACAATAATTATGTATTTTCATGGAGAGAATTTTTGGCAAATGGAATGACAGGTTTTTTAGGAAGTTTTGTTTTATTGTATTTGTTTTATCGAAGCTGGCTTGTCTGTTTTATTGGCGGTCTGGCAGGTATGGCAGGGTTTCTTATGTATAGAAAACATGCTCTGCTGGAGAAGCAGAGGTGGTCATTGATGGTGGAGTTTAAAGATGTCATGGACAGTATGGTTTCTGCTTTGGCAGCCGGTTATTCGATGGAAAATGCGGTGACAGAATCCTACCATGACCTGAAGCTGATAAAAGAGTGCGAGACTCCTATGATAAAGGAACTTGGGCAGATAAGAAAGCAGCTTCAATTGAAGCGTACACTGGACGAGCTGCTTATGGATCTTGGCAGAAGGAGTGGGGTTGAGGAAATTATTGTATTTGCACAGATTTATGCAACGGCAAGAAAAAGCGGGGGAAATCTAGTTCAGATCATGAAACGGACAGCAGCAAATATTGGAGAAAAAATCGAACTGCAGAGAGAAATTCAGACTATGATAGCAGGGAAGAAATTGGAAGCTACCTGTATGATGGTGATTCCATTGGGAATTATTGCGTATCTGCAGATTTGTTCACCAGGTTTTCTGGATCCGTTGTATCACAATGTTGTGGGAATCCTTTTCATGTCCGCAGCATTAAGTGTTTATATTCTGGGGGTGCTATGGAGCCGCTATATTATAAATATTTCATGTTAGAAAAGTTATGAGGGGGGGTGTCTATGACAAAAAAATGGTATGAAGTGTTTCGTAAGGATCGTCAGCTTTGTGAGTATATTGATGAAATCTATGTACGGGAAGATTTTGAGACTATTTTTAAACAGATTATAAAAAAACGGATCCGCCTTTTGGGAGTAGCCGTTACCGTTGTAATAGCAGCATGGTTATTCTGTTTTATGAGACCGGGAAAAGAATCTTTATTAAACGATCATGAATTGACGAGGCAGAAGGAGGACACGGAGATCAATTTACGAGTTTCTGCCTCTGCAAAAGAGCAGAAGTGGCAGCATGAGCTGCCGATCGAGGTAAAGGCAAAACAATTCACGGAAGAAGAGAAGGGAAAACTTACAGTTCGTGTTCGAAAATACCTCACGCAAAGGATAAAAGGAAAAAATATTTCCTTGAAGCAGGTTGAGCGTGAACTGTGTCTGCCTGAAAATATTCCGGATACCGGGATAGCGGTCAATTGGACAGTGGATGAAAATTATATTTCAGATAAGGGGAATCTTGTGTATACTTCTTTGCCGCAGGGAGGAACGGATACAGAATTAATGGCAAAAGCGGAATGGAAAAACTGGAAAGATACGTTTTATTTTACGGTTCATCTTGTGGGCAGACATTTACCAGAAACAGAAAAACAGTTACAACAGGTAAAAGAAGTATTGAAAAAAACAATGTCAGAACAGAAAGAAAAATCAAAGATCATTCTGCCTGCCCAAATTGGAAATATGAATATGACCTATACATTGGAGGGAGAAGAGAAAAGTTATATGCCAGTGTATTTTCTCTTACTGCTATTGTTTTTATTACCGTTTGTTTGGAAACAACAGCAGAGAAAAGAACAACAGCGCAGGGAGGAACAGCTTCTGACAGAACATTCCGGAATGGTGAATAAGTTTATGCTTCTCCTGGGAGCAGGTCTGACGGTGCGAAAAGTTGTTGAACGTCTGACGGAAGAATATACAAGAGAGAGAAACAAAGGGGGGAAAAAGCGGTATGTTTATGAAGAATTGTGTGTGCTGGCGAGGGAGTTAAAAGATGGGGTTTCGGAGAGCAAAGCACTGGAACATTTTGGCAGGAGATGCAAGCTGCTTCCTTATCTGCGCTTTGTGTCGGTTATGACGCAAAATCTGAAGAAGGGAGCAGAGGGGATTCTTATGATTTTGGAAAAAGAGTCCCTTGAGGCAATGGAGCAGAGAAAAGAACGGGCACTGCAATTAGGTGAAATGGCGGGAACTAAGTTGTTATTTCCTATGATGCTTATGCTGGGTATTGTAATGGCTGTGATCATGGTTCCTGCGTTCATGACAATGTAAGAGGAGGTTTTATATGAAAGAGATTAAGGTTTTTTTTAAAGAAGAAACAGCAATCGGTGTTGTAGAGATCATTTTGATCTTAGTTATTTTAATTGCGCTGGTCTTATTATTTAAGGGAAAAATTACTTCTGTAGTAAATAATGCCTTTAAAAATTTTGATAAAGATTCCGGCAAGATACTTGCTTAGAGTAAGAGGCAGTATAACGGTGTTTCTTTCCCTTTCCGGACTGCTGATTTTTGCACTTTTGGGAACATTGGTAGAGACGGCACGTTATACTGTCTGCAGAAATCATACGGCGAGAACGTTACGGATGGCTGCACAGGGACTTCTTACGGAATACAACCGGCCTTTATACGAGCATTATGGTCTGTTTTTTATCGAAAGTGAGGGGACACCTTATCAGCAGGTAATAGCAGATTATATGGGGGACACATTAGAAGCATCGCAAAAGGGCAATAAGGATTTTCTTGCAGGACATCTGACAGACCTTCAGATTATGGAAAAGACATATATCGGAGATTATGAGGCGGCACCTCTTCAGGAAGAAATCGTGGAATATAGGAAGCGTGTGGCAACGAAAGATAGTATAGATAAGCTGTTGAAAAAGAAAACTGAATTACAGGGCATTGATCAGGAGACAGAAAGGCTTGAGCAGGAGGTGAAAAGGCAAAAAGAGGAAGCGAAGCAGGATCAGCAGGTATTAGAACTCATGAAACTTGTAGATGGTATTTCGGTAAAAAATGGAAGGATACACTGCCGGGAAAATTTTGCAAAGTGCTTTGCTGTAAAAGAAGTAAAGGGGCAGAATTATTCTGTTACAGAGGTGTCCGTATGGAAAAAGATGAAATCAAAAATTGACGTCACTCCGCAAACATGGAATTTTCATGACAAAGCTAAATTCCTTGCAAAGCTCCGTAAAGTAAAAGAGATTACCGGACGAGCTATACAAAAAGGCAGTGAGCTGAAGAAGTCGTATTCTCTGGCTGGTCTGGCATCTCTAAGGACAAATTATGATATTTTACAACAGACAGAGCAATTGCTCACAACAAGGGATATCGAGCAATGTAGGGAAGAACTTGAAATGCTTTGGAAAGATTATGATACGGTTTCTCTTCGGTTTGATTACACAGGAATCAAGGAAAGCGGTGGTGGAAAGGATCCCAGGGATTCATTTCAGACGGCATGGAAAAGCGGTATTAGTAATCTGGTATGTAAAGAATCAGACAGGCAGCAGGATAAAACAATGGCAGAACCGGATTTTTTTGTAAAATATTATAAAGAACAGCCAGATAACTTGTCTGAAAAAGACCAGATAACGGATTTTATTGAAAACGAATCGTTAGAGTTGAAAGAAATTGTGGGAAATCTAAAGAAGAATGCATCGGAAGAATTTTGTCTGAATGAATATATCAGCAGAAAATTAGGAAATTACACACACCCGCTATCCGGATGGAAACATATTCTGGATTATGAAGGAGAGTATGTGGTGGCAGGAAAGAGATCAGATACGGAAAATCTGGAGTACATTTTGAAACGTATAATGCTGATGAGAACGGTTATAAATTTTGGTGCTATCATGCGAGATAGGGTAAGGGTATCTGAGGCGCAGGCAGCAGCGTTAGCAGTGGTAGGATTTTCTGGTATGCAGCCTTTGATAACCTTTGTAAAAACATTAATCCTCATTACCTGGTCAATGGTGGAAAGCTTAGTTGATGTGGCGGGATTATTACAAAAAAAGCAGGTGCCGTTAATGAAAAGCCCATCTCAGCTTAGAATGAGATTTGATCAGTTGTTCCGGATTAACAGGAAAACAATTCTGGAACATGCAGCACAGCTTCCGGATCAGAAAGCGTCCTCGTTCGGATATCGGGAATATTTGCTTTTGTTTTTGGCCTCAACGAAAAAAAGTACACGTTTATATCGTGTTATGGATTTGATTCAGGCGAATATGAGATTAAATGGATATAAAGATTTCCAGCTAAGCACTTGTGTATATGATATCAGGGTAAAAGGAACGATTCAGTATGTTGCTCAGTTTTTTCATTTTAGCATGGTAGAAAAGTTATTGGGGCGCAATTTGAATGATTATTTTATTACAAAAGAAATTACGGCAGGATATTAGTGTAAAAAATATCACGGAGTGAGAAAGGGTATTCTAGTTTTCTTTCGTCTTTGAAACAACTTAAAAATTAAAGAGGAATGATCCAAATTTTACCTAAAAAATATAATTTATACATCATAAGAGAACGGTTAACTGTGTTTTAGGATACCCTTTCTCACTCCGTGAGAGGATAAGGAGGAGAGAATGAAAAAGAACGGTGTTTCTGCTTCCTTAACGGTGGAAGCATCTCTGATATTGCCTGTTTTTTTATTTGCGATGATTATAACTGCCTATTTAGGAAAGCTGGCTTCCTGTCAGGATGATGTTCAACAGGCACTTACGAGGATTGCCAGAGAAGCCTCGGCAGAATATGGTGCGTCAAAAGCAACGGTGTTAAAAAGCAGCGTTTATTATCAGACTAAGTTTGCTTCTTATATGAAAGGAATGGGACTTTCTGTTTCTTTTTCGCAATCACGACTAATGAGAGAAAATGATGAAATTGATCTGATTGTGACATACCGCATGAAAATACCATTTTTCTTTCCCGTCTTATCGCAGTTTTCAATGAGGCAGAGAGTTCATACACGTGCTTTTACAGGAGTTGAGAGAAGAGGACAGGAAAGTGCCTCTCCAAATCGTATGGTTTATGTAACAGAGACGGGAAGAGTCTACCATGATAATCTTTTGTGTCCTTATCTGAAATTAAGCATATCGCAGATCTTATATGGAGATTTGGCTGCAGAAAGAAATGAAAGTGGCGGAAAATATAAGAGATGTGAGAGATGCTGCCGTAGGAAGAAGATAGAGTCTTCGACAATGATTTATATTACCAATTATGGGGATCGCTATCATTCGAGTATCTCCTGCAGTGGATTAAAACGAAATATACGACAGATTTCAATAACTGAGGCAGGAAGCAGGACTGCCTGCAGTAAATGTGTAAGTAAGTGAGGGGGGACGGCCTATGATATGTGCAATAATCGGTATTTATCTTACTGTTATGGCGGTTATTGATGCCAGAAGAAAATGCATACCGGTTTTTCCGGCAATTGTTTGTATGATTACGATCATAATAGTACAATTCATGGATCATATACCCATTCAGACCTGGATGCCGGGTGGCTGCGTAGGTGTGGTGCTATATGTGATTTCAAAGATGAGCAGAGGAAGCATTGGTGAGGGAGATGCTTGTATATATGGGGTGATAGGAATGTTGCTTGGGGTGATTAAGACGATAAATATTTTACTTATTGCACTTTTTGTCTGTTCCCTGTATGCGGTACTTCTGCTTGCCCTGCGCCGTGTGGGAAAGCGTTACAAAATTGCTTTTCTTCCCTTTACTGCATTGGCTTATGGGATAGTGGTGCTGATCTGATATAGAATGGAGATGGATATGAAGCAGTTTAATAGTAAACGCTCCGGTTATTATACCGTTGAAGCTGCATTTATTATGACGATATGTCTCTGGGTTGTGATGGCTTTATGGTACAGTGGACTTTATATTCATGATCAGATGATGGTAAAGTCGGAAATGAGGGAAATACTTGCGGAACATTTTGAAAAGGCAGAAGAGCAGGCTTCTGTTACATGCGAAAAAGAGGGTAAGGAATTCTTGAAAAATCATTTGTTTTTAGCGAGAATATTGAAGGTAAAGGTGAAAAAAAAGGTACGGACAGCAGAAATGACACTACAATATGAGCTGCCAATTTCTTTGAAACGGTTAAAAAATATTTTTCTAAAAGGTCAGAATATAGGTTTCCTTACCGTATCATATGAGTTGGTACAACCGGCCAACTATAAATGGGATCATGATATTCCAAGAGAGGGAGGTGAATCCTGATGCAAGGAGAAACAGGGCAGGATGGTATGGGAAATTATTGGAAGATTGTGGGGGAAGGGGGAGAAAGTTATGCGGACCGCCTTTTTCAGCATCAGCAAATACCCGGATTCCTTCCTTTTGAGATCACCTGGATCAATGGACAAAAAGAGTATATCTATGATGTATCAGGTAAGGTTACATTGCGGCAGTATATTTCAAAATATGATATTACAAAGGATACGCTGGCTGATTTATTGAATCAACTTATGGAATTATCGGATTGTGCACAAGATTACTTATTGGATGGCAATGGCGTTGTATACGAGGCTGATTGCATCTATGTAGATCCATCAGGTAAAAAAATAAGCGGAATTTATCAGGAAAACACGCTTTTGGGCGGAGTAGAAGGGATGGGAGGTCTGATTGAGTCCATGATTAAAGCAATGGACTCGTGTGAGCAGGAGATAATGTTCTGGCTTTATGAACTGCATAGACAAACGAAAGAACCGGGGATGACCCGTCAGATTTTGCATAAATGTATAAAAAAACAAGAAATAATTAAACCAAAACCAGATATTAAAACAGACGAAGAATTCGAGACGGATATGAAAAAAATAGAAAAGACGGACCAGTCCCCAAATGAGTTAAAGAGGTATCTTCTTCCGGTATTGATGCTCATCTGTGGCGCTATGATTTTTGTTGTCACCTGGCTGCTTGGCTGTTATCGGCAGCCGTTGACAAAAGAAAATGATAGGATGATGGGGGCAGGTGCAGCTTTATTTTTTCTGGGAATTGCCGGTTATGGAGCGTGGCGGACATGGCCGGAAAAGAAACAGGATGAAACAATATGGCAGGATAGCGATGCAGTGAAAACAATGTGCCTGATATCCTGTCAGGGCAGTATAAAAAGTATTCCTGTTACACATTATCCTTTTGTACTGGGAGGAGATAAAAACAAAGTTGATGGTGTCATTGGTGGAAAAGGAATAGAACAGGTACATGCTAAAGTGTTATGTGAGGGGGGAGATCTTTATGTTATAGATATGGAATCCCGGCAGGGAACATTTTATAATGATGAACGGCTTGTTCCCTGGCAAAAGCAACGGCTGCAAGACGGCGATGTGATACGTTTTGCACAAATGGAATATGTTGTCGAGATAGACTGAACGGCTTATATATCCGGAAACGACATATGCTGCATAAATTTCCGCTCAAAACCAGTTTGTTCAGCCAGATTTACCGACACAAAAGATTGTGGGGCGGACATAGGAAGCTGTTCAGTTGCACAGATCATCAGCCCTTTCAGGCAGCTATTACCGATTACATGCAGATTTGTGCCATCCAGGTCTGAAAAAAGACCTAATGTTTCACAATCCTGTTTTGAAATATGGAACCCAAATCCTCCGCCGAGGAAGATGTGGGATACTTGTTCCGGTGTTATATGAGCCTGTTCTAAAAGGGTATCAATGCCAGCAGCTATGGCAGCTATAGCTAGCTGGATATTTCGAAAATCATCTGCCGTAAACATAAGACGGGATCCGTCCGGTGTCTGGCCAAGAAAATATCCTTCGGGAGGGAAAAAAACTGTCAGGATACCATCTTTTGTGATATATTTTTTCCGAAGAAGTTCGGCACACAGACTGATGGCACCCGAACCACATAATCCGACAGGCATTTTGTTCTCGATTGTTTTGAGTTGTGGACGAAGGCGTCGTATTATAACGTTACATATGGCACCCGGGATGCTGGCACAGCCACAACTGAGGTTGCCTCCTTCAAAAGCCGGACCGGCGGCGGTAGAAGTAACATATAAAATACCCTCGTGGCAGAGAACGATTTCTCCATTTGTACCAAGATCAAGGAATACAAAACTATCATTGTGAGCGCTAAGCTGGCTGCGGCAGGTAAAGAGACCAGCATAAATATCGCCGCCTACAAAGCCGGAAAACCATGGAGCCGGAATTACTTTGCACTGGTTATAATAAAATGGTCTTGGGCTTTCGGCTTCCGGTAAAAAAGGTGCATGTGAAAGCGGGGTGCAGTCAAAGCCCATCAGCAGATGGATCATAGTTGTGTTTCCACCAATATAGCATGCGGTGATCTCTTCAGGTTTTTGCTGGTTATTGGAACAGAGTTTGTCAGTTTCCTCGTTGATCGCATCCATAAGAGTGGAGCGGAGTTGTTCCCCCATGCCTTGACAGGCTGATAAAATACGGGATATCACATCCGTACCAAAAGAACGCTGAGGATTGGCAAATGTTGTGTGACGAAGAATGGCTTTTGCCGTGCAGGATATTAAGGCAATCGCGATCGTTGTTGTACCAATGTCAATCAGGATCGTGTCTCCCCGTCTATTTGTATTTTGTGGCTCATTTGTAAAAGAAAGTCCGTGAAGAGAAGAATTCTCCGGTTCCCAATGAATGGTTATTGGTTCTTTTGGAATAAGAGAGCAGTCAAAAGGGTAGCGTCTGCCATTGCAGCGATGAGCACCATAACAGTTGCATGGAATGGGATAACCCATCTCTGCTAATATAGAAGGGATGTTTTTCGTGTTAGACGCATCTGCCGGAATCGTTAGTAACATAAGAGTTTCCTTTCGTTGACCGAATATTCATTCTGTGATACAATTAGCGTTAAGATATTTTTCATTGTATCACAGAGTTTATGCGTAGTCTATGAAAAGAGGTTGTTATGAGACAAAAAGGTAAAATTCCATGGATGACATTGCTTTTAGTATTGGCAAATGTATTGGTATATCTGTATACTGAGATGAAAGGGTCTTCTTATGACAGTGAGACAATGATACAAATGGGGGCAATTTATGAGCCATTGATCATACAAAAGCATGAATATTATCGTCTGATTAACCATTTCTTTTTACATTTTGGAATAGACCACTTAGTAAATAATATGATTTCACTTTTGATACTTGGTTATTCACTGGAGCCGGTGATGGGAAGAATACGATTTGTCTGCCTGTACTTTCTTTCCGGTATTTTAGCAGGAGTGACTTCTGTTTTATATAATGTATCGGTTGGACAGGAAGCGGTCTCCTGTGGTGCATCAGGAGCGATATATGGTTTAATGGGAGCACTTCTTGTTATGCTCATCATAGGAAACAGAGGGAGAATTTCATCCGAAGTGCCAAGATATGTGATTTTCATAGGTGTTAGTATTTATAGTGGTATGCAGGATACAGGGATTGATAATGCTGCCCATATTGGCGGTCTGGTGGCAGGTTTTCTGATCTGTTTTATCATGAGCCGGTTTGTCCGGATGGAGGTTTCATATGAAGGTTAATATTTATTATGGTGGAAGAGGATTGATTGACGATCCTACACTGTTTGTATTGGAAAAAATTACTAAAGTTCTTGAAGAATTACGGGTATCGGTAGAGCGGTATAATTTATATGAAGAGAAGAAAAATATTTCTGTATTACCCAAGACATTAAAGGATGTTGAAGGTATTGTTATGGCGGCATCTGTCGAATGGTATGGGATTGGCGGTTATCTGCAGCAGTTTTTGGATGCCTGCTGGCTATATGGAGATAAGGACAAAATTTCAAAGACCTATATGCTTCCTGTCGTTACTGCTACTACTTACGGAGAACGTGAAGCGGAAGGAACACTGCTTCGTGCCTGGGAGATGCTTGGTGGTATTCCCGGTGAGGGATTATGTGCTTATGTAGACAATCATGTGGAATTTGAGACAAATCCACAGTATAATCTCATGATTGAAAAGAAAGCAGAAAACTTTTACCGCATGATATCAAAAAAAGCGGTTGCTTTTCCAAATAGCAGTATGGAAGTAAAAAAGACCGTACTACGAAGCAGCAATCTGAATCTTACCCCACAGGAAAGTGAGCAGTTATCGGTCTATGTTTCGGATGATAATTATGTTAAAAAACAAAAAGAAGACATTGAGGAACTGGCAAGTTTATTTAAGGGTATGTTAGGGGAAAACGAAGAACCGGATCAATATATAACAAAATTGCAAAACAGTTTTTCTCCTATGGAAGGATTGAAGGCAGTATTTCAGATTGATCTTATTGATGAGAATACTTCTTTGATCTTAAAAATAAATGAGCAGCAATTAGACTGCAAAAGAGGTAAATCTGATGCAGCGCTTAAGCCGGATGTAACAGCAAAAGTACGCACTAATGTGTTAGAAGAAATACTGGATGGAAAAAAATCTTTCCAGAGTGCGTTTATGTCGGGAGATCTGTCAGCGCAGGGCAATTTTAAAATTTTGCGTAATTTTGACACGATCTTTCGTTTTTAAATCATATAAAATATGGAGGAAGGAAAATGAGAGATGAAAATTGTATTTTTTGTAAGATTTTAGCAGGTGAAATTCCTTCTACGGTTGTTTATGAGGATGATGACTTTCGTGCCATTCTAGATGTAAACCCAGCAGCAAGAGGACATGTGATTATTCTGCCAAAGAACCATGCTGCTAATATTTTTGAATTGCCGGATGAGGATGCTTCTAAAATATTTGTTGTGGCAAAAAAGATTGCGACAGCTATTAAAAAAACGTATCCATGTGATGGAGTCAATATTCTGCAAAATAATGGAGAAGCTTCCGGACAGACCGTCTTTCATTTGCACGTACATGTGATTCCACGTTTTGAAGGGGACACAGATCATGTAAATATCGGATGGAAACCGGGTGAAACACCGGCAGATATGGCGAAAATTGCGGAAGAGATTAAAGCAAATCTGTAAATAATAAGGAGACGAAAAATGAAACGTATCATTTTGACAGGCGGAGGAACAGCCGGACATGTTACTCCTAATATTGCTCTTATCCCTGAATTGCAGAAGAGGGGATATGAGATTCACTATATTGGATCAAAGACAGGGATCGAAAAGGAACTTATCGGCAATTTTGATATACCTTATTATGGTATTTCTTCGGGCAAATTAAGACGATATTTTGATCTTAAGAATTTTACGGATCCATTTCGTATTTTAAAAGGATATTCAGAGGCTGTCAAGCTGATGAAACAGATCAAGCCAGATGTGATTTTTTCGAAAGGCGGATTTGTGACTGTTCCGGTAGTGAAAGCAGCAAGCCGTAGAAATATTCCGTGCGTTTTGCATGAATCCGATATTTCTCCCGGACTTGCTAATCGATTGTGTATTCCTTCAGCAACAGCAATTTGTGCCAACTTTCCAGAGACGATCGACCACCTGCCAAAGGATAAGGCGTATCTGACAGGAACGCCTATTCGTGGCGAACTGTTTTCCGGCAACAGGCTTACCGGATTGGATTTCTGTGGCTTTACGGCTAACAAACCAGTCATTCTTGTGATTGGCGGTAGTCTTGGTTCTGTCCGTGTTAATGAGGCAGTACGTGAGATTCTTCCTCAATTACTGGAAAACTATCAGGTGATTCATCTTTGTGGTAAAGATAAGATAGATGAGAAATTACAAGGGACAGAAGGATACGTACAGTTTGAATACATTCAAAAGGAACTATGTGATCTTTTGGATGCAGCAGACCTGGTCATATCCCGGGCCGGGGCAAATGCTATCTGCGAACTTCTTGCGCTGCATAAACCGAATATTCTGATTCCGCTATCGCTGGAGGCCAGCCGCGGTGATCAGATATTGAATGCCAATTCTTTTGAAAAACAGGGCTTTAGTTATGTGATAAAAGAAGAAGAACTGACAAGTCAGAAGTTATTAGAAGCGGTACATTATGTTGATGAAAAGAAGGAAGAATACAAAACAGCTATGGCGAATAGTAATCAACAGGATTCTGTACGTAAGGTGGCAGATATTATCGATAAAGCCTGCAAAAAAGAGAAATAGCAGATTTGTTATCGATAAAAGGCGAAAAAAAGAGAACGATTGTTATAATAAATGGGACATGCCTCTAGCCAGAGGTGTGTCCTATTGTTATACTTGTCCCAAAAAAGAAGGAAGGGATCGGTATGTTTTTACAATTTTTAGAACAAAAAATTATTATTGGGGTGGCACTGCTATGTCTTTTTAGTCTTTGTATCAAGATTATGCTAAATCATACATATAATCGTCTTTTGCGCGCAGCGGATGATCTGGGACATTCGAATCACCGCCTGATGAAAACATTATGTATGAGATTTGAGACCTGTTATCAGTTGAAGATCGGTGTACCTAACGTTTCGCTGTTTGTAGAAAAATATTTACGGCATTACCGGATTTTAGGAATTCATATAAAGGCGTGGGAACATATCCATATGCTTTGCATTATTCTTGTCATGGCAGGAAGTATGGGAAACAGTATATGGAATATGATGCAGGGAAGGGAAGCCAGGATGGTATTTCTTCCCTTACTTACAGGGATCACTGGTACCGGTATTTTGTTTGTTTTGGACTTTCTTTTTAATATAGAAAGCAAATGGCAGATGCTGAAAGTAGATGTTACAGATTATCTTGAAAATATATGTAAGCCCCGAATGGAAAATGAAACTTTTCACCCGGCAGAACTTCACGAATATCAGGAAAAATATTTTTCGGATGAGGATAAGGTTGTGCATTTTGAAGCAAAAACGGGAGAAGAAAGCAGGATGAAAAGGGAGTCACCGGACATTACTTTTACGAAAGAAGAGGAAGAGGTCATCCGTGAGGTTATTCACGAATATCTTGGTTAACAGTTGCAGAAACAGGGGAAAAAGAGTATAATTTTGTTCATAGGTCAAAGAGATTAAGAACAAAACGATGAAAAAAGGAGGAAAAAAGAATGGGAAAACATGTTACATTTGATTATTCACTTGCAGCTCCATTTATCCGTGATGAAGAGCTTGATCTGATGAAAGCTTCTGTGCTGGCTGCGAGGGAAACGCTGGAGAAAAAAACAGGAGCAGGAAATGACTTTCTTGGCTGGATTAATCTGCCGGTGGATTATGATAAACAGGAATTCGACAGAATTCAGAAAGCAGCAAAGAAAATTCAATCTGATTCGGAAGTATTGGTTGTTATCGGTATTGGTGGTTCTTATCTGGGAGCACGTGCAGCTATTGAGTTCCTGCGTCATTGTTTTTATAACAGTGTTGATAAATCGGTTCGTAAAACACCGGAAATTTATTATGCGGGTAATAGCATTAGCGGAACTTACTTATCACAATTGATCGAGACGATCGGAGATCGTGATTTCTCTGTAAACGTTATCAGTAAATCAGGAACGACAACGGAGCCGGCGATTGCTTTCCGTGTCTTTAAAGAAATCCTTGAAAATAAATATGGAAAAGAAGAAGCGTCTAAACGTATTTATGCTACAACGGACAGAGAAAAAGGTGCATTGAAGAGTCTTGCGACAGAAGAGGGTTATGAAACATTTGTAGTGCCGGATGATGTAGGAGGACGTTTCTCGGTTCTGACAGCCGTAGGACTTCTTCCAATTGCAGCAAGTGGTGCAGACATCAGCAAATTGATGGAAGGTGCACAGAGCATGCGTAAGCTCTGCTTGGAAACAAAGCTTGAGGATAATGATGCGATTCAGTATGCGATGATTCGTAATATTTTGCATAAAAAAGGAAAATCTGTTGAAGTACTGGCAAATTACGAGCCAATTTTCCACTATGTAGCTGAGTGGTGGAAACAGTTGTATGGTGAAAGTGAAGGAAAAGACCAGAAGGGAATTTTTCCGGCATCGGTAGACCTTACAACAGATCTTCACTCGATGGGACAGTTTATACAGGACGGTTCACGTATCATGTATGAGACGGTCATGGAACTTGAGAAGCCATCGCTTGATATTATGGTAAAAGAGGAGCAGAATGATCTGGATGGTTTGAACTATCTTTCTGGAAAAACACTGGATTTTGTTAATAAAAGTGCGATGAGGGGAACGCAGTTAGCTCATACAGATGGAAATGTTCCAAATCTTATGATCCGTGTGCCGGAGCAGAACGAATACTATTTGGGTGAATTATTCTATTTCTTTGAATATGCATGTGGTATCAGTGGCTATCTACTGGGAGTAAATCCATTTAATCAGCCGGGCGTAGAAAGCTACAAGAAGAATATGTTTGCTTTGCTTGGCAAACCGGGCTATGAAGAGTTAAGTAGAGAATTGCTGGCACGTTTATAAGAAGAAAAGAATGTTCCGATAAGAAAAAAATGGGACTTTTGTTACGAAAGATCATTCATAACAAAGTCCCATTTATTTTTTTCTTTTATTCAGCGGAAATAGCACCTGTAGGACATGTTGATGCGCAAGCACCACAATCCAAACATACATTTGCATCGATTTCGTAATGTGCATCACCTTCTGCAATAGCACCTGCAGGACAATCAGCAGCACAAGCACCACAGCTGATACAAGAATCAGAAATTACATAAGCCATTTTTGTATCCTCCTTTATCATGATATTTTTCCTAAACACATCATAATACAATTTACACAAAAATACAAGTATATTTTGGCTATGTATGAATGGTGAAAGAGAGAAATGGGAATACTTTCTTGACAAGGACTGATCTTATGTCTATAATCGGACGTAGGATTTTGAATTTAACGGACAAGTATATTGTCCCATGAAAAGGAGGATATATAATGATAAAGGAAGTAAAGAAAGATATGCTCATTGGTGAGATCTTGCAGCAGGATGCAACGATTGCTCCTATTTTGATGGCTTCCGGTATGCATTGTATTGGCTGTCCGGCTTCTCAGGGTGAGAGTCTGGAAGAAGCAGCTATGGTGCATGGGATCGATAGTGATGAGCTGGTTACAAGAATTAATGAATACCTACAGACAAAAAATGCCTAGTAAAAGCTTAAAAATGAAAAGAAGGACGGATAGGATGTGGTGTCATCTATCCGTCCTTCTTTTGGTTGTGCGCCATGGGCGCGCTCTAACGGGTGAAAGTTGTGTGTTCTGCAAGCTGTTATCAGCTTGCCAGTGAAAGTCTGGTCAAGGTAATCGCCAGTGAGCCTTGTAGCGAGCC
>CAKRGX010000019.1 GCA_934338065.1 uncultured Eubacterium sp. | reverse complement strand
AAATTTATAGCCGTTCGGTTTTACAACATCGCTGTCATCTATATGAATCACAGGTTCAGAAGGAACCAAGGTTTTGACCATCTGAAGGTAAGAAGCAGCAGATTTTGCAGGAGTTCCTTTTTCAAGATGTCTGGAAAGCCGGTCAACGCTATTAATCTTTTTGGAATTTTCATGTAGCTGGTCAACAACATCCGTCAGAAGACAGCTTCCGGCAGCCAGCATACCGTAAGTGATATCAGCAGTAAACTTACGTTCGGGGTTGGAAAGCCCTTTTGAAATTTTATTTGTAAAAGTTAAAATTTTTCGTTTTATTTGGTAGGTATTTGATGTAAAATTAGCCATAGGGAATCTCCTTCTCTTTTGTTTAGTAGGATTTTTGGTTGGTAGCTTAATTTTACACCAAAAGGAAGAGAGATTCCTTATATTTTAGGCATTTTTTGAAAGTTGTTTATAAGGAAGCGGTAATAATAGGGTGTCTGTGGATAAATCTGCGGAAACTCAAGACTCTTCGTCTGTGTTGTGGTCAAGACTTTTGTACACCCACCAAATTAGAATAGTTTATAAAAACCTTACTATAAATCATGAATTTTGTCATAAAATATTTAAGCGCTTACTTGACCTATATCCGCTGAATATTGTATCATAAAGCAGAAAATGCAAAGAAGGGATGAAAATGATGCCGCAGGAAGAGAAAAAGCACAAGAGACGAGTACATTACAGTGGAAAATATCCGAAGAAATTTGAGGAAAAATATAAGGAACACCAGCCGGAGAAGTATCTGGACATGATTGAACACGTCATTTCGAAAGGAAATACGCCGGCAGGGATGCATCTTTCGATTATGGTGCAGGAAATTTTAGACTTTCTACAGATTCAGCCGGGGCAGACTGGGTTCGATGCGACACTTGGTTATGACGGGCACACGAAAGCAATGCTTGCCTGCTTAGAGGGCAGAGGTCATATCTATGCGACGGATGTGGATCCCGAAGAATCGGCGAAGACGAAGAAACGGCTTTTGGAGCAGGGATACGGCGAAGAAATTCTCACAATAAAACTGCAGAATTTCTGCACGATTGATGAAATTGCTAAAGAGGCAGGCGGATTTGACTTTGTGCTTGCCGATTTGGGTGTCTCTTCCATGCAGATTGATAATCCTGAGCGTGGATTTTCCTTTAAAGTAGAAGGACCTCTTGATTTGAGGTTAAACCAAAAGGAAGGAATCAGTGCTGCAGAGCGGCTTGACACGATTACCAAAGAGGAACTTGCCGGAATGCATAAAACCCGGTGGAAGGGCAGCAATTCTTACCTTCCACTCCGGCGAAGACCGCCTTGTAAAAAAGGCGTTAAAGTCCGGATATAAAGCTGGTATTTACAGCGATTATGCAAAAGATGTGATACGCCCTTCGGCGAAAGAATGTGCACAAAACGGACGGGCACGTTCTACGAAGATGCGGTGGGCGATTAAGAAGTAACCGAAAAAACGACAAAGAAAGGATATACTATGACATTTGCAATTCTTTTCGTATCGATTGTGATACTGGCGTGTTTAGTAGGGAACCGAATATCGAACCGTATTGGCGTTCCGATGCTTTTGATTTTTATTGTGCTTGGTATGTTTTTCGGCTCGGATGGTGTCATTCGGATTTCGTTTGAAAACTTTGAACTGGCAGAACAAATTTGCTCCATTGCCCTGATTTTTATTATGTTTTACGGTGGTTTTGGAACAAAATGGAGTGCTGCAAAACCGATTGCTCTGCGGGCGGTTATTCTATCGACTGCCGGTGTTGTTCTTACGGCGGGGCTGACGGCATTGTTTTGTTACTATGCGCTTCACATCGGACTGCTTGAGAGTCTTTTGATTGGTTCGTTGATAAGTTCGACCGATGCGGCGTCAGTGTTTTCGATTCTGCGTTCTAAACGGTTGAACTTAAAGTACCGGACCGCCTCTCTTTTGGAGGTGGAAAGCGGTAGTAATGACCCGTGTTCGTATATGCTCACCACAATTTTATTAGGATTAATCGGTGGTGGAAAAGTCAGTGCGGGAGCCATTGCCTATACGGTGTTTGCACAGATTGTCTATGGTGTGGCAATTGGTGCCTTGATGGCGGGAATCACGATTTTTGTCCTGAAAAAATTTCAGGTCACGACAGAAGGCTTTGATACTATTTTAGTATTTGCCTTCGTACTTTTGGCGTATGCGGTTCCTTCAGCAGTTGGCGGCAATGGATACCTGAGTGCGTATTTGTTTGGTATTGTGCTGGGAAATGCGGATTTAGACAATAAAAAGTCGCTGGTACATTTCTTTGACGGTGTGACCGGCTTGATGCAGATGTTAGTCTTTTTCCTCGTCGGGTTGTTGGCATTTCCATCGGCACTGCCGGCGGTTGTCTTTCCGTCGCTGATGATTGCGCTGTTTTTGACGTTTGTTGCCAGACCTGCGGTTGTGTGTTTGCTGTTAACGCCTTTTCGAAGTAAATGGCGGCAGCAGATATTAGTTTCGTGGGCGGGGCTTCGCGGGGCGGCGTCCATTGTGTTTGCGATAATGGCAAGGAGCAGCGGCATGATGTTTGAACACGACATTTTTCATATGATATTTTTCATTGTGCTTTTCTCCATTCTTTTGCAGGGAACGCTGCTTCCGTATGTGGCGAAAATGCTTCATATGATTGATGATAAAGAAGACGTATTAAAGACTTTTACCGATTACACCGAAGAGGTGCCGGTTCAATTTATCCAGTTTACGGTCGAAGAAAATCATCCGTGGGCGGGCAGTAAGATTAAAGATATTTTGCTGCCGCCGGAAACACTTCTCGTTCAGATTCAACGGGATGAAAAAGATGTGACGCCAAACGGAGACACCGTGCTTGTGCCGGGCGACACATTGATTCTCAGTGCAAAGGCACCGGGTGATGTGGATGGTGTGCGGCTGATTGAAATTGAGTTAGACGGCAGTCACAAATGGGTAGGCAAAAGTTTATCGCGGATTCATCTCGGAAAAGGAAAGTTAGTCGTGATGATTCAGCGGGGGGAAGAATTGATTATTCCAAATGGAAACACGGTGTTTGCACCGGGTGATACAATTGTGATAAAGGAGCGATAGGAATGAAAAAAATAGCAAAGCAGATGTCAGAGTCTATTGAGTTAGGAATCGTGTTAGCGGCATCCGGTGGATTTATGGATGCGTATTCGTACATCATGCGCGACCATGTATTTGCAAATGCACAGACGGGAAATATGCTGTTGCTTGGCGTAAGCATATCCGAGAGAAACTGGCCGGAGGTTGTGCGGTATTTGTTTCCTGTACTTGCATTTGCGGCTGGAATTATGCTGGCTGATTTGGTACGTTTTCGGATGGATGAGAAAAAAAGGCTTCACTGGCGGCAGATTTCTGTATTGTTAGAGGCAATTGTCCTTGCCGGTGTGTGCTTTATTCCGGTTTCTCTTAATCTCCTAGCGAACAGTTTAACGTCACTTGCCTGTGGGATTCAGGTAGAGAGTTTCCGTAAGATTCACGGAAACGGAATTGCGACTACGATGTGTATCGGAAATCTTCGCAGCGGTACACAGAATTTGTGCGATTATATGCATACGAAAGAGAAAAAATGTTTGTCAAAAAGCATCCTTTATTACGGCGTGATTTTGTGCTTTATCATCGGTGCCGTACTCGGAAATGTATGCGTTTCCTATATGAAGGAAAAGGCAATTTTAGTGTGTGCATTCTTTTTGCTTGCCGCCTTTATTATGATGTTTATTGACAGGGAGAAGGAAGAACATGAAAGCCGTTCGTAGAGGATTTATTAAGTCCATTCCGATTTTGTGCAGTTACTTGTTTGTCGGAATGGCATATGGAATTACGATGCAGAATGCCGGTTTTTTTGGTATGACGCAGCTTTTTTGATTGTGGCAGTCAGCTATAAGTGGAAACACAACACGTTTTTGAGCATTGCAGTAGGAACGGCACTTTATATGGTGCTTCAGTATGGAGGGCTTTTTTCATGAGAAGATTTGACGCATTTATCATGGGGCGGATGGGGTATCCGTGGAATTTCAAGCAGCCGGATAAACAAGTAAGGCGGCAGGCATTTTTGACGTTTCGCCAGAAAACCGGACGCATGGATTTTGTTTCTCTTCCAACGATGCATCGCTGGTTTGGAATTAATGGGTATCACAAACCGAGCCGGTACAACATTTTCCAAATGGCGTTTGCGATGGGACTAAACAGGGAGGAAACGAGAGCGTATTTGACAGAGGGCATCGGGGAACCATCTTTTTATGTAAATGATTATCAGGAAATGATTTATTTGTATGGAATCGACCATGGATGTACGATGGCACACTGTGAAAAAATGATTTCTTTTTTTGAGGGAAATTTAGAAGATAATGTGGTGATTTCGCATACACGGAGCACGAAGGAACTAATGAATGCATACGAGAGCGTGACGGATTTATCAACCGAGGAATTTTTGTGGTGGATGGGTGGACGTGCGGATTGGTTTAAAGGTTACAGCCAGACAGCACTTAACTATGTAATCCGCTACCGTGACAGTATTCTTTCGTGGGTGAGAGAAGAGGAAAAAAATAGGCTGTGGGAACTTTTGGGTGAGGTATTTGGTAAGAGTGAACATTACGCCAAACGTTATTCGGATTTGCTTCGAGGTCCCATTCTAAAGGAGCAATTAATCCATGCAGCACAGGCAAAAAGGCAGTTAGAGCGATGTCGCCGCGAGGATGAAGTTCCGGATTGGATTCGGAAATTTATCGAGGAAAATATACATACATCGGATGAGAGTCTAAATGTCACTTCGGCACTTTCTTATTTATCATCTTTTTGTGCCGAAAAAAGACAACGCTGTCCACTCATCTAGCGTGAAGATTTGCTGCCGCTTATTTATACGGTTTGTCTGTAGCGTGCGCCGATGGGAGAAGCAAAAGAGATGTTTTTGAATCTCTCGGAGGCAACACTTACCGCGTGTAATATGAGCAAACGGAATCCGGAATTTGAAATGGACGCCATCTTACTTTCTTATATCGAAAAAGAAGAAGTGTATTGGTATGGGGACATCTAAAATGCTAAAATACATCTTAAATCAACATGTTTGAAATTTGATTTGTCAATAAATGCTTGACAACGATCTATATCTTGTGTTAGACTGTGAAAAGGAAACGAAGCAGAGTTATCCACTCTCACCTTGCTGTATAGCGGAAGCTATCACACAGCAATGGTTTTACCTTTTCATAGTATGATACAATTTCATGTTTGAAAAATATTCTTGTGGATAGCTGGCTTGTAAAAACAGCTATTTTTTCTTTTTTAGGAGGTAAGAACAATAGGCGATTTAATGATTAACGAGCAGATTCGTGACAAAGAAGTTCGTGTTATCGGACAGGATGGAGAACAGTTAGGTATCATGTCTGCCAAAGAAGCATACTTCAAGGCGAAGGATGCCGGACTTGATCTGGTGAAGATTGCACCGACAGCAAAACCGCCGGTTTGCAAGATCATTGATTATGGTAAATATCGTTATGAACAAGCTCGCAAAGCAAAAGAAGCAAAGAAGAAACAGAAAACCATCGACACAAAGGAGATTCGTCTTTCTCCCAACATTGATACGAATGACCTGAATACGAAAGTCAATCAGGCGCAGAAGTTTTTGCAGAAAGGTGCAAAAGTGAAAGTATCCCTGCGTTTTCGTGGGCGTGAAATGGCGCATAAAGATGTTGGACGTGAGATATTGAATTCTTTCTTTGAGCAGTTGGGGGATGTTGCCACTGTTGATAAACCTGCCAAAATGGAAGGAAGAAGTATGGTAATGTTTTTATCAGCCACAAAATAATAACGGAGGAATGAAATTATGGCAAATCAGAAAATGAAAACAAAAAGAGCTGCTGCAAAGCGCTTTAAGGTTACCGGAACTGGTAAATTGAAGAGAAATAAGGCATACAAAAGCCACATCTTGACAAAAAAGACAACAAAGAGAAAGAGAAATCTTAGAAAATCTACATTAGTTGATGATACAAACGTTAAGACAATGAAGAAAATCATGCCATACTGCTAATGGCGCAAGGAGGGAATTGACAAATGGCTAGAATTAAAGGCGGAATGAACGCAAAGAAAAAACATAAAAGAGTATTAAAGTTAGCAAAGGGTTACAGAGGCGCAAGAAGTAAGCAGTATCGTGTGGCTAAACAGTCCGTTATGCGTGCCTTGGAAGAATCCTATACAGGTAGAAAGCAGAAAAAGAGACAGTTCAGACAGT
This sequence comes from uncultured Eubacterium sp., assembly GCA_934338065.1. GTDB lineage: Bacteria > Bacillota > Clostridia > Lachnospirales > Lachnospiraceae > Eubacterium_F. The sequence goes on along the minus strand of CAKRGX010000019.1, from coordinate 22,859 downwards.
TGTGGATCGCACGTATCAATGCTGCTGCGCGTATCAATGGGCTTTCTTACAGCAAGTTCATGTATGGATTGAAACTTGCAGAAGTGAATGTGAACCGCAAAATGCTTTCTGAGATGGCAATCAGCGATCCGGAAGGATTTGCTGCATTAGTAGAAGTAGCAAAGAGCAAATTGGCATAAGTCATAAAAAATTCATATTTTGCTTATATAATAATAAGAGGTATCTCGAAGGGGTACCTCTTATTTTGTAATCAATAGGGAAGGAATGAAGAAGATTTGACGGATAAGATAATGAGAATGGGAGCAGCTTGTCTTATTATTATGCTGGCTGCCGGTCAGCCGGCAGAGGCAGCTTTGGCACAGGAACAGGAGCAGGAATATCACGAACAGGAACAACCGGAGGAGGAACCGGAGCCGACAATCCGGCCAACACCGGAGGTGACGGAAGCGCCGGAGATAACGGAAGCACCAGTGCAGGTGGACCGATATGTGTTACAACATCCAAAGGCAAAATATAAAAAGGGGAACCAGACGGGGATTCATTATCATAAGGTAAAAGGAAAGAAAGTGTATTATATTGATTCCTATACAACGGATACGGTATCTCTTATCATGACTCATGACAGTACTTATTGTGTTTATGGCGGTGCGAGTAAAAAAGAAGTCAGGAAAAAACAAGTTACGGTTTCACAAAACGGCATCGTAAAATGTCATAATAAAAATTCCGAAAAGAATATTTATGCGATGATACAGGCACAATCGAAACAGACAGGAGAAAAGCAGTATATATATATTAACTTTCATAAAAGGCTGATAAGCAGAAAAGAAAGTAAAATTCAGTTATATGAAAAACATACACAGGGACTTTCGTTTAATTATGCAAAAAAGAATCTGCAGTTTCACATAAAGGACAGGAAAATCGCTTCTATAGACGAAAAAGGAAAACTGACAGCCAAAAAGAAGGGAACAACGTATGTCACAGCAAAGGTAAAAGATTCTGAAAAAAACGAAATCAAGATGAAAATAATAGTCAGGGAAGAACCCTGGATCGTTAATAATAAAAAGACTTTGTATGATTATCAGGATATGACATCCGACATACACCGTCTTACCCGTAAATATCACGACAGATTAACCTGCTATTCCATTGGGCAGACATATGACAAAAGAGAAATGTGGTGCATGAGGATCGGCAATCCTAATGCGTCAAAACATCTTGTCATAGATGCTGCTATTCATGCAAGAGAGTGGTTGAATACGCAAATGCTTATGAGAAGCACAGAACAGATTATGCGTGATTATAGTGAATATTCGAAGCGTTTTCGTCATGTATGTCTCTATATTCTTCCGATGGATAATCCGGATGGGGTAACGATATCCCAGCATGGCTATGAGGCAATCCGTAACAAAAAACTTCAGAAGAAGATTCAAAAGATAGGACATACTGATACATGGAAGAATAATGCCCGTGGAGTAAATATTAATAATAACTTTGATTGCGGATTTAAGAAAAGTAAAAAGGCAAAAAAGGGTGACTGGGTGTTTTATAGTGGCAAAAAAGCTGAAAGTGAACGTGAGACAAAAGCGTTAGTGAAGTTCATAAATAAAACAGAGCCACACGCTGTTTTGAACCTGCACTCAACCGGCAGCATTATTTACTGGGATTTTGCTGTGGGTGGAGCATTACATGAGAAACTGGAGAATCTGGCAAAAAAGGTGAAATCTTTCAATCATTACCGGTTGATGCCACGCAATTCGTCTACTTCGAAAGGAGGAGGATTTGCTGACTGGCTGGTATATGAGAAGCAGATACCAAGCATTACGGTAGAGACGGGAAATGTTCCCTGTCCCCTACCCCGCTCACAGTATAAAAGTGTGGAGAAGAAAAATGAGGAAATGCTGTCCTGGTATATGACAAAATATTAGCATTGTCGATAAAAATATGGGTAAAATCTAAAAAACAGGTTGACATTTTTGCTGATATTTGATATCATATTATTCGCTGATGGTGTTTACTGTCAGCGAATGATTTGCGGAGTTGCTGGAATTGGCAGACAGGCATGACTAAGGATCATGTGCTCGTAGGGCGTGTGGGTTCAAGTCCCATACTCCGCATAAGAAAAGGCATCATCATTAGATGGTGCCTTTTCTATCATATAGAAAAGTTTAATGGTACGAAGCGGGGCTTGTTATAGGGTTCCTGCGTAGAATGGAGGAAAAAATGAAAAAAATTACAATAGCGGTAATGGCAGTCTGCCTTATGCTGGCAGAGACGATTACACCGGGAGCTGTTTTGAAAGCGGCTGAAGCAGAACAAAAGGTAATTGTAATTGATGCAGGTCATCAGACACATGCGATGAACGCCACAGAACCTAACGGACCGGGTTCCAAGACGAGAAAAGCAAAGGTGACAGGAGGAACAAGTGGCTGTGCGACGCATCTGCCTGAGTATAAGTTAAACCTTCAGGTGGCAAAGAAATTGAAAACAGAACTTGTGAAACAAGGCTATAAAGTTATTATGGTGCGGACAAAAAATAATGTAACCATGTCAAATGTGGATCGCGCCAAAATTGCGAATAAAAACAAAGCAGATGCTTTTATCCGAATTCATGCTAACAGTTCCAACAGCTCAGGTGTGAAGGGGGCGCTGACGATCGCTCCTACAAATTCGAACCGCTACCTGACAAAGGCAAATCGCAAGGCAAGCCAGAAACTGTCAAAAAAGGTTTTACAATCATTTTGCAAGGCAACGGGAGCAAAGAACCGTGGGGTTATGTATACCAATACGATGACAGGGATCAACTGGTGCAAAGTTCCGGTTACGATTGTTGAAATGGGATTTATGAGCAATCCACAGGAAGACCGCAGGATGGCATCATCTTCTTATCAGAAGAAAATGGTAAAAGGAATCACAAACGGGCTTAACGCATATTTTGGACGATAGGACGGTGCGCCTGAATGAAATATTTTCTCTCTCTGATGCTTGCGAAACAGGTGAAAAATCAGTATAATATAGATATCTATTTGGAGTAATGATGCTATGGTCAGGATGGAGGGATTATATGGATAAAGTAATTACAATTACAAGACAATATGGTAGTGGTGGACGTGAAATAGGTAGAAAGCTGGCAGAAGCATACGAAATTCCTTTTTATGATAACGAGATCATTTCGCGGGCAGCTAAAGAGACAGGGTTTGCGGAAGCCGCTTTTGAGAGAGCAGAAGACAAAGCGAGTAATAGTCTGCTCTATTCGATTGCAATGGGAATGAACGTATTTTCCAATCAGGATGTTGGCTTTTCCGGTTTGTCGCTAGATGACAGGATTTTCCTGGCGCAGTCAAAGGTAATCCGTAATGTGGCAGCAGAAGGTCCTTGTGTAATTGTTGGCAAATGTGCGGACTATATTCTGAAGGAAAATGAAAATGTAGTAAACCTTTTTATTAATGCTACATTAGATTTCCGCATTAAACGTGCGATTGAGGTAGATGGCATTTCAAAAGAGAAAGCAGCCGAGACGGTTATGAAAAAGGATAAGAGCAGAGCCAATTATTACAAATATCATTCCGGAGAACGCTGGGATAATGTATTAAATTATGATATGGCTATTCGCAGTGATCTGTGTGGTATTGATGGCACGGTAGCTTGCCTGAAGGCTTATCTGGACGCTATGCAATAACGATAGAAAGGAACAGCAGACAGGGAAGAAAGTCTGCAGAATGGAGATTAACATGAGTAAGAAAATTCGTACAAGATATGCACCAAGTCCAACAGGAAGAATGCATGTGGGCAATCTGAGAACAGCACTATATGAGTATCTGATTGCGAAACATGAAGGAGGAGATTTTATTCTCCGGATTGAGGATACCGATCAGGAGCGCTTCGTAGAAGGTGCATTGGAATTGATCTATAAGACAATGAAGATGGCAGGTCTGTCTCACGATGAGGGACCGGACAAAGATGGTGGATTTGGTCCTTATGTTCAGAGCGAGCGTGTGAAAACGGGGGTATATCTTGAATATGCGAAGCAGTTGGTAGAGAAAGGCGAAGCGTATTATTGTTTTTGTACCAAAGAGCGGTTGCAGCAGCTTCATGATGAGGCAGAGGCAAACGGTGAAAAGGCAGCAAAGTATGATAAGCATTGCCTCAGCCTGACAAAAGAGGAAGTTGAGGAGAAACTGGCTGCCGGAGTGCCTTATGTTATCCGACAGAATAATCCGACAGAAGGTGAAACAACCTTTCATGATGTGATCTATGGAGATATCACAGCACCGAATGAGGATCTCGATGATATGATTCTTATAAAATCAGATGGATATCCAACCTATAATTTTGCTAATGTTATTGATGATCACCTTATGGAAATCACACATGTCGTACGAGGAAATGAGTACCTTTCTTCTGCCCCAAAATACAATCGTCTTTATGAGGCATTTGGCTGGGATATACCAGAGTATATTCACTGTCCGCTTATTACGGATGCTAATCATAAGAAACTGGCTAAAAGAAATGGAGCCTCTTCTTTTGAGGATCTGCTGGAACTTGGTTTCCTGCCGGAAGCCATTGTTAATTATGTTGCATTGCTTGGCTGGAGTCCGGCAGAAGACAGAGAGATTTTTTCTTTAAAGGAACTGGAACAGGCATTTGATTATACTCGTATCAACAAATCACCGGCGGTTTTTGATATGGTAAAACTCCGCTGGATGAATGGCGAGTATATTAAGAATATGGACAAGGAAGAGTATTATAAATATGCACTGCCGGAAGTTGAAAAGACAGTTACGTGCGATATCGACAAGAAAGCAATTGCTGATCTTGTAAAGACGCGTATTGAGGTGTTCCCGGATATAGCAGAAAAGATTGATTTCTTCGAAGAACTTCCGGAATATGATGTGGCGATGTATACGCATAAGAAGATGAAGACCAATAGTGAGAATTCACTTCAGGTTTTAAAAGACTTTTTACCTCGTCTGGAGGCTCTTGATACATTTGATCATGACAGCTTGGAGTCTGTCGTTAAGCAGTATGTGGCAGAGAAAGAATGTAAGAATGGATTAGCTCTCTGGCCGCTTCGTACAGCGGTATCCGGAAAACAGATGACACCGGGTGGAGCTTACGAAATTATGGAAATCCTTGGAAAAGAAGAATCTCTGAACCGTATCAGAAAGGGTATTGAATTATTAAATGACGCACAATAAAGCACAAGAAGAAGCAATCCGGCATAAGGAAGGACCGGCTATGGTTTTGGCAGGTCCCGGTGCCGGTAAGACGTTTGTTATTACAAACCGGGTCAAAGCACTGATTGATGAGTGTGGTGTAACTCCAGACACAATTCTTGTAGTTACCTTTTCCAAAGCGGCAGCGATAGAAATGAAGGAACGTTTTGAGGCAATGGTAGACGGAAGACGTCTGCCGGTTCGCTTTGGAACGTTCCATTCTGTTTTTTTTCAAATTTTGCGGGCAGCATATGGTTATGAGGCAAAAGACATTGCTACAGCATCGCTTAAATACCGCTTTTTGGAAGAAGCGTTATGTGGAAGTGGCTATGAAGTGGATGATAAAAAGGAGTTCCTTGAGGAGATACAAAAAGAAATCAGTAAGGTTAAGGGAGAGGGCATTGATGTGGATTGTTATTATTCCGCTAATTGCCCGGAGCGGGTTTTCCGAACGATTTATAATGAATATCAACAGAGATTGCAAATGCATCATTGTCTTGATTTTGATGATATGGTAGTATATACCTATGAATTGCTGAAAGCCCGGTCAGATATTCTGGCACGCTGGCAGCAGCGATTCCGCTATATTCTGATTGATGAATTTCAGGATATTAATCGTCTTCAATATGAAACAATCTGTATGCTGGCAAAGCCGGAAGATAACCTTTTTATTGTAGGGGACGACGATCAATCAATCTATGGATTTCGTGGTTCCCGGCCGGATATTATGCTGTCTTTTCCAAGACAGTTTCCACAGACGAAAAAAATAGTACTTAACACGAATTATCGTTGTTCACACCAGATATTGACTGCTTCCGGTAAATTAATCGGCCACAACAGGAAACGCTACCAGAAAAACCTAACATCCTATAAGGGAAAGCGGGAAGGTGTACATATCCTGCGATGTAAGAATCTTTCTGCCGAAGCAGGCCGGATCGTTACACAGATTCAGCAGTATAAACGCGATGGAATGGCGTATTCTGATATAGCGGTTCTTTTTCGCACAAATCTTCAGATGCGGACTCTTGCGGGTAAGATGATGGAGCATGGAATTCCATTTGTTATGAAAGAAAATCTGCCGAATATTTTTGATACGTGGATGGCGAAAGATATCCTATGTTATGTTGAAATGGCATTGGGGGATCGCAGCCGGGGAAAATTTTTAAAAGTGTGTAACCGTCCGGTGCGTTATATAAGTCGTGCGGCATTGGAAACTCCGGAAGTATCGTTTTCTGCTCTGTGTGATTATTATGCAGGGAAAGATCAGATGTGGATGATAGAACGCCTCCATGACTTTGAAAATCAGATACATGCCATGAAGACGATGACGCCATTTTCTGCGTTGCATTATATCCGTAAAGGCATTGGATATGATGATTTTCTTGAGGAGTATGCAAAGGAGAGACGGGTAGACGTCGAAGACTGGATGGTGGTTCTTGATGAAATCCAGGAGACGGCAAGGGATAAGACAAGCCTTACTGAATGGCTTTCTTTTGTGGAAAGTTATGGTGAGCAGCTAGAGGAAATGAGGGAGGAACTGAAGAGGAAAAAAAGTGAGTCAGAAGGCGTAAATTTTATGACAATGCATGGGTCGAAAGGACTGGAATTTGAAGTTGTTTTTATTCCTACGGTAAATGAAGGGGTCAGCCCTTATGGAAAAGCAATTCAGGCCGGCGAAGAGGAGGAAGAACGCCGGATGTTATATGTGGCAATGACAAGAGCCAGAGCGCATTTACATTTATCGTTTGTCAGTGAACGGTTTCATAAAACAGCAGAACCATCCAGATTTCTTTTTGAAATAGCGCCGGAGCTGAAAGGAAAAATGAGAAAGGACCGGGAAAAGTGAGAAGAATAATTGCGGGCGTATTATTATGCGGTATGGTGCTATCCGTGCCAGGTGGGAAATCAGGGGAGGCTTCCGTGCGTGGAAGTTTAAATTTGAAAAAAGCTACTCTTGCCATAGGTAAGAGTGTGAGGCTGAAAGTGAATGATAAAGGTTCAGCGAATGTTCGCTGGTCCTCTTCTAAGAAAAGAGTAGCTTCTGTTTCATCGTCGGGCAGGGTATATGGACGGCGAAAGGGAAGAGTGACGATAACAGCCAAGGTCAGAAATAAAGGAAAGACAAAGAAGCTTGCATGCAAAGTGACGATAGTAAAGGGAGCCAGATCCCTTTCCGTCTTAAATAAGAAGGGCAAAAAAATCAAAAAAATCGTTTTGAATAAATATGAAACGGTGAAACTGAAGACAAAAATCATGCCAAAGTCTTCAAATGATACGGCAACATGGAAATCAGCCGATACTGAGATCGCTACAGTGAAAAATGGTGCCATAACAGGACAGTATGTTGGTGATACGACAGTGACGGCGAAGACATATAGTGGAAGAAAGGTGAAGATAAAGGTGTCAGTAAAAACTCCAAAATTAAATGATACATTAAAGACAGCATATATGAAAGACTTCAAGATGGGAGTAGCCGTGAATACCTGGCAGCTAGAAGGCGCAGGCGCTTTTGCAAAGGCTAAAAGTCTTATTACGAGCCAGTTTAACTCTATTACTATGGAAAATGAGATGAAGCCGGAAGCATTGTTGAGTACAGAAACGGTCACAAGGGGAAGTGACAGTAATATATTGATCAATGAGACCCTTTTGAATAAAATACTTAAAATGGCATGTGATAATGGGGTGCAGCTTCGTGGACATACGTTGATCTGGCACAACCAGACGCCGGAATGGTTTTTTCATGAAGGGTTTGATGTGAATAAACCTTTTGTTGGAAAAGATGTTATGAAAAAACGTATGGAAAGTTATATAAAAAATGTGTTGACATATTGTCAGACGAATTATCCCGGCGTTGTATATGCCTGGGATGTTGCCAATGAAGTAGTCACGGATGAGGGACAGTTTAGAACCAAATCCAAATGGTATCAGGTTTATGGTGATGAAAGCTATATTACGGACGCCTTTACATTCGCAAGAAAATATGCCGATAAAGATGTGAAACTATTTTTGAATGACTATAATGAATATAATACGGCAAAACGAGATAAGTTGTACAGTATTCTGAAAGGCCTTTACGACGCTGGTATCTGCGATGGTATGGGGATGCAGTCGCATTATGTGATGGATTATCCGACGCTTGCTACAGTAAAAGTGGCAATCCAGAAGTATAACCAGATCGACCCGGGCAAGATTGAGATTCAACTGACTGAACTGGATCTTCACAGTACTTCAAATAAAGCTGCAGAGCAGGGCGTTGTGGCAGACAAATATGGAGATTTGTTTAAGATGCTGATTGACTGTAAAAGAAATCAGAAGATTAATATTACAGGTGTTACATTTTGGGGGTTGACAGATGACGATACGTGGTTGACGGAATTCCGTGGAGAGACTAGTTTTCCAGCATTGTTTGGCAGTGATTATGCGGCCAAGTCTTCGTATTTTGCTGTGTTGAATGCAGCAAAGGGTGAAGAAAAATAGCAGAAAGAGAGGCGTTTGTCTTGAATTGGATTAGTGTGATCATTTTGATCGTGATTGTAATCGCAGCAATATTTATTTTGACATATGTGGCACATAAGGATGGTTCTTCTATGTGTGGCGGATGTCATGGAGACTGCGCAAATTGTAAAGAAAAAAGAAAAAATGTAAAAAAAGAATAATATTCGGCTGTCTTCAAGAAACAGGTGATAAATACTTCGTTACAAAGATGTAGGAAAAATCCTGGACCATTTTGGGCCTGGGATTTTTCCTTTTATTGCAGCTAGTCCTCTAATTTTTTATTAATAAACTGGTCCCACTTGCTGTCATCTTCCGTTTCTTCTGTGTCATCTTCCTCATCATCTTTGGAAGTCTCTTCATCAATGATCTGTTGAAGAACTTCCACTAACTGTTCAAGAAGAGTGTCATCTTCTACCGGCTCAAGTTCTAATTCTGTCTCGCCTTTCCAATTAGTCTTACCATCAATGGCAAAAAAATAGAACTCAGCGGTTTCGCTGTCTGTCTCGCAAAAAGCACCATAGTCCTGATTGTCATATTCAAAGACAAACTGCAGCTCACATTCTGTTGTTTCTCCGTTTTCATCCTCCATGGTAAGAGTTAATTCTTCTAATTCATTATAGTCAATATCAGACATATTTTTCAAATCCTCCTATAGTCATAAAATTATAACAGTAACACGACAACTTTATCATGTTTTGGCTGGAAATGCAACAGAGGTAATTTACTAATTAACTTTTTTATACAAACAACAAGATAAAGAGGGTGAGAGCAAAAAAGAACCGCGCATCCGTTCCCCGTGAATGTGTCATACAAACTTTTCACTTGCCACACAGACCTTGCAAGAACTCTTTAAATGAACTATACTTATGACATGAGTGAAGAAAAGACAACGGTGAAAATATCGGTTCGCAATCTGGTAGAATTTATTTTCCGTCAGGGAGATATCTCTTCTACTGGTTCAGGGGCGAGAAACACAGAAGCAATGCAATTAGGCAGTAAGATACATCGCAAGATTCAGAAGAGTATGGGACTGGGCTATGAAGCGGAAGTCTCTCTTTTTGTGCTACAGAAAATGGAAAGCTGGGATTCGCAGGAGTCATTTTATCTGAAAGTTGAAGGGCGTGCAGATGGTATATACCGTGACGGAAATCATGTTTTGATCGATGAGATCAAAGGTGTGTATTTGAATATAGACGAATTGACGGAGCCAATCTATGTCCATAAGGCACAGGCAATGTGCTATGCGTATATGGTAGCTGAGCAGGAAGATTTGTCGGAGATTGAGGTTCAGGTGACATATTGCCATCTGGAGACAGAGCAGATTGTGCGTTTTCAGGAGACCTACACACGGCTGGAGATTGTTCAATGGTTTCTAGAACTGATGGAGCGCTATGAAAAATGGGCGGTCTATGAATTTGACTGGAAGAAAAAACGAAATGCGTCGATTAGCAGGCTGGTCTTTCCCTTTGATTACCGTACCGGGCAGAAAGAATTGGCAGCGATGGTATATCATTCGATAGAAAAAAAGAAAAAACTTTTCATTGAAGCGCCGACCGGAGTAGGCAAAACCATTACAACAGTATTCCCGGCAGTTAAAGCGATGGGTGAGGGACTTACGGATCGTATTTTTTATCTCACTGCCAAGACGATAACACGCACAGTAGCAGAAGAGTGTTTTGAACTGTTGGGACAGCAGGATCTGGCATTAAAACCATTGACGATCACGGCAAAAGAAAAACTGTGTATTCTTGAAAAATTGGCATGTAATCCAGGAGAATGCGACCGGGCGAAGGGCCACTATGACCGTGTAAATGAAGCGGTTTATGATATGCTGACCAGCGAGGATAAGATGACCCGTGACATTATTTTAAAGTATGCAGAGAAACATCAGGTCTGTCCGTTCGAAATGGGGCTGGATGCAGCCTTGTTTGCGGATGCGGTTATATGTGACTATAACTATGTGTTTGATCCGAACGTATATCTCAGACGTTTCTTTTCCAATGAAAAAAAGGGAGACATGGTGTTACTTGTTGATGAGGCGCATAATCTGGTAGAGAGAGGGCGTGAGATGTATAGCGCCCGTCTGGTTAAGGAGGATTTCCTTGAAGTAAAGCGTATTGTGAAAGCGGTGTTGCGTCATGAGAGAAGGCCGGAGACACAGTATCTTCTGCGAAAGCTGGAGAAGTCACTGGAAGCAGCAAACCGTTCTATGCTTAACTGGAGGCATGAATGTGATGAATTTAAAGTGATTGAAGAGGCTGGCGTGTTTGAGTTTCAGCTTCTTCGTGTGCTGGCAGACTATGAGCTTTTTTCCAAAGAATACCCGGTATTGCCTGATAGAGACACTTTGCTCAACTTTTATTTTGGGGTGCGGCATTTTCTGGCTATGCTGGAAAATATGGATGAGAAGTACCGGATCTATCTGGACTATGATTCGGAAAGAAAATTTCGGATTAAACTCCAGTGCATGGATCCATCTCATTGCTTAAGGGAGGTAATGGACAGGGTACGCAGCACAATCTTATTTTCTGCGACACTCCTTCCGATACGATATTATAAAGAACAACTAGGGGGCAGCAAAGAGGATGCTGCTGTGTATGCGGAGTCTTCGTTTCTTCCAAGCCAGCGGAAGATATTAATTGCCCGTGATGCAACAAGTAAGTATACACGAAGAGGACCGGAGGAATACCAGAAGATTGCTGATTATATCGATACCTTTATTGAAGCAAAGGATGGTAACTATCTTGTGTTTTTCCCTTCGTATGCTTTTATGGATCAAATTGTGCTTCGCATGCGGGATAGAAAAAACGGACGCCTGCTTGTGCAGAATCCGGATATGAGAGAAAGAGATAAAGAAGAATTTTTACAAGCCTTTGAAGAACAGGAGAATGGGTTTGTTGTCGGCTGCTGTGTTATGGGGGGGATCTTCAGTGAGGGCATTGATCTACGTGAAGACCGACTGATTGGAGCTGTCATTGTAGGAACAGGACTTCCGATGGTTTGCAATGAAAGAGAATTATTTAAAGATTATTTTGAAAAAAAGAAAGGTGCCGGTTTTGACTATGCCTATCTGTATCCTGGGCTGAACAAGGTGTTTCAAGCGGGAGGAAGAGTCATTCGTACAGCAGAGGATAAAGGTGCTATCCTGCTGCTGGATGAAAGATTCCTGCAGAGACAATATCGTGAATTATTTCCACGTGAGTGGAAGGAATACAAAATAGTGGACATTCCGCAGTTAAAAACGGAATTAAACACATTCTGGAAAGATCAATAAGCGTTTTTGTTGACAAATCCCTTAAAAATCGTCAGAAATAAGATTTTAATATCTAAACCAAATGTCCAGTTTTCAATGTAATACAAGTCACAGTCAATACGCATGCGGATGGATGTGTCACCACGGTAGCCATTTACCTGCGCCCATCCGGTGATACCCGGACGTACTTGATGTTTTACCATGTAACGTGGTATCTCTTCTTTAAATTTTTCAACGAAAAATGGTCTTTCCGGCCGTGGCCCGACAAGGCTCATATCACCTTTCAGTACATTAAAGAACTGAGGAAGCTCGTCCAGACTTGTTTTCCGGATAAATTTTCCAATTGGGGTCACACGCGGATCATTCTGGACAGTCCAAGCCTGTTTCTCCTTGGAAGCATCCTGTACTTCCATCGAACGGAATTTATACATTTTAAAAGGACGGTTGTGAAGACCGACGCGTTCCTGCTTGAAGATAAGAGGTCCCGGCGATGTGATTTTGATGATCGATGCCACAATCGCCATAGGGATTGAAAATAAAATAATCAATAAGAGCGCCCCTAAAATATCAAAAACACGTTTTAAAAAGCGGTTAAATGAATTCAGTAATGGTACTTTTCGTACATGAATAACCGGAAGCCCATCAAGATCTTCGGTATACGGACGGGTTGGAATGATATTGTTATAATCCGGGATGAATTTTGTGTGCACACCGGATTTCTCTGTGATAGCAACGATGCGTTCCAGCGCATCATAATGGTTAATGCCGAGGGTAATGGCAATTTCATCGTAGTCATTTTCTTCCAGCATTTTCTCCAGTTCGTCGATACGTCCGATTACATGAATATCACGGTAGGAATAAGCAAGCGGTTTGTGATTATCCAAAATTCCATGAATCGAAAACCCCCATTCCGGATGAGCCAGCAGACGGTCGATATAACTTTCGGCAGCGCGGCTGTATCCAACAAGCAGGATATGTTTCTGATTTAATCCCTTTCTCCGTATCTTCCGCAGGATCGTTGTAATCGTAAAACGGAAAAATACGCCAAGGATAAAGTTCAAGGTGACAAAAATGACGATAAAAAGGCGGGCCCAGGTCCCATTATGTATAAAAAATAAAAAAGCAACACAATATAAAATACCAACGATATTTGCCTTAAACATGTTAAAAATTTCTGTTTTGCGGCTTTTTACGCGTTTGGGATCATATAAATGAAAGAAGTAATACGATACCAGATAACACGGGATCAGCATAAAGAGGATCTGCAGGTAATCCTGAAGAGAACCATATAAACCACGGGGGCGTTCCATTCCCCATTTGATCAGGATACTGTGATCGGTATCAAATCGAAGTTCATAAGCAGCTAAAAAGGAAAAGACCATAATGGCCGTATCAATCAATATACGAAAAAGATTTAGTAACTTTTGATTTCCTTTAATCAAAATAAATGCACCCTTTCTCTCAATAATGTAACGGTTCGATCAGCACGAATTTTCACAATGAACAGTAATATTATATACCATTTTATGGTTTTTCACAATAAGTAAAGTTCTTACATTCACAAACTAAACACAATTAGGCTTTATAATGAGTCTAACTTATGAAGAAAGGATGTATTATCATGGATGAAAATAATAACTGGGAAACGGATGGCAGTAACAATTTTGTTATGGTAGATCCTACCAAAGAAAATATAGCGCACACACAGAATACGACAGCGCAGGGACAGGCGGAACAGCAGACCACGCATACCGATGGACCTCAGCCAATGCCAAGTCAGGACAATGTGTATCGTTTTCAAAAAGCGGGCAGTTCACAGGCAAATCAAAAGAAACCACGTAAAGGAATGACGATCCCACGTATTATTTTAAGTGCAGTGATCTTCGGTGTGATCGCGGCCGGGTGTTTTGTAGGGGTGCAGCAGATAGCAAGACTTATTTTTGGTGAAAGTGAGATTGCCCAGGTACAGACAGATCAGGGCAGAAATTCAGTAACGATTACAACCACAACTGGTTCGGCTGCATCTGCAAGTGACGTTTCCGGTATTGTGGAAAATGTGATGCCATCGATTGTTGCCATTACAGAGAAGAGTACGCAGACTTCTTATTTTGGACAGACGTATTCTTCACAGGGGGCCGGTTCAGGATTTATTGTAAAGCAGGATAATAATCAACTGCTTATTGTTACTAACAACCATGTGGTAGAGGGAGCAGACAAGATTACAGTAACCTTTAATGACAATGAAGTTGCTGACGCCACCGTAAAGGGAACCAGTGCTTCGAATGATCTTGCTGTACTGACAGTGCCGCTGAATAAATTAAAAAACTCAACAAAACATAGTATACGGGTGGCTTCTTTAGGAAGTTCTGATGATGCGAAGGTTGGCCAGATGGTTATCGCCATTGGTAATGCACTGGGATATGGCCAGTCTGTGACGGTTGGTTATCTGAGTGCGAAGAACCGTGAAGTATCGGCACAGGATAATAGTGGAAAGTCAACGACACAGGTGTTGCTTCAGACCGATGCGGCAATCAATCCTGGTAATAGTGGTGGTGCTTTGATCGATACACATGGAAATGTTATTGGCATCAATTCATCCAAGTATTTTTCATATAACTCTACTAATGTGGAAGGTATGGGCTATGCAATTCCTATGAGTAGTGCGGTCTCGATCATTAACGATCTTATGGACCGAGAGGTATTAAAGGATAACGAAAAAGGTTATCTTGGCATAACCGGACGAAGTATATCAGACAGTGTAAGTTCTGCTTATGGTATTCCGAAAGGCGTATATGTTGTATCCGTATCGGATGCAGGTGCAGCCTACAAAGCAGGGATAAAACAGGGAGATATTATTACCCAGCTTGATGGCATCAGCGTCAAGACTATTGAAGAGGTCAAGGAAAAAGTAAATAGTACAAAGACGGGAACTAAGATCAAAGTAACGATCATGCGCAGTGATGATGGAAGTTACAAGAAAAAAGTAGTCGATGTGGTATTGAAAGGAAAAGATACGGTAGATGGTTTGGGAGATGATTCCTCTTCACAGCAACAACAGCAACCGCAGGGAGAGCAGGATTATGAAGACGATTCGCAGATAGTACCTTGGGGAAGAGGTATTTACTAAAAATTAAAAATAGTGTATAATAAATCCCATCGTACTAACGCACCTGCGCTGGCAGCGATGGGATTTTAATGTAGATAACAGATGGAGAGAATTATGAGCGAAGAAAATAAAAAAGATAATACAACAAATGGATATGAGAAGATCTGCTATCTTTGCCATCGTCCGGAGAGTAAAGTAGAGCGTATGATTACAATTCCTAACAATATAACGATCTGCTCAGACTGCATGCAGAAGACATTTGACCAGATTGGTATGCAGGGGATGCCGAATTATCCGGGGATGCCAAATATAGAGTTTTTGAATCTGGGATCAATGGGGGTAGAGCCTCCGGCGGAATTTCAGGAGCGTCATAAAGTTAAGACAAAGAAAAAAGAAAAACAGGAAAAACCGATTCTTGATATTAACCAGCTTCCGGCACCACATGTAATAAAAGGAAATCTGGATGAGTATGTCATGGGACAGGAGAATGCAAAAAAAGTACTTTCTGTTGGCGTATACAACCATTATAAACGTGTCCTTGCAGAGAAGACAGATGATGGTGTAGAGATTGAAAAATCAAATATGCTGATGCTTGGACCAACCGGAAGCGGTAAAACATTTATGGTAAAGACTATGGCAAGATTGCTACAGGTTCCGTTAGCAATCACGGATGCTACAGCCTTGACAGAGGCAGGGTATATCGGAGACGATGTTGAGAGCGTGATATCCAAACTGCTTGCCAATGCAGACAACGATGTTGAATTGGCTGAGCGTGGGATTGTTTATATTGATGAGATTGATAAGATAGCGAAAAAACAGAATACAAATAACCGTGATGTCAGTGGTGAGTCTGTCCAACAGGCACTGCTGAAATTATTAGAAGGGGCAGATATTGAAGTGCCTGTTGGTGCAACGAATAAAAACGCTATGGTTCCGATGACAACAGTAAACACCAGTAACATTTTGTTTATCTGTGGCGGTGCCTTTCCGGGATTGGAAGATATTATAAAGAAACGCCTGACGAAGCAGGGAACGATGGGGTTTGGTTCTGAATTAAGAGACCGGTTTGATCATGAAAAAGACCTGTTTGCGCGTGTGGAGACAGAGGATATCCGTGAATACGGATTGATACCGGAGTTTATTGGACGTCTGCCAATCGTGTTTTCGCTTCAGGCAATGGACGAAGATCTTTTGGTGGAGGTGCTGAGTAAGCCTCGCAATGCGATCATCAAACAGTATCGTAAACTGCTGCGTATGGATGAGGTTGATCTTGAATTTGAAGAAGATGCCCTGCGTGCTGTGGCAAAGAAGGCGGCAGCAAAAAAGACAGGAGCACGTGCGCTGAGATCAATCATAGAAGAATTCATGATGGATATTATGTATGAAATACCAAAAGATGACATGATCGGAAAAGTGGTGATCACAAAGGACTATATAGAAGGAAAAGGTGCGCCGGTGATTATCATGCGAAGTAACAATTAGTGTTAAAATAGTATGAATTTATGGAAAGCTTTCTGCGTAGGATAGTAAGAGAATGGTTGTCAATCGATGATCCGGCTATGAAATAGGCAGGGGGCTTTTTATGTTATGCAAAGATGTCGTTTATGCAGAGGATGTGCTGGAGTATTTTGTCTGGAGTTACCGGGGAGAAGAATTTGTCAGTGGATTATACAATCCGGACTGTTATATACAATTTGATAATCTGCAAGGGGTGATCTATCAGAAAGTTCAGGATGTCTCCAGTGAAACGATTCAGAAATATGGTTTTTCGCCAATCCCGAATGTGTATGGTTTAATGAATGAGGAGGCACTGGAAGAAAGTGGAGTGCTCCGCATTCGCAGACAGCCGTATCTGGATCTGTACGGGCAAGGGGTATTGATTGGATTTGTAGACACCGGAATCGATTATACGCATGAAGCTTTTATTGAAGCAGATGGCACATCACGGATTGTTTCAATCTGGGATCAGACTAGACAGGAGGGCGATGGGACCAGAGAACTTCCCTATGGAAGTGTATATGACAGGCAACAGATTAATCAGGCATTGCGGGCAGATAATCCGCAGGAGATCGTGCCTGTTGTGGACGAAATAGGGCATGGAACCTTTCTCGCCGGAATTGCGGCGGGAAAGGAAAAACGGGCGGAGGAGTTTTCCGGAGTAGCGCCGCTGGCGGACATTGTCATGGTGAAATGCAAGCAGGCAAAGCAAAGCTACCGGCAGTATTATGGGATACCGGCACAGGTACCGGCTTTTCAGGAAAATGATATTGTTGCCGGCGTTGCTTTTCTTCTTTCTGTCGCAAGGCAGCAGAACAAACCAATCGTAATCTGTCTGGGAATCGGAACCAGCATGGGAAATCATAATGGAAGAACCAATCTGGGACTTTATCTCCTTCGTTATCTGTCAGTTCCGGGGATTGCTATTGTTACCTGCGCCGGAAATGAGGGAAATGCACGGCACCATCATACAATAAAAAGAAAAGAGGACACAGTAAGCATCAATGTAGAACAGTCAATGGATGGATTCATGACACAGTTGTGGTGGCGTGCTCCGGGAAAACTCAATTTGGATGTCGTATCACCCAGTGGAGAGATATTTGGTAATATACAAGCGGTGTCCGGTGTCCGGCGGCAGTATCAGTTTTCACCGGAAGGGACAATATTGGAATTGTATTTTGGGGTTTCACAAGAACTGACACGGGAGCAGGTTGTTGTATTTCGCTTTGTATCGCCCAAACAGGGAATATGGAAAGTCCGCGTGCGCGTTGACTTTCCTGATTCGAACTTTTCGCTCTGGCTGCCGATTCAGCCATTTCTTGAGAAAAATGTATTTTTTCTGGAATCCGATCCTAATATGACGATTACAAATCCGGGGAATACAACTTATGCGGTGACGGCTTCTGCTTACGATGTGCGTAATGAAGCCCTTTATCTGCAGGCCAGCCGTGGATTTACTCCCGATGGCAATATTAAACCGGAAATCGTAGCGCCGGGGGTGGAATTGACAGGGACTTATCCTCGCGGACGGTATGGAACCATGACAGGAACAAGTGTAGCAGCAGCGTTTACAGCAGGGGTAGGTGCTTTATTTCTGCAGCGTTATGTCAGGCAGGGAGCCAACAGCAATACGCTGCGTGACGCTTTGATCAGCGGAGCTGTCCCAAGGGGAGAACCTTATCCCAATGAAGAATGGGGATTTGGAATCCTGGATGCCTATGAAAGCATAACAGGCTATTGACAGAAAGCGGCGAATGGGGTAAATTTAACAAAGAAATAAAATTGCAGCAGAAAGGGCGGATACATATGAAAGCATGGGAAGATAAAGTTCGAAAGGTTACTCCTTATGTGCCGGGAGAGCAGCCACAGGAAAAAGATATGATTAAACTGAACACAAATGAGAATCCTTATCCGCCATCACCGAAAGTATATGAGGCACATAAGAAACTTGATGTTGACCGTTTTGCATTATATCCGGATCCGGCAGCGAGTGAGCTGGTGAAAGGACTGGAAAAATATTATCACCTCAGAGAAGGCCGGGTGTTTGTTGGCGTGGGGTCGGATGATGTACTGGCACTTGCCTTTCTGACATTTTTTAATTCGAAGAAACCGGTATTGTTCCCGGATATTACCTACTCTTTTTATCCGGTGTGGGCAGATGTATACCGTATCCCGTACGAAACACCGGCATTGGATGAAAATTTCAAGATCCGTATACAAGACTATATGAAAGAAAACGGTGGTATTGTGATCGCTAATCCCAATGCGCCTACTTCAATCGGTATGGCAGTTGATGAGATAGAAGCAATCATAAAGGCAAATCCGGATGTTGTTGTTATCATAGATGAAGCGTATGTTGACTTTGGTGGACAAACAGTTCTTCCGCTGATTGACCGTTATGATAATCTTCTTGTTGTACGGACATATTCCAAGTCACGTTCCATGGCAGGGATGCGTATCGGTTTTGCAATGGGAAATGAGGCTCTTATACAGGCAATGACGGATGTTAAGGAATCTATTAATTCGTATACCATGACACAGGAGAGTATCTGTGTCGGGGCAGCGTCACTTGCGGATGAAGACTATTTCCGTGATAAGTGTGGGAAAGTTATGGCGACAAGAACATGGACAAAGGAAGAATTAGAAAAACGTGGTTTTTATGTTCTGCCCTCACAGACAAATTTTTTGTTTGCCCGGCACAAAGCAATATCAGGAAAAGTAATTTTTGAGCAGTTGAGAAAAGAAAATATTTATGTTCGTCATTTCGATGCTCCGAGAATAAAGGAGTTTAATCGTATAACGATTGGTACAGACGAACAGATGAGAAAGTTTATGAAAATTTTAGACAAAATTCTTGAAAAAAATTGTTGAGTAGAATAGTACAGGAGGGTATGGTTCTTTCTCGTTGACTAAATCATGATGAAAGGAGACATGGTAATATGAATAAAATTAAAAGCAAGAAAGTACATATCGCCATAGTTGTTATGGCACTGCTGTTTTTGACAGGGGGATATTTTGCCCATAGTTTTATGGGAGCAAACAACGATGATGCCAACATATCAAAGGCAAGTGCAAAAACAGATGCAATTAAAGAGACAGATGCCAGTGAGCAAAAAAAAGCGCAAAAAGACAAAAAGTATGTGTTTGAGGATGATTCTCTCAAAATCACGGTAACCGATGTGGATGTGTCGGGAAAAACATTTAAACAAGTGAAAAAGGAAATGCAGGAAGAGGCAAAAAAGAATGGTGGAGTGATGGGAGAGAAGGAATAGAATATCTCCGTGAGCGTTCCAAAAACGTAATACAAATGTAGAATGTGTTGCAAATTTACATGCGAATAGATTGAATTAATGACGAGATTAAATGAAGCAGAAACCTCCATCCGCATAGACAAAAGAAAAAAACACATCATATTTATCAAACAATTGCAAATATGATGTGTTTTATAATTATGTCAAAATTCTTAACTTAATGACATTGGTCCGAAGACTGGTTTTTTCTATGAAACGAACAACATTTCTTACTGAAGTAAGGAAAGTACGCCCTGGTTGGACTGATTTGCCTGAGCCAGCATAGAAGTAGCTGCCTGCTGCAAGATGCTCTCTTTCGAGAATCTTGTCATTTCATCTGCCATATCAGTATCACGGATACGGGATTCAGCAGACTGCAGGTTTTCAGCAGTGTTGTCGTCAACCTTAACGGTGTACTCCAGACGGTTCTGAACAGCACCAAGTTTAGAACGCTCTGTAGTAACGCTCTTAATCATGGTGTCAACGTTGTCAAGAAGACCGGAGATAGCTTTACCATCAACATTGGTAACGGAATATGTGGCGGTAGCATCGTCAAGTTTCTGTGCATAACCGTCAGTAGTATCTAGTGCAGCAGTTGCATCTGCATAACCAAGAAGTTTAGCTATATCATCTTTCGCGGTACCTTTCAATGCAGTATCTATTTCTGCTTTTGTATATGTTTTGCCATTCGCTAAAGTAGCACTGTAATTAGTACCATCTGTTGAAGTGAACGTAACATTGTTAACTTTTTTTGTGGCTTCTACAGTAAAGATATCTTTATTGTATTCGTATACAACTTTCTTGTCATTATCTGCGATTTTGCCATTCTGCGTTTTATTATTAGAAACCTGGCCGGTCGCGGTACCGGCTTTATCCTCAGTTGTTTTGCTT
The DNA here is from genome assembly GCA_934338065.1 of uncultured Eubacterium sp. Lineage (GTDB taxonomy): Bacteria > Bacillota > Clostridia > Lachnospirales > Lachnospiraceae > Eubacterium_F. Next base: position 2,114 of record CAKRGX010000019.1, on the reverse strand, counting down.
AAATATAAATTTTCATCCCAAGCAGTTGTCTTGATTGTTACATCAATACCCTGAGCATTGTTTGCCCCTAACTGCAAATACTGATCTTTGTAAGAACCATCCAATAATTTTTTACGGTTGAATTCTGTATCTGTGTTAATTCTTTCGTATTCAGATTTCAAAGTATCAATCTCGTCCTGAATTTTCTGGAAGTCGTTCTCAGCTGTTCCGTCTAATACGCCGGAGTTAGAAGCCTGAACAAGAAGCTCACGCGTTCTCTGCAAAATAGCATGCTGCTGATCCATAGCACCTTCAGCTGTCTGGATAAGAGAAATACCATCCTGCGCGTTATCAGATGCACGATTCAAGCCACGAACCTGAGCTCTCATTTTTTCAGAAATAGCAAGACCTGCCGCATCATCTGCTGCGCGGTTGATTCTGTAACCACTGGAAAGTTTCTCAGTAGATTTAGCCAGGTTGCTTCCTACGATTCCTAACTGTCTGTTAGCGTTCATTGATGTAATGTTGTGTTGTACGATCATAATAATTACCTCCTTGTTTTGCTGCCGCAAATCCGTTTGCGGCGTTGCGTTTTTTTAGTTTCTATAATATCCAGAGGTGCAGGCTGCAGGCCCGGCAGCTTGCAATCCCCTGATTATTATTACGATTTGGTGTCACCGGGTTTCGTGCCTCTTTTTTTTTGGTACTTTTCCGGTAAGTTTGGCTCGGCATAATAAGAAGGAGAATTCTTCTTTAATTCCGGATTGTTTTTTTCTAATACGGTACTGCGCACGATATTAACTTCCTTAGGAGCATCAATCATAATACGCAAATGATGATTACTTCCGCCTAAAAAAACAATTTTGATATCATTGCCAAGCATTAAGTATTCTTCTGTACTAAGTGATAATCGAAGCATTTTTTAGACCTCCCTGTCTTACATTGATACAACATTTGTTGGTAAAATGTTTCATTGACAGCAAGGATTATTTTTAAGTAATCCAAATAAGGAAGGGAGAAGGAGGTTAGTATGGGAACGACACAACCGATACGGAACAAAAAAAATCTGGAAAATTTTAGAAATTATTACAAAAAGGAGGAAAACAAGCCAAGAAATTATGCACTGATTGTTTTTGGGCTGAACTCGGCATTACGCATTAGCGACATTTTAAATTTAAAATGGAAAGATGTACGTAACTCTGCCGGTTATTTGGAGCACATCATTGTTACTGAGAAAAAAACAGGAAAGAAAAATGTGTTGGCATTAAACCGTGCAACGAAGGAAGCACTGGATTATTATCGAAAAACAATAGGAACCATTGATTCCGAACATTATATTTTTTCAAGTCAAAAGGTTAAAGATGAACCAATTACACGCTCACAAGCATTTCGGATTATTCAAAAGGCAGCACAAAAATGTGGCATGAAAGAACCTGTCAGCTGCCATTCATTACGAAAAACTTTTGGCTATTTTGCATGGAAAAATGGAACACCACCCGCATTGCTTATGAGTATTTACAATCATTCTTCTTATGAAATCACAAAGCGTTACTTAGGAATTGAGCAGTTAGACAAGGACAAAGTATATGAAAAAAATGTTCTTTAGAAAAAATTTAAAAAAAGGCGGTTAAGGGAAAAAGAAAACAGCCGATATATATAATGTCAGAGAGAAAATGCAACATTTTACCAACAAATGTTGCATTCTTTTTATTAGGAAGAGTTTTTCTTTATTATGACCATTTTTCCTCCTTTTTTGTGACAAATTCATTAAATTTTCGTATACTATAGTGAGATTATCGACTAATGGAAAATAAAAATCAGTGTGAATATGCACTTTTGGGTTCTTCCGGTTTCCGAAAGGGAGCGCATCAGTTTTATGAGGCGGTTGGCTATACAGATGATGTACGTGGTTTTCGAAAATATTATTAGAAAATTATAATCAGTTAAATATTTAGACAAAATTCTTGAAAAAATTGTTGACAATGTTTGGATTCTGTAATATAATAAATCTTGCGTTACGGCGATAACGTAAAAAACGGTATGATAAATACCCAAGAGCGGGGTGTGGCTCAGCTTGGCTAGAGCGCTTGATTTGGGATCAAGAGGCCGCAGGTTCGAATCCTGTCACCCCGATA
>CAKRGX010000018.1 GCA_934338065.1 uncultured Eubacterium sp. | reverse complement strand
ATGAAGGCTATTGTTGAGGGCTTCAAGAATATTGAGTGTGTTGAGCCGGTTGTTACAATTAAATCTACTCTCAATGAGGCATCTGAAAAGCAGATGGATGAGCTTGTTGCAGCACTTACCAAATAGAATCATTCAGGTGGCATAGATTAGATAACATGGATTAGATGGCATAGCTTAGACAACATAGTTTAATACGGCATAGTATATATGGATCAATGAAGACCCGGACGTTTGTCCGGGTTTTTAGTTTGCGCGCCATGGGCGCGCTCTAACGGGTGAAAGTCCCGAACACGCCCAGATAGTGGGAAGTGTATAGCTGAACAGCAAGGGTGTCCATCGTGAGATGGAATCTGAAGGAAGCTGTAAGCAAATCTCTGGTCCGACGGACAGAAATCACATATAAGGCTAGGCTATGAGAGATAAGTTGGCTAAAAGCAACGAAGTCTAATAACTATCACTTTTGTAGTAGCAGAGTAAATGTGGCGGATATATGGAGAGAAAGAGCGTGCACCTTAAGCGTGGAGGTCTCACAGAGGTTCCATTAGCCTAGTAACAACGAACTGTGAGAAGTCAGCCGAGCCCATAGTAGTGAAGAAATATCCAATGAGCCCCCAACCTTTGAGAATAAGAGTAAGATTTCGTAATGTATTGTGAAACGCAGTCTTATTCTTCTGAACAAAACCTGCAATAGTACCATGATCAGGTGTTATGCAGTTTACCAGCCACATTAATTCCAGGTTGCGTTTTGCTTCTGTTTCCAATGCTCTGCTAGAACGAATCTTATTTAAATAGCCATAGATATGAAGTTTTAATAAATCAGATCGGCGATAAGGTGATTGTCCTCGATTCCTACCACTATACTCTATAAAACCCAGATTTTCTAAATTTAAGGATTCTACATAAGAATCTATTACTCGGACAGAATTATCCTTACTTATTAAGTCATCTAATGAAGTGGTTACCATTCTTGTTTGATATCTATCTGCGCCAACAATATATGCCATAACGAATCCCCCTACGATACTGTATTTGGTAGTTCTATTATAACATTTTTCTTAATCGTTAGACAGTCTGACGCACGGTGGTGTGAGAGGTCGGGAAATTTAGTTAAATTTCCCTCCTACTCGATTTTTTATCCTGTAAGAAAGATCGTTTACTCCTATTTTACAGGCGGGTGTATACGAAAAACCGAACGAGAAAGAATGTTGCTTTTGAAATGAAAATGCGATACAATAGTTTTATATATGGGAGAAAGCAGAGGGGGCTCTATTACATGCTATATAATATCAATTATGAAGTGGCTGCAATAGCGTTTATGATAATATTCTTTTTCTCTTTAAAAGCACAATATCCGAAAGATGTAAGGGAAATTCAGAATTTTGCAAATGCGCTATTGATTTATATTGTTGCAACGGCATTGGATATCATTTCAGCGATTATGATTTCTTATGCTTCTCAGATTCCGTGCTGGGTCAATATGATAGTAAATGCAGTATATGCGATATCGTGTGCTATATTTTTCTATTCCCTCGAACAATATATCAGCAAATATCTTCTGTTGGAACGGATGGTGTGGGAGAAAAAATTAAGCAATATTATCTGTGCAGTGTACTGTGTAATACTTGTTACGAATTATTTTACTCACTGGATTTTTTATTTTGATGATAATGGCAATTATATTCATGGTCCGCTTTATGTGTTGATTTTTCTTATCCCACTTTATTTTATTGTGGTGACTGGGATGATTCTGGCGGTTAGAAATAGAAAGTTTGATCGAAAACAAAAGATCAGTATATGGATTTATACAGTGCTGGGGATCATTGGTCCGATCATTCAGGTTCTGTTCGCTACGAACGTACTTCTTTGTATGTTTACACCGTCATTAGCTCTTCTAGTGTTAATGTTTCTTCTTGTTACACCGGATTATAAAAAAACAGCAGCAACAATGGAAGAATTGATCCGGACAAAGGAAATAGCGGAACAGGCACAGGTGGAAGCAGAAGCAGCAACGAAAGCAAAGTCAGATTTTCTTGCCAATATGTCGCATGAGATAAGAACGCCCTTAAACGCAATCTGTGGTATGTCAGAATTGCTGAATCATATGGAGGCACCACAGAAGGTCTTGGAATATGCAGAAAATGTTCAGATAGCAGCAGATAATCTTCTGGATATTGTGAATGATATTCTTGACTTTTCAAAGATTGATGCCGGCAAAGTTGAATTGGTGGAAGACGAGTATGAATTGGAGACATTGATCCGTTCGGTAGAACCTATGATCAGCACACGTCTGGCGAATAAGGATGTTGTGTTTGTTATTGATATTGATCGGAATGTTCCCCGCAAGTTGTATGGTGACATGGTTAGAATTAAACAGATTCTGTTAAATCTGCTGGGAAATGCGGTAAAGTTTACAAATTTTGGAAAGATTTCGCTGGCAATAAAAAGTAAAGTTGTAGAGAATGACACATTACATCTGATCATGGAAGTATCAGATACCGGAATTGGTATCAGGGAAAAAGATCAGGCAAAACTATTTTCTGAGTTTACTCAGGTTGACACGAAGAAAAACAGAAGACTTCAGGGAACCGGACTTGGTCTGGCTATTTCAAATCATCTGGCGCAACTTATGGGTGGTGACATTCAGATGGAAAGCCAGTATGGATCCGGGACCACATTTACGGTAACTATTGTACAGAAGATTGCAGAATTGCGTCCTTGTGCACAGTTGAATGATACAGGGAAATGCAGGATTTTCCTGTATGAAAAAAATGCTTTTTATCAGGCAGGAATTTTGAAAATGCTGCGTGCATTTCAGATTACATATCGGCCGATTTATAATTTGCGCGACCTAAACCTGTTAGAAGTAGAGAAAAATAGCAGAAATTACTTGCTTTATGATTATAAGACGGCGCAAAAAAGTGTGAATGCAAGTTTGTCTCGTTTGAAAAGGCATGGAATTATTCCTGTGGCAATGCTGGAATTCCGTGATGTGTGGAAGAAAGAAAGTGATCCATACATAATGAAAATGCACAAACCACTTCATGCGATTTCTTTTGCACATTTGTTAAATGGGGATATAAAAGTAAAAACAAAAGAAAAGAATGAAGTAAAAACGAAAAAAGTGTATCCGACGAAAAAAGCACTGGTTGTTGATGATAATGCGATTAATCTTAAAGTCATTCAGGGATTCTTGTCTGAGTATGAGATACAGGTTACAAAGGCAAACAGCGGATACGAAGCCCTTGATTACATGAAGTCCGGAGAGGAATACGATATTATATTTATGGATCATATGATGCCGGTTATGGATGGTGTTGAAACAACACAGAAAATACGTAAGTTAGATGTTCCACGTGCAAAACATATCCCAATCGTGGCGTTGACGGCAAATGCGATCAGTGGTGTGAAAGAGATGTTTATCCAAGCCGGCATGAATGATTTTCTGGCAAAGCCAATAGACATCGAGTTGTTAAAAGAAGTTTTGGACAAATGGCTGTCAGATGGTTCAGTAGAAATGGAGAAGGCTTCTGACCAGTCATATGAGCCGGATAGTGAGACAGAGGAAGAAACGACCCAGACAGTACAAATACCGGGAATGGATTATCAGGCGGCGTTAGAATACTTTGGTGGAAGCGAAGAAGTACTGCTTGGTGTGCTGGAAGTTTTTTGTGAAGAAAGTCATGAGCGTATCATGGAATTGGAACGTTTGTGGGAAGAAAAAGATTATACAAATTATATTATAGAAGCACATGGCCTGAAAAGTGCTGCCAAGAGTGTAATGGCACATGATCTGTCAGAACTTGCTAAAGAACATGAATTTGCCGGTAAGGAAGGCAAATTCAAATGGATTGATGAACATGGTGGGGAACTCATTGAGGCATATCGTGAATTCCTTGATTCGTTGGAAAAATATATGAGTTCACAGAATGAAGAGACCGAAGATACAGATGAATTCGAAAGTGAAGAAAATGATTCAGATAAATGGCAGCAGGAAGAAGATACGACGGATGCGGATAGGTCTTCGCTGGAAGTACTGAGAACATCAGAAGACCAGGCAGTGGGGACGCTGCTGGTTGATCTGGAACAGTTTAAGCTGATGTATCGTTACCTGTCGCAGTTGGTAAAACGTAATCAGCAGACACTGCATATATTAACTTTGGAAATCAGTCGTGTGCCGGGTCGACGGAGAGAAGAGGCGATGAGTGCATTGGGAAAAGCCGTCTGCTCTGCACTCCGTGAATCGGATATCTGTACAAGATATAATGATACCAAATATATGGTTATCTTATTGGGAGCCCAGGAAGGAAATGGCGCGTTTATTGCCGGACGGGTACTTGGCGCTTTTGATAATCTGTATACAGAAGGTGATTGTAACGTTGATTACCATATTCATAAAGTGGATGAATAGAAAGAAGGGATGCTTATGAACAAAACATTTGCTGCACCGGGTGCACGTGTTTTAGTCGTGGATGATAACAAGATTAATCTGAAAGTAACAGAAGGTGTACTAAAGTCTTTTCAGATTAAGCCGGACCTGGTATCTAGTGGTGCTGAGGCGATAGAAAAAGTCAGAGAAAAGCAATATGACATGATATTAATGGATCATCTTATGCCGGAAATGGATGGAGTAGAGGCAACAAGAAGAATCCGGGAATTGGAAACCGGGTATACACAAAATGTACCGATCATTGCTTTGACAGCGAATAAAGATGAAGGAATCCGTGAATATCTGCTCGGACAGAACATAAACGATTTTCTGACAAAACCAATTGATTTGCAAGAGATATGTGATATAATGAGAAAGTGGTTGCCTGATTCCCTGCTTCCTGAAGAAGAAAGAACACAGGAAAATGATAAATCCAGGGATGATATTCCATCTATTGAAGGATTGGATGTTGAACAGGGAATCGAATTGTCCGGGGGATTGGATCTGTATTTAGAGATTTTGGGAGATTTTTATATTATGATCCCTGAGAAGGCAAGAAAGATTGAAAAATGCCTGGCGGATCATATGTTGCATGATTATACGATTGAAGTTCATGCGTTAAAGAGTACTGCCCGTCTGATTGGTGCGATTGAGCTGTCAGAGCGCTGTTATCATTTGGAACAACTGGGGAAAGTAGAAGAGGAAGAACAGTTGATTGAGGATACACCGGAGATGCTGGCACTGTATCGAAGTTACATTAATATTTTACGGCCGTATGGGGAAAAAAACAACGGAGAAAAACAGCAAGTGCCGACAGAAGAATTGATATCATTGTTGCAGCAATTGTATAATGGCATAGACCGGTTTGACTTGGATGAGGTAGATAAGACTATGCAGAGATTAGAGGAATGTCAGATTCCAAAGTCTTGTCAGGATTATATGGAGATGCTTCGTGTGTATATTGCAGATGTCGCAATGGAGGACATAATGAATACGGCAAAGCAGATGATAGTAATGTTAAAACAAATCTGAAAGAAGGGGAGAGTATATGAAGAAGATACCAGAAGAGCAGATATTGTTTATAACGGATGTGACGAACTTTTTAGTAGTATCGATTAAAGAGAAACTGGAAAGTATGGGATATCAGGTTATTGCTTCAAAATTAAATATTGAAGAGATCACTCGTATTAAGGGGCAGATCGGAGCAATTTTAATTCATGCTCAGGAAGATATGGTAGCAAAAACAAAAGAATTGACTTTTGTAAAGGATCATGCATTGGAAAATGCTTATCCGTTGTTTTTAACAGGAAATAGTGAAGATGTAAACTCGGTAGAGAGGATTCTTCCAAAAAATATTGTAAATCATGAATTTTATCGTCCGGTTGATGCGGGAGAACTGGCAGAGTTTCTGAATGAGTTTATTAATGAGCATCGTGGAATGAAGAAGAAAAAAGTTCTTGTAGTGGATGACTCCGGTACGATGCTGCGTAATGTCAAAAATTGGCTGGAGCAGAAATATCAGGTTATTCTTGCAAATTCGGCTACTATGGCATTAAAGTATCTTGCCCTGAGTAAACCGGATCTTATACTTTTAGATTATGAAATGCCAGTATGTGATGGTAAGCAGTTGATGGAGATGTTGCGAGAAGATGAAGATTATAGCAAAGTACCTATCTTTTTCCTGACAGGCAAGAATGATCGTGAAAGTATTGCTCAGGTTACGGTCATGAGGCCGGAGGGGTATTTGCTGAAGACGTTACCACCGGCACAGATTGTAAAGGCAATAGATGAATTTTTCGAAAAACAAAAAGGGGAACATATTGTATAATTCAGAAGTATTATACAAGAATATACCAATAGAGACTAAACTTAGTAATTTGGAGGACAAACATGGAGTTGACAAGTATACGCGAGTTATATCGCAATAGAGAAAACTATTTGGATCAGAATGTGACTATAGGCGGATGGCTGAGAAGTGTAAGAGATTCAAAAACATTTGGTTTTTTGGTTATTAATGATGGAACATTTTTTGAACCGCTGCAGGTTGTATATGCAGATAAACTGGAAAATTTTTCTTCGATATCTAAATTGAATGTGGGTGCAGCAGTGATTGTAACAGGAAAATTAGTTGCTACACCAAATGCAAAACAGCCATTTGAAATTCAGGCGGATGAAGTAGTGGTGGAAGGAGAATCTGCACCAGACTATCCATTGCAGAAAAAGCGTCACTCTTTTGAATATTTGCGTACAATTTCACACTTGCGTCCACGTACAAATACATTTCAGGCGGTATTTCGTGTGCGTTCTCTAATTGCCTATGCCATACACAAATTCTTTCAAGAACGGGAATTTGTCTATGTGCACACACCGCTGATTACCGGGAGTGACTGTGAGGGAGCCGGTGAGATGTTTCGCGTTACAACGCTGGACATGGAAAATCTTCCACTGACAGAGGATGGCAAAGTTGATTATAGTAAAGATTTCTTTAATAAAGAGACTAACCTGACGGTAAGCGGTCAGTTGAATGGGGAAACCTATGCGATGGCATTTAAAAATATTTATACGTTTGGACCTACTTTCCGTGCAGAAAATTCGAACACGACACGTCATGCAGCAGAATTCTGGATGATTGAGCCGGAGATGGCATTTGCAGATTTGAAGGACGATATGATGGTGGCTGAAAATATGCTTAAATATGTTATTCGTTATGTTCTGGAAAACGCCCCGGAGGAAATGGCGTTTTTCAATCAGTTTGTAGACAAGGGACTGATTGACCGGCTGCAGCATGTTGTGGATTCTGAATTTGGCCACGTCACCTATACAGAAGCAATCGAATTGCTAGAAAAGCATAATGATGAATTTGACTATAAAGTAAGCTGGGGATGCGATCTTCAGACTGAGCATGAGAGATATCTGACAGAAAAGATATTTAAACGTCCCGTTTTTGTTACGGATTATCCGAAAGAAATCAAAGCATTTTATATGAAAATGAATGCGGACAATAAAACAGTTGCAGCAATGGACTGCCTGGTTCCGGGGATTGGAGAGATTATCGGGGGCAGCCAGCGTGAGGATGATTATGACAAACTGGTACAGCGGATGGATGAATGTGGCCTGAAAAAGGAAGATTATGATTTTTATCTGGATCTTCGTAAGTATGGTACAGCACGGCATGCCGGATTTGGACTTGGTTTTGAGCGCTGTGTCATGTATTTGACAGGGATGCAGAATATTCGTGATGTTATTCCGTTCCCACGTACCGTTAACAATTGTGACTTGTAATTCAAAAACAGAGATAAGAAATGGAGGATATGAACATGAATCTTGTAATTCCAGAAGGTTATCAGGCAGCACTTGATACAAGAGAGACAGAGGTGGCAATAAAGAAAGTAAAGGATTTTTTTGAGAAGGCATTGGCGGCAAATCTTAATCTTACTCGTGTGTCGGCTCCTCTTTTTGTAGATCCTCAATCAGGTCTGAATGATAATTTAAATGGTGTGGAGCGCCCGGTTGATTTTGACATAAAAGAACAGAACGGCCGTGTTGTGGAGATTGTTCATTCTTTAGCAAAGTGGAAACGCTATGCATTGGGAAGATATGGCTTTCAGCATGGCGAGGGATTATATACGGATATGAATGCAATCCGGCGCGATGAAGAGACAGATAATGTTCATTCAATTTTTGTTGATCAATGGGATTGGGAACGCATTATAAGCAAAGAAGAAAGAAATGTTGCTACGTTAAAGAGCATTGTAATTAAAGTATATCAGGCATTGCAGGAAACAGAAGATTACATGGCAACACAGTATAATTATATTCATAAGTCATTGCCGCAGAATATTACGTTTATTACGACACAGGAACTGGAAGACCGCTATCCGGATCTGACAGCAAAGCAGCGTGAATATGAAGCAGTAAAAGAATATGGTGCCGTATTTCTGATGCAGATTGGTGATAAACTGGCTTCTGGAGAACCTCATGACGGACGTGCACCGGATTATGATGACTGGTCATTGAATGGTGATATTATTGTTTATTACTCTGTTTTGGATATGGCGTTTGAGATTTCCTCTATGGGCATACGTGTAGATGAAAATGCGTTGAGAGAGCAGCTTGTAAAAGCGGGTTGTCCGGAGCGTGAAGAATTAGCTTTCCAGAAAGCAATTTTGGAGAAAAAATTACCATATACTATTGGTGGAGGAATTGGACAGTCCCGTATTTGCATGTACTTTTTAAGAAAGGCACATATTGGTGAAGTGCAGGCTTCTATATGGCCAGAGGATGTTTTAGAAGAAGCAGAGAAGAAAAATCTTCGAATTTTATAAAATAGGAGAGCGTTATGGATAATTTTACATTTTATGCACCGACATATTTTGATTTTGGTAAGGATACAGAAAATCATGTGGCTGATCTGATACGGCAATATGGTGGTAATAAAGTATTGTTACATTATGGTGGCGGTTCCATCAAGAGGAGCGGGCTCTATGATCGTGTTGTTTCCTGTTTGGAAAAATCAGGTCTTGAATACGTAGAACTTGGCGGAGTGAAACCAAATCCACGTAGTGGTCTTGTATATGAAGGAATTGATTTGTGCAAGAAAGAAAAAGTGGATTTTATTTTAGCTGTTGGTGGCGGAAGTGTAATTGATTCATCAAAGGCAATTGCTGCGGGAAGTTTATATGAGGGTGATTTCCTGGATTTCTATCAGGGTAAGGCAAAGATTGAGCGGGCGTTGCCAATTGGAACCATTCTGACAATTGCGGCAGCAGGAAGTGAAGGTTCACCGAATACTGTTATCACAGAAGAAAAGGGTTTGGTTAAGAAAGGGGCCAGAAGTGATTATCTGCGTCCTAGGTTTTCTATTCTGAATCCGGCGCTTACGTGTACACTTTCACCATATCAGACGGCAGCAGGATGTACGGATATTATGATTCACGTGTGTGAACGGTATTTTTCCAACACCGAAGAGGTTGAGATAACCGATCGCCTTTGTGAGGCAATTCTGAAAACCATTATTTATGAAGCACCAAGAGTAATTGAGAACCCGGATCATTATGAAGCGCGGGCGAACATTATGTGGGCAGGTATGCTGGCACATAATAATGTATGTGGTGTAGGGAGAGTGCAGGATTGGGCGAGTCATCATCTGGAACATGAGTTGTCCGCTTTGTATGATGTGACTCATGGCGCAGGTCTGGCTGTGATCGCCCCGCTTTGGATGCGTTATGTACTTAGAATTAATCCGCACAAATTAGTCCTTTTTGCCACAAGGGTGTGGAATATACCGATGAATGAGGCAGATCCCGAGGCAACGGCATTGAAGGGAATCGAAGCTTTTGAGGCATTTCTTAAGGAAATTGGGATGCCTTTAACTTTCAAAGAGATTGGTGCTAAAGAAGAAGATATTGAACTGATGACGGATAAACTTTTAAAGGGACGCAAGACAGAAGGAAATTACGTAAAACTGACAAAGGATGATGTTATAAAAATTTATGAGAGTGCAGTGAAGTAAAGGGAGGAATTATTGTATGGACCAGAAAGAATTTCTACGTCGGATGGAGAGTCTGGTTGATCAGGGAAGAGAAAAAAACAATCAGCTGACCAAAGAAGAAATTTCTGACTATTGCAGTGATCTATTCTTGACAGAGCAGCAACTCGAATTATTATATGCCTATTTAAAAGAACATCAGATTCAAGTGGCTGGTTATAACAGTGGAGCAGATACCATGCGGTCTGAAACATCTGGTGGAAACACGGAGCAGAAGGATTCTAAGTATCTGAATGTGTATCGGCGCGAATTACGTAATCTGACAGCTTATTCGGAAGAAGAAATGTGGGAACTTTATGAGCGTCTTCGTGCAGGAGAAGAGGAAATTATTGGAACGATAATCGAAGCACATCTGCACAGAGTAGTCACGCTTGCAGGAAAATATAGAGGGCGTGGGGTATTGCTTGAGGATCTGATACAGGAAGGGAATCTGGAGCTGACAACATGCGTTTCCATGCTTTGTGGTAATAAAGAAGTCCTTGATTATAAAAAAGCAATTGATCATGCCGTACGCAGCCGTCTCATTGAACTGGTGGATGAAGAATTATCGGATTCGGATTGTGTAAGTACGGTTCTGGGGCGGGTAAATTTGCTTTTAGAAGCTACACGTACGCTGGCAGAGGAATATGGTCGCATAGCGACGTTAGAGGAACTGGCAGAATTTACTCATATGGATGGCGATGAGATACAAATGTACGTGGATCTGTCAAGAAATGCAATTGAGATAGGAAATGGTGATAAAACTGGAAAAAGAATATAATCTGGGGGGCTTGGTTAAGCCCCTTTGTTTATGGTATGAAAAAAATAAGCGGAGCATGCCCTGGCGGGAAGATGCTTCTCCCTATCATGTGTGGCTTTCTGAAATTATGCTTCAACAGACCAGAATTGAAGCAGCAAAGTCGTATTATGAGAGGTTTATCAAGGCCCTTCCGGATGTGCAGGCGCTGGCTGATGTATCGGAAGAAGAATTATTGAAATTATGGGAAGGGCTGGGATATTACAATCGTGCGCGTAACTTAAAAAAAACAGCGGAAATACTGGTACAAAAATATGCTGGAAAACTTCCGGCGTCTTATGATATGCTCGTAAAACTGCCGGGAATTGGAAATTATACTGCGGGTGCCATTGCTTCTATTGCCTATGGGGTACCGGCACCGGCTGTCGATGGCAATGTGCTGCGTGTTGCGATGCGTTATCTGAATTGTAGAGACCATATTATGAAGCAATCGGTTCGCAAAAAAATGGAGCGGGCGGTTATGGATGTTATCCCGGAGAAACATCCGGGAGAATTTAACCAGGCACTTATGGAATTGGGGGAAGTAGTCTGTATTCCTAATGGTAAGCCTTTTTGTCATCAGTGTCCTCTTTCGGACCGTTGTCTGGCACATGCTGCCGGGACTGAACAGGAACTTCCTGTTCGACCGGAAAAAAAACAGAGACGAATAGAAAACAGGACAATTTTATTATTGGAAAAAGAAGATAAAATTGGAATTGTAAAGAGACCGGAGCATGGACTGCTGGGCGGACTGTGGGAGTTTCCCGGTATGGAGGGGCATAAAACGTTGACGGAACTGCGTGTCTGGCTTGAAAAGCAGGGGATTACCGGCTGTGAGGTAAAACGCCTAAAGGGTGGAAAACATGTTTTTTCTCATGTTGAATGGCACATGAGAGGCTACCAGCTTAAATTAAATGAAAAACAACAAGATATTGTGCCGGAACTTGAATGGGTGAACAAAACAGAACTTGAAAAACGATATGCTATACCGGTAGCCTTTCACATTTTTTTACACCAGATTGATTGACAAAAATTACCTTTTTTGGGGGCTTTGACTAGGTTCAAAGCCCTCTTTTTGATAAAAAATATTCTTTCTACACCAATAGTAAAAACACATGATATTGTGATTTTTATGGTGTTTTTTTAAAAATATCACAATATATAGTAGACATTAAAAAGGGGTGGTGCTATAATAGACACCGAGGCTTGGTTTAGGAGAAAGGAGAGTTACAAAGTGATAGTAATAAAACGGGATGGCCGTTCTGTCGACTATGATCGGAATAAGATCATGATAGCAATACGAAAGGCCAATGCAGAAGTTGATCCGTTTGATCAGGTAAGCGATGACATGATTGATGGGATTATTGCAGGAATCGAGAATATGAAACGGGATACTATGCAGGTAGAGGATATCCAGGATATCATAGAACAAAAATTAATGGCAGCGGGGAAATTTCATTTAGCCAAAAAATACATTATTTATCGTTATACCAGAGAACTGGTGCGTAAGGCCAATACGACAGATGATTCAATCATGAGTCTGATTCAGAATAGCAATAAAGATGTTATGGAGGAAAACTCTAATAAGAATGCATTTGTAGCGAGTACACAGCGTGATCTGATCGCAGGGGAAGTTTCCAAGGATCTGACCAAACGAATTTTGCTTCCGGAAAAGATTACAAAAGCACATGAAGAAGGTATGATCCATTTTCATGATATGGATTATTTTATTCAGCCTATATTTAACTGTTGTCTGATCAACATCGGGGATATGCTTGATAATGGAACTGTTATGAATGGAAAATTAATTGAGAGTCCAAAAAGTTTTCAGGTTGCCTGCACGGTTATGACACAGATTATATCTGCGGTAGCAAGCAGCCAATATGGTGGACAGTCTGTAGATACCAGACATTTAGGCAAATATCTTCGTAAAAGTGCTAATAAATACCGCACTCAATATGAGAAAAAATTCGGAGACAAGATAGATAAAAAAATACTGGAAGAATTAGTGAATGATCGTGTTAAGGACGAACTTCGTTCCGGGGTACAGACAATTCAATATCAGATCAACACATTGATGACAACAAATGGACAGTCTCCTTTTGTCACTCTGTTTTTAAATCTTGATGCAGAAGATGAATATATTGAGGAAAATGCGCTGATCATTGAAGAAATACTGCGTCAGAGACTTGAGGGGATAAAGAATGAGAAGGGTGTATATGTGACACCGGCATTTCCTAAACTGATCTATGTATTGGACGAGCATAATGCTCTTAAAGGCGGAAAATACGATTATATTACAAAACTGGCGGTAAAATGTTCAGCAAAAAGAATGTATCCGGATTATATTTCGGCAAAAAAAATGCGTGAGCATTATGAGGGCAATGTATTCAGTTGTATGGGATGCCGCAGTTTCCTTACGCCGTGGAAAGATAAAAATGGTGAATATAAATTTGAGGGCCGGTTTAATCAGGGGGTTGTCAGTCTGAACCTGCCACAGATTGGTATCCTGGCGAAAGGCGATATGGAGTATTTCTGGCAGCTTTTAGAGGATAGACTTTCCTTGTGTTTTGAAGCTCTTATGTGCCGTCATCGTGCGCTGGAAGGTGTGACCAGTGATGTCAGCCCAATACATTGGCAGTATGGTGCGATAGCACGACTGAAAAAAGGTGAGAAAATAGATAAGCTGCTTCATAATGGTTATTCTACAATTTCTCTTGGTTATATCGGATTGTATGAAGTTACAAAACTGATGACAGGCGAGAGCCAGACAACCGAGAAAGGAACTAAGTTTGCAAAAGCTCTTATGAACCGTCTCCGTCGCGCAACAGATACATGGAAAGAAGAGACAGGAATTCATTTTGGACTTTATGGTACACCTGCAGAAAGCTTATGTTATCGTTTTGCAGAGATTGATAAAAAGCGTTTTGGAGAGATCAAAGATGTTACTGACAAAGGGTATTATACGAACTCTTATCATGTGGATGTACGTGAGAAGATCAGTGCTTTTGACAAATTTGATTTTGAAGCGCAGTTCCAGGTGATTTCTTCCGGTGGCGCAATTTCTTATGTAGAAATACCTAACATGCAGCATAATCTGCCTGCTTTGGAAGAGGTCGTTAAATATATATATGATCATATTCAGTACGCAGAATTTAATACCAAGTCAGATTATTGTCACGAATGTGGTTTTGATGGAGAGATCATCGTAAATGAAAATCTGGAATGGGAGTGTCCTAATTGTGGAAACAAGGATCATGATAAGATGAATGTTACAAGGAGAACTTGTGGTTATCTTGGTGAGAATTTCTGGAATGTAGGAAAAACGAAAGAAATTAATTCGCGTGTATTACATTTATAAGGAATGGAGATAGTTTCAGTGAATTATGCCGATATTAAGCAGTTTGATGTAGCTAATGGCATTGGAGTCCGTGTGTCTCTTTTTGTCAGTGGCTGCACACATCACTGCAAGGAGTGTTTTAATAAAGAAGCATGGGATTTTCAATATGGGAAGCCTTTTACTGAGAGAGAGATCGACAAGATCATTGAGTACTTAAAGCCTGATTATGTGTCAGGCTTATCCTTATTAGGAGGAGAGCCGATGGAGCCATCCAATCAGGAGGGATTGTTACCGCTGATGAGGAGGGTTCATGAGGAATATCCGGATAAGAATGTCTGGTGCTATTCCGGTTATCTTTTTGATAAGGATATTGTCGGACGTATGTGTAAGAAATCCGATGTGACAAGAGAGCTGCTTTCTTATATTGATATTTTGGTGGATGGAGAGTTTATTGTTAAACAAAAAAATTTAAAGGTTAATTTTCGTGGTTCGGATAATCAGAGAATCATTGATGTCAAAAAATCGCTGGCAGCAGGTGAAGTTATTCATTGGGAAGGCGAGATTGTGTAATAAGAAAGGATATAGATAGAAAGATGAATACAGCAAAGGTGCGATTTAAGAAACTGAATGATAAGGCCAGGATGCCGCATTATGGTACGGAGTATGCAGCAGGAGCTGATCTGTACGCCTGCATGGATGAATCATTGACGATTAAGGCGGGAACTACTGTTTTTGTACCTACCGGGCTGGCTATGGAGATTCCGGAGGGACTTGTGGGACTTGTATATGCGAGAAGCGGACTTGCTTGTAAAAAAGGGTTGGCACCCGCTAATAAGGTAGGCGTAATTGATTCAGATTACCGGGGAGAGATTATGGTTGCTTTATTAAACCATTCCACAGAAGATATAACAATCGATGCCGGAGAGCGTGTGGCACAGATGGTCATTACACCTTATATCTATGCTGAGTATGAAGAGGTTGATGAACTGGAAGATACGACGAGGGGCAGTGCAGGATTTGGCTCAACCGGAACAAAATAGTCTATACATTTCAGTAAAATTCTGTTATGATAAAAGACAGACGATTGGGAAAGGAAGGAAAAAAGCATGGGAATGACAATGACGCAAAAGATTCTTGCGGCACATGCCGGGTTGGAATCCGTAGTAGCCGGACAATTGATCGAGGCAGATCTGGATATGGTATTGGCTAATGATATTACAGGTCCGGTGGCAATTCATGAAGTTGAAAAATTAAATAAAAAGACAGTATTTGATAAGGACAAGATTGCTCTTGTGCCGGATCATTTTGCACCAAATAAGGATATAAAATCTGCAGAACATTGTAAATGCGTCCGCGAATATGCAAAGGCGCAGGGAATTACGAATTATTTTGAAGTAGGAGAGATGGGAATCGAACATGCACTCCTTCCTGAAAAAGGATTGATTGTTGCAGGTGAGACCTGCATTGGTGCGGATTCTCATACGTGTACATATGGCGCACTTGGTGCATTTTCTACAGGTGTTGGCAGTACGGATATGGGGGCCGGAATGATTACCGGTCAGGCGTGGTTTAAAGTTCCGTCAGCAATTAAAGTTGTATTGACAGGAAAATTAAAGCCGTGGGTTAGTGGAAAAGATGTAATTCTTCATCTGATTGGTAAGATTGGTGTGGATGGTGCTTTGTATCGTTCACTGGAGTTTACGGGAGATGGTATTGCAGATCTTTCTATGGATGACCGTTTTACGATTTCCAATATGGCAATTGAAGCAGGAGCGAAGAATGGTATCTTCCCGGTTGATGAGAAAACCATTGCTTACATGGATGAACATTCAAAGAAGAAATACACGGTTTATGAGGCAGATGAAGATGCTGAATATGATGAGACGGTTACGATTGATCTTTCGGGACTTGAACCGACAGTTGCATTCCCTCATTTACCGGAAAATACAAAAACGGTTAAAGAAGCGGGAGACATTGAGATCGATCAGGTTGTAATCGGTTCCTGTACGAATGGACGTATTGAAGATATGCGCGTAGCTGCTAAAATATTAGAGGGGCGAAAAGTAAAAAAAGGTTTAAGATGTATTGTCATACCGGCTACGCAGGATATTTATCTTCAATCAATGGAAGAGGGGCTGACGCAGATATTCATAAAGGCCGGGGCTATTGTAAGTACGCCTACCTGCGGTCCCTGCTTAGGCGGACATATGGGTATTCTGGCTGAAGGTGAGCGTGCTGTGTCTACGACAAACCGAAATTTTGTTGGACGAATGGGACATGTGAATTCAGAGATTTATCTTGCCAGTCCTGCTGTGGCAGCAGCCAGTGCTGTGACAGGAAAGATTTCTGAACCATCTGAATTAGGATTATAATATAGGAGGTAGAGAAGATGAAAGCATTAGGAAAAGTATTCAAATATGGAGATAATGTAGATACTGACGTTATTATTCCGGCTCGTTATCTGAACTCCTCTGATCCGGCGGAGCTGGCAACGCATTGCATGGAGGATATTGATAAGGACTTCGTGAACAAAGTTAAAAAAGGTGATATCATTGTTGCTGCAAAGAACTTTGGCTGTGGTTCCTCTCGTGAGCATGCACCGATAGCAATTAAGGCTTCTGGCGTAAGCTGTGTTATAGCAGAGACGTTTGCACGTATTTTTTATCGTAATTCAATCAATATCGGTCTTCCTATCATTGAGTGTAAGGAAGCATCTGAGCGTATTGAGGCTGGTGATGAAGTGGAGATTGATTTTGATAGTGGAGTTATAACAAATAAAACAAAAGGGGAGTCTTATCAGGGGCAGGCTTTTCCACCCTTTATGCAAAAGATTATTAAGGCTGAGGGGTTAATGAATTATATTAATGCAAAAAGCTGATTTTATGGAACTGTTGCAATAAATAGAAAGTGCGTTATCTGTGTTATGTCAAATACAGGTAAGCACTTTTTTTGTTCACACATTTGTGGTATGATAAAGTTAACGAAATTTTTGGGAGGAATAGCAGCATTATGAAAAATAAGAAAACGAGAGTTGCTTTTGGAATAGCGCTATTATTGATCATTGTTGTGGCTGGTGCAGTGGTGTTTTATCATAACAGGGAAAAAGGTGGTATGGCAGAACAGAACAACAGCAAAGTAGAAATCCCGGTACAGGGAGCCATGAGAGACGGCGAATTAATTGATTATGAGAAAAAGGGAAATCTTGTTCTAAAGGGATATAAGGGACTCAAGGGTGTTGTAACACCAACCAAGGAAGAAATTTATCGTTCTATTTTAAATGATGTAGAGGAAAAAAAGATTACGATTGATGGTGAAGAACGGATAAAAAAAGGTGACTGGGTCCTGATGGATTATAGTGGTAGTATTGGTGGGCAAAAGTCAGAAGACTTGGATGAGGAAGGCATTGTAATTCAGGTTGGAGCAGGTGATTTGTTTAATGCAGATTTTGAACGGAAGTTGACCGGACTTTCTCTGGGACAGGAGTATTCCTTTGATGTGACATTTCCTAATGATTATTTTGATGTTGATGTTGCAGGACAGAAGGTTACTTTCACTGTAACAGTCAGTTGTAAATTTAATGAGAATTTTGTCAAAGCTTTATCCAACAATAAATGTCGATCGCTGGACGAATATTTAGCACAAGTTAAGACGAAAGTAAGACAGGAAAATGTTGATGCGCTAGGTGATACTTTATGGGATGATTATGTAGCAAAGTGCAAGGTGAAGGAATATCCGGAAGGAAGTAAAAAACAAGCCTTTTCGGACTTGAAAAGGCAATACCAGGGGATTGGAGATATGAATGGTACTTCATATGAAGAGGTGATTGCCGATCTGGGAATGACGGAGGAGGATGTTAAGGGACTGGCGAGAGATGAAGTTAAGGGCAGAATGATTGCAAAGACAATAGCTGCCAAAGAACATATTACAATATCCGATCATGAATACAGAAACTATCTTTTGGATGAGGTAGATCCAGAGGATAAAGATGATGTGACTATAATGGAACTGGAAAAGACTTACAAGGAGACAACGAGTGTATATCCAAAGGACGATATGATGGTACGGTTGGTGAAAGAATTTATTGGTAAATATGCAAAACAAGAGTAGGAGAAGTGATTATGGATGAGAAGCTGACAGGTGCTTTTGAGTTTGAAAGCAGAGAGGTTTTTGAACAGGCTAAAAAGGAAGCAGAGATCATTCAGAATCTTTTGGAAAAAGCAGATATATCAGATTCTAAAACTGCGCTGAAGATATATAATAAGGCTGTTTCTGAAAAGTTGTTCAGTACGATTACAGGATATGAGTTCCTTCTGCAGTTGAGGAAGACCATTCTGAAGAGCGGATTAGCTTCCGAACGAACGCTGGCTTCAATCCCTGTTAAGGCGTCTGCTCAGAAAAGAAAGGATATCATGTCGGAAAGACCGTCAAAGGAAGGACGTTTCCGTAAATTATATGAGGGACAGAAGCTGATAAATAAGAAATTAAAAATAGCAGTTATTGCACTTGTGATTCTGCTGGCTGGGTTTGTTGCGGTCAATTTCCGATTTGAATATACAATTTTCACATATTTTACAAATTATAAGGCTAAAATGGAAGAAGAATTGATTGACAAGTATGAAAAGTGGGATGCTGAACTGAAGGCTCGTGAAGACAGGCTGGATCAGAGTCAGGGACAGAGTGAAGAGTGAAAGGAGTAATTTATGGCAGAGAGTACCGTTTTGATCGTGGATGATGAACAGAGAATGAGGAAGCTGGTCAAGGATTTCTTAGTAAAGCAGGATTTTACTGTGCTGGAGGCAGCAGATGGTGAACAGGCAGTTGATATTTTTTTGGAAAACAAAGATATTGATCTTGTGATTCTGGACGTAATGATGCCAAAGATGGATGGATGGGAGACGTGCCGGGAAATCCGGCAGTACTCGCAGGTTCCGATTATTATGCTGACAGCGAGAGGCAGCGAAAATGATGAATTAAAAGGGTTTGAGTTAGGGGTAGATGAGTATATTTCCAAACCGTTTAGTCCTAAGATTCTTGTTGCACGTGTGCAGGCACTGTTGAGAAGAACAAACTCGATTGCGGAGGGAAATCTTGAATATGGCGGTATTGTGCTTAATCGTTCAGCGCATGAAGTGTTGATTGATGGTGAGCGGATTGATCTGAGTTTTAAAGAATTTGAACTTTTGACTTATTTTATGGAAAACAAAGATATTGCTTTGTCAAGAGAGCGTATTCTGAATCATGTATGGGATTATGATTATTTTGGGGATGCCAGGACGATTGATACGCATGTAAAAAAATTAAGAAGCAAGATGGGAGATAAAGGAAAGTATATTAAGACCATTTGGGGAATGGGATATAAATTTGAGGTGTGAAGATGATGAGACGTTCCTTGCGTACCAGACTTATTATTATAGTTTCTTTAATGCTTATTATAACGATTGGAACCATTTGCCTTGCCAATGTTGTTCTGCTACCGTCCTTTTATCAAAATTCTAAGATCAAACAGATGCAGGGGGTGTATGCAAGAACAGTGAGTGCCTGTCAGAATGTGAATTGGGATAAACTGAGTAATGCTGATCGGAATAAGGTATATGACCAGTTGGATGCGTTGAGTACCAATTCGAATGTTAATATTTATCTTGTTCAGATCAAGGCATACCCCGGTTCGGGTGATATAGCCGAACTCCAGTATGTTTATCCTGCCGGTTCAGACCGTCTCCAACAGGTGACAAAGAGTCAGTTAAGCAAGTATGTGAAAGCAATTTATTTTAATGAGCCGTTAGGTGATAACTGCCGCATTATCAATCAAACCGCAAACTATTCGATGTACAAGGTGTATGATGAGCGTGTGGAGTCTAATTTTATTGAACTGACCGGACGTATGACAAATAATTACTGGGTTTATTTGCGATCTAATTATCAAAGTATTCAGGAGAGTGCTTCTGTTTCCAATGAGTTTATGTTGTATCTTGGTGTTATTGTTGTCATTGCAGGTATATTTATTATGTTTTTGATCACAAATCAATATACAAAACCAATTCTGCGTCTGGCACGTCATGCACAAAATATGCAGAAATTGGATTTTTCTAAGAGATATGAAGGAAATCGTGATGACGAGATCGGTGTGCTTGGTGACAGTATGAATGCATTGTCTGACAAGCTGGAATGTACAATTTCTGAATTGAAAACGGCAAATAATGAGCTTCAGCTTGATTTGGAACGACGATCGGAACAGGAAAAAATGCGCCAGGAATTTCTGGCAAATGTATCGCATGAACTCAAAACACCGATTGCTTTGATCCAGGGGTATGCAGAGGGACTGCAGGAGAATATAAATGATGATGCAGAAAGCCGTGAATTTTATTGTGAAGTAATTGTTGACGAAGCAAATAAAATGAATAAGATGGTTAAAAAACTGTTGAGTTTAAACCAGTTGGAATTTGGAAATGACCAGGTACATCTGGAACATTTTGATCTGACAAGTGTGATACAGTCGGTGATCAATTCGACAGATATTTTGTTTAAACAAAAGGATGTCCGGCTTTCTTACAATAAAAGTGAGGATCCACTTATGGTTTGGGCGGATGAATACATGATAGAAGAAGTTGTGACGAATTATATCAGTAATGCCCTGAATCATGTAAAAAATGAAAACATTATTGAAATTAAGACGGCAGTTACAGAGGATCATATTCATACAAGTGTTTTTAATACCGGGGATCCGATTCCTGAAGAAGACCTTGATAAGATATGGACAAAGTTTTTTAAAGTGGATAAAGCACATACAAGAGAGTATGGTGGCAATGGCATCGGCTTATCTATCGTAAAAGCGGTAATGGATGCCCACAATCAGAAGTACGGAGTGAAAAATTATGATAATGGGGTGGAATTCTGGTTTGAACTTGATCGGAAAAGTGTTGATTGATAGGGGTATATTATGGTATAATATGATAAGATTTTTTGTTGATGAAAGGAAGAGAAATCATGAGAAAAAATCGAATGATTGCGTTTGCTGCCGTATTATCAATGGTTTTATTGAATGGTTGTCAGAGTGTGCCGGATATGACAGAACAGCAGAGTGACATGATTGCAGAATATTCGGCAGGTGTGCTGCTGAGATATTCAGACCGTTATGAAAGACGATTGATTACAAAGAAGCAATTGCAAAAGGAAGAGAATAATGATGAGCAGCAGGTTTCACCGTCACCATCAGCTATTGCAGCAACGGCCGCCCCTGTTTCACAGACACCGGAAGATCAGCAGGTCGTAGATCAGAGCCCTCAGCCGGATACGACAGAATTGCCAAGCCTTTCGGTCAACGAATTTTATCATTTGAATGGTGTGACAGTTTCTTATGACTCTTACCAATTTACAAAAAGATATGCCAACACACAGATACGGGCGCAAAAGGGAGAAACTCTTCTTGTTGTATCTTTTTTGCTGAATAATACGTCGGGCAGAAAAAAGAAATTAAATCTTATGAACCGAACGGATCTGTCGTATCTGCTTGAAGTCGATGGAAGTCAATATTATCCGGGACCAAGCATGTTGGAAAATGGTGGCATGAATGAATTGTCAACAACCTTGAAAGCTGGTCAGAAAGAGAAAGCGGTTCTTATCTACCGTATGTCGAAGGAGAAAATGAACGCATCATCAATCAGTCTTATGGTATCTGACAGAAGTAAGCAAACCAAGGTGATCTTGAAATAAGGAGGAGATTGAAATGGCAGTAGAAACAGGAATTTTGCTTGAAAGTGGAACAAACGAATTGGAGTTGCTGGAGTTTGTTGTAGGAAATCAGCATTATGGAATTAACGTGGCAAAGATTAAAGAGCTTTGTCCTTATCAGGCGCCTACCATGGTACCAAATGCCCATGAATATATAGAAGGAATTTTTATGCCGCGTGAACGTATTATTACTGTTATTAATCTGGCAAAGGCGCTGGGAGTTCAAACGTCAAATGACACATCAAAAGATATGTACATAATTACTAATTTTAACTGTATTCATACAGCTTTTCATGTACAGGAAGTGTTAGGAATTCATCGTGTTTCCTGGGAAGATGTTGCAAAACCTGATTCCACGATCAGTGGAAATGGAAAAGGTGTTGCTACCGGCATTACCAAAATAGATGGTAAGATTATTATCGTACTGGATTTTGAAAAAATAGTAACTGAAGTTAATCCTGAGACGGGATTGAAACTTTCTGATATTGAAGCAATGGGAGAACGTTCAAGAAGTGATTGTACAATCTTATTGGCAGAGGATTCGCCACTGCTTCTTGCAATGTTGAAAAAATGTCTGACACAGGCAGGATATTCCCACCTGATCGCAACCAATAATGGATTGGAAGCCTGGAATACTCTGGACCGGATGATGCAGGATGGTGCAATCATAGGAAAAGATATTTCCATGGTAATTACAGATATAGAGATGCCGCAGATGGATGGGCATCATCTGACCAAACGTATTAAAGAAGATGAGCGGTTTAATGGACTTCCTGTTGTTATCTTTTCATCTTTAGTAAACGATGAGATGAAGAGGAAAGGTGAGGCTTTAGGTGTGGATGCCCAGCTATCCAAACCGGAGATTGGGCGTTTGGTGCGCCAGATCGATTTGTTGTTAAAACAAGACTAATCATGAGAAAATAATTATTTTTACTTTAATGAGGGAGGTGCGATAGGTGACTTTATGTAGAAAATGTGGCAAAGAGATTCCGGACGGTCAGGATTTATGTGAGGATTGCCAAAAAGCAGAACAGAATATCAGTGATGATTATTTGGATGAACTTATGCAGACTATGGAAGATGACTTGAAACGTGATGAAAATGAAGAACCTGTTGCACAAACTGTAGTATCGGATGAGCCGGTTGTGCTACCAGAACTGGATATCAATGATATAGCGGAAGAGACTATGACCGAAAAACCAATGGTTGAAGAACCGGGGATTGAAGAACCAGCATTCGAAGAATCGGCGACAGAGGAGACAGCGGAAGAAAATCTGGTAACAGAAGAACAATCGGAGGGAGAAGCGGATATTAACGAACTTTTGTCGTTGCTTTCACAGGATTATGAGGATGTTGAGGATGTCGATGGACCAGAAGAAGAGGCGCCGGCTGTGGAGGAAACTTCCGAGCAGGAGAAAAAGGACGAAACGCCGATAGAAGCCTCTTTATTCAGTGAAGAAGATGACGGGAATGTTTTTGCTGATGATTCTTTGTCTGTTAATGATATATTTGATGATGCCTTGTCTGCTGTGGATTATAGTGAAGCAGAGCCAGAAGAGGATAGTGTTGAAGAGTTTGTTACTCCTGAAGATGTTATTCCGGAAGAACAAGAAAATGGACAAAATGAGCAGAAGGATAACAATCTTGAAGGATTGTTGATGGACTCTTTGGCGCTGGATGAAAGTGGAGCTATTGATCTGGATGAAGAAGTATTGGATCAGGGTGAACCGGCTAAGAAGACAAAGAAGGAAAAGGATAGTATTTGGAAACGCGTGTTCGGCAATATTATCACGGAACAGACGGCGGAAGAAGAAGCAAAGGAGCGGGAAGAGGAAAAAGCGTCTGAAGAAGAAAAAGCCGCTGTGAAAGCAGAAAAGAAGAAACAGGCAGCCGCAGAAAAGGAAGAAAAAGCAGAACAGGCAAAGGCAGCGAAAGAAAGAAAAGCTGCTGAAAAGGCGGAAAAGGCTGCTGTAAAAGCTGCTGAGAAAGAAGAAAAGAAGCGGCTTAAGGCAGAAACAATGGAAAATGAGGTGGTTGGAAAGATCAATCCACTGGGTGCTTCTATTGTAATGGTGTTTTTTGGTTTGATTTGTGTTGTAACGATTCTGGGAAGTCAGATCGTGTCACATTTTACTTCTGTAAAAAGGGCAGAGAGTGCTTTTGAAAAAAGAGATTATAAAGATGCTTATGAATCAATGGCTGGTATAAAGGCTGAAGAAGGTTCTGATAATTTTGAAACGAAAGATAAAATTCGTATTTGTATGCAGCTACAGCATGAATTAGATGCCTATGAAAACTATTATCATATGAAAATGTATCTGGAGTCGTTGGATTCTCTGATGAAAGGAATCAGAAGCTATGATGCTAATCAAAGCAAGGCTGAAAGGTATGATGTGATCAGCCAATATAATGATTTGGAAGTAAAGATAGCTGAGCAGCTATATCAGGAATTTGGTGTGAGTGAGTCTCAGGCAAGAAGCATAAATTCTGTTGAGGACCAGGCTGAATATACAGCACGTTTAGAGACGATTATTTCGCAATGGAATCAACGAAACAAAGAAGATGAAAAATAAAAAATAGGACAGAAATCAATATATAACAGGTGGCTGCATTAGTTTTAGAGTACTATTGCAGTCATTTTTGTGGCTTTTGATGCTTTTTATGATGGAGGTTAAAATGCGAGTAGAAATCTATGATCAATTATCGGAGGATGGTAAAAAGATAAGAAAAGAGGTATTTATGCAGGAACAAGGATATGAGAGGGAGTTTGATGATACGGATCAGAAAGCATCACATGTTGTTCTCTATGATGATATACCGGTTGCAACCTGTAGAATTTTTGAAGGAGAACGAAAAAATGAATACATATTGGGGCGTCTGGCGGTGATTAAGCCATATAGAAGGCAACATATCGGTTCTTTGATGGTAAATGAAGCAGAAAAATTTGTTTTTGAACGGGGCGGAACATCCATTTCTCTTCTTGCTCAATGCAGAGTGCAGGGTTTTTATGAAAGTCTGGGGTATGAGGTAACAGACAAAAAAGAGGAAGATGAGGGCTGTCCTCATGTATGGATGAAAAAAACGGTAAAGAGGCTATTTTAATTGTTAAGAGGTTGCATCTAATATACATGTACGGCATTTGTATGAAAGACTTGGATTTACTCAGCTTGGTACAATACCGGGTGGATTTCGTATGAAAGATGGACAACGTGCCAGGATGGAACGGGAAAAGATGCCAAAAGCAGCCTGCGGTTACTTGAAGAAAATTGCTGAGCAGCTTGGAATTATTATATCGACAACAATGCTCGTATGTGGTACACTTTTATCATACAAAACAACGACAACAGAGGTGATATACAACAATGATAGCTATAATTGACTATGATGCGGGTAATATAAAAAGTGTTGAAAAAGCACTTGAGCATATTGGAGCAGATGGCAGGATTACTCGAGATATTGACAAGATCAAAACAGCGGATAAAGTAATTGTTCCCGGTGTTGGGGCGTTTGAAGATGCTATGAATAAAATGAATCATTATGGTCTGACAGAAGTTCTGAGAGAGATTGCCGGGAGAGGTACTCCAATCATGGGAATCTGTCTGGGACTGCAATTATTCTTTGAAAGAAGTGAAGAGTCTGAGCAGGATGTAGAAGGACTTGGGCTTCTCCCGGGAGAGATTGTGCGTTTTCCGGAAAAAGAAGGATATAAGATTCCACATATGGGGTGGAATTCGCTGACGATTAATCCAGATTCACGATTGCTGAAAGGGATTCCGCAGGATTCCTATGTTTATTTTGTACATTCTTATTATCTGAAGGCAAAAAATCGAGAGGATGTGGCTGCAACAACGGACTATATTGTTAATGTACATGCAGCAGTAGAACATGATAATATTTTTGCAACACAGTTTCATCCGGAAAAAAGCGGAGACATCGGGTTGCAGATTTTGAAGAATTTTGTTGCGTTGTGATCATAGGAGGTGACAAACGTATGTTTACAAAGAGAATTATTCCCTGTCTGGATGTCAATAATGGCCGTGTTGTAAAGGGGGTCAACTTCGTTAATCTGATCGATGCAGGGGATCCGGTATCGGTAGGGGCAGCCTATGGCGTGGCAGGTGCGGATGAGCTGGTTTTTTTGGATATTACGGCTTCTAGTGATGCCAGGGATATTAAGGCAAATATGGTGCGGAAGGTTGCGGAGACCGTTTTTATTCCTTTTACCGTTGGGGGCGGGATAAGAACAATAGAAGATTTTCGCATGATCCTTCGTGAGGGCGCGGATAAAGTTGCAGTGAATTCTGCAGCTATTTTGAATCCTTCTCTTGTTTCAGAAGCGGCAGATAAATTTGGCAGACAGTGTGTTGTAGTAGCTATTGATGCGAAGAGAAGACAGGATGGTGCGGGATGGACTATCTATAAAAATGGTGGGCGTGTAGATATGCAGATTGATGCTGTTGAGTGGGCAATGGAGGCGGAACGTCTGGGAGCCGGTGAGATTCTGCTTACCAGCATGGATTGTGATGGAACAAAGGATGGTTATGATATAGAGTTAACACGTATGATCTCTGAAAATGTAACAATTCCTGTGATTGCGTCGGGTGGTGCCGGTACAAAACAGCATTTTTATGATGCGTTGACAGAGGGAAAAGCAGATGCTGTACTGGCAGCATCATTATTCCATTTTAAGGAACTTGAGATCATGGAATTGAAGAAATATCTGAGCGAACGCGGAATCAGTGTGAGAATGTAGAGGAAGAAAAATGGCAGGATTGACAGGAGAGTGGGAGCAGGCGTTAAGAGAGGAATTCTCAAAAGAATATTATAAAAAATTGTTTTATTTTGTGCGCGATCAGTATAGCCGGGTTGCGGTATACCCACAGTCAGATGAAATATTTACTGCGTTTCATCTGACTCCATTAGAAAAGGTAAAAGTGGTTATTATTGGTCAGGATCCCTATCATAATCCGGGGCAGGCACACGGACTTTGTTTTTCCGTAAAGCCACAGGTGGAGATTCCACCTTCCTTGGTTAATATCTATAAAGAGTTACACGATGACCTTGGATGTAAAATTCCAAATCATGGTTATCTTACATCATGGGCCGAGCAGGGGGTACTGTTGTTAAATACGGTACTTACGGTGCAGGCGCATAAGCCGATGTCACATCGTGGAGTGGGATGGGAAGAATTTACAGATGCAGCGATACGCAAGGTGAATGAGCAGGACAGGCCGATTGTTTTTATCCTTTGGGGAAAGCCAGCTCAGGAAAAGGAAAAAATGCTTACGAATCCCAAGCATCTGGTATTGAAGGCACCTCACCCAAGTCCTTTGTCTGCTTACCGGGGTTTTTTTGGAAGCCGGCCTTTCAGCAAAACAAATGAGTTTTTGGAACAGAATGGCTGTGAACCCATCGACTGGCAGATATCGGACAGGTAAGATGGTATAAATTTAGGGGTGTGAGAATATATCAAAAAAGGAGCGATTCAGAAAATGAGAAGGAAAAGAAGTATTGTATTGTCGGGAGTAATGTCATTGGTATTACTGATTAATGGGCTGGCAGGAGGACAGGCGGAACCAGGTTTTGCAGAAGCAAAAATAAAACTGTCATCTAAGAAGATTACTATTTCGGCTGGCAAGACAAAAAAGATAGCTGTTAAAAATGTCAAGAAGAATAAGATTAAGTGGAATGTTAAGAAAAAGGGTATTGCCACGATCAAAAAGAGTGGAAAGTATGCCGTTAAGGTAACGGGAAAGAAAAAGGGATCCACTACGGTTGTATGCAAAGTAAAAAAAGGCAAAAAATGGAAAACGCTGAACTGTAAGGTTATAGTGAAGGCTGCTTCCTCTAAGGTGCCGTCCGGCACCGTTAATAATACCGCCAATGCTGCTAAATCCTCGCCTACGTCTGGTGCCATAGTAACACCTGCACCAACGTCTACGGCGGGACAGATAACAAGCGCACCAACAGGTACTCCGGGTGGTGTGAAAGAAGAACCGTCAGCTTCGCCGACTGTGGCATCAACATTCACAGCTTCGCCGACTGTGGCGCCAACGTTTTCAGCGATGCCGACTGTGGAACCGACTCCATTTGTCCCTTATGAGTTTATAAAGACAGGATTTGAAAATGGTACAGAAGGCTTTGCAGGAAGAGGGGCAGCGGTTGTATCTAATACAGAAAGTGGTCGAACCGGAAAGGCACTATCGGTAACAGGACGAACCAATACATGGAATGGTGCAAGTATAGATGTCTCTGCTAAAGTAGCTAAGGGAGCAGAGTATTCCTTTAGTGCATGGGTAAAACAGGATGAGGGTGCTGCTAAGGCAATTAAGTTATCAGCAGAGCTCAAAGCAGGTGGGGATACATCTTATCCGGCAATTGCAGAAGTGTCATGTGAGAGTGGTACATGGACAAAGATTGAGGGAACTTATACAGTTCCGGACAAATTTACTTCACTTAATTTCTACTTTGAGGGACCTGACGACACCTATGATTTTCTGGTGGATGATCTTGTGATCATTCAGCAGACGAAGGGAAAAGATGTGATTGATCCACTTTCTCTGCCAAGTTTGAAAGATGCTTATAGTGGAATCTTTGAGCGAGTAGGGAATGTACTCAGTTATAATACATCATGGAATAATGGAACACAGTTACAAGAGGATACGACTATGAAATATGCACAAAAGCAGTTTAATAGTTTTACTCTTGAAAACGAAATGAAGCCGGAAAGTATTCTGCCAAACTGGGGGCAGACAATCTCTGTTGACGAGGCAAAGACTCTTGGTTATGTAATTCCAGGCAATTATAAAGATACCGTTGTTCCAAAACTTAATTTTGACACGTTAGATATTGTTCTGCAAAAAGCAAAACAATATAACATTCAGATGCGTGCTCATGTACTGCAGTGGCATCAGCAGACAGCAACAAGATTTTTCAAGAAGAATTATGATGATTCGCAAAGTGTTGTATCAACAGAAGTAATGGATGCACGACTTGAGATGTATATAAGAACCGTTATGAAACATGTGATGGAAAAGGAAAAACAATTAACTGGCAGAGTAGGCAGTCTTGTTTATTGTTGGGATGTTACCAATGAATATATTCATAGAGAAAAAGATCCAACGTCAACTACATGGCAGGATGTCTATGGCGAGATGGGATTACAGCCTGTTTATGTAAAAAAAGCTTATGAAGTTGCTTATAATACTTTGGAACAATACAATCTGCAGGATACGGTTACACTGTTCTACAATGATTATGATGAATATAATTGTGCCGATGATATAGTAGCTCTGGTAAACTATATTAACAGTGGAGAAAAGGCAAATATCTGTGGCGGTATCGGAATGCAGAGTCATATAGATGTGGATAATCCGACGGTAGAACTGTACGCTGAGACGTTAGATAAATTTCTTGCCACCGGTCTGCAGGTACAGGTTACGGAATTGGATATCGGTATGACAGAAGGTAAGACGGCACAGGATCAGGCTGATTATTATAAGGCTATTATGAGTACAATCCGTCAGAAACATGAGAATCGCGACAAGAAAGTGAATCCGAGAGGAGTTACCGGTGTAACGATATGGGGATTATATGATGCACTTTCCTGGAGACCGGGTACATCACCTGTTCTGTTTGGAGATGGACTGGATGATCCTAAGGCTGCATTTTATGCAGTGTTAGAGGCAGCTAAAAATTAATATAAAAAAGAGATACCCCTCATTTGCATATAAAACGGGGGGTATCTCTTTTTTTTTATAGATGTGCGCCTAGCGGCGCACGTTTCTAACGGGTTAAAGTCCCGAATCCACCCGGTAGTGGGAAGGATATAGCCGAA
>CAKRGX010000017.1 GCA_934338065.1 uncultured Eubacterium sp. | reverse complement strand
TGAAACCGCCGTGTACCGAACGGTACGCACGGTGGTGTGAGAGGACGGCGGTTAGTCACCGCCTCCTACTCGATTTTCATTTGCTGTTGCAAGCATCAGTTTAATACGATTTAACTGATTTACTTCGCTTGCACCAGGATCATAATCAACAGCGACAATATTGGCTTCAGGGAAAGACTTCCGTATCTGTTTAATAACACCTTTACCAACAACATGATTTGGCAGACAGCCAAATGGCTGGGTACATACAATATTAGGAACATTACTATGAATTAATTCAATCATTTCTCCTGTTAGGAACCAGCCTTCACCTGTCTGATTGCCGGTAGAAACAAATGGCTCTGCGTATTTTGCTAACTGGTCAATTGTAGGTGGTGCTTCAAAGCGTTTACTTTCTTCCAGTGCTTTACATACCGGCTTTCGAAACTGGTTCAGAAGCCAGATAGCAGCATTGCCAAACCATTTACTGGTTTTCGGGAACCCGAGATGTTCAGCTTTAAAGTCTCCATCGTAGGCACTGTATATAAAGAAGTCCAGCATGTCTGGACAGACGGCTTCGGCACCTTCTGCTTCTAACAGGTCAACAACATAGTTGTTTGCAGCAGGAAGAAATTTGACCAAAATCTCCCCAACAATACCCACACGAGGTTTTTTTATCGTTTCATCCAATTCTATCTCATCAAAATCCCGGATCAGTTCTTTTGAGATTTTTTTCAATTTTGCGTGACTTGGCTTCTTTGCGGCTTCAATACAACGGGTTCTCCATTTGTCATGAAGAGCATTTACTGAACCGGGTACTTTTTCGTATGGGCGGGTGTGATACACAACACGCATTAACAGATCACCATAGATCAGTGCGTGGATAGCACCCTTTAACAAACGATAATTAATATTAAAACCGGAGTTTTTCTCAATCCCGGCACTCAGAGAAATAACAGGAATCTGTTCTAAGCCTGCTTTTTTCAGAGCGCGGCGGATAAAACCAATGTAGTTTGTCGCACGGCAGCCACCACCGGTCTGCGTGATGATCAATGCGGTGCGGTCCAGATCGTATTCTCCTGAAAGCAACGCTTTCATAAATTGCCCTACAACGAGAAGAGAAGGGTAGCAGGCGTCGTTATTTACATATTTTAAGCCATAGTCTAATTCACCCACTCCTGTTGGCAATTGAACAAGATTATAACCACAGGCAGATAGTGCAGGCATAAGAATGTCAAAATGGATTGGCGACATCTGTGGTGCCAAAATGGTATAATTCTTTCTCATTTCCTTTGTGAATTCTACTCTTTTATGAGAGGAGTCTTTCACAACTGGCTTAATTCCTTTTCGGGCCCGGTCTTTTACTGCGGAAATAAGTGAACGGATCCGGATACGTGCCGCACCCAAATTGTTAACTTCATCAATCTTCAGTACCGTGCAGATCTTATTTGATGAAGTTAATATATCATTGACCTGATCTGTTGTCACAGCATCTAAGCCACAGCCAAAGGAATTAAGCTGTATCATTTCCAGATTTTCCTGTGTTCTTACATAGCTGGCTGCTGCATACAGACGCGAATGATACATCCACTGATCCATTGCGATGGTAGGACGATCTACTTTTCCCAAGTGGGAAATACTGTCTTCGGACAGAACGGCAATATTATAAGAAGTGATCAGTTCAGGAATACCATGATTGATCTCCGGATCGATATGATATGGTCTGCCGGCAAGTACGATGCCAAGACTATCGTGATCTTTCATCCACTGTAAAACCTCTTCTCCTTTCTTTCTTATGTCCTCACGGGTCTTAGTAAGCTCTTCATAAGCGATGTGAGACGCTTTGCGAATTTCTGCAGCATCAATACCATTTTGCTTCCCAAGATATTTAACAAGTTCATTTGTTATTATTTTTTCACTTTCAAAGGAAACAAAAGGATTCTGATACATTATGTTATGATCGGCTAATTCTTCTACGTTATTTTTAATATTTTCACCATAGGATGTTACGATCGGGCAGTTGTAATGATTTCCCGCTTCATCAAACTCTTTTCTCTCATAAG
Organism: uncultured Eubacterium sp.; assembly: GCA_934338065.1. Taxonomy (GTDB): domain Bacteria; phylum Bacillota; class Clostridia; order Lachnospirales; family Lachnospiraceae; genus Eubacterium_F. The sequence goes on along the minus strand of CAKRGX010000017.1, from coordinate 31,885 downwards.
GTACACATGGGTAGAAGATGTAGTCAACGCCCTGTTTGATCAGCCAGGAAATATGTCCGTGTGCAAGCTTTGCCGGATAACATTCGGACTCACTAGGGATGGATTCAATACCAAGTGAGTAGATATTACGCGAGGAAGCAGGAGAGAGTACAACCTCATAGCCAAGTTCGGTAAAGAACGTAAACCAATAAGGATAGTTCTCATACATATTCAATACACGCGGGATACCTACTTTTCCGCGGTATGCCTTGTCAGGTGCCAGTGGTTTATAATAGTCAAATAAACGTTCGTTTTTGTAGGCATAGAGGTTTGGAATATCTTTATTACTCTTTGCTTTTCCAAGACCGCGTTCGCAGCGGTTACCGGATATAAACTGGCGTCCGCCGGTGAAACGGTTGATGGTTAAACGACACTGATTGGTACAGCCTTTACAGCGGGCCATTGAGCTTTCGAATCTGAGTTCGATAATCTCTTCCAAAGAGAGCATGGATGTTGTCATGCCATCTTCATAATGCTCACGTGCAATAAGTGCTGCACCAAAGGCACCCATAATACCAGCAATATCTGGGCGAATGGCCTTACAGCCGGAAACACGTTCGAAACTTCGCAGAACCGCATCATTATAAAAGGTACCACCTTGAACGACAACATTGGTTCCCAGATCTTTTGGATCCGTTAATTTAATAACTTTAAGCAATGCATTTTTGATGACAGAAATCGCCAGACCGGCAGAAATATCGGCAACGGTTGCCCCTTCTTTTTGTGCCTGTTTAACTTTTGAATTCATAAAGACTGTACAGCGGGAACCGAGGTCGATTGGATTTTCTGCAAAAAGTGCAAGCTTGGCAAAATCTTTTACTTCATAATTAAGAGAACGTGCAAATGTCTCAATAAAAGAACCACATCCGGAGGAGCAGGCTTCGTTGAGCTGCACACTGTCTACGGAATGGTTTTTGATCTTGATGCATTTCATGTCCTGCCCGCCAATATCTAAAATACAGTCTACCTGCGGTTCGAAAAATGAGGCCGCATAATAATGGGATACGGTTTCTACTTCACCCTCATCAAGCATAAGAGCAGATTGGATGAGAGCTTCACCATAACCGGTGGAGCAGGAACGTACAATGTTAACCCCTTCAGGAAGAATCTGATAGATTTCCTTAATTGCTTTGATAGTCGTCTTGAGCGGACTGCCATTGTTGTTATCATAAAAAGAATACAACAGGGAGCCATCCTCGCCAACAAGGGCTACTTTTGTTGTTGTTGAGCCGGCATCAATACCGAGGAAAGCATTTCCCTCATACGTAGATAAGTCGCGTTTGGCTACGGTATGCTGTTCATGCTCTTTTATAAAATTGTCATATTCTGCTTCGTTCTTGAAAAGTGGTTCCATACGGGTTACTTCAAACTCGATTTTGATCTCATGCGATAAGCGGTGAAGTAGTTTACCCAGAGTGGTCAGTCCTTTTTCTTCTGAATTCATGGCAGCACCGCTGGCTGCAAACAAATGCGAATTTTCAGGTGCAATGATCGCATCACCTTTCAAATCCAGTGTACGGATAAAGGCTTTTTTTAGTTCAGTCAGGAAGTGAAGCGGCCCGCCAAGAAAAGCAACATTTCCACGAATCGGCTTTCCGCAGGCTAATCCACTGATTGTCTGATTGACAACAGCTTGAAAGATTGAGGCTGCCAGATCCGCTTTTGCAGCACCCTCATTGATCAGTGGCTGTATATCTGTTTTGGCAAAAACACCGCAGCGTGATGCGATAGGATAGAGAGCCTGATAGTCTTTGGCATATTCATTAAGGCCGGCAGCATCGGTTTTTAACAATGTGGCCATCTGATCAATAAAGGAACCGGTACCACCTGCACAGATACCATTCATCCGCTGCTCTATACCGCCGGTAAAGTAAATGATCTTAGCATCTTCGCCACCAAGCTCGATAGCAACATCCGTATGTGGGGCATAGCTTTTTAGAGAAGTTGCAACACTGACAACTTCCTGGACAAAGGGAATATCCAGATGTTTGGAGATGGCAAGTCCGCCTGAACCGGTGATCATAGGAGCAATTTCCCGTTCGCCCAATTCATCAAATGCCCGTTGTATAATATTTTTTAGTGTTTCCTGTATATTTGCATAATGCCGCTCATAAGCGGAAAAGATAATTTGGTCTTTTTCATCAAGAATAGCAATCTTGACAGTTGTAGAACCAATATCGATACCTACTCGATTCATAAGTACCTCCTAGATCATTATATTTTATTGCGTAAATACAAGCACATGTTGACCATTTTGCGTTACCTTCTTTTTTTATATAGTCATTTGTGCTTGAATTTTTATTATACGACAAAAAAAAATGAATTGCAACAAAATACGATGCGAATTATTACTTATTAAAAAGAACATTCTAATAAAAACAGAATAGGATAATAGGGAAAGCAGAGAGAGAAGGAAATCCTTTTATGAAACAGCGTTTTTGCAATGGGATGATACATGTGATAAAGCCGGGCGAAAACCTATATCAGTTGAGCCGTAAATATCGTGTGCCACTGGCACTGATTTTACGGGCCAATCCATACGTAGATGTGTATAATCTGCAGCCGGGACAGGAAGTGTGTATTCCTATGTCGCGGCCGATCATGCCTTTTCCGGGGCTGAGACCATCAGCACCGAACAGGGGGATGGACAATGAGACGATGCAGGAGGAAGCAGAGCAACCATCAGAAAGTGAAAGTAAGATGAAAACGGATAAAAAAGCAGAGGATAGGATGAATTCGGAAGATACTCCCCTTCAGATGCCATTACAGATGGAACAACAAGAAGAAAAAGAGGAGTTTTATATGACGGAAGGAAAAACAAGCCTTGCAGAAGTATTACAGGATATGGGAGTCAGCGCAGATGAATTGCTTGAAAACAATCCGTTGGAGGATATTATTCTTGCTGAAAATGTGAAATTATCAGTGCCAAAGAAGGTTTGACAAAGAATAGTCAAAACAGTATAATGAGAGTTAATTAGTAAAAATAGGCGATGCCGTGTTTTTTGGGGGTGTCGCCCATATTTTCAGAGAGGAGGAGAACAAGCATGATCTCGATTTATAAGACAGTAGAAGAGGAACTCATGACAATAGAAAAAATCGAAGAGGGATGCTGGATTTCGGCTACGTCTCCTAGCAGCGAGGAACTCCATTGGCTGGAAGAAGAAACGGGAATTGACATTGATGACTTACGTGCTCCACTGGATGATGAAGAGCGTTCCCGTATAGAATTAGAAGATGGATACACAATGATATTGGTAGACATCCCATCGTTGGATGAGAAGGACCGCTATGTAACGATTCCGCTTGGTATTTATATGACTAAGGCACATATTGTTACGATATGTCTGGAGGAAACGCCAGTTTTAAAAGCATTTGAAAACAGAAGGGTGCGGGAATTTTATACATTTAAGAAAACAAGGTTTGTCTTTCAGATCTTGTACCGTAATGCTGTTTCGTACTTACGGTATCTACGCATTATTGATCGGAAAAGTGATCAGATAGAAGAAAAACTTCATATATCACAGAAAAACAGTGAGCTGATCGAATTGCTCGAGCTGGAAAAGAGTCTGGTCTATTTTACTACCTCACTGCGCTCTAATGAAGTGGTGCTGGAGAAACTTCTCCGCACGGAAAAAGTCCGTAAGTATCCGGAGGATGAGGACTTGCTGGAAGATGTTATTATTGAGAACAAGCAGGCTATTGAAATGGCAAATATCTATAGTGGTATTCTTAGCGGCATGATGGATGCGTTTGCCTCGGTTATTTCTAATAACTTAAATATTGTTATGAAATTTCTGGCAACGGTGACGATCGTTTTGTCTATACCAACAATGATTGCGAGTTTCTTTGGTATGAACTTTGATTATATACCTCTGGGACATTCTCCGTGGGGTTTTTTTTCGATTATTATTATGACGCTGCTGGTTTCCGGTATCGTTGCTCTGCTCTTCCGTAAAAAAGATCTGTTCTGATCAAAAGCAGAGATTGTTGAAATACTAAATGGAGGTTTCTATGAATATTTTTGACCGATGGGAGCGAAGCCGTCTGGGACGTTTTGGTATTCCTAACTTGATGAAATATATCATTATGTTAAATGCGGCAGGACTTGTATTAGGATTGATCAATCCGGGATTTTATTATCAGTATCTGAGTTTGGACATGTATGCTATATTACATGGGCAGTTGTGGCGGCTGGTGACCTTTCTGCTTTGTCCATCAATCGGACTGGGAACAGGAAATGGGCTGATCAGTATTTTTTGGTTTGTAATATGGGCGCAGATGTACTACTCGATTGGAACGAATCTGGAGTATCGCTGGGGAACTTTTCGATTCAGCCTTTTTTATCTGAGTGGTCTTGCAGAGATTATTCTGGTTACGCTTGTATTTTATCTTTTGATGATGACAGACAATTCCGGTGTTAATGCTGTGCTGGGGCTGCAGATGGGAGCGGCGGTTTCCCTGACTTATCTGAATCAGACCTTGTTTCTTGCTTTTGCTCTGCTATATCCGGACATTCAGTTCCTTTTATACTTTATCATTCCCGTCAAAGCGAAATGGCTGAGCATTGTTTATCTTGGACTTACGGGTATCAGTTTGTTTAGCGCTTTGCAGGGCGGAGCTTATTATCAGGCAGCATTGATTGTTGTTTCTTTGCTCAATCTGTTTATTTTCATTTTGTTTGGAAAAGGAAAGCCGGGACCGGCACAGGCGTTCAAGCAAAAGAAGAGACAGGCAGAATTCCAATATAAAGCGAGGTCGCAGACAACCGGGCCGAGACATCGTTGCGCTATCTGTGGCAGGACGGAATTGGATGCGCCTAATCTGGAGTTTCGTTATTGTTCGAAATGTGATGGGAATTTTGAGTATTGCTCCGATCATTTGTTTACACATGAACATGTGCATTATGACTAATAAAGAAAGGTAATGGGGATTATGAATCTGGAAAATTTGGAAAAAACGGTACCGATGCTGGTTATCGTTGGGATGCTCATGATAGCATTTTTTGTACTTATGTATTATTATCAGCTTCGTCGTGAGGTGAATGGAACCAGGGTGTATTATAAAGAGAAGGTTAGCTGGAACAATCTGATCTGGGTTTTGGGTGCGGCTTTTATCATTAAGCTGATCATTGCGGCTGCTTATGAGGGACATGGCACGGACATGTCCTGCTTTAGTACATGGTCTGACATGATTTTCAGTGATGGACCGTGGGGGTTCTATCATTCGGATGCTTTTACGGACTATCCGCCTGGCTATATGGCTCTTCTGTGGATTGTTGGTGCATTGCGCAAGGGCTTTAGTCTGGATGTGGCTACCGGGACCGGCCGGATCGTAATCAAATTATTCCCGATTTTATTTGATCTGGGTGCCGGTATTTTATTGTATCAGATGGCAAAAAAGAAATTTTCAGAAGTCTCCTCTCTTTTGCTGTCTGTTACCTATGTGCTGAATCCAATTATTGTTCTCGATTCTTCGGCATGGGGACAGGTAGATGGTGTATTTACTTTCTTTGTTCTTCTGGTGGCTTATTATTGTATGGAAGAAAAGAGGATACCTGCTTACTTTGCCTTTGTTGCCGGTGTGCTTATTAAGCCTCAGATGTTGATGTTTGCCCCGATTTTGATCTGGACGATCATTCAGCAGGTTTTTTTACAGGATTTCAATGCGAAGAAAATGGTCAGAGATCTGATAGGTGGTCTGAGTGCAATCGCCGCTATGATTTTATTTACCCTTCCATTTGGAATTGATAAAGTGTTTGGCCAGTATGTGAATACATTAGGTTCTTATCCTTACTGTACGATCAATGCTTATAATTTCTGGGCATTGATGGGACAAAACTGGCTGCCACAGACAAACACATTTTTAGGTATTCAGGCCAGTACGTGGGGAACGTTAGCAATATTGGTTTCTGTTGCCCTTAGTGGTCTAGTTTATTTCAAGCTAAAAGAAGACAAATCCAGATATTTTTTATCAATGGCAGTTTTGATTGCGAATATGTTCTTATTCTCTGTAAGAATGCATGAAAGATATTTATTCCCGATCATTATTCTGCTGCTGGCTGCCTTTTTGGTCAAACCGACAAAAGAACTGTTTTTCACTTATGTTGGCTTCTCTGTTTTACATTTTCTGAATGTGGGACATGTTCTGTGGGCGTACATTGAGGAAAATCAGAACACTGCGCCGAGAGGAAGTCTTGTGGGAATCGTATCGCTTCTTACTCTTGTGATGTTTACTTATTTATTTGTTGCTATATTTTCGCGTTCTTCTATGGGTGAACTGGAAGAGAGAAAAGGTGCGAAAAAGCGTGGAGCAGTAAATTATATTCAGAAGAATCAGGAAGTAAAAGAGAAGAAAAAGTGGAGTGAATATGTGTTACACATTCATTCTTCGAAAAAAATGCCGGGATTTACGAAATGGGATTGGATTGTGTTATTTGTTATCCTTGTTTTGTATAGTGCGTTTGCATTCTATGATCTCGGTGACCGGAAGGCACCGGAGACAAACTGGTGTGCAACACAGGAAAATAATTCGATTATGTTAGATCTGGGAGATAATAAAGATATCGGAATGATCTACACGTACCTTGGTGTTAAGGAAAACCGTACCTTTACATTAGAAGCTTCCCAGGACGGGCAGACCTATGAAAATAAAGGAACTGTTCGTGCTTCCAGCGTATTCTGCTGGGACATGATGAAGACCTGGAAAGAAGATTCACAGGAAGAAGGACCGGATCGTTATGAGTGGGATAAAGACTACCGTTATATCCGCCTTACTGCAACAAATGATCTTGCGAATGAAACAGTTATGCTGAATGAAATTGTTGTAACAGACAAAGATGGCAATGTGATCAATCCGGTTAATCAGTCGGATTATCCCATGTTATTTGATGAGCAACAATGCTTTGAACCACAGGAAGATGCTCCAAAGACAGAGTGGCTGGCATCCGGAGAAGGCACAACAGTTACGATTGATCTGGGATCGGATCAATACTTTGCTTTGCTGCGAGGATATTCAAAGAAGAAGGCTGGACAGAAGTTTAAGATAGAAACAGCAAAGTCAAGTGACGATAAGATCACGTATACATCTATGGGAGAACTGATCACAGGGGATGCTGATGGATGGAGTATCTTACGACAGACATCTACTGCTGATAATGTGGATAATTACACCTTCAGTAACGAGCCGTACCGCTATATTCGTATTACTACGCTGCAAAAGGATACTTCTCTTAATGAACTTGTTGTGACGAATAGTGAAAACCATGTTGTGAAGATAATTGACAGCGAAGGTGGTGACTCATTATTTGATGAGCAGGATGGATATAATAAAGCGATTACATTCCGTAGTGGAACATATTTTGATGAGATCTATCATGCGAAAACAGCTTATGAAATGATTCATGGTATCAGCAATTATGAGTGGACTCACCCGCCTCTTGGTAAATGGTTTATCAGTCTGGGAATCCGTGCATTTGGCATGAATCCTTTTGGATGGCGTGTGATCGGTGTGCTGTTTGGCATCGCTATGCTGCCGTTTATGTATTTATTTGCCAGAAGACTCTTTGGTGCCAGAACATGGGCTGCCGGAGGACTTACGTTCTTGTTTGCTTTTGATTTTATGCATTTTACGCAGACACGTATTTCTACCATTGATGTGTATGGTACATTTTTCATTATTGCTATGTTCTTCTTCATGTATTGGTATAGCCAGACAAGCTTTTACGATACGAAATTGTGGAAGACATTTATTCCACTTGGTCTTAGTGCTATCATGATGGGACTGGGCTGTGCATCCAAATGGACTGCTGTTTATGCTTCGGCTGGTCTGGGGGTATTTTTCGCAGCTATCATGGTTTGGAGATTTTATGAATACCGTCTGGCCAAAAAAAATCCATCCGGATCTACAGAGGGAATCTCACATCAGCATATTATTGAGGTGTTCCCTCGAAAGTTGATTGCGACGCTGCTATTCTGTATTTTGTTCTTTGTTATTCTTGCCGGAACAATTTACCTTTGTGCTTATATACCGTTTGATGATTTCGCTTCTGTTGGTGGAGGAGGAAATACAGCACGGTTTGGACAGGATTGGGATAATGGACCTCTGGCAGGTTTTGTTCAGATGCTGCGTGATAATACCGGCAAACCTTTCTATGAACTGGTTGGTAAGATGCTGAATAATCAAAAGGCAATGTATACGTATCACCATGACCTGGATGCTACGCATCCATTTTCATCCGCCTGGTATGAATGGCCAACGATGATCCGGCCAATGTATTATTATTGCCAGACATTGAGCAACGGACTGAAGGAAGGAATCAGTGCGTTTGGAAATCCGCTTGTATGGTGGGCCGGAATCCCTGCGTTCCTGTTTGTGACCTGTCCATTCAGTGCAAAGAGAAAATTGTGCAGTAAATTAGGAAGCATACAGACACAATGGGTTCAATGGGCCGGATGTGTCACCGCTATTTTCCTGGCATTGTATTCACTTGTCCTGAGACAGACCAAATATACGGATATCGCAGATACAGAAGTGTTTAGCCAATGGGGATGGTACGGTGTGCCGTTTATCCTTCTTGGAATTGCCGGATTTGGCTTCTTATGTATACAGTTGATCAGCAGGGGAGAGCGTGTCGTTGCATTTATGATATTTGCTTTTGCTGTGCAGTATCTGCCGTGGGTATTAGTGCCACGCTGCACATTTGCCTATCACTTCTTCCCGAGCGTTCCGTTTATTGCCATGATGATCGTGTACAGTATGGTTAAGATTACGGAATACAATAAAAAATGGCTGCGATGGTGCCTGGTATATCTGGCTGCCGCATTTTTACTATTCTTGTTATTTTACCCTGTTTTGTCCGGACAGCCGGTTATTGAGGGACTGGTAAGAGATGGATTGCGCTGGATGAAAGGCTGGCAGCTTGTTAGTTAGAAAGAAGGACATGACTTTTGAAAAAATTAATTCATGATATTCATAAAGGAAAAAACTTAGAACAAAATCTGGAACGTTATAAAAAAGAAGCCATACAGACTTATAGTGAGTATGGAACATTGGAATTAACATTTTCTGCCTACACTTTGCTGGAAGAAGTTGAGGAGGAAAAGAAAGAATTGGCAGAGCGTGAAAGCACGATGATCGATCGTGTGCTTCAGACTTTGGGAGAACTGGGGGACGGCAGTTGCCCATATGGTGAATTAGCAGAACAGATGAGAAAAATCCGGGAAGATATTACGGCAAGGATGGACCTTTTTACTGCTTATACGGATCGCCTGATATGTTATGAATATGTGCTGAATCGTATGGAGTATAGTTATCTTTCTGAAAAAGAGATTACAGCTAAACTATCCGCATATCCGGATGAAGAGTATATACAGCAGCTTCTAGGGTATCTTTTTGGAGATAAAGATCAGAGTGTGGTGCGGGATAAACTGCGTCTGGTTGTTAGTCAGGTCCCGGTTCATCTGACAAAGAATAAATTCTTTGAAAAGATAAGTGATGCGCTTACTTTGTATCAAGGGGGCGATTGTTCTGCGCTGGATGATTTTATTTATATTCTCCGCACTTCTGCTATGCTTTACGAACCAAAACATTATGTAGGAGAATATACGGATTTTGAAGAGCTGCTGACCAAACTGGAGGAGGCAGACTATACCAATATGACGGAACTGCAATATAACGACATGACTCAGGTGCTTGAGAAAGCTGCGAAGATGATTCATGAATTGACGGATTTTTATTATAGTGTGCAGAAGGTTGTGAATGGTATTTATGCTATGTCTCTTGTTCTGCCATACGTAGAAGAACAAAGTAAACTAGTAAAAGCCGGCCGTTCCATTTGGAACTGTCTGGCTTTAAGACAGTATAAAGCGGAGATGCTGATTCCTCTGGAAGGGCGTATCGAATCCTGCGTAGAAAGGTCGAGTTATCTGGAGTCAGTTTTGTTTGAAATAAAACAATCCTATCGGGACCAGTTGGAAAAAATGTCTCTCACGGCATTTTTTGATGATTTTTCTTTGGTTGCCAATCTCTTGTCGGATAGTCTCTTTATTAATCTGGAGCAGGTAAATGACGAAAAAAAAGCGGATGCTGCTTATGTGAAAGAGTGTGAGAAAAAACTGCTGGCAGAGTTATCGGATCAATTCAGCCGGCTCTCGCGTCCGGTCAAACGTGCTGTCATGGGACAGATATTGGAAAAACTGCCAATGATGTTTCAAAGTTCTCAGGAAGTGGAAGAATACCTGCGTGTAAATCTGCTTGGATGTCAGGTTAAATCAGAAAAGGCTATTGTAATGACTATGTTGTGGGATTTGATGCAGGAAGAAAAGGAATGGTGTTCATGATTTATTGGTATCCGGAACTGTATATGGATCAGACGGTTGCCAGAAACCCTGAAAAGTGTAAAAAACGGGTTGAAAGACGACGTCCCTGGAAAAAAAGCTATGTTGCTATTACGCTGGCAGCAAACGAAAAAAATCTTTTTGAAATAATGGAAACAAGACAGTTGTTTTTTCGGCGTTATGCAATGTTTGATATATTTATAGTTGGGCTTGCTGCTGATCAGGAGTCAGCTAGAGAATTGTTGCAGCAGATGGTAGAGAATATGTGGAGGGACGGACGAATCTGCCATTCAAATGAATTCTTTGAGCGAAAGAAATTTGTCCGTTTGTAGCAGGATAGAAGAAGTGAACGTGTGATAGCGGTGCTATCATAAGGAAAGTAGGAGACAGCATGTGGATTGTATTTGCAATTCTCAAATGGATAGGAATATTGCTGGGGGGCATTATAGGAGTGCTTCTGTTTCTTGGTGCGTTCGTTTTGTTTGTTCCTGTTCGTTATCGTGTAGAGGGGAGCAATCGTGGAAAAATAACGTATTGTTTCCGGTTTAGCTGGTTGTTATCTCTGGCAGTTATTGTAAAAAAGAGAGATTCTGATAAAATAATTTTAAAAATATTGGGAATTCCGGTCAAGTGTCTGGCTGGTGGAAAACAAAAAGATAAAAAAGCCGAGAGTAGTATTGATAAACGGGAGACGCCACATTGTGATACGGAGAAAAAACAGAAGGAAACTTTTCGCGGAGAGAAGATAATAAAAGAAGATGTTTGTCGAAAAAAAGACTTTGGAAAGAAAAAAAGACACAAGAGCGTAAAACAGAAGAAAAACCCCTTTTCATTTACTGGTGTATCGGGTATAATTGGACTGGTAAAGGATACGGAAAATCGCCGGGTGATCTGTCGGATACTAAAAGAAATCCAACGGATGATACGTTATCTGTCACCGACCCGGATCTGCGGAACTGCTATTTTAGGTACAGGTGATCCGTGTACGACAGGGCTTTTGATCGGGGGAATAAGCTTATTTCCGTTTATCTATCAGGATAATGTTCATATTGCGCCGGATTTTGAGGAGAAACGTTTTGAAGCAGAAGGATATATGAGAGGGAGATTGAGGGTGATCTATTTTCTAAGACTCATCCTTCGTATCTATCAGGATAGAGAGTGCAAACGTTTATGGAAACAGATTAATCAAGTAAAAAAGGAGGCTGTATAGGCATGGCAGAAAATAGTTTTAGTAATACGGTAGAATCCCTGTTTAAGGGAATGGATGCGTTTATTACAACAAAGACGGTAGTAGGGGATGCGGTTCGTTTTGACGATGGAACGGTCGTTCTTCCGCTGGTCGATGTGAGTTTTGGTGTGGCAGCAGGTGCCTTTGCCAATGAAAATGAGAAGAAAAATAACGGCGGTGGCGGCATGGGCGGTAAAATACAGCCAAGTGCCGTACTTGTTATAAAAGATGGTACTTCCAAATTAGTTAATGTAAAAAATCAGGATGGAATAACAAAAATTTTGGATATGGTACCGGACTTTGTAGATAAGTTTTCTAAGAAGAAGGAAAAAAATACTTCTGAAGAGGCAGAGATCGAATAGTAAAAATGTGGGGAAGAATGGAAAATTATTCTGCAAATAGGCTGTTTTTTTGCTCTGTTGGAAAATAATTCTTAAAAATATGAAAAAAAATAAAATTATGCTTGCAAAACGAGTAGAATTTTGCTAGAATATTCGTGTTGTCGTGTGTGAGATATATAAATTTATCATATAAAAGAGACATGCGAAGTCTAAGCAGAAGGAGGTGCTTTTCATGGCTAAATGTGCAGTATGTGGAAAAGGCGTGCATTTTGGTAACGCTGTCAGCCACTCTCATAGAAGAAGCAATAAGATTTGGAAATCGAATTTGAAATCTGTTAGAGTAAAGGTGAACGGTGGTACAAAGAAAATGTATGTATGTACTTCATGCCTTCGTTCTGGTAAAGTAGAGAGAGCGTAGTCGCGGTTGAGCCGTGCATAAATCAAAAAAAGATACATACTTGTGCTTGTGCAGAAGTATGTATCTTTTTTTGCTATAAATTAATCGCAGGAGGTAAATAAATTATAGCCTAATACCAAACAGGCAATGATGATCATAATTGCCAGCAAGCTGTGTCGCATGAACAGCATGATACACATGCCGATACCTATCCAGAAGAGAATAAATCCAATGAGCCGTTTCATGCGGATCACCTGAAAAAAATAGATTAGTAACAGTCTATGCAGGAAGGAGCATTTTGTTACCCATTCTCATCATATGTTCTCAGATGGAGTTGTAATTGATTTTTTGATGATAATGGTGTAAAATGAATATAATTGTAGGCATACGAGGGAACTGTCAGATTATTCAACCTGGCATTGCCAATATGATATAAAAATAAAGGATGGATTGGAGGGTTATTATGAAAGGACAGATGGATACGGATATGGGAAAAATCATCGTAGACGAGGATGTTTTGGCAAAATATGCCGGATCGGCTGCAGTGGAATGTTTTGGTGTTGTAGGGATGGCATCCGTCAGCATGCGCGATGGTATTGTAAAATTGCTAAAGAAAGATAATCTTCGTCATGGCGTAAATGTTACCATAGAAGATGGCAGATTGTTTATTGAACTTCATATCATTGTTGCGTATGAGGTTAGTATTCTTGCTGTGGCAGAAAATCTGGTGGACAATGTTAAATACAAAGTTGAAGAATATACAGGAATGGAAGTTGGCAAGGTTACTGTTTGCGTGGAGGGTGTAAGAGTTATTAACTAATCGCAAATCAAAATATTTTGGAGGAAATAGAAGTGAATATTAAGACGATTGATGCCAATATGATACAGAAGTGTTTTTTGGCAGGAGCAAATGCCATTGATGCAAAAAAAGAAAAAATAAATGATTTGAATGTGTTTCCGGTTCCTGATGGAGATACAGGAACTAATATGACTATGACGATTATGGCAGCGGCGCGCGAAGTGGCAGCTCTTGACAATCCGAATATGAAAAGTCTGTGTAAAGCAATTTCCGGAGGGTCTCTTCGCGGGGCCAGAGGGAATTCAGGGGTTATCCTGTCGCAACTGCTTCGTGGATTTACAAAGGAAATCGCACAGGAAGAAGAGGTGACCGTTGCTGTATTGACCAGGGCTTTTGAACGGGCTGTTGAATCTGCTTATAAGGCTGTTATGAAGCCAAAGGAAGGTACAATACTTACTGTTGCCCGTGGTGGAGCAGACAAAGCGTTAGAATTAAACGGCCGGACTGATAATCTGGCGGAATTTTTAAATGAAATCATTATGCATATGCGTACTGTACTGGAGCAGACACCGGAGATGCTTGCCGTTTTAAAGGAGGCAGGGGTTGTGGACTCCGGCGGCGAGGGACTTTTGACCGTGTTAGAGGGTGCTTATGATGCACTGATTGGAAAAGAAGTGAATTACGAAGTACAGGCAGCGACACCGAAGGCAGACCGGGGTGGTGCCAGAACAGAGGTGATTGCCGATGCAGATATTAAATTTGGGTATTGTACAGAATTTATCATTATGCTGGAAAAGAATTTTACCATTAAGGATGAAAGAGAATTCAAAGCATATTTGGAGTCGATTGGTGATTCAATTGTTTGCGTTGCAGATGATGATATCGTAAAGATTCATGTGCATACAAATGACCCGGGACTGGCAATCCAAAAGGCACTGACTTATGGTTCTCTTACCCGGATGAAGATTGACAACATGAGAGAAGAGCATAATGAACGTGTGATCAAAAACTCGCAGCAGATGGCACAACAGCAGAAAATGACTGACCAGACAGAAGAGAAAGGCGCAGCGGCCACCTCAATGGGAGATCAGACAAAAGGCAGTTTTGTCACTGTGCAGCCGGAGCATAAGGAAAATGGATTTATCAGTGTATCCGTCGGTGATGGGCTGAGTGAAATATTCAAAGATCTGGGTGTTGATTATATCATTGAAGGCGGGCAGACCATGAATCCGAGTACGGATGACATTCTTGGGGCAATCGATCAGGTAAATGCGGATAATATATTTGTCCTTCCCAATAATGGTAATATTATTCTGGCAGCAGAACAGGCGAGAGAATTGACGAAGGACAAAAAAATTGTGGTTATTCCTACTAAAAATATTCCACAAGGAATATCAGCCATGATTAATTTTGTTGAGGGTATGACTGCGGAAGAGAATGAGAAGGCAATGACAGAAGGGCTTTCTGAAGTTAAATCGGGACAGATCACTTATGCCGTTCGTGACACATCTATTGATGGGAAAGAAATCAAAGCCGGAGATATTATGGGGCTTAGTGACAAGACTATTGAGACAGTAGGTACGGATATTGTAGCTACAACGGTTGATCTGCTCAGGAAGATGATGGATGAAGAGTCAGAAATCGTTACTATTTATTATGGAGAAGAGGGGTCTGAAGAGGATGCCGGAAAGATAGCGGAGGCAGTGGAACGTATGGATAGTGATGTAGAAGTAGAGATACACTACGGTGGTCAGCCGATATATTATTACTTTGTTTCCGTTGAATAATAGAATAAGCACAAGAATGTTGGAGGATAAGACAGATGAATATTGTATGTTTGGATTTAGAGGGCGTTTTAGTACCAGAGATTTGGATTGCATTTGCAGAAGCTACGGGAATTCCTGAGTTGAAAAGGACAACGAGAGATGAACCGGATTATGATAAGCTCATGAATTTTCGTTTAGAAATATTAAAAGAGCATGGTCTGGGATTGAAAGAAATACAGGATACGATTGCAACGATCGATCCATTACCTGGTGCGAAAGATTTTTTGGATGAACTTCGCTCAATTACTCAGGTTATCATTATCAGTGATACATTTACGCAGTTTGCAGCACCACTGATGAAAAAATTAGGCTATCCAACCATTTTCTGTAATTCTCTTGAGGTTGCAGAAAATGGAGAGATCACCGGATTTAAAATGCGTGTTGAAAATTCAAAATATACTACGGTAAAAGCACTGCAGTCAATTGGTTATGATACGATTGCCAGTGGTGACAGCCATAATGATCTGGGAATGATTCAGGCAAGTAAAGCAGGATTTTTGTTCAAGAGTACCGATCAGATCAAAGCGGATTATCCGGAACTTCCGGCATTTGAAGAGTATGATGAACTGTTAGCAGCAATCAAAGAGGTATTATAGGGAGACTAGTTATATGGCAAAGCAGATTGGACGGAATGATCCTTGTTGGTGTGGCAGCGGACGTAAGTATAAAGTGTGCCATGCTTCTTTCGATGACAAGATCCATTCTTATCATGAATTGGGGCATATTGTCCCATCGCATAAAATCATAAAAACACCGGCGCAGATAGAGAAGATTAAAGAAAGCTGTAAGATCAATATTGCTATTCTTGATTATTTAGATGAAGTAATCCGGCCGGGAATGAGTACGGCTGAGATTGATGAAATCGTATATCGTATGACAACGGAGCGTGGAGCAATTCCTGCGCCGTTAAATTATGAGGGATTTCCGTATAGTGTGTGTACCTCGGTAAACGATCAGGTATGTCATGGCTTTCCGTCAAAAGATGTGATATTAAAAGAAGGTGACATTGTTAATGTTGACTGCTCGACGATATTAGATGGATTTTTTTCGGATTCGTCCCGCATGTATTGCATCGGGGAAGTGAGCCCTGAAAAGAAAAAACTGGTTGATGTAACGAAAGAATGTGTTGAAAAAGGGCTCGCAGAGGTGAAACCGTGGGGGTTCCTGGGAGATATGGGGCAGGCAGTACATGACCATGCTGCTGCCAATGGCTACACTGTTGTGCGTGAGATTGGTGGTCATGGCGTTGGCTTGGAGTTTCATGAGGAACCCTGGGTTGGATATAATTCACACCGGGGAGAAGAAATGCTTATGGTACCGGGAATGATTTTTACGATCGAACCTATGGTTAATATGGGAAAGCAGGCGATTTATACGGATCCTAAGAACAATTGGGAAGTATATACAAAAGATCATATGCCATCGGCACAGTGGGAAATCATGGTTCTTGTGACCGAAGATGGGCATGAAGTTCTTTGCTGGTAGGAGAAGAGAAAAAATGTTAAAAATTGAAAGGTTAACAAAACAATACGGAGACAAGAAAGCAGTTGATGATCTGTCACTGCATATTGCTCCGGGAGAAATTTATGGGTTTATCGGACACAATGGCGCGGGCAAGACGACAACGATCAAAGCATGTACCGGTATACTGAAGTTTGACTCTGGTGAGATTTACATTGATGGAACATCTATCACAAAAGAGCCATTGGAATGTAAGAAAAAAATAGCGTACATACCGGATAATCCTGACCTGTATGAGTTTATGACAGGAATTAAGTATCTGAATTTTATTGCCGACATTTTTGAGGTAGACGCAGAGGTAAGAAAAGAAAGAATCCATAAGTATGCGGAAATGTTTGAATTGACAAAGGACCTTGCACAGCCGGTATCTTCCTATTCACATGGTATGAAACAGAAGTTAGCTATTATATCAGCGTGGATTCATGAACCAAAGCTGATCATAATGGATGAACCATTTGTCGGGCTGGATCCGAAGGCTTCTCATCTGCTAAAGCAGATGATGAGAGAAGTATGTGATAAAGGAGGAGCAATCTTCTTCTCAACGCATGTTCTTGAAGTGGCAGAAAAACTCTGTGATCGTGTTGCTATAATTAAGGAAGGCCGTTTGATCCGAAGCGGCACAATGGAAGAGGTTAAGGGGGATACTTCACTGGAGAAAGTATTTCTTGAGATGGAGGGAGAGGAATGCTAAAAACGCTTTTAAAAAAGCAGATGCTGGAGTTGAATCAGAACTTTTTCCAAAATAAAAAAAATGGCAAAAGCCGTTCCAGATTATCTGTAGCGGCATTTATTGCCTTGTACCTGCTGCTACTGGTGTTTTTGGGTGGCATCTTTTTCTATATGGGGATTAATTTGTGCAAACCACTATGGCAGGCAGGATTAGGCTGGCTGTATTTTGTTATTATGGGAGTGGTTGCTGTTGCATTGGGAGTATTTGGCAGTGTATTTAATACGTTTGCCAGTTTATATCAGGCAAAGGATAATGATATGCTGTTGTCTATGCCGATTCCGGTATCGACCATCTTGATTGTTCGTTTGTCGGGTGTTTATGCGATGGGATTGCTGTTTAGTGCGATTGTTATGATTCCGACCGTGATCGTCTATGTGATGGAAGTAAATCCGGGGATGGGGGGAATTCTGGCAGGAGTGATATGGATCCTGCTGATATCTGTATTTGTTCTTACATTATCTTGTATTCTGGGTTGGGTGGTTGCCAGAATAAATTCCAGATTAAAGAATAAAAGTATGATTACTGTTGTTGTTTCACTTGTTTTTTTTGCTGCGTACTATTATGTCTATTTTAAAGCCAGTGATCTACTGAAAATGTTACTTGCTAATAGTACGGTAGTCGGGATGAAAATAAAGGGGTATGCGTATCCTCTTTACTGGTCGGGCAGGGCGGCAGAAGGAGATTTATTGTCTCTTGCAATGTTTGCTGTCATGGTGCTGGTTTCATTTGCTGTAGTTTATTTTGTATTGGCTCACAGTTTTTTGAAATTAGTAACATCTCATATTAGTGGGAAAAAAGTTGTGTATCAGGAGAAGGTAATCAAGACAAAGAGTCAGAAGAGAGCTCTGATAGTAAAGGAACTGGGTCGGTTTCTGGCAAGTCCTACTTATATGCTGAATTGTGCTCTTGGTATAGTATTTCTTGTGGTGATGGGTGTGATGATACTTGTTAAGGGAGATGCTATTACACAGATGCTGGGTCAGGTTTTCCCGGAAAAGGAAGATTTTGTAGCAGCTCTTAGCTGTTTTGCCATTTGCCTCGTCAGCATGATGAATGATATAACGGCACCATCCATTTCACTTGAAGGAAAAAATCTGTGGATTTCAAGATCGCTGCCTGTATCATCGGCGCAGGTTTTACAGGCAAAACTTCAATTACAGTTGGTTGTGACAGCAGTTCCGGTATTGTTTTGTTCCATTTGTGTAGTAATTGTATTGCCAATGTCGGTCACAATGGCTGTAGCTACTCTTTTGCTTCCACAGTTGTTTAACCTGTTGATCGGTCAGATTGGTCTGGCAATTAATTTGAAGATGCCTAATCTTAACTGGAGTAATGAAGCGGCAGCGGTAAAGCAGAGTGCCGGTGTACTGCTTACCATGCTGGTTGGTTTCTGCTACTCGGCTGTGGTTGTAGTAATTTATCTTTTTCAGGGAGATCAGATAGAGACAATCTGGTATCTGTTTCTGTGCGTGATGCTAACCACGTTATTCATTTTTTTAATGAAGCATTGGATAAAAACAAAAGGAACAGTCATTTTTGAAAATCTATCGTGAAGTAAAGTATTAGGGAGGACAGAAGCTGACAAAACAGCTTTGTTTCATTGGTTGCTTTTTCGTGTAAAGTTGTCTATAATAGAAAAAATAAGTAAAGAAAGGAATCAATAAAAATGGAACAAATAGTAGATATTCTCTGCGAGGCAATTGTTGATACCGGAAAACTTATTCCTTTTCTATTTATCACGTATTTGTTAATGGAGTGGCTGGAGCATAAGACGGGAAGCCGCACGCAGGCGGCTATCCGGAGAGCAGGTAAAGCGGGGCCTTTACTTGGCGGGGTACTAGGTGTATTTCCACAGTGTGGTTTTTCTGCTGCGGCCTCCAACCTTTATTCTGGCGGGGTGATCACAGCAGGAACATTGACAGCGGTGTTTTTGTCCACATCCGATGAGATGCTTCCAATTTTTGTGTCGGAGGCAGTCCCTGCTATGACAATCATTAAAATTTTAATAGTTAAAGCAATTTATGGCATAGTATGTGGTTTTGCTCTGGATTTTTTGTATCACAGCATATTAAGGCGTGAACTTCGGTACAAAAATATTCATTCCATGTGTGAAAGCGAACACTGCAAATGTGAAGAAGGGATTATTCCTTCGGCACTGCGTCATACACTTCACATCACGATATTCATTTTCTGTGTTACGCTAGTGCTGGAAGTCGTGATGGAAGGGATTGGTGAGGACCGGCTGTCAGGACTGATCGCCAATACACCGGTTCTTGGTGAAGGTGTTGCGGGGTTGATTGGTCTGATACCAAACTGTGCTTCATCGGTGGTGATTACGCAGTTATATTTGCAGCGTGTTATTGGGGCAGGACCTATGATGGCAGGACTGTTTGTAAATGCCGGTGTGGGAATTCTTGTCCTATGCCGGATGAATAAAAAACATACGAAACAGAATGTTGGAATTATTTTATACTTATATCTGGCAGGAGTTATTGGGGGGATTTTAATTAGTTTGTTGGGGATAACATTTTAGTGTTTTCTTGACACATCCCCCCTTTTTGCATTATACTATGAAATTATGGGAGTACTATACCCTTTTGACATAATGGAAATGGAGATGAAATGTACATGAATTATCATATCGCAGTGATTCCGGGAGACGGTATCGGTCCTGAAATCGTGACAGAAGCAAAGAAGGTATTAAACAAGGTAGCAAGTGTCTACGGACACAGTTTTGAATATGAAGAACTGCTGATGGGCGGTTGTTCAATTGATGCCTATGGAGAACCTTTGACAGACGAAACACTAGAACGGGCAAGAAAGAGTGATTCAATCCTGCTTGGTTCAGTGGGGGGACGAGTCGGCGTGGATAGCTGGTATGATTTGCCACCGGAGAAAAGACCAGAGGCCGGATTGTTGAAGATACGTAAAGGATTAGGTTTGTTCTGTAATCTGCGCCCGGCAATTTTATTTGAAGAGTTAAGTGGTGCCTGTCCTTTGAAAGAAGAGATTATTGAGGGGGGATTTGATTTTATTTTTGCCCGCGAATTGACAGGAGGTCTTTATTTTGGTGAACGCTACACAAAGGAAATTGATGGTGTAATGACAGCGGTCGATACATTAAAATATGATGAGAGCGAGATTCGACGTATAGCAAAGCAGGCATTCGAGATTGCGATGAAGCGGAGAAAGAAAGTCTGCAGTGTAGATAAGGCAAATGTTTTGGATTCTTCCCGTTTGTGGTCCAAAGTCGTCGAGGAGGTCGGCAAGGATTATCCGGAAGTAGAGCTGACCAATATGCTTGTTGACAATTGTGCGATGCAGATTGTACGTGATCCAAAACAGTTTGATGTGATTCTGACGGAGAATATGTTTGGTGATATTTTGTCTGACGAAGCAAGTATGGTGACAGGATCTTTGGGTATGCTTTCCTCAGCAAGCCTTGGTGAGGGAACGTTTGGTATGTATGAGCCTAGTCATGGCTCTGCTCCTGACATTGCCGGCCAGAACAAAGCAAATCCGATCGCTACGATTCTTTCAGCAGCTATGTTACTGCGTTATTCTTTTGGACTTGGCAAGGAAGCAGATGCCATTGAGAATGCAGTAAAGACTGTTCTGAAAAAGGGTATGCGCACGGTTGATATTATGGATGATGGCAAAACTCTTCTGGGAACGAGAGAAATGGGTGATGCCATTGCGAATGAGATATAGAGAAAGGATGTTAAAATAGATGAAAAGTGATTCAGTAAAAAAAGGAATGCAGACCGCACCACAGCGTTCATTGTTTAACGCATTAGGCCTGACTAAGGAAGAATTAGAAAAGCCGCTGGTAGCGATCGTTAGTTCATATAATGAAATCGTACCCGGTCATATGAATCTGGATAAGATTGTAGAAGCAGCCAAATTAGGAGTTGCTATGGCTGGCGGTACACCAATTGTATTTCCTGCCATTGCTGTATGTGATGGTATTGCAATGGGACATGTGGGAATGAAATATTCACTTGTAACACGTGATCTGATCGCAGATTCTACCGAGTGTATGGCTCTGGCTCATGCGTTTGATGCTATGGTCATGGTTCCAAACTGTGATAAAAATGTTCCGGGGCTTCTCATGGCAGCAGCCCGTGTCAATATTCCTACCGTATTTGTCAGCGGTGGTCCGATGCTTGCCGGTCATGTGCAGGGAAAGAGAACCTCTTTGTCCAGTATGTTTGAGGCTGTCGGCGCTCATGCGGCAGGGAAGATGACAGAAGAAGAAGTAGACGATTATGTATGTCATGCCTGTCCGACTTGTGGTTCTTGTTCCGGTATGTATACGGCGAATTCCATGAACTGTCTGACTGAGGCAATAGGTATGGGCCTTCAGGGAAATGGAACAATTCCCGCTGTATATTCGGATCGTATCAAACTTGCGAAACATGCGGGTATGCAGGTTATGGAGATGTATAAGAGAAATATCCGCCCACGTGATATTATGAACGAGAAAGCTTTCATGAATGCTATGACAGTTGATATGGCACTTGGATGCTCAACGAATACGATGCTTCATCTTCCGGCAATTGCTCATGAAGCAGGAGTAAAGCTGAATCTTGACATTGCTAATGAAATCAGTGCCAAGACTCCAAACCTGTGTCATCTGGCACCGGCAGGACACACCTATATGGAACAATTGAATGAAGCAGGTGGTGTGTATGCCGTTATGAATGAGTTGAATAAGAAAGGTCTTTTACATACGGACATTATTACGGCAACAGGAAAGACAGTAGGAGAGAACATTGCCAATGTTGTGAATCGAGATCCGGAAGTAATACGTCCGATTGATAATCCATATAGTGAAACAGGTGGTATTGCTGTTCTTAAGGGAAATCTTGCACCAGACTCCGGCGTTGTTAAACGCTCGGCTGTTGTGCCTGAAATGATGGTACATGAAGGACCGGCACGCGTCTTTGATTGCGAAGAAGATGCAATCGCAGCAATCAAGGGGGGAAAGATTGTGGAAGGAGATGTTGTTGTCATTCGCTATGAGGGGCCAAAGGGAGGTCCTGGCATGCGTGAGATGCTGAATCCGACATCAGCTATTGCCGGTATGGGATTAGGATCGTCAGTTGCCTTGATCACAGATGGACGTTTCTCAGGAGCGTCCCGTGGGGCTTCCATCGGTCATGTTTCGCCGGAAGCTGCTGTTGGTGGTCCGATTGCCTTGGTAGAAGAGGGAGACATAATCAAGATCAATATTCCGGAAAATACATTAAATGTAGATATTTCAGATGAAGAAATGGAAGAAAGACGGAAGAAATGGCAGCCAAGAGAACCTAAAGTAACTACCGGTTATCTGGCACGTTATGCAAGTATGGTTACATCGGGCAGCACCGGTGCAATTCTGAAAAAATAGACGAAAGAGGTGCTTAGTATGCAGTTAAACGGATCACAGATCATAGTAGAGTGTCTGCTGGAACAGGGCGTAGATACTATATTTGGTTATCCGGGTGGATGTATTTTAAATGTATATGATGAATTATATCGATATCAGGATCGCATCCGTCATGTTCTGACATCTCATGAGCAGGGAGCCGCTCATGCAGCAGACGGATATGCGAGAGCAACAGGTAAAGTTGGTGTATGTATGGCGACGAGCGGACCGGGAGCGACCAATCTGGTAACTGGTATTGGTACCGCTTATATGGATTCCGTTCCTATGGTGGCGATTACTTGTAATGTTGCCAATTCGCTTCTTGGTAAGGACTCTTTTCAGGAGGTAGATATTGCCGGCATTACTATGCCGATCACCAAACATAGTTTTATTGTGAAGGATATCCATGATCTTGCCAATGCCATGCGTCGTGCTTTTGCGATTGCGCAGACGGGAAGACCGGGTCCGGTTCTGGTAGATGTGACAAAAGACGTAACGGCGGCAACCGTTGATTTTACACCTGTGACACCGGCACTTATTCAGCGTAAGGTTGATACGATCGACCAGAATGATATTGAAGCTGTAGTAAATGTTATAAAGCAAGCAGAAAAACCAATGATATTTGTTGGAGGAGGTACGGTTATATCCGGCGCCGAGGCCGAACTCCGAGAGTTTGCCAAGAAAGTGG
Organism: uncultured Eubacterium sp.; assembly: GCA_934338065.1. Lineage (GTDB taxonomy): Bacteria > Bacillota > Clostridia > Lachnospirales > Lachnospiraceae > Eubacterium_F. The sequence continues at coordinate 8,572 of CAKRGX010000017.1, read as the reverse complement.
ACGCACCAGTCACAGATACGTTAATGGGAAAAGGTGCATTTGATGGAACAGATGAAGCATATACCGGTATGCTGGGAATGCACGGAACAAAAACAGCGAATCTCAGTGTAACAGAATGTGATCTTCTGCTTGTTCTGGGGGCTCGTTTTTCAGATCGTGTTACGGGAAATGCTAAAAAATTTGCCAATAATGCCCAAATTGTACATATAGACATTGATCCGGCAGAGATCAATAAAAATATTCAGGTAGATTATTCAATTATAGGGGATTTGAAATCGGTTCTTGAGATATTGAACAGAAAACTGGAGCAGCAGTATCATAAAGAATGGATGGATAAAGTCATGGCACGCAAAGAAGCTCTGCCGATGACATATAATAGAGATGTATTGACTGGTCCGTATGTAATAGAGCGTATTTCTGAACTTACGAACAACGATGCGATCATTACAACGGATGTAGGACAGCATCAGATGTGGGCAGCACAGTATTATAAATACCGGACGCCAAGACAATTGCTGACATCTGGTGGTATGGGAACGATGGGATACGGCCTGGGTGCCTGCATTGGAGCTAAGCTTGGAAGACCGGATAAGACGGTGATCAACATTGCCGGTGATGGCTGCTTCCGCATGAATATGAATGAAGTTGCAACAGCAACACGATATAATATTCCAATTATCCAGATTGTATTTAACAACCATGCTCTTGGTATGGTACGTCAGTGGCAGACCCTGTTCTATGGCAAGCGTTATTCCAGTACAATTTTGGAGGATAAAGTTGATTACTGTAAAGTTTCCGAGGCAATGGGTGCAAAAGCGATTCGTGTTACCAGAAAAGAAGAAGTAGACGATGCCATACAGGCAGCACTTGCATCAAAGGAACCAATAGTAATAGAAGTTGTCATTGGTCAGGACGACAAAGTTTGGCCGATGGTAGCACCAGGGGCAGCAATAGAAGATGCTTTTGATGAAAAAGAATTGCTTCAGAGAGAAGCAGAAAAAAACGGTGATAACAATTAATAATAAAAAGGGGGATTTCAACCGTGGCTAGAGTATATAACTTTTCAGCAGGCCCGGCAGTATTGCCGGAAGAGGTATTAAAAGAAGCAGCAGATGAGATGCTGGATTATCAAGGGACAGGAATGTCTGTCATGGAAATGAGTCATCGTTCCGCAGCATATGACAAAATCATTAAAGATGCGGAACAGGACCTGAGGGATCTGATGAATATTCCAGATAACTATAAGGTTTTGTTTTTGCAGGGTGGTGCTTCACAGCAGTTTGCTATGATTCCGATGAACCTTATGAAGAACGGTGTGGCAGATTATATCGTAACAGGACAGTGGGCAAAGAAAGCCTATCAGGAAGCAAGTAAATATGGAAAAGCGGTCAAAATTGCTTCATCTGAAGATGAGACCTTCTCCTATATTCCGGATTGCTCAGATCTACCTATTGACGATGATGCTGATTATGTGTATATTTGTGAAAACAACACTATTTATGGAACAAAATACAAAACATTACCAAACACAAAAGGAAAGAATTTGGTAGCGGATGTATCCTCTTGTTTCTTATCTGAGCCGGTAGACGTAACAAAATATGGAGTCATCTACGGTGGTGTGCAGAAGAATATCGGACCGGCCGGTGTTGTTATCGTAATCATTCGTGAGGATCTTATTCCGGAAGAAGTGGATGAGAAAGTCCCAACGATGCTTCAGTATAAAATTCATGCGGATGCACAATCTCTTTACAACACGCCGCCAGCTTATGGCATTTATATCTGTGGTAAAGTATTTAAGTGGCTCAAGAAGATGGGTGGCCTGGAAGAAATGAAGAAAAGAAATGAAGAAAAAGCAAAAATCCTGTATGATTTTCTTGATTCTTCTAAGTTATTCAAAGGAACTGTCCGTGCAGAGGATCGTTCTTTGATGAACGTTCCATTTGTAACCGGAGACAAAGAGCTGGATGCCAAGTTTGTGAAAGAAGCAAAAGAAGCCGGATTTGAGAATCTGAAAGGACATCGTACCGTGGGTGGCATGCGTGCTAGTATCTATAATGCTATGCCAAAAGAAGGTGTAGAAAAATTAGTGGAATTTATGAAAAAATTTGAAGCAGAAAATGCTTAAGGAAGGAATCGAAGTTAAAATGAGTGTAAAAGTAAATTGTTTGAATCCGATAGCACAGTGTGGCTTGGATATGTTGGATGATCGTTATGAGATAACAGATAACACAGGAGATGCCGAGGCTATTCTGGTTCGTAGTGCGAGTATGCATGATATGGAATTGTCAGATAATCTGCTGGCAGTTGCACGTGCCGGTGCCGGAGTAAATAATATTCCGCTTGACAAATGTGCCGAGCAGGGCATTGTTGTTTTCAATACACCGGGAGCGAATGCGAATGGAGTAAAGGAACTTGTGATCGCATCAATGCTTCTTGCAGCCCGTGACATTACCGGTGGTATTCAGTGGTGCAAGGATAATAAGGATGACCCGGATATTGCTAAATCAGGAGAAAAAGCAAAGAAAGCATTTGCCGGAACGGAAATTAAAGGAAAGAAACTGGGAATCATTGGTCTGGGTGCCATCGGTGTTCTTGTTGCAAATGCCGCGAATCGTCTTGGTATGGACGTTTATGGCTGCGACCCTTATTTATCTGTCGAGCATGCGTTAAATATGTCACGCGACGTCACTATGGTTAAGTCAAATGATGAACTTTTTGCTATGTGCGATTATATCACGGTACACGTTCCTCTTTTGGACTCTACAAAGGGAATGTTTAACAAAGATGCTTTTGATAAGATGAAAGATGGTGTGGTTATTCTTAACTTCTCCCGTGATACATTGGTGAACGAAGAGGATATGAAGGCTGCATTAGAGTCTGGAAAAGTTGGCAAGTATGTAGTTGATTTTCCAAATCCAATAACTGTTAATCTACCAAATACAACAGTTACACCACATTTAGGTGCTTCTACACAAGAGTCAGAAGATAACTGTGCTAAGATGGCAGTTAGCGAAATACGCGATTTTATGGAAAATGGAAATATTAAGAATTCTGTCAATTATCCGAATTGTGATGGAGGTGTTTGCTCTACTGAGGGACGCATAACAATCGCACACAAGAATGTACCAAATATGTTGACGCAGTTTACCGGTCTTTTTGCCAAAGATAATGTAAATATCGAAAATATGGTTAATAAGAGCCGTGGTGACTATGCGTATTCCATTTTTGATGTTTGCACATCGATCTCAGATGAAATTGTAAAAGAATTAGAGGCAATTGACGGTGTGATTCGAGTACGTGTGATCAAATAAAAGGAAGAAATGATCCAAAAGGGCGAACAAAGGTGTCGCCCTTTTTTCAAAGGAGAATACATGAATTACGAAGAAGCGCTACGTTATATTAAGAATTATCGCTCGGGCGGGATTTCGCTGGGACTAGATCGTATGAGGTTATTATGTTCTTACTTGGGAGATCCCCAGAACAAACTTCGTTTTGTTCATGTAGCCGGGACGAATGGAAAGGGATCTACATCCGCATACATCAGCAGCATACTGGCAGTTAACGGATGCCTGGTCGGGCGCTATGTGTCACCAGTTGTCTTTCAGTATGAAGAGTGCATACAGTTTGAAGACAGCCGAGGGACTGTTTATATTGAAAAGGAGCTGCTCGCCGATGTGATAACGGAAGCAGCCCATGCGGTAGAAAGAATAGAGAGAGAAGGCGGTGAAACGCCGACAATCTTCGAATTTGAGACTGCGATGGCTTTTCTGGCATTTGTAAAGAAACAATGTCAGATCGTTGTACTGGAAGTTGGTCTTGGGGGACGGGAAGATGCAACCAATGTCATTGAACATGTTGTTGCTTCTGTTATAACACCGATCAGCAGAGATCATATGAGATTATTAGGAAATACTTTAGCAGAGATCGCCGCACAAAAAGCGGGAATCATCCGGAAGGGTGTTCCGGTTATCACGATACAAAAGGAGCCTGAAGTGCTGGCAGTGATATCTTCTGTCTGCAGAGACCGAAAAGCCACGTTGACTGTGGTAAACAGGGAAGATATAAAGTTACTTCAGTATAATCTCAAAGGAAGCCTGTTTTCTTATCAGGGAGAACACTTCCGCACGCAGATGTTAGGTATCTATCAGCTTGATAACGCATGTCTGGCAATTGAAACATGCCGGCAGATGGAAAATGAGTTTTCCTTTGACCCGGTACAGTTTATGCTGGGCATACGGGAGACAAAATGGCATGGAAGGCTTGAACTCGTGAAAGAACTACCGACAATCCTTGTAGATGGAGCACATAATGAGCAGGGAGCGCTGGCACTACGTGAGTCGTTGGAAAAATTGCTGCCAGGAAAGGTACTACATGGAGTGATGGGGGTGTTTCGTGATAAAGAATATGATAAGATGGTAACGGTACTGCAGCCGCTATTTTATGATATCATTACCGTTACAGCACCAACCGACCGGGGATTGGAAGCAGAAGTTCTGGCTGATGTGTGGCGGAATGCCGGGTGTAAACGGGTGTCAATTGCCGATAGTGTGTCGGCAGGGGTAAATAAAGCGGCAGAACATTGCAGTAAAGGAGAAGCCGTTGTCCTTTTTGGGTCATTGTCACTGTTGGGGCAGCTAACAATAGAAAAATGATTCAAAATAAGATTGTTTGGCGCTAGTCGTCAAAGAAATGGAGGCAGAAAAATGAATGTAAAACGAATGGTAAGTAAGGTGCTTGCGTTGGCATTGATCATGGGAACATGTACGCAGACACCAGTTGGCCTGGCGGCAAAGAAAGCCACATTAGCGGGAAAATCTTTCTCTTTAAATGTAGGCCAGAAGAAAAAGATTGTTATTAAGAAAAAGAAAAAAGGTGCCAAATATACATACCGGTCTTCTTCTGTCAAAGTAGCTAAGGTTTCAAAGAGTGGTATGGTAACGGCGCGAAAGTCAGGGAAGGCAATGATTACCGTGAAGGAAAAGATAAAAAAGAAAACAAGAAAAGTAGGAGTTGTAAGGGTTAGAGTGAAAAAGATGGCACCGGTTGCTACGCCGGCAGTTTCTCCGGTTCCTACGCCGGCAGCAGAAGCGACATCGGCACCAACATCAACGGAGACTCCTTTTGCATCGCCAACAGTGGCGCCGACACTGGATCCGAACCGGGATGTGTATTCGAAGGAATTGTTCCGGCTCAATGTGACAGAAACAAAATTGGAAACCGTACAGGGAAACACGTGTAAAGTCGATATGCAGTACTTTAAAGGAACGGCATCCGGTGATTATTTTTCTGGAAGTGTATACAAAGAAAGTTCGAATGTAACGAAAACTTTTAAAGACGGAAAGAAAAAAAATTGTGCCCGGTTTATTCTTTCCGGCAAGGATAATGCCGGAAATACCTGCAAGATATTTATTCAGGATGAAGGAACAGAGGAAAATGCCAAGACAGTAACCAAGCCGGTCATTCTTACGAACAGCAAGGCACTGGCATGGATGGAGACAGCAGATATTCAGGGAAGGCTTTCTGTTAATGAAAAGGGAGAGAAGGTGATCACATATCTTTGGAATGAGTCTAATACAGAACCAGTGGCACCACCGGCAATTGTTAAACCGGATACAACGCATAAGTATACAAAAGAAATTTTCACGTTCTTTATTGATATAGGAGCAACGGATTCGGTAACAGGAAGCACTGGAAAAGCATCCATGATTCATTTTGGTGGACGCGGTGAATGTGATAATTTTAATGGTAAGGTTGTTGCAGACAGTGTGGATACCAGACTAAAATATACGGGAAAGATAGAAACTCTTTCTGCACGATATATTTTGGAAGGAACGGATGCAAAGGGAAATCCCTGCCGGATGTATGTAGAGAATAATGGAATTGATAATAACGGAATGACAACAGAACCGGTTATTATTACCGACTGCCCTGATTATGCCTGGGTAGAGACGGCACCACTTCATGGAACGGTAAGCTGGGAAACCGGGCTTACCATACATATGTGGACGACAGAGGATGCGCAGAAGTAAAATAGCAATGTGAAGGACGTGGCAGGTTTGAAAAGTAAACACAAAGATGTAAAGACAAATGCAATGCGCATGTTAGAAAGAAACAAAATTGATTTTCAGGTGAATACGTATGAGTGTGATGAATTTATCGATGGAATTCATATAGCAGACAAACTGGGGCAGCCGTATGAACAGAGTTTTAAAACGCTCGTTATGCAGGGGAAGAGTAAAGAATATCATGTTTTCGTACTGCCGATAGCAGAGGAAGTTGATCTGAAAAAAGCAGCGAGGGTTGTAAACGAAAAGTCACTTGAGATGGTGCATGTAAAAGACATTAATGCAGTAACCGGATATATTCGTGGCGGCTGCACGGCAATAGGAATGAAAAAACAATATGATACCATAGTAGATGAATCTGCCAGAAATTTTGAGCAGATCATAGTGAGTGGGGGACGTTTGGGGTCACAGATCTTTTTGGCACCGGATGATCTTGTAAAGGTTACAAGAGGACACTATGCAGATATTATTGTCCGGTGATCAGAGAGAACGATAATAAACAAGAAAGTAGTGATACAGTGATGGAACAACATAAATCCGTTTTGGACAAAATTGAGGCAGAGTTTTTAACATGTGAAAGAATTGTTGTATTTGTTCTCCTTATGGTAACAGCTGGTATGATGGGGGCATATACCTTTGTAATGCGTGGTGGAGTTTTCTGTAACGCCCAGACCGCCAACATCGTCATGATGGGAATTGCTTTTGGAAAGAAAAACTGGGATTTTATTTTCTTATTCCTATCGCAGCGTATTGCGGCGGCGCAATCTTATCTGAAGTGCTGCCGCATACTGTGCGTAAAACAGGCTGGCTCAGGTGGGATACCTGTCTGATCGCAATTGAAATTGTTATACTGTTCCTGATTGGCTGGATTCCTTTGAGCCTGCCGGATCAGATTGTGCAAATCCTTATCAACTTTATTACTTCCATGCAGTATAATACATTTCGGCAGGCAGAAGGAATTCCAATGGCTACAACCTTTTGCACCAATCACGTGAGACAGGTCGGCGTGTGTCTGGCAAAGATCCTTCGGGGAAAAGGAAAAGACCGTGGCGTATTGCATCGTGGACTGGTACATTTACTTATGCTTACCGGCTTCTTTACCGGTGCCTGTGTTTTAACTATTTTCTGTGCGATACTGAAAGAAAAAGCAATCTGGATTGCAATCATACCGATGATGGCAAATTTTGTTCTGCTATTATATGCTGATCTGGTGAAAGAACATGATCTTTTGTGGAAGGTGCCGAGAGGGCATTAGACTTTATTTCACCGTTGGCAGTGATGACAGATTATTGCTTTCCTTTTCATCGGGAAGGGATTTAAGGTACTCAGTATCTTTGCGATGGGCAATGCCAACACCGCGAATCTCTCCCGCCCTTGCCAGGGCAACGCCCTCATCGCGGCTGATGATGCGGTCATCGGAAAGCTGATAACCTTCAACCCGCCCACGGTGTTTTACCAGTCCGGTGATCCGGACGGCCTGTTCATTTGGCGTAGGAATATCGTCTAAAGCTAATCTTGGTAATTCTGTTTTTAAACTATCTCTCATTTGGTATAACCTCCGATTTGTTATTATTATACGGTTATTGTCACCGTTGCAGGATTGCTTTATAAAGAAGGATTAGTAGTATATGGAGAAATAGAGAAAATATACGGCATATAAAGAATAGGCTAATAAAACGACGGGACGATTCAATCAGCCGTCGTTTTTTCTATGTGTAAAATATCGTTTATAATATTTTGTATGTGGGCAATCTGAACATCTGTAAGACCATCGGCAACAATGCTGCGCCGGTATTGCCGTTCTAATAAATAATCCGTAGTAACGTTAAAATAGTCAGCAATTCTGATCAGTGTATCGACGGAGGGTGGAATATTATTATTTTCCCAATTTGAAATAGTTTGTTTGCTTACGTGTAGATTTTTTGCAAGTTCAACCTGATTTAATGAATAGGATATGCGAAGATCCTTTATTTTATCACCGAGCATAAAAACCTCCTTATATTTTGGTGGTAGGTATCTATACCCAAAATATCATATGCCAGGGAAAGAATATTTACAAAATACAAAAGTATTGGTACAATAGACTAAAGTGTTTTGATGCTTTTCTTTAAAAAAAGAGATTTTATAGGACATAGAGATATCTATAAAGCAGTTTTGTTAAAAATTAGGAAAAAAGTTTGATCACGAGTGGGCTAGAATAAAGAAATACAAAACGATAATGTTCTAAGACATATTCAAACACCAAAACATTAAAAATCATGAAAGAGAGGAAGAAAAGGATGAAAAAAGGAACAAAACAATGTTTCGCAGCAGCAACAATCGCTGCCATGATGGTCAGTAGTATGGGTACCGGCGTTCCGTCCATGGCGGCAAAGGTGACTCTGCCAAAGACAGCAAAGGTAGCAGTTGGAGCCAAAAAAGTTCTAAAGTTGAAGAACAACAAGCGGACCGTAAAGTGGAAGGTCAGCAAAGGCAAAAAGTACGTGAAGATTGTGAAGAAGAACAAG
>CAKRGX010000016.1 GCA_934338065.1 uncultured Eubacterium sp. | reverse complement strand
GCGATGAAAAAGGTAAAGGATGCAGTCAGAGTAATTACTTGCAGAAAATCAGCATATGAGGGTCTGGAGCAGAAGGTTCTTGCTTGATATAAGATTAAATAACGCAAAGCCATATAAAATGCCAAAATAGGCTATATAAATGGCTCTGAGAGTGCAGTATATAATAGATTCATTTGTAAATCCATAATGCAGATTTCTCTCTTATAAGAAATATCAAAATAAAATAAAAAAATATTAAAAAAATACTTGCAAAATTATATAAGTTGTGGTAATATTATATTTGTTGTCGGGCTTATACGACATCAAAACATGGCCCCTTGGTCAAGCGGTTAAGACATCGCCCTTTCACGGCGGTAACACGGGTTCGATTCCCGTAGGGGTCATTTATAGTTAGTTGAGAAAAGGGGTAGTATTTACCGCTTTTTCTTCACTAAAGATATAGGATTCTCATATAATACAGTATGGCGACTTAGCCAAGTGGTAAGGCGTGGGACTGCAACTCCCTGATCACCAGTTCAAATCTGGTAGTCGCCTTTTGAAAAAACACAAACAACAATTATTGCTGTTTGTGTTTTTTTTTAGTAAAGTTCCATTGTGTGGAGACCGGAATCGCAGTGTAATCATAAATAAAGCATAAAAAACTGCCCTATCCGTTTATAAATAACGGATAGGGCAAATGTGTTTATACATCACCAGTTTGGGATTATGCAACCTTAATTACACACTTCTTAACTGTGATTTCATCTCCTTCTTTGTATGGGGAAGAATCTTTCAAGTTAGGGATGTACATCATGATAGGGTAGTTAGCACCTGTCTTCTCGTCTGTATCACCATTGATGGCATCTTTAGGAATGGTAAATGTGAAGTTAATCTTTGTATCTTTACCCTTCTTAATCTTGCCAACTTTGTATGTACAATGTTTGTGATTCTTGTTCTTCTTTACACTAGCAGAAAGTGCTTTTGCAGATGCATGATAAGCAAATGGATAGCTTGCGTCTACGCTGCTCTTTGTGTAGTTGAAGCAAACACCTAACTCTGGAAGATCACGTTTACCAGTGTTTTTAACAACCATGCTTACTTTTAACTTACGTCCACGATAATCTGGGGAGATGTATGTTTTCTCGCCATAGAATGTTGCTGGACATAACCACATTTTGAAACTATCATATTTGAATGTAGAATAGTTTGCTTTAAATGGTGGGTGGTTCTCTGGGTCTGTAGATTTAGCAAAGTTATAAAGAACAGTACCTTTCTTTGCTGGTTTAACAGTTACTTTACATGTCTGTTTTTTGCTTCCAACAGTTGCTGTAATCGTAGCAGTACCTTTTTTGATGCCGAGAACTTTGATTGATTTACCAGATGTTTTCTGGCAATGAGCAATATTATCATTGCTGGAAGACCATTTTGCGCTTGCACCTGCATTCAACTTAACTTGTTTACCTTGATATACAGTTGCTTTCTTTTTAATAGCTGCGCTTGCTGTGTTATCACTTGCTACTGTTGCAGTGGTAACTGCCATAGCTGTAACTAATGTAACGGCTACAACTTTTTTTGAAATTTTAGCGAACATTTCAAATTCCTCCTTTTTTTGTTGTAAATGATTTTTGAATTGTGCAAATAGCACAAATTCAATTCGCTTTGCGTGAACATATTATACCATTTCCATATAGTAAAATCAAGTATGAATGTAAAGAAATCAATTCCTGGTTTTTCCAAAAAAATGACGTTTTTTTGGTTTGTTTGTGCCACTTTGTGAAGCGGCAGCTTCTTGTCTGGCCTTTTGATAAGTGCGTATGGTTTCGTCCAGTTCGCGAAACCTTTTTTCATCGGATTCCTCTTTTTCACGAAATAAAAAATCAAGTTCTTTATTAACATGTTCGGAGACAGATGAGGCTATATCCGCTGTGAGTTCCTGAGAGTTGTCGCGTATGGCCTCGGTTACAATGCGTCCGAGAATAGTTTTAAATTGCTGCATTTTTTCATCTGAATGTATTACCGTTCCAGGAACCCGATAGGGGATCACCTGCGGACTGCTTCCGGAATTGATACGTTCACTGATTTCTTTGAGCGAAAGACCGTTTTCTTTCCATTGAATGATCTGCTTGAGCTGTTCTATCTGTTTTTGCTGATAAATACGGTGTCCCATTTTATTTCGAGGGATAGTAAGCCCAAGTTCTTCTTCCCAATAACGAAGAACGTGCGTTTCAACCTTAAGAAGTTTTGCTGTGTCTGATATTGTGTATTGAATTTGTTCCATAATAACCTCCATTCTGAAGTGATTTACGTTGAGCCATGTTTATAGCTTGTACTATGGATTATATCATGAGAAAAGAGTCGAAAAAGGAAATATGACCATTTATATAGATTATTGTAAGACATAATAGGGAAAAAAATGATAAAAAAAGACATCCTTGCGAATGTCTTTTTACATAGTTATTCTTCTTCCCGCATTTCGAGGTTGGCGAACTTGGTATATTGCCCCAGCCACTTTAACTTAACCGTACAGGTGGAGCCATTACGTTGTTTTCCGATGATAACTTCTGTTACACCTTTTGATGTTGAAGCGTCTTTGTTATAGTACTCATCACGGTATAAAAACATAACAACGTCGGCATCCTGTTCTATGGCACCGGATTCACGAAGATCAGACAGGATAGGGCGTTTATCTTCTCTTTTTTCTACATCACGACTCAACTGGGAAAGCGCGATTACCGGACAATTTATCTCACGGGCAAGAGCTTTTAGAGAACGGGAGATATCAGAAACTTCCTGCTGACGTGAGATGTTTTTATTGCTGCTGCTCCCGCTCATCAACTGCAGATAATCGATAATGATCAAGCCAAGTCCATGTTCCATTTTCAGCTTACGGCATTTGCTCCGCAATTCGTTAATCGATATGCCCATGGTATCGTCAATATATAAACTGGATTCGCCAAGTATGATAGAACTTTCCGTAATTTTTGCCCACTCGTCATCTTCCAGATTACCTGTTCGGATGTGCTGGGAATCCACTTTGGAATTCATGGATACTAAACGTTTTGCCAATTGGATCTTAGGCATTTCCAAACTGAAAATGGCCGTTGGTACATGATTATACATGGCAACATGTTCTGCAATATTCAGGACAAATGCTGTTTTTCCCATAGCCGGTCTGGCTGCGATAAGGATCAGGTCAGAATTCTGTAGCCCTGCCGTACGATAGTCAAGATCACGGAAACCAGTAGAAAGTCCTGTGACATTGCCATTATTAGCAGCAGCGTCCTGAATGCTTTCCAGTGCTTCCAGCGCAACGTCTTTGATCGGTGTAAAGTCTTCTGATGCAGCGCGTCCTTGAACTAACTGAAAAATATTACGTTCTGTGTCTTCCATTAATTCTTCTATATTTGTAGATTCCTGATAGCCACGGTTTGCAATCTCTTCTGTCGTCCGGATTAAGTCTCGTAGAAGAGATTTCTGCTGTACAATATCAATGTAGTAACGTACATTAGCAGATGTAGGTACGGCAGAAATAATATTACTTAAGAATTCAACGCTGCCAATATCATCAGAAACATTTTTTTCTCTTAATTTGTCAACAAGAGTTACTAGATCTGCGGGTTTCCCTTCCCTGTGTAATTCGACGATAGCAGAGAAAAGTGTTTTGTATCGTGGATTATAAAAGTCTGTTTCGACTAGTTTTTCACTTGCGTTTACAATAGCTTCCTGATCCAGAAGCATAGAGCCGATGACCGCCTCCTCTGCCTCCTGGTTATTGGGCATGATTCGCTTTATAACTGCTTCTTCCATGATTACTTTCCTTTAACGATAACTTTAAGGTCGGCGGTTACTTTTGGATGAAGACGGATAGGTACCATATAGGTGCCTATGTTTTTGATCGGTTCTTTTAGGTGCATTTTTTTCTTGTCCAGATCATAACCCAGTTGTTCTTTTGCGGTTACAGCAATTTCCTTTGTAGAAACAGATCCAAAAACTTTCCCATCTTGTCCGGCTTTTATCGCTACTTCGATGGATTTGTTTTCAATTTCTTTGGCAAATGCCTGTGCATCAGCCAGATTTTGTGCGGCAACTTTAGCTTCATTTTGCTTTTGAAGTTTTAGGTCATTCAGGTTTTTGGAAGTAGCTTCTTTACCAAGATTCTTCTTAAATATAAAGTTTCTTGCATAACCATCACTGACATTTACTACTTCACCTTTTTTTCCGATAGATTTTACATCCTGTAATAAAATTACTTTCATTATATGTCACCTTCTTCTTTCATTTTTGTCAACAATTCTTTGATCTGCTGTGTACCCTCTTCGAGAGAACAGTCTTCCAGTTGTGCTCCGGCGCTGGTAATATGACCACCACCCCCCATTTTTTCCATAACTACCTGAACATTTAATTCGTCAATGGAGCGTGCACTGATATATATTTTCCCCTCGTAGGCAGTCAGGACAAAAGAAGCCCGTATGCCATTGATATCGAGAAGGTCGTCGGCAATCTTGGCACCTACTATCGTAGGTGATTCACATCGGTCAGCATTACATGGCGCAATGGCAAAAGCATCCAGGAAAATTTCAGTATTCTGTATCGCTTCGGCGCGCACCTTGTATTCTTCCATGTCTGAGCGGAACATTTTTCGTATACGGATAATATCCGCTCCTGAGCGGCGCAGAAAAGCAACTGCTTCAAAGGTACGTACGCCCGGTTTGTTCATAAAATTATTCGTATCGATCATAATACCGGAATACAGGGCATCCGCTTCGATCGCTCGGACACGGATCTCATCACCGGCGTATTGGAGAATTTCAGCAACCATTTCACAAGAAGAAGAGGCAAATGGCTCTACATAGGATAAGGTAGGATTTTCAAAGGATTCGCCTGTCTGTCTGTGATGATCGATAACAACCAGGGAAGAAACGACTGGTATAAGTTCCGGTGCATCGGTATAGGATGGACGGTTTACATCGACAACGACCAGAAGAACGCCGTTGCCGTCTCCGATGTACTCCCTTGCCTGTTCACCGGTAATAAATGTGCCCTCCGGGTAATCTTTATTATTTTCAAAAAGTTTTAGTAACGGAGCCAGTGAGGATGTTACCTGGTTGACAATGATTTTGGCAGGTTTTTCTAATGCCTGTGCGATCCGGTAAATACCTACCGCACTGCCAATGGCATCGACATCTGGCAGGCGGTGGCCCATAATGACAATTTTGTCTGCGCTTTGAATCGAGTCACGCAGAGCCTGTGCTTTGACACGTGCTTTGACACGAGTGTTTTTTTCTTGTTGTATACTCTTTCCTCCGTAGTAGAGAAGGTTATCTTTTGTCTTTATGACAACCTGATCGCCGCCACGGGCAAGGGCAAGATCCATAGCACTCCTTGCATATTCCTGGCGCTTACGGAATGTATTTGCCTGAATACCGATTCCCATACTGATCGTAATTGAAATTTCTCCGCCAATATTGATGGATCGGATATCGTCAAGAAGGGAGAATTTGTCCGCTTGTAATTGGGCGAGGTATTTGTGGCGGAAGAGAAAAATATATTTATCTTTTTCCATCTTCCGGGTGATTGCATCAATGTTTAACATATATTTGTTGATTTTTCTGTCTACCATGGCCGCCAGTAGAGAACGGCGCACATCATCCACATTGGCGAGGGATTCATCATAGTTATCAATATAAAGAAGTCCAACATCAAGGCGTTGTTCGTTGTTTTCTCTTATATAGTGAACAATCTCCGTTTCATCATAGATATAGATGACATAAAGAGAGTCACCGATACCTACTTGTCCTGCTCCTCTGCGGAGGTCAGATGGTGCTTTGACCAAAGTGACAAGCTGGATCACGGCTTTATAATAAATATCTTCTATATGAAAATGCACTTCCTTTGTTTCTTTATTTTCCTGCGGCCAGTAGTCAGATGACAAAGAAGGGAGAGCGTCTGTAATTGAGTGTTTTTTGGATAACTTTGATGTAAATTTATCCTGAAATTGTTTATTTTCCCATACACAGATACCATTATTTCCCATAATGGCCAATGGAATATCCATTTCTGTTGCCAGTTGGTTCACTGTTACATGAAAGCGCATGGAGTAATCGACCAGATCCCGCAATACTGTACTTCGACGGAAACGATAAAGAATGACGGCAATGATGAGATAAATGATTACATAGGCACTCATAATGATGCCGCATTTTATATTTATAATATATAATTGAATATTCATTGCTATTAAAAGAATACTAAGTAAGAGCGGCCAGCGCAAATAAGAACGCAGACTTCCGCTTATTTTCTCTTTTTCCAAGATAGCACCTCCTTCGTGAATTCCTGAATTAAGTATAATTATAGAGATTATCATTATAGCACGGAATACAAGTAAAAACAAATATTTTGTGAAAAGATGGCAAGTGGGGTGTTGAATTTCATACGTTTATCATGTATGATAGTAAATATCTGGTATACGATAGAGGAGGGATTCTATGTACTGCAAAAAGTGTGGAACAGAGTTACGTGAGAACGATGAATTTTGTTATCGATGTGGAACACGTACAACCTTAATGCAACGGATTTTTTCCAGTAAGGCAGTGGTAGGAAGTGTTATTGCTATATTGCTTGTTGCGGTTGCAGGTGTTCTGACATATTTTATATGGACGGGCAGGATAAAGCTCCCGGAGAAAGCGAAAGAGCCTGTTGCAAAAAATGAAGAGAAGCAGGATCCGAGCAGGGAGGCTGACAATAAGCCGAAGCAAACCATAGTTGCAACACCATCTCCGACGCCATATATATTGGAAGAAACTGATGTAACATCGCAGGTTAAGCAGGAGATGAAAGGGCTTCTTGACAGGATGAAACCATTTCTTGGTTACAGCGCTTCTTTTTATGCTGATGGCTCACATAAGTTTATGTGGAATGATAAAACGGCAACCGTTATGGCGGTATATAATCTGGAGCATAATGACCACACGATCCGATATGGAAACGATATCAGGCAGATTAAGAAATCAGCTAAAAAAGAAATGAAGAAGTTGTTTGGGGATAATTACAAATACAAATTAGAATATGGTGAGCGTTATCCATTATATGTGTATCGTCCAGCGGGAAATACAATCGTATTTAATTCCATGCGTATTCCGGGAAAAGATTCCGGGATGAAAATAGAGAAGATCATTGAGTATGCAGAAGGAAAATATCGTGTTGTTGCAGAGGCTTATTTGAAATCCAGATATACAGGCCAGAAGGAAAAGGTTCAGCGTTATACAATATTAGTAGACAAGCAGGAAGATAGTGAATTTGGCTATGTTGTGAATAAACTGCGGCTTTACAAGAAAAACGATAAAAAGGTAAAACGTTAATTAAAAAACGGATAAGAGAAAAAACTGCCTGTATAAGCGAGATATTCGCTCAGCAGACAGTTTTTTTAATTCGATACAAATAATATTAATCCAATGTGTATGGCATTAATGCAATGTGACGAGAACGTTTGATAGCTACAGTTAAAGCTCTCTGATGCTTTGCACATGTACCGGTAATTCTTCTAGGAAGAATCTTACCTCTTTCAGACATATATCTCTTCAATTTTGCAACATCTTTGTAATCAATGAAATCATGCTCTTTATCGGAGCAGAATGCACATACTTTTTTTCTTCTGCGAGGGCCTCTTCTTCTCATTGGAGAATCGCCTCTATCTTTACTATAAGCCATGATAAAACCTCCTATAAAATTCTTGTCTCACTGGTTTTAATTAAATGGTAAACCTTCTTCGATACCATCTGGAATGTTCATAAAGTCATCATTAGCTGCAGCATTTGGCTGTGGAGCACCACCGCCAAAATTGCCACTCTGGGCAGCATTAGCATCGGCTGTGCTTTTGCGCTCTGCAAACTCAACTTCTTCTGCAATAATCTGAACACTGTAGACTTTTTCACCATTGTTATTGGTGTAATTGTCATTTTGTACACGTCCACTTAACAACATGCGGGAACCTTTGCGGAAATATTTTTCTACAAATTCTGCCTGTCTGCCAAATGCAGTACAATTAAAAAAATCGGTATCTGTGTCGCCTTGACGGGCAAAACGACGGTTAACTGCTATGCTGAATCTCGCAATTGCCAGTGAATTCTCTCCCTGAGAATAACGTATCTCGGGATCGCGGGTTAGATTACCCATTAAAATTACCTTATTCATGGAAGACTCCTCCTTATCTTATGCCTCCTGTTTTACGCATAAGTATCTGAGCACGTTGTCCATAATGCGAAGTCGCTGTTCCAATTCACCCGGCACGTCTGGCTCGGCGTCGAACTGAATAAAGTAATAAAAGCCTTCACCCATCTTCTGAATTTCATAAGCAAGTTTTTTCTTGCCCCATTCATCGACGTTTGTAATTGTTCCATTAAGAGCTGTAATGTAATCTTTTGCTTTCTCAACGGTGGCGTTTCTTACTTCGTCTTCAACTTTTGCACTAACAACTAGAGCTAATTCGTACTTATTCATAGTTGCCTGCACCTCCTTTTGGTCTCTGGCTCTCCTGTAGTACAAGAGAACAAGGAATTATGATTTAATATCACGGAGTTACATTTTAACATAGCAGAGAGACAAAAGCAAGTATTTTTTTGACGAAGTCACACGAATACAGAAAAAGATTATATAAGGAATCCACGGAAACTTTTTTCTACGGTTTTACGTGGCAGCATGACCTGATGTCCACAGCCGGTACATTTTAGACGGAAGTCCATGCCGACGCGGAGAATTTCCCATTGGTTGGTGCCACAGGGGTGTGGCTTTTTCATTTTGATTTTTTGACCAATTATAAAATCCATACGAATCTCCCTTCTGAATGTTTGGCTTTCTGCCCCTACAGTATAGCATAAAAGCCGGAAATTTTACAAGAGATTAAGCGAGGTTATAGTTGAAAATCCCCCTTTTTTTCTGTTATAATATATACACGATAATTCGGTGATGGGACAAAGAAAAATAAAAAAATGAACGGAGGGTTATATGCAGAGTTTAATAAGAAAAAATGCAAAGGGACTGGCGATTGTGTTATCTGCTGTTATGACAATCAGTATGGCTGGAACGTCAACGTCAGAGGCAAAAAGTAAGAAACCTAAACTTAGTACCACAAAAGTTAACATTCAGGTAGGAAAAACAAAGAAGATTAAGGTAAAGAATGCAACACGTGTTACGTGGAAGATGAACAAGAGTGGCAGGAAGAAAGTCACTTTGTTGAAAAAGTCTAAAAAAGGAGTGACTATCAAGGGAAAAGCAGAAGGAAAAGCAAAAATTTCTGTAAAACTTTATAATAAGAAACAAGTAGTTAAAAAAACAATTAAAGTTACGGTTAGAGCGAAAGATGTTGTTGCACCAGAGGGAAGCGGTAATACGTCTTCTGGCAGCACGGCGCAGGAGCCGGTGCCGGTGGATGGCACAGACAGGGCGCCTGCGGTAACGGCAACACCAATATCAACAGCAACAACGAAACCAACGGCGACAGCGAAGCCAACAGCGACAGTGGAGCCAACAGCAACAACGAAGCCAACAGAGGCAGCGAAGCCAACAGAGGCAGCGACAGTGGAGCCAACAGCAACAGCGAAGCCAACAGAGACAGCGACAGTGGAGCCAACAGCAACAACGAAGCCAACGGCAGCAGCAACAGCGAAACCAACATCTGTGGTGTATGAAAAGGCAGGAAAAATTCAGGTAAATGAAAGTAGTTTTTGGGAAGTTTTGCTTGAAAAGATTACGTTTGGGTTGTATGAAGCTACGGATACGAGTGTAACGATCGAGAGTTATATTCCGGATGCAGATATCTATTATTACATAGACCAAAGTGGAAGCAATATAGCGAAGACGAAGGAAGAACTGGAAAAGGAAACAGCTAAGTGGATAAAGTATGAAGGGCAGTTTGCATTAGCAGAAGACAAAAATGTTGTGTATGCTAAGATTGTGGATGTCGCGCACGAAAAAAACTATTATTTGTGTTCGGATGGAATGATTGTCAACTCTGTGGTAGAACCGACACCGACAGCAACAGCGAAGCCAACGGCAACACCAACGCCGGCAGCAACAGCAAAGGTAACGCCAATTCCGCTTGCAACACCGGAGCCTGGATATACCAGGACGAATATTAGTCTGTCAGATGTGGCTGGCAAAGTGGGGCAGTCAGGAGTTACCTATGATGAAAAGACAGAAACACTGCATGTCCAGAAGGTGGCAAGTTTCATGTATCCGCTGCCGGAAAAAGTTGAAGAGGGAGAAAAGGTAATTGTTACGATCAAGGGTGAATTGAAGGGACAAAGAGGGTTCCGCAGTTATTTGACAGCTGGATATGATATAGCACTCTCTAATATTGTCAATTCTGAGAATGACGGCCAGAGCGGAGAATTTGAATGGTCATACGAATTAACAAATACACAGGGGAACGGCACAAGTGCAACGCACCTGATGATTAAAGGAATTGATTATCAAACGCTAATCGATAATCTAGACATTAAGGGGATTACTATTGATTATAAGAAAACTCCGGCTAGTCCGTCACCATCTCCGACAGCAGTTGCGACGCCGGATCAGACATCGTCTCCGATACCGACAGCGACGCCGGATCAGACATCGTCTCCGATGCCGACAGCGACGGCAGATGTTGTTACAGAGACAAGAAAGCTGACATTGACAAAAGATATGCTTATGTATTCTGGTGGAGTAAGCGATGTGATCTATAATGAGGATGGAAGTGTTGATGCGAAGATCAATGGAGCGTGGGGAAAGGTTGTATTTTATCTGGATGCTTCCAAGAACTCCGTTTCTTTAGGTGACTATAGCAAAGCACTTATCCAGATTTCTGGTGACAGCCAGTTTTGTGTTGCTGTTGATATGACCAAGACAGAAAATGTTTTTGGAGGCGGTATAGGTGCCGGGTATTATACGGTAGGGGAATCTGCTACAACGGTTTCCTATGATCTGACGCCGAATCAGGATAAAAGTGCTTATGCGATCCTGCTGCAATATAATAGTGGTGAGGCACCATCGCCAGACTTTACGATTCATATTGACTCAATTACCCTGGTAAAAGATCCTCGTGATATTACTGATGCGGTAACGACATATAGTTCGTTATATGAGCTGGCTGAACAGTATGGATTTAAAATGGGAACGGTTATGAATCCAAGCAGGATTTCTGATCAGAAATACAGTTCTCTTATGAAACACCATTTTAATAGTATCACAGCGTCCAATGAAATGAAGGCTTACTCAATGCTGGACAAAAGTGCCTCCCAGAGGGCGTATACGGATTCCTCGTCCATGCCGGTTATTAATTTTTCCTATGCCGACATATTTATGGATTATGCACAGAAGGAGGGAATCGCAGTACGCGGTCATACTCTGGTATGGGATGCCGATATGTGCGACTGGTTCTTCCGGGAAGGCTATCAGCAGGATGGCGAATATGTATCAAAGGATGTTATGAAAGCTCGTGTTAAGAATTATATCGAGCAGGTGCTGACACATTTTGAAAATAAATATCCGGGTGTAATCTATTGTTGGGATGTTGTGAATGAGGCAGTAGAACCGGGCAAGAGGCTGGATGAGTCGGATGAGCGTGGAATAGAAGATAATATTTTTTCACAGCATATGGGAAGTGACTATGTAGAGTTATCGTTCCAGTATGCCAGAGAATGTCTGGAAAGTCTGGGCGCAGCCGAACGTGTGAAGTTGTATTATAATGATTTTAATACTTTTTATGCGGATAAACGTGATGCCATTTGTCATTTGGTTGACTCGATTAATTCTTATCAATCAGATGGAAAGGGTGGTTATAAAAAACTGTGTGACGGTGTCGGCATGCAGAGTTATATTGGCGGATTTGGCCAGCAGGCGGGTTGCATGAATGAGAATGATATTACAAATGTGAAAAATGCAATCGAAGCGTTTGCTTCTCATGGAGTCGAAGTACAGGTGACCGAGCTGGCAGTGCGTAATTATGAAAACTCCGAGGAAATATTTGCCAGACATGCTGATTTTTACAAAAAATTATTTGAAGCGTACATCGCCATAAATGAAAACAATGCTTCTAAGCCGTTGAAGGCTGTTTCTATCTGGGGAATCGTGGATATTCCGGATTTGGCGCCAGATGATTATAGTTTTACAATGAATGGACCATATTGTGGTTTGTTTGATGAAAATCTTCATGTAAAGGGTGCATTTTCTGCTATTTATGAGTTGATGGGGGGCAAAGTTAATGCGAAACCACAAGCAACTTTTGAACCTTCTACACAAGATTATGAGTACTTTAATGACTATACACTGGGGTATGCTGATGGCAAGGTTACGGCTTATAAAAATGGAAAGAAAATGTCATTAGAAGAGGCGGGAGCAGCCGTTTATAACAAAAAGGAAGATGACATTTTCGCTCAGCACATCGCAGGAAATGAGTGGTATAAAGATAAGATCACATTGACCCAGCCGCTTCAGTATACATCGAGTGACGGAGTGACCCATAAGGTCGGCAGTATGGTGACAAATTATGATTTAATTGCCGATCCGGCAGCTATTGATAACTCTGAAAACGATGGTAAATTGTATGTATATGGAACAACGGAAGGGATTGATTACCAGGGAGGTGTTCTGAAAACAAATGGTTATAACAACCATTCTCTGACAATTGTATCCACACAGGATATGGTAAACTGGACAGATGAAGGAACATTGGATAATAAGAACCTGACAAACAAACCGGATTCTGCTGCTTCTAATCAGAAGGTTAAGTGTAAATGGGGAACAAAAGCATGGGCTCCATCCGGACTTAAGATTGATGGAGACGGTGATGGACAGGATGAATATTATATCTTCTATACCAATGGTGGTGCAGTAGGATATGTTCAGGGTGATTCTCCGACCGGACCGTGGAAAGATGATCTTGGTGTGACATTGTTTAATCAGAATACACCAAACTGCAGTGGCGTTGTATGGTGCTTTGATCCAGCCGTACTTGTTGATGACAAGGGAGATGCCTATGTATACTTCGGTGGTGGTACAACGGATGATAAAGCACATGGTAAAACGGCACGTGTCTGCAAGATCAAATTCGAAAAAGGCACTGGCAAAGTATTGTTAGATGGAGACCCACAGGAACTGGATAATTATTATATGTTTGAGGATAGTGAGATTAACCAGTTTAATGGAAAATATTATTATTCGTACTGTACAAACTTTAATGTTCCGGGTGGTAACAAATGGATCGGCTCCGGTCAGATTGCCTGCTATGTATCTTCTGATCCGATGAATATTTCCTTTGATCCGGAGGGAGAGAACGGTGACAAGTATACAGATGAAACAGGTACCTATCATCATTATTTAGGGACGATACTGAATAATCCAAGTACGATTTATGGAGAAAGTTATAACAATCATCATCATATGCAGTCGTTTAAAGGGCATGATTATATTTTTTATCATTCAACAGTACTTGGTAATACGCTGTTCCGTGATAATAAGCAGTATCGAAATCTTCATGTGAATGAGATATCAGTGGATAAGGATACGGACAAACTTGCGATTAAACCTTCCTATGACGGGGTAGAACAGATTGAAAATTTTAACCCTTATATCAATGAAGATGGATCACGTAAATATATCAATGCTACCACGGCAGCAAATAGTGCCGGAGTAAAATCCAGCAGGGATGATATTCAGGTTAACAGTTCTCTTAATGGATCTCCGATGGTACTAGATTCAATTGACACGGGAGACTGGTCCTGTATCAAGGGTGTAGACTTTGGAAGCAAGGGAATGAAGAATTTTGCAGCAGAGCTTCTTTCGGATACCGAGACAGGGAGAATCGAGTTATTTGTCGATAGTCCGTTAAAACTGGATAATAAGATTGCCATGATAGATATTACGGAGAAAACCGATGGAAACTATAGGTTTAAAAATACAGTAATAACAAAATCGGTGACAGGGGTTCATGATATTTACTTTGTTTTCCGTGGCAGTAACTATAAAGTAGCATCCTGGCTGTTTTCGGAAAATGAAAAAATGGAAGAACCGGATATATCGGATCGACCGACGGCAACGCCTACACCCGTTACCGTTGAAAATTCCTATGGCTGGAATGAAGATAAAACCGAGTATCGTTTGAAATTAAGTGAAGAAAATGTTGTGGAAGAAGCAGGTGCCAGCGTTTCCTTTGATGAAAATTCAGCAACAGCTACATTGAGTTACAAAGGAGATTATCCGGGTATCTGGTTTAATCTTCCGGATAATGTAACCGATAAATTTGATTCGGTGATTTTTACATACAAAGATTCTTCTACCGGAGGATGCGGAAAGGCAGTCCGCTATAAGGATGATACGCAGGATCAGGAAATCGTGTGGGGTGGTTGTCTGCCGGATAATCAGACCACCCAGACGATACAGGTGGATTCCTCCAAGATTTTGCGGAAAATCAAGCTGTTCCGTAATGGTGCGACAGAGGACTGCAAGGTGACGATCACCTCGGTGATATTTAAGAAAGCAGCAAAAGAGACAAACTGGACAACTACCTGGGGTACGGCAGAAGAAAAATGTGATATTACTGAGTCTGCTATGCCTCAGATGACACTGGAAGATAGTACAGTTCGTCAGATTGTTAAAGTGACAACTGCCGGTGCTAAGATGCGTCTGAGACTTTCCAATCAGTATGGTGGGAGTGATGTAACGATTAAATCCATGCATGCTGCGAAGCAGGTAACAGCGGATCAATCGGATATTGATGTGGATACCGATGTGGTAGTAACCGTAGATGGAAAGACGGAATTTGTGATTCCAAAAGGAAAGACAATTGTTACGGATGCCGTTAATTTTAAGGTCAATGCATTGGAAAATATAGCCATTTCAACATATTTTGGAACAACTCCTGAGACGAATATAACCGGTCACAGGGGGGCAAGAGCAACAACTTATCAAGTGGCGGGCAATCAGGTGTCAGAGAAAGCATTTACGAATCCGAAGACAACGACGAGTTGGTTTTTCCTTGCTGATGTGTCATTATATTCCGAACACCAGGGAAAAGCGGTAGTATGTTTTGGCGATTCGATTACGGATGGCTATGGAACCGATGCTGCCTATCTGGGCAAAAAGCCGGACAGCTATACGCGCTGGGGAGATTATTTTGCTAAGCGTCTGCAGGCAAATGAAAAGACACGCAATGTATCGGTCATTAACGAGGGGATTGGTGGCAACTCTATTCTTGGAGCATGGCCAACGGATGCCGGAAAAGATCGGTTCAGCCGGGATTTGTTGGAACATGATGGGGTTGCTTACTGTATTCTCTTGTTTGGTGTGAATGATCTGGATAAACTTTCGGATACAAGTAAATATGATAAATTGAAACCGGAATATGAGAAAATGATCCAGTTATGTCATGATAATAACATTAAGGTATATGCGTCACCAATTCTTCCGTTTGGAACGAGTAGTTATTACTCTGAAAGTTCGGAAAAAGTCCGGAACATGATCAATATCTGGCTGAGATCAGATGAGTCAGGTGTAGATGGCATTATTGATTTTGATTCTGCTGTGGCAGATCCGGATAATCCTACAAATGTATTGGAAAAATATACACATGAGGACGGCTTGCATCCATATGATGGATATAGTGCAATGGCAGATGCCATTGACTTGAAACTGTTTGAGTAGAAATGAAGCAGTAAAAAAAGAAACAGTGTGGTTCGTTTGGACAACACTGTTTCTTTTTTTGCGTAGTGCCGGATTCATTCCATTTTCTCTTTTAGATTGACATTATCCTGAATATGAACGGTATACGAGTCTTTGGTAAAACTTACTTTTATCATAAACCCTTCGTCAATCTTCTTGGTAACCCGGAGATAAGCACAAAACTTGCACTTGTCTGCATCAAAATCATCAATCTTAACGCAGGCGGGTAATTCCTTTAAATATTCATGATATGCCTTGGCATCTGTTATCCCTTTGCCGTCTGCAACATCCGTATAGGAATAAGTGGCATTGGCTGATTTCTGATTGGAATTGACATCAATATTATCCAGGCGGCAATCGGTACCGCACACGGTAGTAATAGATTTGATGTTCAATCCCATCAGAGAATGTGTTTCCGGCTTGCTATAATTACATCCTGTCAGTAAAAGGCAGATCAGTATAGCAAGTGGAAAGAATCTTATTTTTTTATTCATCATGCTTTCATAGTATCATACAGTGCTTTTACTGTAGGATAGATTTCTTTGAATTTTGCATATCTTTCATCGTATCTAGCTGCGAGTGCAGGATCTGGTTTCTCTGTGCCGATTACTTTGACAATTTTATCGGCAGCTTCCTGAACAGAAGTATACTCTCCGCAGGCAACAGCTGCAAGCATAGCACCGCCAAGTCCTGGCCCTTCTTCGCTTTCGATAATATTTACATTAATGTTTAATACGTTAGCCATGATCTTTCTCCAAAGGGGACTCTTAGCACCGCCTCCGCAGATTTTAGTCTCAGTAATATTGATACCAAGATCTTTGGCAATTTCATAGCAATCACGCATAGCGAAAGCCACACCTTCCAAAACTGCCTGAGTCATGTCTGCACGGGTTGTATCCATAGACATTCCGATGAACATTGCTCTTGCATCCGGATTGTTATGAGGAGAACGCTCACCCATCAGATAAGGAAGGAAAAATACATTATTAGCTCCTAATTTATCATCCGTGATTGGCTCCTGCTCTTTGGCATAATCTTTTGTTCCGATAATCTCATCCATCCACCATTTATTACAGGAAGCAGCGCTCAGCATACATCCCATTAAGTGGAAATTGCCGTCGGCATGATCAAAAGAATGAAGAGCATTAAAACGATCCACACCGAATTCTTTACTGGAAATGAAGATTGTTCCGGATGTACCTAGAGAAATATTACATCCACCGTCGCCAACTGTACCGGTTCCTACGGCAGCCGCAGCGTTATCTCCGGCACCGGCAGCAATCTTGCAGTTTGTTGTTAACCCAAGTGCGGCAGCAGCCTCTTCGGTAAGATTTCCTGTCACTTCATAGCTTTCAAATAATTTAGGAAGCTGTTCTTCTTTTACATCGCAGATTTCCATCATTTCTTTGGACCAGCATTTATTCTTGACATCTAAGAGTAACATACCGGAAGCATCACTGTAGTCGCAGCTATGTACGCCTGTCATTTTATAAGCAATGTAATCTTTTGGAAGCATAATCTTTGAAATTTTTGCAAAATTTTCAGGTTCATTTGCTTTTACCCAGAGAATCTTTGGAGCTGTAAAACCAGCAAATGCAATGTTTGCTGTGTACTGGGAAAGTTTGTCCTTTCCAATCTCATTGTTCAGATAATCAACCTCTTTTGTCGTACGTCCATCGTTCCAAAGGATAGCAGGACGGATGACCTGATCGTTTTCATCAAGAATAACAAGACCGTGCATCTGACCACCAAAGCTGATACCTGCAACCTGGGAAGCGTCAAAGCCATCTACCAGTTTTTTAATGCCATCGACGACAGCATCCCACCAATCTTCCGGCTTCTGTTCCGACCAGCCCGGCTTTGGAAATGACAGCGGATATTCATTCGATACGATATTACAGATTTTTCCGTTGCCTTCCATAAGCAATAGTTTTACTGCGGATGTTCCTAAATCAACACCGATATAATACATTTGTTTTTCTCCTTTTAATTCTTATATTTTTGAAAAGCGACCCGCAAATGAGCCGCTTTTCAGAATGTTTATGTTCCTAATTGGTAATACGAAATCATTTTATGAATTAAGCAAATGGATTCTCTGTCTTGTACAGCATGCCTTTTGGCTGATTGAATCCAATCTCTTCTACCGGAACACCGATGTACTTGAATACTTCGTACAATGCTTTGCCATAGTGACCAAATGCAACGGCACCGTGATGAGGATAGTTGCCTTCAATCAATACATGACGGTAGAAGCGTCCCATCTCAGGGATAGCGAAAATACCGATCGCACCGAAAGAACGTGTAGCAACAGGAAGAACCTCACCGTGAGCAATATAGGCACGGATCTTAGCATCCGCTGTACTCTGAAGACGGAAGAATGTAATGTCTCCAGGAACGATATCTCCTTCCAAAGTTCCATTTGTAACTTCGATCGGAAGACTACGCGCCATGATCATCTGGTATTTCATTTCGCAGAAAGAAAGCTTGCTGGAAGCTGTATTTCCACAATGGAATCCCATGAATACATCAGTAGGTGTGTAATCAAATTTTCCTTTGATATCTTCGTTGTACAAGTCAGCCGGTACAGAGTTATTGATATCAAGAAGAGTAACAGCATCCTGGCTGACAACTGTTCCGATAAACTCAGAAAGTGCACCATAGATATCAACTTCGCAAGATACCGGAATACCCTTAGCTGTTAAACGGCTGTTTACATAACATGGAACAAATCCAAACTGTGTCTGGAATGCTGGCCAGCATTTACCAGCGATAGCAACGTACTTACGATAACCTTTGTGCTCCTCAATCCAGTCAAGAAGTGTCAACTCATACTGAGCAAGTTTTTCAAGAATCTCAGGTTTTTTGTTTCCTGCACCAAGTTCTTTTTCCATGTCAGCAACAACTTCCGGAATACGAGCGTCACCGGCATGCTTGTTAAATGCCTCAAACAGATCCAGTTCGGAGTTCTCCTCGATTTCAACATTCATATTGTAAAGCTGCTTGATAGGAGCATTACATGCAAGGAAGTTAAGAGGACGTGGACCAAAACTGATGATTTTCAGGTTGTTCAATGCAACGATAGCACGAGCGATTGGAACAAACTCATTGATCATGTCAGCACATTCCTCAGCAGTACCAACCGGATACTCAGGGATATAAGCACGGATATTTCTTAATTTTAAGTTGTAGCTTGCATTCAGCATACCACAATAAGCATCACCACGACCCTGGATCAAACCATCGTTCTTGTAGGATTCCTCTGCTGCTGCACAGAACATAACAGGACCGTCAAAATGTTTAGCAAGAAGTGTTTCGGAAATTTCAGGACCAAAGTTTCCGAGGTAAACAACCAGAGAATCACATCCTGCTTTTTTAACATCTTCAAGAGCCTGTACCATATGGATCTCGCTCTCTACGATACAGATCGGACATTCATAAATGTCGGCTGCGTCATATTTTTTTGTGTAAGCTTCTACTAAAGCTTTTCTTCTGTTTACAGAAAGTGACTCTGGGAAACAGTCACGGCTTACTGCAACAATTCCGATTTTTGTTTTAGGCATGTTCATCATACTCATTTTTGTAAACCATCCTTTCATATACATAATTATGTTCGTTTTCAGGTGCCTGATTTTACAGACACATCAGTACTTGAATTAGTAAGTACTTTAGAAACAAAATCAGTACTTTTATTCTAATATAAATAGGGCAAAAATGCAACAATAAAAATGAGATGGTATTGAAAAATAGTAGACAAAATATGGAGAAGTGCTATAATTGGATTGGTGATATATTTTTCACACAAAAAAAAAGGGAGGATATCAAATGAAAAAGAGTATGACCAGAGTGTTGACTGGTGGCATGATGTTCGCACTTGTTATGGGGACTGTGGCAATTGCGAACCCGGTTACAGCAGAGGCAAAGAAAGTAACCGTTAAGAAAGTTACGGTATCGGCACCGGCAGGAAAAACTGCCTATGTTGCGAAAGGGAAAAAGGTGAAGCTGACAACGACAGTTAAGGTTACACCAAACAAAAAGGCAAACAAAAAGGTTACGTTTAAGTCCGCAGACAAAAAAATCGCAACTGTCAGTGCGAAAGGTGTTGTTAAGGGTCTGAAGGCAGGAAAGACAAAGATTATCGTTACATCAAAGAAGAATAAAAAGAAGAAAACTTCCATCAAAGTAGTAGTAAAGAAGGCTGCTGTTAAGAAAGTAAAATTAAATACAAAGAACTTTGTTCTTTCTGCAGGAAGCAGTAAAAAAATCAAAGCAACGGTAACACCTAAGAAAGGTGTTTGTACAAAAGTAGCCTGGACTACATCGAATAAGAAAGTAGCAAAGGTGTCTTCTAAGGGTGTTGTAAAAGGTTTGGCCGATGGTAAGGCGAAGATTACCGCTAAGGCAGCAGACGGAAGTGGGAAAAAGGCAAGTGTCATTGTGACGGTTGGCGCAGGAATCAGTGGTGTGTCTGTAATCTCATCCGATTTGATCCGAGTTACATTGTCTGGCAGAAAAGCATTGGCTGCAAATAACTTTACGGTAGAATCTAAGTCTGGTCCTACTTCTGTTAAGTATATACCACATGTAGTACAGAATGCTTCTACAAAAGATCAGAAAGTATATGATGTTGTCTTGGAAAATGGCGTTTCCATGAAAAGCTATGTGCGCGTAACGATTGGTGCATTAGCAACGAATAAATCGGCAGAAATCTATGTGGACAGTATTTCCGGTTATGGTGATGCAACAGGGGAAGAGGTGACATATGAAACCGGTAATAAAGATACCATGGGTGTTTATGATAAATACTGGGAGATTAATAACACGAATGCAATAGGAAATATATCTTATACCGGTGTCAGTGGTCTTCCTTCGGGATTGAGAGCATACATCAGTAAAGACAAAACATCGGTATGTGTCAGAGGTAAGATCAATCAGGTGGAAAATGGAACAACAGCTACTTTGACAGGTAGCGATGAGAAAGGCGTCACGTTTACAAAAAAATATATCTTTGTCATTGGTTCCAATGATCAGATGGTGGCAGTAGCTGAGCCGGCAGTTACACAACTTACTTATCATCCGGATGACCCTAAGACGATCAAGAATGAAGAAAGTGGTTATACGCTTAACAAATATGATATTGAAGACTTTGTTCATGTAGCAGGTGGAAGCGCCGACAGAGATTATCAGGTTACTTATAATGGTAAACCGCTTTCTGAACTTATTTACAATAATGAAGGTGATCGTGTGGCAGTGCCTGCCGGCAACTATAATTTTGATGTAACCTATACCGATGAGAAAAACAGTGCGCTTAAGGCATCGGCAACCGTTTCCATGAATCTGCAGGAGGGTGTGACAGTGTCCGGTATGGTACGTGATGCTTCCGGTCAGCCGGCAAAACAGGTGTCTGTAGGTGGTTACACGAAGTCAGATGCGAATGGAAGGCATTATTCTATGCAGGCAACAACCGAATTGGACGGCACCTATACGGCTCGTGTATTGCCGGGAGATTATTATACATATTGTGAAGTTCTTTATAATACTTACAGTGTAAGCGGGGGAAATGTATTTAATGGAAATACGACGAAAGATTTCACACTTCCTTTGTATAAGGTAATCTTTAATATCAATGTACCTGGAGTTGCCGGTTATGGCTCATGTGATGTGAATGTTATGGATTCTTATGGCAATCGGTCAGCTGTAAATACATTCTATAACAGCTATGATAAGGACCGTTCTATGTACTGCTATCTGAAGGCGGGCAATTATGAAGTTGTGTCGAGCAGGTACGACGATCGGGATTCCGATTATGGTGAGGTACGTGCCTATGCGAAAATTGAGGAACATACCGATTCGAATGGAAACAAACGTTACGAAACATCTGAGCCTTTAGGATGGTACAAGGTTTCCGGAGCATTTAGTGTCAATGGAAATACGAACGTAGTTCTTAATTCTGTTAAGAAAGAGTCTACTGAAGATTGATAATTGAATAAAAAAGATAAGAAAGCATGAGCCGGAAGGTTTGTGCTTTCTTTTTGCTTGCTTAAAAAAAGGAAATAGGGTACACTAGAAACAGACATTGTGATTTGAACTAAAGTACGAAAGGAGATTTGCTATGAGACGAGTAGGCTTTTTGACAAGTGGTGGCGACTGTCAGGCGTTGAATGCGACTATGAGAGGCGTGGCAAAGACACTATACAATGCAGATCCGGATACAGAGATCATTGGAATTCTGGAGGGATACAAAGGATTGATGTATGAAAAATATGTCAAGATGAAACCGTCTGATTTTTCGGGAATTCTGACAGAGGGCGGAACGATACTTGGTTCGTCCCGGCAGCCTTTTAAAAATATGCGAAAACCAGATGAAAATGGTATGGATAAAGTTAAGGCGATGGTGAATACCTATAATAAACTCAAACTGGACTGTCTGGTTATTTTAGGAGGAAATGGCACTCAGAAATCGGCCAATATGTTATCGGAAGAAGGATGCAATGTGATCGGCCTTCCTAAGACGATTGATAATGATATATGGGGAACAGATATGACATTTGGGTTTCAAAGTGCAGTTGATATTGCGACAAATGCGATTGATTGTATTCATACGACGGCGTATTCACATGGACGTGTGTTTATCGTTGAAGTTATGGGGCATAAGGTTGGCTGGCTGACACTTCATGCAGGAATTGCCGGCGGTGCGGATGTTATTCTTCTGCCTGAGATCCCTTATGATATTGATGCTGTTGTAGATGCGATACAGAAGAGAACAGACGCAGGCAAGAGATTTTCTATTCTGGCTGTCGCCGAGGGAGCAATTAGTAAAGAGGATGCAGCTCTTTCCAAGAAAGAGCGTAAAGCGAGGCTGAAGGATAATCCATATCCTAGTGTATCATATAAGATTGGTGCCGAAATTGAAGAAAAAACAGGGCAGGAAATAAGAATTACGGTACCGGGGCATACACAGCGGGGCGGTAGTCCATGTGCCTATGACCGTGTGATCTCCAGTCGTTTGGGTGCTGCAGCGGCAGAACTTGTCTTGGAGGAAAAGTATGGCTATATGGTTGGATTTAAAAATGATGAGATTATTCCTGTGCCATTGAGTGAAGTGGCAGGTAAACTGAAAATGGTCGACCCGGAGTCTTCTATCATACAAGAAGCAAAAAATCTTGGTATCAGTTTTGGTGTGTAAACAGGAGAAGAAAATATGTCATATCAGGCTTTATATAGAAAATACCGACCAAAAGATTTTTCTGATGTAAAAGGGCAGGAACATATTGTGACTACCCTGACGAACCAGATCAAGGCTGACCGCATTGGACATGCCTATTTATTCTGTGGCACAAGGGGAACCGGTAAGACTACTGTTGCTAAAATTTTTGCCAAGGCAGTTAACTGCGAAAATCCGGGACCGCAGGGACCATGTGGTGAGTGTGCGATGTGTCGTGCAATCGAGGCGCAGACCTCAATGAATGTGGTAGAAATCGATGCGGCTTCGAATAACAGGGTCGATGATATCCGCCAGGTTATTGATGAAGTTCAGTATTCTCCGGCAGAAGGCCGCTTTAAAGTATATATTGTTGATGAAGTTCATATGCTGACAACGAGTGCTTTTAATGCGCTATTAAAAACATTGGAGGAACCTCCGGCCTACCTGATCTTTATTTTGGCAACAACAGAGGCGCATAAGATTCCTCTGACAATTTTATCACGCTGCCAGCGGTATGATTTCAAAAGAATCCGTGTGGATGAGATTGCTTCGAGATTACAGGAACTGCTCGATAAAGAGGGGGTAGAGGCAGAACCTGAGGCGCTGCAGTATATTGCAAGACAGGCAGATGGAGCACTTCGTGATGGACTGAGTCTGCTGGAACAATGCATTTCGTTTTATTTTGGGCAGAAGCTTACGTATGAAAAGGTTCTGAAAGTTTTAGGTGCCGTTGACCAGGATGTGTATCATCAACTCATGGAAGCACTGGTGCAGAACCGGGTGGAAGGAGTGATACAGGTTGTTGCAGACATGGTAGAGAGAGGTAAGGATCTGACGCAGTTTGTCAATGAATTTATCTGGTATCTGCGCAATCTGTTAGTGGTTCAGACAGCGGATGAGACAGGAGAACTCGTTGATCTGACGGCAGAAAATTTACAGGAAATAGAACAATATGCACAGCAGGTCGAGGTAACTACCATTTTTCGCTTTATACGGATTTTATCCGCACTGGCAAATGAAATGAAATACGGAAATAATAAAAGAGTTATGCTGGAGGTGGCATTGATAAAATTGTGCCGCCCGCAGATGGAACAGGATTATGATTCGATTCTTCAGCGCATGCGAAACATCGAACAAATGACAGAGCAATGGCAGGAAGCACTGGCATCCGGCAGTGTAACTGCGTTAAGTCCGTCAGAAGGGACAGCAGTTTCTGATCCGGAACCTGTGAAAAAAATTAGACCCGAGGCGGTGCCGGATGATGTTCGTGATGTTGTAGCGAACTGGAAGCAGATTTTAAGCAGAGTTGGTCAGGTCTGCCGCAGTATGCTTGTTGATGTACGGCTGTCAGTATCGGATGCCGGTAAACTTGTATTAGCGTTTCCGCAGGAGGTTACGGCAGATTATTTTAAAAATGAGGAACATCAGGGAGAACTGATTGAGGCAGCAGGACAGTTAACAGGCAAGAAGATTTCGCTTGATATAAGGTTTGTGCAGACAAAGCAAGAAATGAATTCTTTGCCGGAATTAAGAAATATTATAAAAAATGTGGAAATAGAAATGCTAGACTAGGAAAGTGAGGAAATAAAAATGGCTAGAAGAGGTGGATTTCAGGGAGGCATGCCTGGAAATATGAACAATTTGATGAAGCAGGCTCAGAAGATGCAGCGTCAGATGGAAGAAACGCAGAAGGAAATGGAAGAAAAAGAATACGAAGCGACTGCGGGTGGCGGAGCTGTTACGGTGAAAGTTTCCGGAAAAAAAGAGGTGTTGTCTGTTAAGCTGAGTGAAGAAGTGGTGGATCCGGATGATATTGAAATGTTGGAAGACCTGATTGTTGCAGCAACAAATGAAGCACTCCGTATGTTGGAAGAAGACAGTGCCAAATCCATGGAAGCATTGACTGGTGGATTGAATCTGGGCGGAGGCTTTCCGTTCTGATGAATTATTATAGTGAGTCAATCAATGCTTTGATCGAAGAATTGGCAAGTCTGCCTAATATTGGTCCCAAATCAGCGCAGCGGCTAGCTTTTCATATTTTAAATCTGCCAGAGAAGCGGGTAGAGCATCTGGCAGAAAGTATCTTGACAGCGAGAAAGAAGATATGTTTTTGCAAAGAATGTTTTAATCTGTCGGATCAGGAACTTTGTCAGGTATGCAGTAATCCTAAGAGGGATCATTCTACTATTATGGTAGTGGAGGAGCCAAGCGATCTGGCAGCATATGAGAAGACCGGGCAGTACAAAGGGGTCTATCATGTATTGCATGGGGCTGTGAATCCTATGATAGGGGTCCAGCCGGAGAATTTAAAACTGAAAGAACTCATGCAGCGCCTGCAGAGGGAAGATGTGCAGGAAGTGATCATTGCAACGAACTCTACGGTTGAAGGTGAGGCAACGGCTTTGTGGATCAGCAAATTCGTTAAACAGGCAGGAATCAAAGTGACTCGTATTGCCAGCGGTGTGCCGGTGGGCGGTGCGTTGGAATTTATCGATGAGATGACATTATTCCGCGCGCTGGAGGGCAGGACGGAACTCTGACTGCAGAAGAGAGTGATAAAGCCCTTTTGTTATAAAGTCAGCAAGTTTTACAACGAGATTTAAATGAGTAGTCTGTAACAGCATCTGACTGCTAAAGCCGGAAAGGTTTACAATTCCGGTAATGAAAATGTCGCCTACGGCAGGCAGCTTTTTGGATACACCGATGCCGGGGCAGAGAGAGCCTTCTCCCAAGGTGACATATCCGATGTGATCCACGATGCCGAGTGAGGCATCGATGGCAATGATAAGTGCATTGGCATGATATAACCGGATCATTTGCATAGTGGCTTCCAGGTTTTTGGCATGAATGGGATTTTCCAAAGTGCCAAAAATTCGGAAGCTCTTTTTGTGCCGGCTTGCCTGAAACTGGCAGAGTTTGTGCCCGATGAGGGGGCCGAGACAATCTCCTGTTGCGCGGTCAGAGCCTATGCATAGGATTACAATTTCTTCTTTTTTTTCTATATTTTTCCTGATCAGTTCCTGAAGAGAAACGGTAAAATCAAAGAGTGACCGGGTGTTTCCGGGATCAAAATAGTGTGTCATAGTTAGCCTCATTTCCTGTTTTACTATCCTTTTGAAACGCTGTATATGTTTCATAAAAAGTATGGACGAAATATCAAAAAAACATTCTCGAAAAATTATATTTTCAAGTTGTCTAATCGACAAATTATGCAGTTTTTATGTGGTATGATGGGTCGTGTTAAAAAGATTTTACCTGGAAAGAGAGGTCAGAATATGCAGTGGTCAAAACCAAAGAGTGTACGTCAGATAGGTGAGATTCCGTCGCGCGGAAGGATTTATATGGAAGATTATGTCATACGCTTTGCACGACAGTTGGCAGAACGTGGCAAAACAGGAGAAAAAGCAGCTGTCCTGCTAGGAAATTATTATACTTATAATGGCGATAAAATATATCAGATTTCCGGAATTGTTGAGATAGAAAATTTCGAAAAAAGAAATTCCGTAGAATTAACGTCAGAGATGTGGGATAATGTGTATTCTTTGATAAAAGAAAATTTTACGGATTTGGAGATTCTGGGATGGTTTTATACACAGAATGGGTTTTCTGTAAATGAGGCCCCGAAACTGCTGGAGATACACCGCAAAAATTTTTGCAAAGGAGATAAAATACTATACGTATATGAAGCGGATGAACAAGAGGACCGGTTCTTTGTTTATCGGACCGGTCAGTTAGAAAAACAGAAAGGGTATTTTGTTTATTACGAAAAAAATCCTGAGATGCTGCATTATATGGAAAAAGAAAATGACCGGCATATACATATTGTGGAGCAGGAAGATGATCGTGTTGTGCGGAATATTCGTGGGATCATGAGGGAGAAGGAGCAAAAAAAAGAGAGGAGACAGCAAAGGGAAACTCATATGGGGCGGAGCATAGCAGGGATGGTTGCTCTCATCGCAATTTTGATCGGCGCTGTCACAGTGAAGAATCAAACGACGCTGAACCAAATGAAAGAACAGCTCCGTTCACTGCAGACGATGGCACAGCCCGGTCATACAAGTGGAGGAAACCGTACGAGTGTAGAGACAAGAACCAGCACATTGAAGAAACCGGCAGCAACAGCTCTGGCAGCGTCACCTGCTGCCACATCGGGCGGAGCTTTGCAAATGACTCCGGCAGCCAGTCCGGCGCCCGTGGCAACACCGGTACAAAGTCCGGTTGCAAAATAAAACAGCGGTGTGGTATAATGAGACAGTATCTGTTTGGTGAACAAAAGATCTTTGCATAAGAAGGGAACGATATGGAATTTTCAGGGAAAAAGAAACAGAAGATAGTTATCATTATTTCTGTTCTTGGCGCAATTTTGCTTGCATCAGCGATTGGTGTATTTTTCTATCTTTATAACAACCGCTGTTTTGAAAATTATGAGGTAAAAAGCAAGGTGGAACGCAGTGACAGTAACAATGTTACGTATCAATATTACAATAATAATATTTTAAAATACAGCCGGAGCGGGATCAGCGAGATTGATAATCAGGGAAAGAGTCTTTGGAATGGCGGATATGAAATGAAACGGCCACAGGTAGATGTGTGTGGCGATTATGTTGTGGTGGCAGATGTCGATGGCAAAGAGTTCTATGTTTATAACGGAAAAGATGAGGGGACAAGCATAGAGACCAGTCTTCCTATTGTGCGTGCTAAAGTGGCAAGACAGGGGGTGGTTGCTGTTTTGTTAAAGGATAAGGATTCAAATGTGCTTAATATTTATAATCCATATGATCCGGCAGAAAAACTACTGGTAGAGATTCCCACCAATGTTCAGGAAGAAGGATATCCGATTGATTTTGATATTTCTCCAGATGGTAAAAGCGTGGTTACTGCCCATCTTGTCGTGAGCGGAACAACGATTGAGACGAAAGTTAGTTTTTATAATTTTACAGAAGTTGGCCAGGAAAAAAATACTTTAGTAGGTGGTAAATCTTTTGGGAGCGAAATGCTAGCACGGATAGAATTTATAGATGATGAAGAGGTTGCTGTTTTTCGTGAAAAAGGATATACCGTTTTTGAAGAAATGCGTCAGCCACGGATCGAAGTTGAAAAAAATTTTGATGAACAGATAAAAAGTGTGTCTTATGGGGATGATGTGATTGCCGTTGTTACGGCAAAAGAAGGAAAAGC
Organism: uncultured Eubacterium sp.; assembly: GCA_934338065.1. GTDB lineage: Bacteria > Bacillota > Clostridia > Lachnospirales > Lachnospiraceae > Eubacterium_F. Next base: position 6,508 of record CAKRGX010000016.1, on the reverse strand, counting down.
AGACAATCAAACACTTCTTTTATATGATGGTAAAGGAAGAGAAAAGTTAAATAAAAAGATTTCATATGAGTATGATGATATGCAGGTTTATGATTCGGAGATTGTTTTTACGGGCAATCGTTCCTGCTATATCATAAGGTTTAACGGACATGAAAAGTTTTTGCATGAATTTGGACAGGAGATACAGGCGGTACTGCCTGCCACATCGGGTAATGAATATACATTGATCGATAGTTCCACGATTCAAAGAATTACTTTGAGTAAGTGAGAAATACGGGAGGAGAAAAGAAATGCAGCCATATATAGTTGAGTTGACCGCACTCGCTGTTGTTTTGGCAGGAGTGATCGCAGGAGCAGTAAGAGGGTTTCTTTTGACATTATATTCCCTGGTAAAGATGGTGTTGATGATTGCTTTCGCCTTTGCCGTATATCCGGTAATTGCGAAAATGCTGCCGGACGATATTGGCTGGGGGACCGGGGCAGCAGTTCTGATCGCGATGGCAGCTGCGGCTGTTATTCTCGGATTGATCGCACGAGTGCTCCGGCTGGTTGATAAGATTCCGGTGCTGCATGGGCTGAATAAAATAGGAGGGGCATTGCTTGGGGGTGTTCTGGGGATCCTCGTAGTGTGTGTGGTTCTTTTTATTATCAGCATGAGCAGACAGGCAGAATGGTGCCGTGAGATTTATCCTTGTGTGAAACAGAGTGCAATATTGTCGGATGTTTTAGACTCAGTAAGCAGATCAATTAGTAATTTAAATATTTTTTCTTGACAAAGAAAAGCCCGCACGATATAATAATTTAGCATGTGTGTCGTGTGGGCTTTTTGTGTACCTGAAATATGGAACATAAAGGCGCATAAAGATGACGTTTGCACAGAATAAACTACAGGAGGTGAAAATTAATGCCAACTTTTAACCAATTAGTAAAGCAGGGAAGAAAATCGGTTGCTAAGAAATCTAATTCTCCAGCACTGCAGTCATCCTACAACTCTTTGAAGAAGAAGTCTGTTAACACAAGCTCTCCACAGAAGCGTGGTGTTTGTACTGTTGTTCGTACTGCTACACCTAAGAAGCCTAACTCAGCTCTTCGTAAGATCGCCAGAGTTCGTCTTTCAAACGGTATCGAAGTAACAAGCTATATCCCAGGTGAAGGACACAACCTTCAGGAGCATAGTGTTGTTATGATTCGTGGTGGACGTGTTAAGGATCTGCCAGGTACCAGATATCATATCATTCGTGGTACATTGGATACAGCAGGTGTTGCTAATCGTAAGCAGGCTCGTTCTAAATACGGAGCAAAGAAACCGAAAGCTGCAAAGTAAGCTAATTTAAAAAAGTACCGGATTAATTTTTGCATCTTATTATATATTTATAGAAGTAAGCAAACTTTAAGCTGGTGCGGACACAAGTCGTGAGTACCTGTGAATTAATCATTATTAAGGAGGGAAGTAACGTGCCACGTAAAGGACATATTCAGAAAAGAGATGTATTGGCTGATCCAGTATACAAGAATAAGATTGTTACAAAGCTGATTAACAATATCATGCTGGACGGTAAAAAGGGCGTTGCTCAGAAAATCGTATACGGAGCATTTGAGCAGGTTGCAGAGCAGACTGGCAAAGATGCTTTGGAAGTATTTGATGAGGCTATGAACAACGTAATGCCTGAACTCGAGGTTAAAGCGAGACGTATCGGTGGTTCCACTTATCAGGTTCCGATCGAAGTACGTCCTGACCGCAGACAGGCATTGGCTCTTCGTTGGTTGACTACGTATTCTCGCGGTCGTGGTGAGAAAACAATGAAAGAAAGATTGGCCAATGAGATTATGGATGCTGCCAACAACACTGGTGCATCTGTAAAGAAGAAAGAAGATATGCACAAGATGGCAGAGGCAAACAAGGCATTTGCACATTACAGATGGTAAGATGCCTGCTTGCAACTGCGCGTGATTATGAAATAAGGAGGAAATAGTTTTGGCTGGAAGAGAATATCCATTGGAACGCACCAGAAATATCGGTATCATGGCTCATATTGATGCTGGTAAGACAACGCTTACAGAGCGTATTCTTTACTATACCGGTGTTAACTATAAAATTGGTGAGACTCACGATGGCGCTTCTACCATGGACTGGATGGAGCAGGAACAGGAAAGAGGTATTACCATTACTTCTGCTGCTACGACCTGCCACTGGACACTGGAAGACCATCACAAACCAAAGGCTGGTGCTTTAGAGCATCGTGTCAACATCATCGATACTCCTGGACACGTAGACTTTACTGTAGAGGTTGAGCGTTCTCTGCGTGTGTTAGACGGAGCTGTAGGTGTGTTTGATGCGAAAGCTGGTGTTGAGCCTCAGTCAGAGAATGTATGGCGTCAGGCTGACACTTATAATGTACCTCGTATGGCATTCATCAACAAGATGGATAAAATGGGTGCAGACTTTTTCATGTCTGTTCAGACGATTATTGACCGTCTGGGCAAAAATGCAATCCCTGTTCAGATTCCGATTGGAAAAGAAGATGATTTCATCGGTTTGATCGATCTGTTTGAGATGGAAGCATATTATTATAAAGATGACAAAGGTGAGGATATCGAGATTACAGAGATTCCTGATGATCTGAAAGATCTTGCTCAGGAATGGCATGACAACCTTGTTGAGAAGGTTTGTGAACTCGATGATGATCTGATGATGCAGTATCTCGAAGATGAAGTACCTTCTATCGATGATATGAAGAAAGCTCTTCGTAAAGGAACAATCGCAAACGAGGCTGTTCCGGTATTTTGTGGTTCTGCCTATAAGAATAAAGGTGTACAGAAGTTACTTGATGGTGTTATTGAGTATATGCCGGCACCGACAGACATTCCTGATATTACAGGTATTGACGAAGATGGAAATGAAGTTACTCGTCGTTCTTCTGATGATGAGCCATTCTCAGCTTTGGCATTTAAGATCATGGCCGATCCATTCGTTGGTAAATTAGCATTCTTCCGTGTTTACTCTGGTACAATGAACTCTGGTTCTTATGTATTGAATGCTACAAAAGGTAAGAAAGAGCGTGTAGGACGTATTGTGCAGATGCATGCTAATAAGAGAAATGAAATTGATAAAGTGTACTCAGGTGATATTGCCGCAGCTGTTGGTTTTAAATTAACAACAACTGGTGATACTATCTGTGATGAGAAGCATCCGGTTATTCTTGAGTCTATGGAATTCCCTGAACCGGTTATTGAGCTGGCTATCGAGCCTAAGACAAAGAATGATCAGGGTAAGATGGGTGAGGCTCTTGCTAAGCTGGCAGAAGAGGATCCTACATTCCGTGCTCATACAGATCAGGAAACTGGTCAGACAATCATTGCCGGAATGGGCGAACTTCACTTGGAAGTTATCGTAGACCGTCTGCTTCGTGAATTTAAAGTTGAAGCAAATGTAGGTGCTCCTCAGGTTGCATACAAAGAAACATTTACAAAAGAAGTTGAGATTGACAGCAAATATGCTAAGCAGTCTGGTGGTCGTGGTCAGTATGGTCACTGCCGTGTGCGCTTCACACCGATGGATCCGAATGGCGAGTCCACATACGAATTTGAATCTACTGTAGTTGGTGGTGCGATTCCTAAGGAATATATTCCTGCTGTAGATGAAGGTATTCAGGAAGCTGCTCAGGCAGGTATTCTGGCTGGATTCCCGGTACTTGGTATTCACGCTAACTGCTATGATGGTTCTTACCATGAAGTCGATTCCAGTGAAATGGCATTCCACATTGCTGGTTCTATGGCTTTCAAAGAAGCTATGAAGAAGGGTGATGCTGTACTGCTTGAGCCTATCATGAAGGTTGAAGTTACAATGCCGGAAGAATACATGGGTGATGTAATCGGAAGTCTGAATGCAAAACGTGGTCAGATTGAAGGTATGGATGATATCGGTGGTGGTAAGATCGTCCGCGCATTTGTTCCACTGGCAGAGATGTTTGGATATTCAACAGAACTTCGTTCATCTACTCAGGGACGCGGTAACTACTCCATGTTCTTTGAGAGATATGATAAGTGTCCGAAGAATGTACAGGAAAAAGTCCTGGCACAGAGAAATGGACAGTAAATTTGGGTCTTGCTTTTTTATAAGCAATCACCTATAATTAGGCTATATGTAAAAGAAAATTATTAAAAATGAAAATTGTTAGGAGGACGTTTAGAAATGGCTAAGGAAAAGTATGTTAGAACTAAACCACATTGTAACATTGGTACTATTGGTCACGTAGATCATGGTAAAACAACATTGACAGCTGCTATCACAAAGGTATTGGCTGAGAGAGTATCTGGTAACGAAGCTACTGATTTTGAGAACATCGATAAGGCTCCAGAAGAAAGAGAACGTGGTATCACAATTTCTACAGCTCACGTTGAGTATGAGACAGAGAAGAGACACTACGCACACGTTGACTGTCCAGGACATGCTGACTACGTTAAGAACATGATCACTGGTGCTGCTCAGATGGATGGAGCTATTCTTGTAGTAGCTGCTACTGACGGTGTTATGGCTCAGACAAAAGAGCATATCCTTCTTTCCCGTCAGGTAGGTGTACCTTATATCGTAGTATTCTTGAACAAATGTGATATGGTAGACGATGATGAGCTGATCGAACTTGTAGAGATGGAAGTAACAGAGCAGCTTGAGGAGTATGACTTCACAGATTGCCCAATCATCAAAGGTTCTGCTTTGAAAGCTTTGGAAGATCCAAGCAGCGAGTGGGGCGACAAGATTATGGAGCTTATGGATACTGTTGATGCATATATCCCAGATCCACAGCGTGATACAGATAAGCCATTCGTTATGCCTGTAGAGGATGTATTCTCTATTACAGGTCGTGGTACAGTTGCTACAGGACGTGTAGAGGCTGGTACACTTCACTTGAATGATGAAGTAGAAATCGTTGGTATTAAAGAAGAGACTCAGAAGTCTGTTGTAACTGGTATCGAGATGTTCCACAAAGAGTTGGATGAGGCTCAGGCTGGTGATAACGCTGGTGTACTTCTTCGTGGTATTCAGAAGACTGATATCGAAAGAGGTCAGGTTCTTTCTAAGCCAGGTTCATTGACATGCCATACAAAGTTTACTGCACAGGTGTATGTATTGAAGAAGGAAGAAGGCGGACGTCATAAACCTTTCTTCAGTAACTACCGTCCACAGTTCTACTTCCGTACAACTGACGTAACAGGTGTTATCCAGTTACCAGAGGGAACAGAGATGTGCATGCCTGGAGATAACGTAGAGATGACTATCGAATTGATCCACCCAATCGCTATGGATCAGGGTCTTACATTCGCTATCCGTGAAGGTGGACGTACTGTAGGATCAGGACGTGTTGCTACAATCATCGAGTAATACAATCTGAATATAGATTTGTTATCGCAAGATAACGTTGTGTCCAAACGTAAGATACCCCAGAAACCTTGTGTTTCTGGGGTTTTTCTGTTGCTTAAAAAAGTTAAATAAGTCGGAAAAGAATAACGAATGATAAAGAAAAACGGTTGCCGGGAGAGAGTCCTGACAACCGTTTGTGATAACAGAATGATAACAAAATTTTGAAAGTTGATTGACAAATTTGAAATCAATGCTACACTACCACTATAATTAAGTTAGCAATAGGTTCTGGTTCGATTCCAGATATCGCCACCATATTAGGAATTCTTTTGAGTTCTATGATTTCGGGAATAGTATATGACATCGAAAAGTGCATTTACAAGAAAGGAATTGATATTATGAAAAAAGAAATCTTATTAGTAGGTCTGGGTATTTGCGGCGATATGGTGTAATGGTAGCATGGAATAATAAGCAATTCCCCCAGACCACCAAAAATAAAGAGCTCTTCGTGAGCTCTTTTTCTTATGCACAAAATTAAGTCAGATCATATGTCTTGATGTCATTGCCTTCAGTGCCCTTCTTAACGATAGTATGGCAACCTATCGTAGTTCCCATAGCACGCAGTTTCCATTCTTCCTGGGTAGCGTTGAGCTTATCCAGTTCTTCCTGTCTTTTATCTTCATCTTCAATAGCTAATATTTCAGCTTTTTCCTTTTCATAGACACTTTTAAATTGACACCATTTCCTGAAAAAGTCCTGCATTGTAGGATTATCAAAAGTCAGTGAAATCTTCTGCTCAGGTGTCTCGGCAAGTGAGAGGTTCACTGAATTATCAATAGAAAACAACAGAGAGAGTACATCTCCGACTGTTTCAATATTAAAATCCAGAAAAACACTTACATTTAATCCCAGTGCAGTTGCTATCTTTTCTAACTGATCCGGTTTTGGATTCCGGATTCCAAGTTCATATTTTCTGATCGTACCTACGTTAATGCCGGACAGCTCGGCTAACTGTATCTGACTGTATCCTCTGAATTCCCGGTATGCCCGGATTTTTTTACCTACCATAATGTGCTGCCTCCTTAATAATATTTGTGATTCTATTCTAGCACAAAAGTGAATGATGCGAAAGAGGTTGATTTTCGCAGA
>CAKRGX010000015.1 GCA_934338065.1 uncultured Eubacterium sp. | reverse complement strand
GCCTATACATATGCCAGTGAAGCAGATCTTTTAAATGTTGCTTTATTTGGACAAACTGCAAAGCAATGGAAAAATAACAATCCAAGTAAAAAGGGTAATGTGCGTGACGATGCAAATTTAAATCAGTTACTGGTATTGGCAAATATGGAGAGCTATAATGCAATTTTAATTGAACAGGGAAAATCTCAATCAGAAAGACTCGTATTGCTTAGAAATTTGGCAATCAGGCAGATGGATACATTAGTCAGTATCAATCTGTCGGCGGTTTCGGCGCTTCCGGGAGGTGATATGTAAATTGAAGAAAGAAAAAATCATAGTTTATTTATATACCCGTGTTTCTACAACCATGCAGATAGACGGATATTCTCTAGATGCACAGAAAACAAAAATGAAAGCCTTTTGTGATTATAATGAGTATGAAATTGCCGGGGAGTATGAGGATGCAGGAAAATCCGGTAAGTCAATAGAGGGAAGAATTGCATTTAATCAGATGATGGACGATATCAAATCAGGAAAAGATGAAGTGTCTTATGTCCTTGTATTTAAGCTTTCCAGATTTGGAAGAAATGCGGCAGATGTTCTTGCAACATTACAAGTGATGCAGGATGCAGAAAGCCAGGGAAGGTAAATGGAATGGTGGTTTTGCACCATATGGATATTCTCTCATTGACGGAAAATTGGTAGTGAATGAGGAAGAGGCAGTAGCTATCAGAACGATATTTGACCAATATGTAAATACAGATCTGGGAGCGAATGGAATTGCTAAGTATTTAGAAAGCAACAGGTACTGAAGGGATAGCACCACAGAACCTGCAGTTAAGAAATATACTTGCAGAGCACTATAACCAGGCTGAAAGTTACATTGAACGTATGCAGGCACATATCCCATATGGAACAGTAAGAAAGACACTGGCAATCAGGGAAAAACTGTATTTGTTATAAATGAGTAACAGCGCATCATAATTCTTACTCTGTCTGACTAACATTGTATTTGTCATCATTAGTTTTATAAATGTTTTGACAAATGGTTGTTGCCAAATGTAAAATATTGGAAATAAATCAAATCATTGTATTCATGGAACCGTTCTTTTAGGGGTATCTTACTTATTTCCAACCAACAATAACTTTACGCTATCACAGTACGATAAGAAAGTTGAAAACATGTTGACAAAGTGTTACAATAAAGGCGAAAATTTCGGTGTCGAGATATTATAAAAGGATTGAAATAATAGCTATGAGAGGAGATTAGAACAAGATGAAAAAGTTAGAAAAAATAGTGTTAACAGCAATAGCGGCTGCAGGTATGATTTCGGGTGGAATGTTATCTTCAGCAAAGACACAGGCAGCAACAAAACATATTACGATCTGGCGTATTAATGGTTCGACACTTGCCTATCACAAAGCATATAATTCAGTTGAGTATATGGATGCGGACTGGGAGAACATCATTGGCGGTGGAAAACTTCACAAAGTAAAGATTTCGCCAAAGGCTGCGTACTATGCTTTTGATGCGAATAAAATGAAAAGTTATCGCACGACAAAAAAGATTTTTAAAAAGAAAGCAGTACCGGGAAAGAAATATGTATATAATAATAAAAAAGTATATTATGGTGGAATTGCCTGCAAGATTACTCTGAAAAAGAATATAGTAACAAAGCTTGTACAGGAGTATCAACCATAACAATGAGCGGAAGATGCACCAGCAAGAAGGAACATTTTTTCTGGTGCATTTCTCAGAAAGAAGTGAAAAAATGGCAACGAAAAGGGATGTTGATCAACTATTGCAAAGTTTTATTGAACGTGGACTGCCAGGGTGTTCGCTGCATGTGGTTCAAAGGGGAAAGACCTTATATGAGGGGTATTTTGGAGTGACAGATCTTGAAACGCAAAAGAAAGTGGACGAAAATTCAGTATTCCGCCTTGCGTCTATGTCTAAGATACCGCTGTATACGGTACTGATGATGCTTTTTGAACAGGGCAGATTTCTTATGACAGATCCAATCAGTGATTATATGCCGGAGTGGAAAAGCAGTACGAAATATATGAAAAATAAAGATGGCCGCTATGAGATAGTGCCAGCTTCCCGGCCATTGATCATTAAGGATGCGATGACGATGAAATGCGGACTCCCGTATTGCAATTCTGATGAGCCTACGGAAGATATTGTTCTGCATGGGATGCAGGAATGTATGCGTCCTTTGTGGGAAAAAGGTCATTATACTGTGTCAGAGCATATGAGAGCTATGTCAAAGGCGCCTCTTGCCTGCAATCCGGGGGAGAAGTGGATCTATGGCTTCTCAAGTGAAATCGCGGCAGGATTGGTTGAGGCAATCTGTGATATGCCAATTAATGACGTGTTACGCAAAATGCTTTATGAACCGTTGGGAATGGATTCTACGGATGCTGTTTTTTTTGATGACATAGAAAGCCGGATGGTTCGTCTTTATGCCAGAGATGCCAACGGATCATTTGTTCCGGGACCGGATTTTTTTGATAAAAAACATCTTCCGGGTGAAGAAAATGAAGAGGGATGGGGAAGAATATTTACAACAGGAAGTGATTTTTCGAAGTTGATGCAGATGCTTGCCTGTGGCGGCGAATTTGAAGGAAAACAGTTTATGAGCCGCAAAACGATCGACCTTTTACGAACCAATACACTTGGTGGAACATTTGATGATGTTTATAATGCCGGTTATGGCTATGGTTATGGCTTTCGAACATTAGTTGACAAAAATGCAGCTAACGCCAATGGCTCATTAGGAGCCTTCGGATGGACGGGTGGATTTGGTAGTTGGTGTGAGGCTGATCCGGAAGAAGGGCTGTCTATTGTATACATGCACAACCAGATACCAAATGACGAGGCATATTGTCATCCAAGAGTAAGAGCGGTCTCTTATGGATTGGTTAAAATCTCTTAAAAAAAAATAGGTATTGACAAATAAAAAAAATGGGACTATGATAGAGCCAATTCATAGGACAAGAGCAATGAACAGGACATGACTTTCCGTATCACCGCTTACAGAAAGCCGTCAGTTGTGAGAGACGGTAACAAGGCACGGAGAAGCCCTCACCTGCGAGCTGCTTTGGCGAAAGGTAACTTTATTTACCCAGTAGTATGAAGCCGGAATCCCACCGTTATAGGGGAAAGCCTTCTGGAAAGATAGTAGCATGCGGCTATTTTTTTGGGCGGTTAGAGAGAGGTCAGTAGTAATATACTGGTAAGCAAAGTGGTATCGCGGAAGTGAAAATGATGCAGTTAGCCTTCGTCTTTGCAGGATAAATCCAAAGTGGTTTATTGTGCAAAGAAGGAGGCTATTTTGTTTAAAAAATTTTGCAGAGAAGAAATGTTATTTCATGTGTTTATGCAAACAAGTTCGTAGTCATTACCGGAATTCTATGAAAATATACTTAAATGTGAAGTGTGAACAACACTTCAGATAGGAGGACATTATGAATACATTAGTTATTGTGTTAATTGCTGCTGTTGTATTGATTACGGCATATGTTTTCTATGGCCGAATGCTGGCAAAAAAATGGGGCATTGATCCCAAAGCAGAGACTCCTGCTGTAAAGTACAAAGATGGAAAAGATTATGTGCCAACAAATGGATGGACGGTATTTAGTCATCAGTTTTCATCAATTGCTGGTGCCGGCCCTGTTACCGGTGCTATTCAGGCCGCAGTTTTTGGATGGCTGCCGGTTTTGCTCTGGATTCTTATTGGTGGTGTATTTTTCGGAGCTGTAACGGACTTTGGTGCGTTGTATATATCGGTAAAGAATAAAGGCAAATCGATGGGAGTTTTGATTGAGAAATATATTGGTAAATTAGGACGTAAATTGTTCCTGTTGTTCTGTTGGCTGTTTACCTTGATCGTAACGGCAGCATTTGCTGATATGGTCGCAGGTACATTTAATGCTTTTTCTGTTGATAATCCTGCCAAATTGGCAGAAACATCAACAACCAATGGTGCTGCCGGTATGGTATCAATCATGTTTATGGTATTTGCCGTAGTATTTGGATTGCTTCAAAAAAAATTTGACCTTTCCGGCTGGAAACAGGCTGTCATCGCAATTCTCTGCATTGTCCTGTCCTTTGTGATTGGTATGAAATGTCCGTTGATCTTTGGAAAAGACACCTGGAGTTATATCACGTTTATTTATATTTTCTTTGCGGCCGTGATGCCAATGTGGCTGCTGAAACAGCCAAGAGATTATATGACAACGTTCATGTTTATCTGCATGATTGCTGGGGCAGTATTTGGATTGTTTGTTGCGCACCCTGCAATGAAGCTTCCTGTTTATACGGGATTTAATAATGCCCAGTTAGGAACAATGTTTCCGATACTGTTTGTAACCGTCGCCTGTGGAGCTGTATCCGGTTTTCATAGTCTGGTTTCATCGGGTACATCGTCAAAGACAATACAAAATGAAAAAGATATGGTAAAAGTAGGTTATGGCGCAATGATTCTGGAAAGTTTACTTGCTGTATTGGCATTGTGCGTAGCTGGTGCAGCAGCCGGCGCAGATGGTACTCCTGCTGCAGGAACTCCATTTCAGATTTTTAGCCGTGGAGTAGCCGGTTTCTTTGAGATGTTTGGCGTTCCGGTATATGTGGCTACGGTATTTATGACGATGTGTGTATCGGCATTGGCACTGACCAGTCTGGATGCTGTTGCACGAATTGGCAGGATGAGCTTTCAGGAATTATTTAGTGTAGATGATATGGAACATGCAGCTCCGTGGAGAAAGTTGTTCTGCAACACTTATTTTGCTACGGTAATCACATTATTGTGTGGATTTATCCTTACGAAGATTGGTTATGCCAATATCTGGCCATTGTTTGGTTCTGCTAACCAGTTGCTGAGTGCCTTGGTACTTATTACCTTATGTGTATTTACTAAGGTGACAGGAAGAAGCAACAAGATGTTGTTCCCACCATTAATCATCATGCTTTGTGTAACTTTTACAGCGCTGGTACAGCGTTTGATTTCACTGGTATCAGCAATCCGCGAGGCTGCATCAACAGCTATTCCGTCAGGAACTACTACGTGGGGAGCGGTATTTATCGCAGATGGCCTTCAGTTGATCATCGCCGTTCTTTTGATCATACTGGGAATCACCATCGTTGTAAATTCCATGAAGAGTTATGTTCAGAGCAAGAAAAACAGTGAGACTATTTATTGAGGGAATTTTATGAACGAAAAAAACAATAAAACAGAAAATGGAAAGCCGACGGCAGCGCTTGTGTTTTTTATGCAGCATTTCAGACTGGAGGTTGAATATGGAGAGTAAAGTAGAACAAATAAAAAAAGAGGCCGCAGATCTGCAGGAAGACCTTGTCGGAATCCGGCGTTATTTGCATACAAATCCGGAAACCGGGTTTGATCTGAAGAAAACGCTTCCTTATGTAAAACAGGAATTGGTAAAAATGGGATATGAGCCGCAGATATGCGGAAAGGCTGGTCTAGTTGCACTGGCAGGGGGCCGGAGACCGGGAAACGTATTTCTCATCCGGGGTGATATGGATGCACTTCCGATACGGGAGGAGGCAGATGTTAGTTTTGCCTCGGAAAATGGTTGTATGCATGCTTGCGGTCATGATATGCATACGGCTATGTTATTAGGGGCAGCAAAGCTCCTAAAGAATCATGAGGATGAGATAGAAGGAACGGTGAAACTGATGTTCCAGCCGGCAGAAGAGATTTTTGAGGGATCGGATGATATGATACATGCGGGGGTTCTGAATGAACCGAAAGTAAATGCAGCCATGATGATCCATGTGATGGCAGGTATGCCGATGCAGGCAGGAACTGTGATTGTATCCTCTCCGGGAGTGAGCGCACCGGCGGCGGATTATTTCGAAATAATTGTAAAGGGAAAGGGGTGTCATGGCTCTATGCCAAATACGGGGGTGGATCCGCTGACTGCTGCTGCTCATATTTTGATTGCTCTGCAGGAATTACATGCACGTGAGCTTGCGATGAGCGACCGGGCAGTTCTGACCATTGGGACGATGCATGCCGGCACGGCAGCGAATGTGATACCGGATTCTGTCGTGATGGGAGGCAGTATACGGACTTTTGATGAAGAGACTCGTACGTTTCTGAAAGAGAGACTGACCGATATGGCAGAAGGCGTTGCCAGGGCGTTCCGGGCACAGGCAGAGGTGAAATGGGGAAGTGGATGTCCTACGCTGCTAAATGATAAAGAGCTATGTGCATGTACCGCTCAATATGAAAAAGAACTGTTGGGAAGAGAAAAAGGTCTTACCGTGGAGGAACTAAATGCGGGAACATCGCAGAACAGGGATACAAAAACAGCAGGTTCGGAAGATTTTGCTTATATTAGTCAGAGAGTACCTTCTGTCATGCTGGCGTTAGCCGCCGGACAACCAGAACTCGGATATCCTTATCCCCAGCATCATCCGCAGGTGAAATTTGATGAATCGGTTCTGTCTGTCGGTAGTGCTGTTTATGCTTACACAGCAATGCGCTGGTTACAGGATCATGCTTAGCGAAATGTTGATTTTTACGATAGATTTGTGTATGATAGGATTATGATAGGATAGTGATAAAACCTTGAGGGAAGGTAGAGAGATTATGAAGCAGCATCGGAAAATGTTCCAGTATGTGGAGGAAATGCTGTATAGCTATGATCGCCAAAAAGGTGACAAGAGTAAGAATAAAATATCTTATGATCGTTATGCACATACCGTTCGTGTTTATCAATGGATGTTACGGATCAGTAGTCAGCTTCGTGATGACAATGTTGATCTGGAATCACTGAAAATAGCGACCATCTTTCATGATGTTGGATACTCAGTGAATAGTGATAAAGAACATGCGGGGGAAAGTGCCAGAATATGCCGTGATTATCTGGAACGCCGTCCTTATGAGCCGGAGCAGATTGATTTCATCTGTTATCTGATTGAAGAACATCCGAACAAACGGCTTCTTCACGAGAAAACTACACCCCTGGAATTGGTTATACTGATGGAAGCAGATATGCTGGATGATACGGGAGCCATGGGCATTATCCTCGATTCCTGGATCGCCTCAAAGGATGATAATGCTTCATTCGGATCGGTATGCCGTCATTTTGAAAAATACACGTATCGTCATATGAAACAGATGGAGTTTGTTACGGCACCCGGACGGCGTTTCTGGCATGAGAAGAGAAAACTGGTATATGAATTTTTACGCCAGTACCGCAGGGACCTGGGCGATATGAAATAAATCAATCCATCTGCTGATTGTTTTTAAAAGTAGTGTGAAAGCGTGGATTCAGTTCTTTGCCGGTAGTTACGCTCAAATGAAAGTCCTCTATGAGTTCTTTGGCAATCGGAATAGCATTATCATATAAATACTGCAGACTCTGGTTAGTCTTTGCTGCATAATTTTTGGGACGAAGATCCATCATATGACCTTCTAATTCATCGTAGTGCATGGTTAATTTCATTGCACCACGCAGGAGGACTCGTTTCAGAGAACATCCGCAGGTGAGGAGCCTTTTGTAAAAACGCATGCCATATAATGACTTGCGTATATGCTGTTGATCCAGTTGGAGAGGTTTGTATGCCTGGTAGACAGCGTGAATGACAGATTTGGTTATTGGTATCTTTTTCCACATAGGATAAGTGGTCGGCTGATAGCCATCTTTTTTTAACAGATGGCGGTCGAATTCGTTTTCAATGGCGAGATGATTCCGTCCGGGAAGTTTAGCTGCCGGGATGACGAAACTATGGCACTCGCTATCTAGAACAAAATGACAGATATAACCTAGCAGATAGGCATAAGCGGTATTTTCTGTTGTCTTTGTTTTTCGTAAAAAGGGCAGAAGAGAGGAGAGAAAAGCATACATGGAATGTTCATGCTGCCAGTATCCCATTTGGTTGGTACGAAGTTTCCATAACGGATGATAAAAGAAGAGAAAATCCGGACCCTGAAGGCCAATCTGAAATTCATCTTTATAAGTCTTGATGATGGATTGTATCTGTTGGGGTAATACGCTGGCAACTTTTGTGCCAAAAGAATCATGGGCATATATACAAGGCATAGAAACGCCTCCTTTCATAACGAATCGTATTACCTTAGTATAACAGATTTTGCAAAAAAGATAAATGATACTAGACAGTTTTCAGAAAGGATGACGATAGATGAATCAGAATTATATATGGAATGAAAAAAATGGTGTTCCTTTTATCACATTTCCGAGTTTTGTCCGGCTAGGTGTTTTGCATGGATTTTCAACCAAACTGGGAGGTGTGAGCAAAGGGGATTGCGCAAGCATGAACATGAGTTTTACACGGGGAGATAAGGAAGAAGATGTACGGAGGAACCACCGCATTTTTGCTGATGCAGTCGGATATCACGCGGATCATCTGGTTTTGAGTGATCAGGTACATGATACGGTAGTCCGGAGGGTAGACTCATCGGATTGTGGAAAGGGTGTTACCCTTGAATCGGATATTATTGGAGTAGATGGGTTGATAACGAATGATCCCAATGTTGTACTTATGACTTTTTTTGCCGATTGTGTACCCCTCTTTTTTTATGATCCGAAGAAACGTGTGGTCGGTGCGAGCCATTCAGGATGGCGTGGTACGGTCAAGCGGATGGGGGCTTGTACGGTGGAAGCTATGAAGAGGGAATTTTCTTGTGATTCCAAAGATATATATGCCGTGATTGGACCGTCTATCTGCCAGAGCTGTTATGAAGTGAGTGAAGAGGTGATTGATGGTTTTCGACAGGAATTTTCATCAAAGTATTGGAACTGTCTGTGGGAGAGTAAAGAAAATCATAAATATCAGTTGAATCTATGGGAAGCCAACCGGATTGTTTTGGTAGAGGCGGGGGTGCTGCCACAAAACATAGAGGTTTCAGGATTCTGTACCTGCTGCCATTCGGATGTACTGTTTTCACATCGTGCCACAAATGGACACAGGGGAAATCTGTCAGGTGTTATTACATTAGGAGAAAGATAAATTATGAACAAGAGAAATTATCAGGTCGAACTGGATGAGCTTTTGAAAAAAATGCAAGGGGAGAAAAAAAAACTTTTTTTACATTGCTGTTGTGCACCATGTAGTAGTTATGTGTTGGAGTATTTACATTCTTATTTTGATATCACAATCTTTTTCTATAATCCGAACATTACATATGTTGAGGAATATGAGAAGAGAAAAGAAGAATTGAAACGTTATCTGAAAGAAGCCCCTTTTGGCGGAGAGATTTCTATAGAGGATGCAGATTATGAACCGGAACGGTTCCTGGAGATTGCAAATGGATATGAACATGAACCGGAACGAGGCAAACGGTGCAGACGTTGTTTTCAACTGCGGTTGCAAAAGACGGCTGAGCGGGCAAAAGAAGGGAACTTTGACTTCTTTTGTACAACATTGTCAATCAGTCCGCATAAGGATGCGGATCTTTTGATGCAGATAGGAGAAGAACTGGCGGGGCAGTCAGGTGTTTTTTATCTTCCTTCGGATTTTAAAAAGAGAAATGGATATAAGCGGAGTATTGAGTTATCTGCCCGGTATTCGCTTTATCGTCAGGATTATTGTGGATGTGTGTATTCCAAAAGGGATCGAATGGAAGAAAAACGTCTGAGAAATGGAGATCAGCTATGAAAAAATGGATTATTTTTGCTCTAGCTTTTTGTTTGTTAACCGGGTGTAGTGTGGCGGAAGAACCCGAAAAGAAAATCACAAAAGAGATCTTTGCTATGGATACGGTCATGCAGTTGACTGTCTATGGTGATAAGGGAGAAAAAGCTATGTCAGAAGCAATACAACTGATCAATCGTCTGGATCGATTGTTCTCTGTTACAAATAAAAAAAGTGATATTGCCAGAATTAATGCAGCAAATGGAAGGCCGACGGCTGTTGCTCATGAAACATATGAATTGATTCAGACAAGTAAGAAATATAGTGAACAGACACAGGGGGCAATGGATATATCGATATATCCGCTTGTGAAGGCGTGGGGGTTTACGCAGGATAAGCAGCAGGTGCCAACGAAAAAAGTGCGGGATGAGGCTGTGAAAAGGGTTGATTATCGTGAGATACAATGTCTGTCCGGCCAGAAAATCCAACTGAAAAGAGGAATGGAGATTGATCTGGGAGCTGTTGCTAAGGGATATGTTTCGCAGAAGATTATGGAATTATGGGAGAAAGATGGCATAAAATCAGCCATTATCTCATTGGGGGGGAACGTTCAGACAATAGGAAAGAAAAAGGATGACAGTTTATATCAGGTTGGAATAACCGATCCGGCTGACGGAACAAGCTTGTTTGGCTCCATTGAAGTGAAGGACAAAGCAGTTGTGACGAGTGGGATTTATCAGCGTAATTTTACGGAAAATGGTGTGTTATATCATCATATCATGGACGCTGGGACCGGGATGCCGGCGCAAAATGATCTTGCCTCTGTGACCGTTATCACGGATGAGGGTACGAAAGCAGATGCACTGGCAACAGCACTGTTTGTTATGGGAGAAGAAAAGGCAAAAAAATACCAGAAGATCCATCCGGATATTCAGTTACTTCTTATCCGTAAAGATGGCAGCTTCTGGCAGTCGGAAAAAGTCAATCTTATTCATTAGATAAAATGATAGATGACAGCGGCAACGATGATGCCTAGGATACTTCCGATTGTAAATTTGATCGTCAGTCCAAAAGTTAAAACCAATACACCCAGATTAAGACGGATAGGATCAGAAAATCCAAAATTCTGTCCGAAACTTAACCAGGACAGCCATGATACATTAGCAGCCAGCTCACTGATAAAGCTGCCGAGCACAACGCCTGCCAGAATGAGTAAAACCAATGCCCATCCGTTTTTTCCTGCGCCTCGTGCCATATGAGACACCTCCCTGTCTTTTTCTAATATGTCAGCATACACTATTTTACCGGATTGCGCAACCGGTAAAGTGAGTGGTACAAAGGATTTCGAAAAATTTTCTTAAAAATTTCAAAAACAAAAAAGGATATTCCTTTTTTATGTTGTATCTTTTTCAATGTAGTCTTAAACAGCAGATAGAGTTGATAGGTAAGTAAATATGACAATTCGTGAAAAACTGGAACAAAGAGAACATGACATATTGAGCCCATTTGCTGCATTTAGTGATGCATCCCAGGGAAGAGATGATCCGGAAGAACCATGTGATCTTCGTCCAATCTACCAGCGTGACAGAGACCGCATACTTCATTCCAAATCATTTCGGCGTCTAAAAGGAAAGACACAGGTTTTTCTGGCACCGGAAGGGGATCATTACCGCACACGCATGACACATACGCTTGAGGTGTCGCAGAATGCACGGACAGTTGCCAAGGCATTACGCCTGAATGAAGATCTGACAGAGGCAATTGCACTTGGACATGATCTGGGGCATACTCCGTTTGGACATGCCGGAGAGAGGATTCTTAACCGGATTTATGCTGGCGGGTTTCATCACCAGGAACAAAGCGTACGTGTTGTTGAATTATTGGAGAAGAACGGACAGGGGCTTAATCTTGCCAAAGAGGTCAGGGATGGTATCCGCAATCACTCCACATCCGGAAATCCTTCTACCTTAGAGGGGAAGATCGTGAGACTATGTGACAAGATTGCTTATGTGAATTCTGACATTGATGATGCGATACGGGGCAGGGTTATCCGTGAAAGTGATATACCAAAAGAATTTACTGAGATTCTGGGGTATACATTACGAGAGCGGCTCAACACATTGATTCATGATATGATCAGCAATAGCATGGGAAAAGATGACATTGTGCAGTCAGAGACTATGGCGGAGGCACTTCAGGGACTTCGGGGATTTATGTTTGAAAATGTGTATGTAAATTCCATTGCAAAAGCAGAAGAAGGAAAAGCTGAGTATATGATCGGACAGTTATACGAATACTATGTAGAACATGTAGAAAAGCTGCCGGATGAATACCGCAATATGATAGAGAAAAAGGGTGAAACGATCGAACGGGCAGTATGTGATTTTATTGCCGGGATGACCGATCGTTATGCCGTTATGAAGTATCAGGATCTGACGATACCAAGAACATGGTCTGTTTTATAACAGGAGTGAAGTAGATGTATTATGAAGAAGATTTTGTCGAGGAAGTAAGACGGCGCAATGATATTGTGGATATTATTTCTTCGTACGTAAACTTAAAACGGAGTGGAAGTAATTATGTCGGCTTGTGTCCGTTTCACAATGAAAAAACAGCCTCATTTTCGGTAAGTCCGGGAAAGCAGATGTATTACTGCTTTGGATGCGGTGCGGGGGGAAATGTTTTTACCTTTCTGATGGAATATGAAAACCTGACTTTTGTGGAGGCACTGGAGCAGTTAGCGGAGCGCACCGGTATGGAACTTCCGGCAAAAGGAGATCAGGTCGAAGACCGGAGGAGGAGAGATCTGAGGGATGCAATCCTGGAAGTTAATAAGCTGGCTGCAAAGTATTACTTTGCAATGTTGAAAAGCGAGCGCGGGCGTATCGGATACGATTATCTGACCGGACGTGAACTTTCTCCCGAAACAATTGTGAAGTTTGGATTAGGTTATTCAAGCAAGAATAGTGGAGAGTTATACCGCTATATGAGAAGCAAAGGGTATACAGATTCGATATTAAAGGAAACCGGGTTATTTACATACGATGAAAAAACCGGTGCTTATGATAAGTTCTGGAATCGTGTTATGTTTCCTATTCTTGATCGGAATAATCGTGTAATTGCTTTCGGAGGACGGGTGATGGGAGATGCCAAACCGAAATATCTGAATTCCCCGGAGACATTGATCTTTGATAAAAGCCGTAATTTATATGGGCTTAATTTTGTCCATGGCAAACAGGCAGATGGAATGATCATTTGTGAGGGGTATATGGATGTGATAGCACTGCATCAGGCAGGCTTTACCAATGCGGTGGCATCCTTGGGGACTGCTTTTACCAGCCAGCACTGCAGCCTTTTGAAGCGATATACGGATCTGGTATATCTTTCCTACGACAGTGATAATGCCGGTGTCAAAGCGGCGATGCGTGCGATTCCGATGTTGAAGGAGGCAGGCATATCGGTCAAGGTGATTAATATGCAGCCGTATAAAGATCCGGATGAATTTATGAAGGCATTGTCACCAGATGAATTCAGGAAACGGATTCAGACGGCAAAGACAAGCTTCTTCTATGAGATTGATCATATCCAAAAGGAATATGATATGAATGATCCTGAGGCAAAAACAAAGTTTATGAATGAAGTTGCAAAAAAATGTTTAACCTTTGATAATGAGATAGAGCGGAATAACTATATAGAAGCATTTTCCAGGGAATATGGTGTCCGTTCGGAGGATTTCAGAAAACTTGTTGCTTATCATAGTGCCCGAATGGTTGGGATTGATTATGAGAAAAGAAGACAAGAAAGAAAAATTTCCGGGGCAAAAAAACAAGAGGATGGCATTGCCAGGAGTCAGGGAATCTTCCTGACCTGGTTAAGTAACGATCCAGTCTTGTTTGATAAGACAAAAGATATTATCGGTGTGGAAGATTTTGTAGATGAACCTTATCATCAGGTGGCACAGATGATATATGAGCAATACGACACAAAACATAAAGTGGAACCGGCATCAATTATCAGCCGATTTCAAAGTAAAGAGGAACAGTCAGTGGTAGCGGGCTTGTTTAATAAAGAATTAAAAGCAATCAGTAAAGATACAGAACAGCAGAAGGCACTGAACGAAGTTGTTCGAAGTATAAAGAAATATAGTCTGGAAGAACGGAGCCGTAAGGTTACTGATATGAAGGAATTGCAACAGTTGATATTAGAAAAAAGGCAATTGCAGACATTGACGATTACTTTTTAAAATATTAGGAGCTGCGCTGTCAGCAGAATGGAGGAAATCATGGATAAGAAAAATACAAATGTAGAAGATGAACAGCAGAGAATGCTGGCTATCTTGAAGGACCTGGTGGAACTGGGCAAAAAGAAAGATAATGTCCTTGAGATGAGTGATATGGAGAAAATATTTGCTCTTCATAATATAGAAATGGATGATGAAAAGACAGAAAAAGTTTTTGAATATTTGGAAAACCAGGGAATTGTTGCTATGGTGCCGGAAAGTGACACGGATGATGATGTTATTCTGGATGTAGATGATGAACCGACGGAAGAGGAACTGGAGAATATTGAACTGGCAGTTCCGGATGGTGTTAGCATCGAAGACCCTGTCCGCATGTATCTGAAGGAAATCGGTAAAGTACCACTTCTGACAGCAGAGGAGGAGAAGACACTGGCGATGCAGATGGAGGCTGGTGATGCAGAGGCAAAGAAACGTCTGGCAGAGGCAAATCTTCGTCTTGTAGTCAGTATTGCCAAACGTTATGTCGGACGTGGTATGTTATTTCTTGATCTGATCCAGGAGGGAAATCTTGGTCTGATTAAAGCAGTTGAAAAATTTGATTATCGAAAAGGCTATAAGTTCAGTACTTATGCCACCTGGTGGATACGTCAGGCAATAACACGTGCCATCGCCGATCAGGCAAGGACGATTCGTATTCCTGTTCATATGGTAGAGACGATCAATAAACTGATCCGTGTACAGCGTCAGCTCTTACAGGAACTTGGTCGCGAGCCATATCCGGAAGAAATTGCAGAAAAAATGAATTTACCTGTGGAACGTGTGCGTGAGATACAGAAAATATCACAGGAGCCTGTTTCTCTGGAGACTCCGATCGGTGAGGAGGAAGACAGCCACCTGGGTGATTTTATTCAGGATGATAATGTTCCGGTGCCGGCTGAAGCAGCAGCGTTTACTCTTCTGAAAGAACAATTGGTTGAAGTGCTGGGAACGCTGACAGAACGTGAGCAAAAAGTCCTTTGCCTGCGTTTTGGGCTGGATGATGGAAGAGCAAGAACCCTTGAGGAAGTTGGAAAAGAGTTCGAAGTTACGCGTGAAAGAATCCGTCAGATTGAGGCAAAAGCACTTCGTAAGCTGCGTCATCCGAGCAGAAGCAGAAAATTAAAGGATTATTTGGATTAAAGAGCATATGATAGAATTATCGAAGCGAATGAAAATGAATGCAGATCTCGTTCCGGATGGATGCCGTCTGGCAGATGTTGGCTGTGATCATGGCTATGTATCAATTTATCTGGCAGAAAGAAGACGGTGCAAAAAGATTCTGGCATTGGATGTGAATAAAGGACCATTGGCAATTGCCTGTGAACATATCAGGCAGGCACATTTGGAGGAACATATTGAATGCCGGCTTAGTGATGGATTATCAGCATTGGAACCAGGGGAAGTGGATGCAGTGCTGATTGCCGGAATGGGGGGCATGCTGATTTGTCGTATTTTGGGGGAAAGAGGGGAAGTGCTATCTAGGGTTGATAACCTGATATTGCAGGCGCAGTCAGATTGGAAAACCCTTCGTGAAACGCTTTTCCAATTGGGGTTCCGGATCGACCGGGAACAAGTATGCAAAGACGCCGGCAAATATTATCTTTCTATCCGGGCTGTTCGTGGAAAGGAAGAAAGACCTTATATGGAACAGGAGAATACTTATGGACGATTGCTTCCGGAGAGGGGAGACGCTTTGTATCATGAGTGGCTGCTCCGGGAAAAACAGAAACGCAGTGCAGTAGTATCGGAGCTGAAAAAATGTAAGACAGATGGTGCGTATAAGAGAATTTCAGAATTAGAACGGGAAGTTGATTGTATTGAGTGGATATTAATAACATATTATGGAGGTAGTATATGACGGTTACATTAGAGAAAAATGAGATTGAACTGGAGAGTGATATTGATCTATATGAACTAAGTAAGCGATATGAGAAAGATTATCCTTACCCTATTCTTGTGGCTAAGGTAGATGGCGTTATTCAAGAGTTATATCATAAGGTTCAACCGGACAGCCACATATCTTTTCTTTCGGCAGATGAAAACGATGGCAAGAGGGTATATCTTCGAGGGATTACAATGCTTTTGTTAAAAGCAGTCTCCGAGATCATTCCTGGTGAGAAAGTCCCTGAAGTGTCAGTTGATTTCTGCCTGGATAGTGGATATTTTTGCCGTATTCAGGGGGATGTTCAGATTGACGATGAACTGCTCTCAGAACTGGAAAATAAGATGAAAAGTTATGTAGAAAGAAACATTAAATTCAAAAAGCAAATTGTCCGCACAAGAGATGCCATACAATTATTTGCTTCTCTGGGTATGCCGGATAAGAGCAAGATTATGAAATATCGTAGAAATTCACGGACTACGGTATATGATTTGGATGGATTTATTGATTATTACTATGGCGCTATGCCTTATAGCACAGGTGTATTAAGACAGTTTCGTCTGGAAAAGTTTGAAGATGGCTTTGTTTTTATTATTCCGAGAAAACAGGAGCCTGTAACGATGCCTGATTTTAATCCGAGCCGGAAGCAGTTTCACACGATGGAACTGGCAGACAAATGGAGTGCTACGCTGAACGTATCAACGGTAGGTGATCTGAATGACGTTATCGTTGGTGGAGGACTTCGGGAACTGATGCTGACCCAGGAGGCGCTTCATGAGAAAACGATCGGTGATATTGCGGTCGATATTGCAGACAGAGGGTGCCGGATCGTTACGATTGCAGGTCCATCTTCATCTGGAAAAACAACCTTTTCTTATCGGTTGTCGACCCAGTTAAAAACACTAGGTCTGTGTCCTCATCCAATTGGTCTTGACGATTATTTTGTGAATCGGGGAGATACACCGAAGGATGAAAATGGTGCATATGATTACGAGTGTTTGGAAGCAATTGATACCCGGCTTTTTAATGAACATCTGAATGATCTTCTAAATGGAAAACCGGTCCAGCTTCCAACGTATAATTTCATAACAGGAAAAAGAGAGTATGATAAACCGATCCTGCAGTTAGGAAAAGAGGATGTTCTTGTTATTGAGGGAATTCATGGGCTGAATGATAAATTAACGTACTCGATTTCCAGAAAAGATAAATACAAGATCTATATCAGTGCATTGACGACATTAAATCTGGATACACATAACCGGATTCCAACCACAGAAGGAAGGCTGCTGAGAAGGATCATACGTGATGCAAGAACAAGAGGAAATTCAGCACAAAAGACGATTTCTATGTGGAATTCAGTACGGCGGGGAGAGCGGAAAAATATTTTTCCATTCCAGGAGGAAGCAGATGCTATGTTTAATTCTGCCCTTATCTATGAGCTGGCAGCAATGAAATTATATGCAGATCCGCTTTTGTTCCAAGTGCCGAAAGAATGTCCGGAATACACAGAGGCGCAGAGACTTCTGAAGTTCCTTGATTATTTCATCCCGATTGATCCACATGATGTTCCGTTAAATTCCATCTTGCGCGAATTCATTGGTGGTGGTATATTACTAGGGTGAGCAGCACAGATGATCGCGGCCGTTCAGACGAAAGGGAACGGGTGAGGAAAGTCCGAGCTTCGCAGGGCAGGATGCCGGATAACGTCCGGTGGAGGTGACTCCCAGGCTAGTGCAACAGAAATAAACCGCCATGGTCAGCCATGGTAAGGGTGGAACGGTGAGGTAAGAGCTCACCGCCCTGCTGGTAACAGCAGGGGCACATGTAAACCCCATCCGAAGCAAGACCGAACAGAGAGCAATACGGCGGCCCGTCGTGCTCACGGGTAGGTCGCTTGAGCCTGTTGGTAACAGCAGGATTAGACAGATGATCATCCAATGACAGAACTCGGCTTATCGTGCTGCTCAATTAAATTTTATATGAGTGATCAGAATTATAAGGAGATTTTTATGGATTTGGTACAAGAACGCTATGAACTTGCAAAACAGCGTATTATGGAGCTGACAACAGAAGTTCATGGACCATATAAAGAATTTCTTCTGCGGACAACAGAGTTGTTCACAGACATCATAACGATACAGGACACAGAGAAACCGCAGCGAAAGCAGTACGAAGAGTGGAATGAGGCACTTTATTCGGATCTGACAGGTGAACAGTATGCGGTTTCTTTTGCTAATCCGGCATATGCTGTGTCACTTTTTGGTGAACCTGTGGGACAGTATCTTGCATGGATGACGGCAAAGGCCCGTGATGCGATTGTTACTGCTTATGAAAATAATATCTATCCGATCGTGCTGCGGATGGAATTATTTCTGCAGATGGTGACGGTATTGGAGGAAGAAGCAGAACCGGAGAAATGTTTAAAAGAAATTATATATTATTATGTTCACGACTATATGGAGGAGCAGATGGAAGACCGTATTCATGGCATGCTCTGCCATGACGAAAGAGGAATCTATGATATAGTCATGAACAGTGATTTCTCCGATACTGTTTACCTTTACCGGTATGGTGAGTACATCACGGATAATGAGATAAAGATGGCACAATACCTTCATTCGTTGCCGGAAGATAAATTAGCAGCAATGGCATACACGTATACGGAAGGATATCGCAAGGGGTTTGAAATAGCAGGAATTGATCTCTCAAAAAAGAAAACGGTACAGATACGATATCATATTGGCTTTGAGCCGATGGTTCGTCAGGCTGTTTTACAATTTGAGAAAATGGGTCTGAAGCCTGTATTTACCAGACGGACTAATACAAGTGCAGTTGGTGTGACCGGTACATCTCCGAACAAACAATATCAGTATGATCATCGGTATGATGAGGCATTGTATCTTAATAAGGCGTATGTTCAGGAACGCCTGAAGATGGTAGAAAAAGTGTATGAAGAGTATAAGGAAGATGCTGCCGTATATGCCGGTCCTGCTGTGATAGAAGTGTTTGGTGAACAATTGTTTACTCCGCAGACAAAAAAGGAAAGTCCGACTTATACTAAAGAACAGGAACAGATGAGTGTAGAGTATACAAGAGAATATGCGCTTATACAAAACAGGTATATTCCACAGGATCAGTACAGCTTTACGATCATCGCATATCCAATTCCGGAGATTGGTAAACATTTTGAGGAAATCTTTGATGCAACCGTAGAAGTTAATACACTCGACATGGAACAATACAAGAAAATTCAGCAGGCACTTATTGATGCGTTGGATGAAGGAGACTATGTACGCGTGACAGGACGTGGAAAGAACCGTACGGATATGAGGATTTCACTTCATGAACTGAAAGATCCGGCAAAAGAGACGAACTTTGAAAATTGTCTGGCTGATGTCAATATTCCTGTCGGTGAAGTGTTTACTTCCCCGGTGTTGAAGGGAACGGAAGGAACCCTTCATGTTACACAGGTATATCTGAATGAGCTGCGATATGAAAACCTTGAGATTACATTTAAAGATGGCATGATCCGGTCATACACCTGCACAAATTATGACAAGGAAGGAGAAAATAAAAAATATATAAAAGAAAATATTTTGCACAATCGTGAAACACTTCCGATGGGTGAGTTTGCCATCGGAACGAACACAACGGCATATGTTATGGGACGTAAGTTTGGCATTGAGGCGCAGCTTCCGATTTTGATTGCGGAGAAAACAGGCCCTCATTTTGCTGTTGGTGATACCTGCTATTCCATGAGTGAGGAGGTTAAACTATACAACCCCGATGGAAAGGAGATTATAGCCAGAGAAAATGAGTGTTCTGCATTGCGTCATACGGATATCAGCAAGGCATATTTTAACTGCCATACGGATATTACGATTCCGTATGATGAACTCGGTGATATTGTTGTCTTTACAAAGACGGGAAAATCGATTACACTGATACAGGAGGGCAGGTTTGTCCTATCTGGTACAGAAACTCTCAATGATGTACTGGAAGATGGAAAGGAGAAATAAATATGACTAAAGTAGGAATTTTAATGGGGAGTGATTCCGATCTTCCCATCATGAAAAAAGCAGCAGATATGCTGGAAAAATTTGGAATTGAATATGAGATGACGATTATTTCTGCACACCGTATGCCGAATACTTTTGTTGAATATGCAACAAAAGCGGAAGAGCGTGGAATTGAAGTTATTATCGCCGGTGCCGGTGGAGCAGCTCACTTGCCGGGAATGTGTGCAGCATTATTTGATCTGCCGGTGATCGGTATTCCGATACACACGAAGAGTCTTGGCGGTGTGGACAGTTTGTATTCAATCGTGCAGATGCCGTCCGGGATACCGGTAGCAACAGTTGCCATTGATGGTGCAGCAAATGCGGCAATCTTAGCAGCAAAGATTTTGTCTGTATCGGACAAGGAACTCCGTATCAAGCTGAAAAATTATAAGCAGGAAATGAAAGAGGGAGTCCTTGCCAAAGCAGATAAATTAAATAATCTGGGATATGATGAGTATATCAGGCAGATGTAAGCATAAACAGTTTGCCAAATGCTTTTAATAAAAGGTCGGTGTAGCCGGCCTTTTTTACATTCTGGCAGGACAAAAGAGGAACTTTTCCAATTTCTTTACCATCATAGGTGTATTCAATCTGACCTATTTCCTGTCCTGAACGAAGGGGAGCACTTACGGTGTGATAGGAGATTTTCTTTTGAATTTTTTTTGTGTCATATTGATGAATAAATGTATGAGAAAATTTTGTTTTAGGATACACATTGACATGAGAAGGTATTCCACCTTGTATTGTCACCTGATTCCATTTGACATTGGAGTAATCGTCGTTATATACAGAACAGTTGGCAAATCCATAGTCCAGCAGTGCCTGTGCCTCACTAAAGCGGACTTTGTGGTCCGGAGCAGCCATTACAACGGCAATCAGATTCATTCCATTTCGTCTGGCAGTTGCGCTGAGGCAATATTTGGCTTTGCTGGTCGAACCGGTTTTTAATCCGGTAATTCCATCGTAAAATCGTACCAGCTTATTCGTATTTGTCAGTCCAAATGTAGAGTCTCCTTTTTTTGTTTTATGAATGATGGAATCCATCCATACAGTAGAATATTTGGATATTTGAGGGTGCTTCATGATCAGTTCACGTGACATTAAACCTACATCATAAGCACTGGAATAGTGTCCGCTTTTTATGTCATCATCCAGACCCGTGCAGTTTTTAAAATGAGTATGTTTCATACCGAGTTCGTTTGCCTTTTGGTTCATCATTTTAACAAAAGCCTGTTCTGAACCGGCAATCTTCTCTGCCATAGCAACGGCAGCATCATTAGCACTAGCGATACTGATGCATTTTATCATTGTGTTTACCGTTTGTGTTTCATTTGGCTCAAGGAACACCTGGGAACCACCCATACTGGCGGCATATTCACTTACTGAGACTTCATCCTCTAAAGAGATTTTCCCCTGATCCAGAGCTTCAAAGATCAGATTCAGTGTCATAATCTTTGTAATACTTGCCGGCACTACTTCTTTATCTTTATCTTTTCCCATAATAATTTCCCCGGTATTTCCTTCCAAAAGAACGGCAGAACGGGCGCTAACTGTTACTGCTGAACCGGATACACTGGCTGCTTTACCCGGGTGAGAGATGATAAGAACAGACAATAAGAATGACAGTACGACAAAACATAAGAGTTGTTTTTTCATTATATTTTCCTCCTCGGAACACGAAAATAACCTGTGGTTGTTTTAATGTATGCGGCAGTTATGTTCTATATGCCAACATTCATTGACAGAAGAAGAGGAAAATGATAGTATTTTTATGCAATGGAAGGAGAAAAGAGGAATGGGTGTTTACATTTTTCTGTGTGTGTGTGGTGTTCTGGCTGTCTCAGGGATTTGCTGTGGTATTATATATCAGTATTTTCCGGTATCCGAGAATTATGAACTTACCAGTGAGCATCTGACAGAAGATCAGCGGATCGTATTACTTACAGATCTGCATGCGTGTGAGCATGGAAAGAAGAACAAGAAGCTGCTTACCATAATTGATGAGGCAGAGCCGGATTATATCTGCATTGCCGGAGATATGACAGTAAAAAACGGTCTTGGTACGGAATCGGTTCTTGACTTTATGATACAGCTCAGTAAGAAATACCGGGTTTACTATGCACCGGGAAATCATGAGATCCGTATGCCAGGCTATGACGAATATAAGAAAAAAATAAAAGCATGTGGGATTTGCTATTTGCAAAACGAATCGATTACGATCGGTGGAAATGTTGTTGTCTATGGAATAGATCTCCCAGAATACTGGTATCATAAAGTCTGGGAAAAGAGAGAGTTTCATAAAGAGAATATATGTGAATTAATTGGTCCTTGCAGAAAGGATTGTTTTTCTATCTTATTGGCACATAATCCGGAATATGGAAAGCAATATGCAGAGTGGGGAGCGGATCTTACGCTGTGCGGTCATCTGCATGGTGGAATTATGCGTTTGCCTTATGTGGGTGGTGTGATTTCACCAAGTCTGCGTTTATTTCCTAAGTATGATGCAGGACTTTTTGAAGAAATGGGAAAAAAAATCATTGTCAGCCGTGGTCTTGGACTACACCATATTAAGCTGCGTTTTTTTAACCGGCCGGAAGTAAGTGTTATAAATTTATCTTGCCAAAAGGTAGAACAATAATGTATTATAGATAAGTGGCTTTGCCGCAAAGAAGACAGGAGGTAATGGATGAATGGGAATACAAGTAAAGCTAGAAGCCTTTGATGGACCATTAGATTTACTGCTTCATCTTATTGAGAAAAACAAAGTAGATATTTTTGATATTCCAATCGTTTTAATTACCGAACAATATCTGGAGTATGTCAGTAATATGGATACAAAGGATATGGATGTCATGAGTGAGTTCCTTGTTATGGCAGCTACCCTGGTTAAGATTAAGTCTAAGATGCTGCTGCCAGCAGAAGAAACAGAAGAAGAAGAGGAAGAAGATCCGCGACAGGAATTAGTAGAGCGTCTGCTGGAATATAAAATGTATAAATATGCTTCTTTTGAATTAAAAGACCGTCAGGTCGATGCGGGTAAAGTTTTTTTTAAGGGACCATCGATTCCCGAAGATGTAAAGAATTATAAAGAAGAAGTTGACTACGATGAATTGCTTTCGGATATTACATTAACCAAGCTGCAGAGTATATTTGATTCCGTTATGCAGAAGCAGGTAGACAAAATCGATCCGATCCGGAGCAGCTTTGGTGAAATTGAAAAAGAAGAGATCAATATAGAGGATCATATGATTTTTCTGGAAGAATATGCTATGCTGCATGGCACATTCAGCTTTCGCCAGGTATTGGAAAATGGAAAAGGAAAGAGTTATATCATTGTAACCTTTCTTGGTATCTTAGAGATGATGAAGACAGGCAAGATCACGATAGAGCAGGAAGATTTGTTTGACGATATTCTGATTACGTATCAGCCGGCAAAGAAACAGGATAAGCAGGAGGAAAAACATGAATATCAATAAGTTAGAGGCTGTTGTTGAAGCTATTTTATTTACGATGGGAGAGGCCGTAGAAATTGAACGTCTGGCTGCTGCTGTTGGACACGATGAGGATACGGTGCGTAAGATCATCCGTAGTATGATGACACGATATGACGAGGAAGATAGGGGTATCCATCTGATTGAATTAGATGGTTCTTTTCAATTATGCACCAAACCGGAAATGTATGAGTATCTGATTAAAATTGCACATATACCGAAGAAACATGTATTGACAGATGTTTTACTGGAAACATTATCAATTGTTGCATATAAACAGCCGATTACGCGGCTTGAGATAGAGAAGATCAGGGGAGTTTCCTGTGATCACGCCGTGAATAAGCTAGTGGAGTATGGTCTGATCGCGGAGGCTGGGAGATTAGATGCACCGGGAAGACCAATTCTATTTGGAACAACAGAGGAGTTCCTTCGCTACTTCAGTCTGGAATCGTTAGACGATCTGCCAATTTTAAATCAGGAGACGATCGAGACGTTCAAAGACGAAGCAGAGCGTGAAGTAATGAACGAATTACATAGAGGCGAATTGTCCGAAAATGAAGAACTTTAAAAAAGTACTTGTAATTTATAAAAGGCTGTTATATAATAGTCGCAGACAAAGGCGTCAAAAGAGTATAGCTATGCTATGTTCTTTTGACGCCTTTTGTAGTCAAAAAGATTTTGAGTTATTTAATTACTTCGTGACTATCAGAAAAGTCAAATGTAAGGAGGACGTTCCATGAGTGAATATTTAGAAGAATGTAAAAGAGAACCGATCGGCTTGTATCATCCGAGTTTTGAGCATGATAACTGCGGAATAGGAGCCATTGTAAACATCAAGGGTAAAAAAACTCATAATACCGTTAAAAATGCGCTGGAGATTGTTGCTAATCTTGAACACCGTGCAGGTAAAGACGGAGAAGGAAAAACAGGAGATGGTGTTGGAATCCTCCTTCAGATTTCACATAAATTTTTCAGTAAGATAGCAAAGAAGATGGAGATTGATCTTGGCAGCGAGAGAGAATACGGTGTTGGTATGTTCTTTTTCCCGCAGGATGAGTTAAAAAGAAATCAAGCAAAAAAAATGTTTGAAAATATTATTATTAAGGAAGGTATGGAGTTTCTTGCATGGCGTGAGGTGCCAATCGCTCCTGATATTTTGGGAAAACGGGCTGTTGAGTGTATGCCTTGCATTATGCAGTGTTTTGTTAAAAAGCCAAAGAAAGTGAATAAGGGGCTGGACTTTGACCGCAAGTTATACATTGCCCGGAGGGTATTTGAACAGTCCAATGAGAATACATATGTTGTTTCCCTTTCATCACGTACGATCGTATATAAAGGAATGTTTCTTGTATCCCAATTACAACTTTTTTTTGATGATCTGCAGGATGAGGATTATGAATCGGCTATTGCTATTGTACATTCCCGGTTTTCTACCAATACACAGCCGAGCTGGCAGCGGGCTCATCCAAACCGTTTTATCGTTCATAATGGTGAGATCAATACAATTCTCGGAAATGCAGATAAAATGCTTGCACGTGAAGAAACTATGGAATCGGAACAGTTAAAAGGAGAATTGCATAAGGTTTTGCCGGTTATCAATGCGAATGGATCCGACTCAGCTATGCTGGATAATACCCTGGAGTTCCTCGTTATGAGCGGAATGGATCTTCCTCTGGCTGTTATGATCACAATTCCGGAGCCGTGGGCAAACAACCGCTATATCAGCGAGAAGAAGAAAGACTTTTATCAGTATTATGCAACGATGATGGAACCGTGGGATGGTCCGGCATCTATTTTGTTCTCAGATGGAGATATTGTCGGTGCTGTATTGGATCGTAACGGTCTTCGCCCATCCCGTTATTACATCACGGATGATGATCAATTGATTCTATCCTCTGAGGTTGGCGTTATGCCGATCAGTGAAGAACATGTGATCAAGAAAGATCGTTTACGTCCGGGTAAAATGCTTTTGGTTGATACGGTAAAGGGTACTCTGATTGATGACGATGACTTGAAAGAAGAGTATGCATCCCGTCAGCCGTATGGTGAATGGCTGGATAACAATCTTGTTGAGTTAAAAGATATTCATATTCCAAATCAACGGGTAGAACATTATTCCGATGAAGAGAGAAGAAAGTTACAAAAAGCATTTGGTTATACATTTGAAGAGGTGAAAAACTCCATTTTACCTATGGCAAAAAATGGAAGTGAACCTATTGCAGCAATGGGACATGATACGCCTCTGCCAATGCTTAGTAAACAGCCGGTTCCTTTGTTTAACTACTTCCGACAGCGTTTTGCACAGGTAACAAATCCACCAATCGATGCGATTCGCGAGGAAGTTGTTACGGCTACATCGACTTATATTGGTGAAGATGGAAACCTTTTGCATGAGGAGCCGGAAAACTGCCGTGTTCTTCGCATCAAGAATCCCATATTGACCGATACCGATTTATTGAAAATAAAAAATATGGATGTGCCGGGATTGAAAGTTGGTGTTATTCCAATTACCTATTACAAGAATACCTCTTTAAAAAAAGCAATCGATCGTTTGTATCTGGAAGCAGATCGTGCTTATAAAGATGGAAAGAATGTTTTGATCTTATCCGATCGTGGAGTGGATGAAAACCATGTGGCAATTCCTTCTCTGTTAGCTGTTTCAGCTATGCAGCAGCATCTGGTTCGTACGAAGAAGAGAACTAGTGTAGCAATGATTCTGGAGAGTGCAGAGCCAAGAGAAGTACATCATTTTGCTACGTTGCTCGGATATGGTGCTTGTGCAGTCAATCCATATCTGGCACTGGATACGATCAAGCGCCTGATTGACAGTGGATTACTGGATAAAGATTACTATGCAGCAGTAGATGACTATAACGATGCCGTTCTGCATGGCATTGTAAAGATTGCATCAAAAATGGGAATATCTACGATCCAGTCGTATCAGGGATCCAAAATATTCGAGGCAATCGGTATTTCCAGAGAAGTTACCAATATGTATTTTACGGATACGGTTTCACGCATCGGAGGTATTACGATCGATGACATTGAAAAGCAGGTGGAAAGTCTGCATACAAAAGCCTTTGATCCGCTGGAATTGGGACATGATACAACATTAGATAGTGTTGGTACTCACAAGTCCAGAAGTGGCAAAGAAGAACATCTTTATAATCCGAAAACAATACATCTGCTTCAGCAGGCAACCAGATTGGGAGATTATAAATTATTTAAAGAATATTCAAAAGAAATTGATAATGAAGACCGGTTTATGAATCTGAGAAGTCTTTTAGATTTCAAGCTGCCCAAAAAAGGAATCCCACTTTCACAGGTAGAAAGTGTAGACAGCATTGTGCAGCGGTTTAAGACTGGTGCTATGTCATATGGTTCGATTTCCCAGGAGGCGCACGAAACATTGGCCATTGCGATGAATCATCTTCATGGCAAGTCAAACAGTGGCGAGGGCGGTGAGAGTCTGGAACGTCTGACGATTGGCAAAGACGGATTGAATCGCTGCTCTGCGATCAAGCAGGTTGCTTCGGGACGCTTTGGTGTTACATCCCATTATCTGGTTAGTGCCAAAGAAATCCAGATTAAAATGGCGCAGGGGGCAAAACCAGGAGAAGGCGGACACCTTCCGGGTGGAAAGGTTTATCCGTGGATAGCAAAAACAAGACTTTCTACACCGGGTGTATCCCTTATATCACCACCGCCGCATCATGATATTTATTCAATTGAGGATCTTGCACAGTTGATCTATGATCTGAAAAATGCAAATACAAGAGCAAGAATCTCTGTCAAGCTGGTTTCGGAAGCCGGTGTTGGAACAGTAGCAGCAGGTGTGGCAAAGGCTGGTGCCGGTGTTATTCTTATTTCCGGTTACGACGGTGGTACAGGAGCTGCACCATCCAGTTCGATCCATAATGCCGGACTGCCGTGGGAACTTGGCCTTGCAGAGACACACCAGACTTTGTTGATGAACGGACTTCGTTCTAAAGTAGTGATCGAGACGGATGGTAAATTGATGACAGGACGGGATGTTATGGTGGCTGCGCTCCTTGGTGCAGAAGAATATGGCTTCGCAACTGCTCCGCTGGTAACGATGGGCTGTGTTATGATGCGTGTATGTAATCTGGATACCTGTCCTGTTGGCGTGGCAACACAGAATCCTGAATTACGCAAGAGATTTGCCGGTAAACCTGAGTATGTTGAAAACTTTATGAAGTTTATTGCGGAAGAGGTTCGTGAATGGATGGCAAAACTGGGCTTTAAGAGTCTGGATGAATTGATCGGACGCTCAGATCTGCTCAAAGTCCGCGAGGATATAGCCGATGATCCGAGAGCAAAAAAACTGGATCTGTCACCAATCATTGACAATCCATTTATTAAAGATAAAAAGCGCATTTTCAATCCAAAAGATGCGTATGACTTTAAGTTAAAGAACACGATAGATGAGAAAATATTCCTTAAGAAATTTAAACACGCTTTAGAGACAGGTGAGAAAACAAAGATCAGTGCAAAGGTTTCTAATGTTGATCGTGCGCTTGGTACGATCTTAGGATCAGAGATCACAAGAACTCTGGGGGATGATGTGCTGCAGGATACCTTTACGATTGAATGTCTTGGCAGTGGTGGACAGAGTTTTGGTGCATTTATTCCGAAAGGTCTGACATTGGAACTTGTTGGTGACAGTAACGATTACTTCGGAAAAGGCTTGTCCGGTGGTAAGCTCATCGTATATCCGCCAGATGGAGTACAGTACAAAGCAGAGGATAATATTGTGATCGGAAATGTGGCTCTTTATGGAGCAACGAGCGGTGAAGCTTATATCAATGGTGTTGCCGGGGAACGTTTCTGTGTTCGAAATTCCGGAGCGAATGCCGTAGTAGAGGGAGTTGGTGATCATGGCTGTGAATATATGACAGGCGGATGCGTTGTAATTCTCGGACCAACCGGCAAGAACTTTGCAGCAGGTATGAGTGGTGGTATTGCTTATGTCCTGGATGAAAACAGTGATCTATATCTGAAACTTAATAAAGAACTGGTATCATCTAATTCTGTAACAGATAAATATGATGTAATGCAGTTGAAAGATATGATTACTGCCCACGTAAAGGCAACGGATTCCGAACGTGGTAAAGAGATTTTAGAGAATTTCAGTGAATATCTCCCGAAGTTTAAGAAAATCATTCCTCATGACTATCAGGCTATGCTGCAGGCAATTGCCCAGATGGAAGAAAAGGGACTGAGTAATGAACAGGCACAGATTGAAGCATTTTATCAATTGAAAAAGGCTAAATGATAGAGAAAGGATGAGTGGATATGGGTAAACCAACCGGATTTATAGATTATGAGCGTGAAGGAAATTTAGAGATCAAGCCATTGGAGAGAATTAAAAATTTTAATGAATTTCATGTGCCAATGAGCGAAGAAGAGAGACGGGTGCAGGCTGCCCGATGCATGGATTGTGGCGTTCCGTTCTGCCAGTCAGGTATGATGATAGGCGGCATGGCAAGTGGATGCCCTTTGAACAACCTGTGTCCGGAATGGAATGACCTTTTGTACAATGGAAGTTATGAACTGGCACTGGGAAGACTATTAAAAACCAATAATTTTCCTGAATTTACTTCCAGAGTATGTCCGGCTCCATGTGAAGCTGCCTGTACCTGTGGTCTGCATGATTCACCCGTAACAATCAAGGAAAATGAAAATGCAATCATCGAATATGGTTATGAACATGGGCTGATGGATCCAAAACCTCCCAAAGTCCGGACAAAAAAGACGGTTGCCATCGTAGGTTCAGGACCTTCCGGTCTGGCGGCTGCTGATCAGTTAAACAAACGCGGTCACAGCGTGACGGTGTTTGAGAGGGAAGATTATCCCGGTGGTCTGCTGATGTACGGAATTCCT
Organism: uncultured Eubacterium sp.; assembly: GCA_934338065.1. Classification (GTDB taxonomy): domain Bacteria; phylum Bacillota; class Clostridia; order Lachnospirales; family Lachnospiraceae; genus Eubacterium_F. Next base: position 23,195 of record CAKRGX010000015.1, on the reverse strand, counting down.
AATATGAAACTTGACAAATCTGTTATAGAACGTAAAATAAAATGTATGGAGATGGAAGGAGTTGTTTTCAAGACTAATGTTAATATAGGCGTCGATATAAAGGCAGAAGAGTTACGAAAACAGTTCGACCGTGTAATCCTTACCTGTGGTGCTTCTCATCCGAGAGACATAAAAGCACCGGGCAGAAACGCAAAGGGCATTTATTTTGCCGTAGACTATTTAAAACGTGTAACAAAACATTTACGAAATCCGCAGTTTACGGATTATATAGATGCCAAAGGGAAAAATGTGCTGGTCATTGGTGGTGGTGATACGGGTAATGATTGTGTTGGTTCGTCCATTCGCCAGGGAGCAAAAAGCGTAGTACAGCTTGAGATGATGCCAAAGCCGCCGGCAGAGAGAACAGAATCAAATCCGTGGCCTGAGTGGCCCAAAGTCCTGAAAACGGATTATGGCCAGCAGGAAGCCATTGCTGTGTACGGCAGTGATCCACGTATTTATGAAACAACGGTTAAGGAATTTATCGCTGATGCAAAGGGAAATCTTAAGCAGGTAAAAGGGGTTAAATTAAGCTGGAACAAGGATCCTAAGACAGGACGTATGAGCATGACGGAAGTACCTGGCAGTGAGTATGTTATGGATGTGGATCTGGTGTTTATCGCAGCTGGTTTTCTTGGGTCAGAAGAATATGTTACAAAAGATTTTGATGTGGCGTTAAATGAGCGCACCAATGTTCTGACCAAAGCCGGAGCTTATGCTACCAGTCAGAAGGGAGTTTTTACGGCGGGAGATATGCACCGTGGACAATCGTTGGTTGTCTGGGCTATCCGTGAGGGCCGTGAAGTGGCAAAAGAGGTTGATCAGGACCTGATGGGTTATACAAACCTTAATTAATGGGTTAAGAATCCGGCGGCTTTATCTTGCCGTCGGATTTCGTGTGGAAAGGAGAATGAACTATGTCGCATTACACAAAGGAAGATATCATTCGTCTGGTTGAAGAAGAGGATGTTGAGTTTATCCGGTTACAGTTTGTTGATATCTTTGGTATATTGAAAAATATGGCAGTGACTGCAACGCAATTAGATTTAATTATTAATAATAAATGTACGTTTGATGCTGCAGCAATCAATGGATTTGATACGATTGAAGTGGATGAACTGATCCTGGTTCCGGATCTGGATTCATTTACAATTTTCCCGTGGCGTCCGCAGCGTGGGCGTGTGGCGCGTTTTATCTGTGATGTGCAATATCCGGATGGCAGACCATTTATGGCAGATTCCCGCTATATTTTGAAACGGGTTATGAAGCAGGCAAGAGAAGATGGATTTACGCTGAATGTAGGACCGGAATCGGAGTTTTTCCTTTTTGATATGTCAGAAGATGGGGCACCAACAACCCAGACAAGTGAGAAAGGTGGTTTCTTCGATATTGGGCCGGTAGATGCAGGAGAAAACGCACGACGGGATATTATATTATCGCTGTCAGAAATGGGATTTGAAATGGAATCGTCTTATCATGCTAACGAGGTGTGTCAGCATCACATTGACTTTAAGTTTGATGACGGTATTCATACGGCAGACAATATTATGACATATAAGTTGACTGTCCGTACAGTCGCTAAGCGGCATGGTCTGCATGCAACATTTATGCCTAAGCCAAATTACGGCAAAAAGGGTTCTGCTATGTTCTTTAATATGTTTTTGTGCAAGAATGGCAGAAATGTGTTCCGTGATGATACGGAAGAGTATGGTCTGAGCAAAGAAGCGTATTATTTTATGGGTGGTATCATGAAACATATCAAAGGAATGACCCTGATCAATAATCCAATCATTAATTCTTACAAACGACTTGTCCCTGGATATAATGCGCCGGTGAATATCAGTTGGTCCAGGAAGAACCGTACACCGTTAATGCGTATTACAAGTTCCGGTGAAATGGGACCCCGTGTTGCGCTGCGCAGTCCGGATGGTTCCTGTAATCCTTATCTTGTACTGGCAGGTTGTCTGGCTGCCGGAATGGATGGAATTAAAAATAAGATTGAGCCGCCGGCATGTATTGATGATCTTAAATCCGATGGTTCAGGAGAATTCGATATTTTACCAAGAACATTGATGGAAGCTATTCATGAATTTGAGAAAGATGATTTCCTTCAAAATGTATATGGAGAACAATTGTCTCAGATTCTGATTGAGAAGAAACGGGAAGAGTGGAATGAATTTTGTGAACAGGTGACAGCCTGGGAAGTGGAGAAATATCTGGATAGGATCTAAAGAAAAAGTTATGGAGACAGCACCTCATGAATAGTAATGTTCATGAGGTGTAAAGAAAGGGAGGTGCTAGTTATTCAGCGCATTATTATAGCATTTCCTCAGCTCAATGATGCAAAAAACTTAAAAAATGTTTTGAAAAGGAACGGATATGATGATATACTAGCATGTAATAGCGCATCTCAAGTGATTTCTGCCGCCAATGAAAGTGACGGCGGTGTTGTGCTGTGCGGATATCGGCTGACAGATATGTATTACCGTGAATTATATGGGTATCTGCCGCGTGAATTCCACATGCTGTTAATAGCTTCCCCTGCAAAGTTGCAGGAATGTTCCATTGGAAACATTATGTGTCTGGCCATGCCAATCCATACTCATGAGTTGATAAGCACAATGGAAACTATGCTGTTGGAATTGCATCGGCCGCGTAAAAAAACGCTGAGGCCACAGCCGAAGAAAAGAACCGAACAGGAACAGAAGACGATTGATGATGCCAAAGCACTTCTGATGGAGAGAAACCACCTTTCCGAGGAAGAGGCTCATAAATATATACAGAAAATTAGTATGGATAGTGGAAACAATCTGGTGGAAACAGCAGAGATGATCCTGATATTTAATGACTAAAATAATTTCCTCGGAAAGAGGAAAAAGGAGGACAACATGAAGGCATACCTGATACTGGAAGACGGAACTGTGTTTACCGGTAAGAGCATCGGAAGCACAAAAGAAGTGATAAGCGAAATTGTATTTAATACATCAATGACCGGATATTTGGAAGTGCTGACGGACCCTAGTTATGCGGGACAGGCTGTTGTGATGACTTATCCGCTCATTGGCAATTATGGAGTCTGCCGCAAGGATATGGAGGCCAAAGGATCCAACACAGACGGTTTTATTGTTCGTGAATTAGCTCGTTTGGGAAGTAATTTCCGACAGGAACAAAGTATCCAGGATTTTCTTGTTGAACAGGATATTCCGGGGATTGAGGGAATTGATACAAGAGCTCTTACTAAGATCTTACGTGAAAAAGGAACGATGAATGGCATGATCACTACGGAGAAACCGGCAGATATGCCGTCCGTCTTATCCCGCATTAAAGAATACTGTGTTCGTGGTGTAGTAGACAGAGTTACAACAAAGGAAATTGTCAGCTACCGGCCGGGCGATCTTGATACCGATAGCAACATTTCTGTTACAAAGAAAGTTGCTATTCTTGACGTTGGGACAAAATATAACATTGCCAGATGTCTGCTGAAACGGGGATGCGAAGTTACTATTTTCCCTGCCAGAACGAAAGCAGAAGATATTTTTGCCATGAACCCGGATGGAATCATGATTACAAATGGTCCGGGGGATCCAAAGGAATGTGTTGATGTGATTGAAGAACTGAAAAAATTATATCAATCTTCTGTTCCAATCTTTGCTATCTGTCTGGGACATCAGTTGATGGCATTGGCAAATGGTTTTGATACGGAAAAAATGAAATATGGCCATCGTGGGGCCAATCATCCGGTTAAAGATCTTGAAAACGGACGTGTTTATATTTCATCCCAGAATCATGGATATATGGTTAAAGAATCTTCTGTTTCGCCAGAGATAGCAGAAGTAAGTTTTGTCAATGTAAATGATGGTACGGTCGAAGGATTAAAATATATAAATAAAAATATTTTCACTGTACAGTTTCATCCGGAAGCATGTGCAGGGCCGAAAGACTCCGAAGTATTGTTTGAGCGTTTTATAAACATGATGGAAAGCAAGGAGGATTAATGTACTATGCCAAAAATAAAAGATATCAGAAAAGTATTAGTGATTGGTTCCGGTCCTATCGTGATTGGACAGGCTGCGGAGTTTGATTATGCAGGAACACAGGCATGTCGTTCCCTGAAAGAAGAGGGGCTGGAGGTCGTTTTGATCAATTCCAACCCGGCTACGATCATGACGGACAAAGATATTGCAGACAGAGTTTATATCGAGCCTTTGACGGTTGAAGTTGTCCAGAAATTGATACAGAAGGAAAGACCGGATAGTATTCTTCCTACACTTGGCGGTCAGGCTGCATTAAATATTGCGATGGAACTTGAAGAATCCGGTTTCCTGAAAAAAGAAAATGTCCGACTTATTGGTACTACTGCCCAGACGATTAAAAAGGCAGAAGACCGGCTTGAATTTAAGGAAACAATGGAAAAGATCAATGAACCGATCGCAGCCAGCATTGTCGTTGAGGATGTGGAAGATGCAATCGCTTTTGCTGAAAAAATAGGTTATCCGGTTGTTATTCGACCGGCTTATACATTGGGCGGAAGTGGCGGTGGTATTGCCCATAACGAAGAAGAATTACATGATATTTGTTCGAATGGTCTTCGTCTCAGCCGTGTGGGACAATGTCTTATTGAGCGCTGCATTGCCGGCTGGAAAGAAATTGAGTATGAAGTAATGCGTGATGCGAACGGTAACTGCATTACGGTCTGCAATATGGAAAATATCGATCCTGTTGGTGTTCATACCGGGGACAGTATTGTTGTTGCTCCATCCCAGACACTGGGGGACAAAGAATATCAGATGCTTCGTTCTTCAGCTCTTAATATTATTACGGAATTAGGTATCACAGGTGGCTGTAATGTACAGTTTGCTTTACATCCGGAGAGTTTTGAATACTGCGTTATTGAAGTAAATCCAAGAGTAAGCCGTTCATCTGCTCTGGCATCTAAGGCAACCGGATATCCGATTGCTAAAGTGGCTGCGAAGATTGCTTTGGGGTATACATTGGATGAAATACCTAATGCTATTACAAAGAAAACATTTGCCAGTTTTGAACCGGCATTGGATTATTGTGTAGTTAAGATTCCGCGTCTGCCATTTGATAAATTTATCAAAGCGAAGAGAACACTGACGACACAGATGAAGGCAACCGGTGAGGTTATGAGCATCTGTGATAACTTCGAGGGGGCTCTGATGAAGGCGCTTCGTTCGCTTGAACAACATATCGACAGCTTGGACATTGGCCGGTATACGGACCGTTCTAAAGAAGAACTGCTGGAGAGAGTTCATATTGTTGATGACAGACGTATTTTCATCATAGCGGAACTCTTAAGAAAAGGTGCCTCTTACGACGAAATTCATGACATTACTAAGATTGATCATTGGTTTATTGACAAGATTGCCCATCTGGTAGAGATGGAAAATATCTTAAAAACCGGAGAACTTACACCTGAAATCCTGGCAGAGGCGAAACGTATGGAATTCCCGGATAAGCTCATTGCTCGGTACACAGGAAAAACAGAAGAACAGATTCGTCAATTGAGACTTGACCATGGGATTACTGCTTCTTTTAAAATGGTTGATACCTGTGCGGCAGAGTTTGAGGCAAGTACACCATATTATTACAGTGTGTTTGGCAGTGAAACAGAGGCTGGAGATATAGATACCGGGAAAAAGAAAATCATGGTACTTGGATCAGGGCCGATCCGGATTGGCCAGGGAATTGAATTTGACTTTTGTTCTGTGCATAGTGTATGGTCTCTGGCTCAGAGTGGTTACGAGACAATCATTATTAATAACAATCCCGAAACGGTTAGTACGGACTTTGACGTTGCTGACAAATTATATTTTGAACCATTGACACCGGAAGATGTTGAAAATATTGTAGATTTGGAAAAACCGGATGGAGCTGTTGTCCAGTTCGGTGGACAGACAGCAATCAAACTTACAGAAGCCCTTCTGAAGATGGGTGTGCCAATCTTAGGGACAAGTGCCGAAAACGTAGATGCGGCAGAGGATAGAGAGCTGTTTGATGAAATATTAGAACAGTGTAAGATTCCAAGACCGGCTGGAAAGACTGTATTTACAACGGAAGAAGCATTGGAGGCAGCAAATGAACTTGGCTATCCGGTACTTGTTCGGCCATCGTACGTTTTAGGTGGGCAGGGAATGCAGATTGCAATCAACGATGATGATATAAGGGAATTCATGTCGATCATTAACCGGCATGTACAGGAGCATCCAATCCTTGTTGACAAATATTTAATGGGTAAAGAAGTAGAAGTTGATGCGGTATGTGATGGAGAAGATATTCTCATACCGGGTATTATGGAACATGTTGAGCGTGCCGGTATCCATTCCGGTGACAGTATTTCTGTTTATCCGGCCATGAGTATCAAACCGGAAGTCCAGGAAGTGTTAGTAGACTATACAGCAAAACTCGCGAAGTCGTTACATGTAGTGGGATTAATCAATATCCAGTTCATCGTATATCATGATGAGGTATATGTGATCGAAGTAAATCCTCGTTCTTCGCGTACCGTTCCATATATCAGCAAAGTAACAGGAATCCCAATTGTTAAACTGGCTTCCCGTGTTATCTTAGGTGAGAAGATAACAGATATGGGGTATACACCGGGGCTGGCACGCAAATCCGATTACATTGCTATTAAGATGCCGGTATTCTCTTTTGAAAAACTTCGTGGGGCGGAGATCAGTCTTGGACCTGAGATGAAGTCAACGGGAGAATGCCTTGGTATTGCAAAGACATTCAATGAGGCGCTTCATAAGGCATTTATGGGAGCAGGTATCAATCTTCCTAAGTACAAGAAGATGATCCTGACAGTAAATAATAATGCGAAAGAAGAAGCTGTTTCCGTAGCAAAACGTTTTAAAGCTCTAGGCTATGAAATCTATGCGACACGTGGAACGGCAAAATTCCTGGCAGAACAGGGCGTGGAAGTTATCGGTGTTAATAAGATTGAGCAGGAATCACCAACCTTAATGGATCTGCTGCTTGGACATGAGATTGATCTGGTTATTGATATTCCAAAACAGGGTGAACATTCTCATGATGGCTTTCTGATCCGTCGTACTTCCATCGAAACAGGAGTGACTTGTCTTACGTCCCTTGACACGGCAAATGCTTTGCTGACTGCGTTGGAAGATGCAGAAAAGAGTGAACTCACACTGGTTGATATCGCCACAATTGATAATTATTAAAAAATGTATTTGTAAATTTGTAAATTTCATGAAGATTGGATATTTACAAATAAACTTATTTATGATAAGATACAGAAGTTAATGGTTTACCATTACCCGGACTTTGGACAACTCCGACCATATCTGAGTAATTGGTGCAAAAAAATATATGGAGGTACATCTATTATGATGACAACAGAAAAGAAAAAAGAAATCATTGCTGCTTATGGAAGAACACCGAATGATACGGGTTCACCGGAAGTTCAGGTGGCACTTTTGACAGAGAGAATTAATACTCTTACAGAGCATTTGAAAGACAACAAGAAAGATCATCATTCCCGACGCGGTATGTACAAAATGATCGGTAAGAGAAGAGGTCTGCTTGATTACCTGAAAAAGACAGATCTTGAGGGCTATCGTGCATTGATCGAGAAATTAGGTTTGCGTAGATAATATGAGTAAGCCGGGTGCTTTCGTAAGCAATTACGAAGGCACTCTTTTGTATATCAGAAAAATCGTGCGACGCAAAGCGTCTGCAGAATGGGGATTTATATGAAAAGAGATCGAAGCCAGGCATTTGTTTGCCGCGAAGGAAAGATTTTATTGGTAGAACATATTTTTAGAGGGCGTAATTTTTATAATCTTCCAGGTGGCGGTATTGAAGAAGGAGAAACGCCAGAGGAGGCAGCCCTTCGTGAATTAGAAGAAGAGGCGGGAGTTAAGGGAAAAATCCTTCGTCCTCTCACGATTGAATATAAGGCAGATGGGGAAAGCCGTATTTATTCCTTTTTGGTTGATGTACCGGAAGATGCTGTTCCAATAAAAGGGATTGACCCGGAGCTATCCGTTGATGAGCAGACGATCCGGGGCGTAAAGTGGCTTGCCCTCCATGAAATAGCAGAGCGTGACCGCGCGTATCTGTGCAGCTCAGGTTTGATGAGAATACCAGAATTTCATGATGAAGTATTAACCTGGCCGGATGATGCTGTTAGTTACCCGGTCAATAGATGATAAGGTCATAGTGATATGGCATATTAAGGTTACGTTATCACATTTTTACATATAATTATCACAAAAAAACATTTATATATCTGCGATTTATTGTTAAAATTGAATAACAATAAATATGGAGGTATAAGTTATGATAAAACATTTGAAGCGATTTGCTGCTGTTATGCTTGCAACGTCCCTTGTGGTTTCGGTATGTCATGCAGATATAGGAAAAACAGCGAATGCAGTAACAGTTACCAAATCAGCAAATCTGATGACAGCATCAGCAAATGAGGATGATGGGGCTGATGGGTTGACAGAAATCACACAGTGTAGAGCAAAATCTGTTGATGGAAAGATTGAAGTACGTGTCTGGAAGAATAAAGAGGGAGCGTATTTTTATTCGGCTTATCGCAATGGACATGTTACATTGAAATGTTCTCCTTTGGGAATGGTAACAACGAAGGAAAATTTGTCTACCGGCCTTGAACTGGATGAAACATCAGTTGAACTCAAAAAAGGTAAAGAAGAGTATGACTGGTATCAGGGAAGCAAAAAACATGTTAATAAAGAGTATCAGGAAATGTCTTTTGTCACCAAAAAAAATAATGCGAAGATGCAGGTTATCTTCCGGATCTTTGAAGATGGAATTGGTTTCCGCTATGTAGTAGATGCGGATACAACCAAGACAGATGAAGTGACTGAGATTACAAGTGAGGAAAGTTCCTTTGAATTTCCAATGGATGGAAGAGTCTGGAATGCCGATTGGTATAGTGCAACTTATGAGCCTGGCTCATATTCAACAAAGACAATGAATGCTGTAAAGAGTGCAGAATCCGATGTGCCTCCGGCAATTCTTTCTGAAGTGCCAAACGGAAACGGCAGCTGTTACATGTTGTTGTCAGAGGCTAATGTTTATAATGAAAAAGAACCATATTGTGCATCTATTTTCCATACAAGCAAAAACAGTGCAGCTTATAAAGTTAAGTTTGGTACCTATCTGGTACAGGAAAATGATCCGGCATATGTCGGCAAAACATTTGAAGCAAAGCATGAACAGATCAAGAGCGTGAAGATGACAAACGAATTCCATACACCGTGGCGTGTATGTGTTATGACAGATAATCTGAACGATCTGACCAATAGTTCTCTGATTTCTGATCTGAACCCGGCTGCAGAAGGTGATTTTAGCTGGGTAGAACCAGGAACTGCTTCCTGGTCCTGGTGGTCGACAGGTGACCCGATTGAATATGAATCTTTATATGATTATATTGATTATGCAAAAGAAACAGGACAAAAGTACTGTCTGGTTGATTTTGGATGGGAGAACTGGAAAGACAGTTCCGGAAATCTTGACTATGAAGAAAAATTAAAAAAATTGTGTGCCTACGCGAATGAACGAAATGTAGGAATCCTTGTTTGGTATGGTGTTAAGAAACGTGACAATGCACATCGTGTCGATCTGGATAATCCGGAAATTATTGAAAAAGAGTTTGCATGGTGTGAAAGCCTTGGTATCAAAGGTGTTAAGGTAGATTATCTGGAAAGTGACAGCCAGTGGGCAATGAAGGATATGTATAATATTGCTTCTATCGCAGCAAAACATAAGCTGGTATTAAATTATCATGGCTGTACAGATCCAAACGGTGAAAACAGGACATTCCCTAATATTTTGTCCAGTGAAGCTGTTCAGGGAAGTGAATATTTCAAATGGGGATCAGGCTCTCCGGTTGAGACACTTCTTACCTTGCCTTATACGCGTAATGTGATTGGTTCTATGGAGTTTACTCCGGTAGGAATGAGTGTGAAAAATTGTAAAGCGACAAATGCATTTATGCTTGGCATGACAGTTGTTTACGAATCTGCGATGCAGACACTGGCACATTCCTGTCATGTATATCCGGGCTATGGTGGTTTGTCATTCCTGACTGATATTCCGGCTTCCTGGGATGAATCCGTGCTTTTGGCAGGGTCTGAGCCACGCAAGGCTGCAATCCGTGCAAGAAAGAGCGGAGACCGCTGGTATCTTGGTGCTATGACTGCTGCAGAAAATAATTATGAAGCAGATCTTTCATTCCTGGATCCTGACACAAAATATTATGCATATGTTTACACCGATAATGCGGATAACTCCAATATTCAGATGGAGAAAAAAGAAGTTACATCAAAAGATAAACTTACTTTAGCAATGAAGAAAAATGGTGGTGCGGCTGTTATCTTCAGCAAGAAAGATGATCTGAGGTTAACCTCTTACGATAATTATAACTATTTTGAAGCAGAAAACGCAAACCTTGGCGAAACGAATAAAAAGCCAAAAAATGCGCAGTATGTTTCTAACAAGGCTTATATTGAGAAGATCCGTGGTGCTAACAACCGTGTTAAGTTTGAAAAGATTGAGGCACCGGAAGCGGGTATGTATGATCTCAAACTTTATGTAGTTAGTGCAACCAAAAAGAAACTTAGTGTCCGTGTTAATCAATACGAGTCAGTAGAGGTTAGTGATCTTGTTGGTATTAATGGTAATAACACAGCAGTAGGCTGCAAGTCAACCAAAGTTTACCTTGATAAGGGTATGAACACGCTATATATTTACAATGCGTCTACAACAGGTCCGGGACTTGATCGTATTGCTATTTCAAAAAATAAAGTAGAAGACGGCACAGCACCAAAGACGGCAACGGACTATCCGGAATTATATCTGGATTATCCGGAAGCAACTCCTACACCGGTGCCAACTGCGACAGCAGCACCTACGCAGACACCAGTGCCATCAGTAAGTCCTGTGGTAACACAGACACCGGCACCGACTACTTTTGCAGCGAATAATAATACAAATGTAAACGTATTAAATAGTCTGAAAGTAAAAAAGACGGTAAAAGCAGCTAAAGTGAAGGGATTAAAAGCAAAGAGTAAAAAGAAGAAACAGGTTTTGGTTACTTTTGCAAAAGCCAAAAATGCAGAGGGTTATCAGGTTTCCTATTCTTTGAATAAGAAATTTAAAAAAGCAAAAACTATTTCTACGAAAAAGACTTCGGTGACAATCAAAAAGTTGAAGTCGAAAAAGAAGTATTATGTTCGTGTACGTGCGTATTGTATCAATAATAAAGCAAAATCTTACAGTGCATGGACAAAGAGCAAAGCAGTAAAGGTTAAATGATAATGAGAGAATCATAAGAAGAGGGCCGTCTTTACAGAATAGCTCTCAGATAGAAAAAGAAGTTCGGTTTGTGAAGGAGTTTTCCTGTGGTGCAGATTGAGCTTCTTTTTCTATTTGCATTTTTGCAAGGATTCGTGTATAATTAAAAAGTATGTGAAATATGGAGACCGAACCGAGACCTCTGAAAAGCATATGAAAAGCGTGTGTTTTTCAGATGTTTCGGTGTCTCCGAAAAAAATAAAGGAGAAAATAATATGTATAAGACATTTACTATGGAACTAGCCGGACGTACATTGTCGGTTGATATTGGACGTGTGGCTGCACAGGCAAATGGTGCTGCTTTTATGCGTTATGGAAACACCGTAGTTCTTTCAACTGCAACGGCTTCAGAAAAGCCAAGAGAAGGAATTGATTTCTTCCCTTTGAGTGTAGAATATCATGAAAAAATGTATTCAGTAGGACGTATCCCAGGTGGATTTACAAGACGGGAGGGAAAACCAAGTGATAATTCTATTCTTACCTGTCGTGTTATTGACCGCCCAATGCGTCCATTATTCCCAAAAGATTATCGCAATGATGTTACTTTGGAAAATGTTGTTATGGATGTTGATCAGGATTGTGCTCCTGAACTGGTTGCAATGCTGGGGTCTGCGTTAGCAACATGTATTTCAGATATTCCATTTGATGGTCCGACGGCTGCAACACAGGTTGGTCTGGTAGACGGTGAACTTGTCTACAATCCGACAAGCGCGCAGCGTCAGGTGTCAGACCTTTCTCTGACCGTTGCTTCAACAAGAGACAAGGTAATCATGATTGAGGCCGGTGCAAATGAAGTGGATGAAGACACGATGATAAAGGCTATTTATGGCGCTCATGAGATTAACGGACAGATTATTGAATTTTTCGACAAGATCGTTGCTGAATGTGGAAAAGAAAAGCATGAGTACGAGCATTTTGAAATTCCACAGGAAATGTGGGATGATATGGTTAGCTTTATTACACCGGAAGCTATGGAAGAAGCTGTATTTACTGATGTGAAACAGGTCCGTGAAGAAAATATCCGCAAGATTAAAGATCAGTTAGAGGAGCGTTATGCACAGGAGCATGAAGACTGGATCGCATTTATTGATGAGGCTGTTTATAAATTCCAGAAAGTGACAGTTCGTAAAATGATTCTGAAAGATCACAAACGTCCGGATGGCCGTGAGATTAAGCAGATTCGTCCTCTTCATGCAGAAGTTGATGTTTTGCCAACTGTTCATGGTTCCGGATTGTTCTCACGCGGTCAGACACAGGTGTTAAACATTACAACATTAGCTCCATTATCTGAAAAGCAGAAGTTAGACGGCTTGGACGAGAACAAGACAAGCAAGCGATATATTCATCATTATAACTTCCCATCATGGTCTGTTGGTGAGACCAGACCATCTCGTGGACCGGGACGACGTGAAATCGGACATGGGGCTTTGGCGGAGAGAGCGTTGATTCCTGTAATTCCTAGTGAAGAAGAATTCCCTTATACGATTCGTACAGTCTCTGAGATTTTAGAGTCAAACGGATCTACGTCACAGGGAAGTATATGCGCTTCTACCTTATCTCTCATGGCAGCCGGAGTTCCTATTAAAGCACCAGTTGCAGGTATTTCAGTTGGATTAGTTACAGGAGATACCGATGATGATTATCTTATTCTGACGGATATTCAGGGATTGGAAGATTTCTTTGGAGATATGGACTTTAAAGTTGCCGGTACACATAAAGGTATTACAGCAATTCAGATGGATATTAAAATTCATGGTCTTACAAGAGAAATTGTTGAACAGGCTATTTATCGTACCAAAGAGGCAAGGCTTTATATTCTGGATGAGGTTATGCTGAAGGCAATCAGTGAACCTCGTAAAGAAGTAAGTGAGTATGCTCCGAAGATCAAACAGATCATGATTGATCCATCTAAGATTGGTGATGTTGTTGGTCAAAGAGGTAAAACAATTAATGAATTGATCGAAAGAACCGGCGTGAAGATTGATATAACAGATGATGGCGCCGTATCTGTCTGCGGTACAGACAAGGCTGCGATGGATGAGGCAATCCGTCTGATTCAGATCATTGTCACAGATTTTGAGAAAGGTCAGATATTAGAAGGTGAGGTAGTCAGCATTAAAGAGTTTGGTGCCTTTATTGAATTCGCCCCTGGAAAAGAAGGAATGGTTCATATTTCTAATATTGCAAAGCAGCGTATCAATCATGTAGAAGATGAACTTACGCTTGGCGATAAGGTAAAAGTTATCTGCCTTGGTAAAGATAAGATGGGACGTATTAGTTTTAGTATAAAAGATGTTCCTGAAGTATAAGAATAGTTTAAATGCCCTGTGACGAAATGTTACAGGGTGTTTTTTTGTAAAGGAGATAAGGACAAAATGAAGATAGCATTGACGGATATGGATATTGTCTGGGAAGACCGGGATGCTAATAAAAAGCAATGCAAGGCTATGATACAGGAAGCTGCCGTGCAAGGGGCCGATATGATCCTATTTGCTGAGATGACATTAACCGGGTTTTCCATGAATGTCGAAAAGGTTGCAGATAACAATAACAGTACTATACATTTTTTTGCTGAACAAGCCATTCATTATCACATTGCAATCGGATTTGGGTATGCGTCAAAGCCGGATGAAAAGGGGAGAAATCATTTTGCTGTAGTATCGGAAGAAGGAAAGGTACTGATGGATTATATCAAACTGCATCCATTTACCTATGGAGGAGAAGCTAATGCATATACAGGCGGAGATAAATTAGGATGTTTTGAGATAAACGATGGATGGCACTGTGCAGGCTTTATATGTTATGATCTACGTTTTCCTGAAAGCTTTCAAAAGCTGCCCGACCGGGATATTATCTTTGTGATTGCAAACTGGCCGCAAAGCCGGATTCATCAATGGCATACGCTGCTGCAGGCGAGGGCAATAGAAATGCAGTGTTATGTTGTGGGTGTAAATAGGACAGGTGAAGGGGATGGAATCCATTATTCAAAAAGTTCTGCCGTATATGATCCAAAAGGTAATGAGGTGATCGCAAAACAGACAAAAAATGATCGAAATCAATACGTTGAAGTTAATCTCAGAAGACGACGGAAATATGCCGAACACTTTCCGGTTCGCAAGGACAGAAGAAAAGGAATTGATTTTCATTAGACATTTTTGCATATCTTGTTCTTCTTTGATGCATACTGACTGTATGACCAAATATAAAGAGTCTCAAATATGCTTAGGAAATGAGGGTTAATGTGGACAAAGAAGAAATCAAGGAATACGGTGTGGTCCGTGAAAAGGGAATGCAGATTGTATCTGTTATAGGAGAGATAGAAGGGCATGATTGTCTGTCTCAAAATGCAAAAACAACAAAATATGAACATTTGCTTCCACTTTTGGCAGCGAGTGAGCAAAATGAAGAGGTAAAGGGAATCCTTTTTATTATGAATACGGTAGGAGGCGATGTGTCTTGTGGACTGGCGCTGGCTGAAATGATTGCCGGATTAAGCAAACCAACGGTTTCTCTTATTATTGGTGATAGTCATTCGATTGCTGTGCCACTTGCGGTAGCATCTGATCATACGTTTATCGCTCCATCTGCTACGATGATCATTCATCCGGTGCGGATGAATGGCATGGTGCTAGGAATTAAGCAGACTTTTTATCAGTTTCAGCAGATGCAGGATCGTATTTTGAATTTTGTGGCTTCGCATAGTAACGTGCCAAAGAAAAACTTAGAAGAAATGATGATGAACACGAACATGCTGCCCCGTGATCTTGGGACAGTACTGGTGGGAGCAGATGCTGTTCGTATTGGTCTGATTCATGAAACGGGGGGGATCGGCGATGCTGTATCAAAACTCAGGAAGATGATGGATGATTAGTAAGTTTGCTTGCTTTGATTTTCGTTTCGTAGTATAATATTTCGTGCATAATAAGCAAAATGGAATGGAGATCATTATGGCAACAAAGAAAAATCAAAAAAGGAAAAGAAATACACGGGCAGGAAAAAAGAAGAATCCTCTGACAAGAGAGATTGTTTTTTTGTTTTTGCTCGTATTTTCGCTACTATCATTGCTGAGTCTTTTTCATATGTGTGGAATATTTGGAGAGGGATTGTCTTCTGTGCTATTTGGATTAATGGGGGCACTGGCATATGTTTTTCCTGTATATCTCATTATCTCAGCAGGGTTATATATTGCTAATGAGGGAAATAGTAAATTAAGACATAAGATTCTTTTTAGTCTAGGACTATTTTGGTGCTTATGCGCTTTATTTGAATGGGTGGTCAATGATCCGGTAGACGATGTGTGGGATATTTATAATGTCTGTTCGTCCAATCATGGTGGTGGTGGATTTTTAGGGGGAATCCTATCCTTTGAACTTACAGGGGTATTGGGGCGTGCCGGTTCGGTTATTGTTATACTGGCGTTATTCCTTTTATTCTTTATGCTGATCAGTGGCAAGCTGTTGTTTTCCTCTTTACGGCAGCTCTATTATGAGCATGATGATACAGGGGAAGATTATATGGTGTATGAGGATGAGACAGATCATGGACGCCATATGAATACCTACAAATTTGAAAAAGAAACGATAAAACCAAAGAAAAAAAACGCAAAACAAAAAAAGCAGACAGCTAAGCTGGAAGAGGTGATTCCCGATAAGGCAGAATCTGTACCGGACGAAAAAGAGAAAGAACCGGAGAACGCACACGATTTGTCAGATATACATATTATCCGGAGTACCGATGCCGTTTCCTCACCCAAGCAATCGACGATGTATGAAGAAGAACTGGAGAAGAAATTTGGAACTTCTGATAGTAAAATACAAGTACATGAGGAAAAGGTGATGAAGCCGGAAAAGGTAACGATAACGAAAGAGGACGAGAAAGAGATGGCAAAGATTCAGGAAGATCTAAGTCAGGCAGCCATCAAAGACATTCCGTACAAATTTCCACCACTCAGTCTTCTCAGTCCACCTAAAAATGGGAAATCCGGGATGGACAATAAACAATTACGTGCAACGGCACTTAAATTACAGGAAACCTTAGAGAGTTTTGGTGTACGTGTAAAAATGGGAGACATTAGTCTGGGACCAAGTGTTACTCGTTATGAGCTGATTCCGGAACAGGGGGTTAAAGTCAGTAAGATAACCGGATTGAGTGATGATATCAAATTAAGTCTGGCAGCATCGGATATCCGGATTGAGGCACCTATACCGGGCAAGGCGGCTGTTGGTATTGAAGTACCAAATCCGGAACGACAGACGATTACTTTGCGAGAGTTGATGGAGAGCAATGAATTTCAAAAAGCAAAATCAAAGGTTACTTTTGCGGTAGGAAAAGACATTAGTGGAAAGACGATCGTAACGGACATTGCCAAGATGCCTCATCTTTTGATTGCTGGTGCGACTGGTTCTGGTAAATCCGTATTGATCAATACATTGATCATGAGTATCATATATAAGGCAGATCCTAATGATGTAAAGATGATCATGGTAGATCCTAAGATGGTAGAACTCACAGCGTATGAGGACATTCCACATCTGATGATACCGGTTGTGAAAGATCCAAAGAAAGCTTCTGCGGCACTCGGATGGGCTGTAGCAGAGATGACAGGGCGTTATCAGAAATTTGCAGATGCCGGTGTACGTGATATAAAGTCATATAATGCCAAGATAGAAAAATTGACGAAAAAAGACGATTCGGAATATCAGAAAATGCCACAAATTGTTATTATCGTGGATGAGTTTGCTGACTTGATGATGGTAGCTCCCGGAGAGGTAGAAGATTCCGTATGCCGTCTGGCACAATTGGCACGTGCGGCAGGAATACATCTTGTCCTTGCTACCCAGAGGCCATCGGTGAATGTTATTACCGGTCTAATCAAGGCAAATATCCCATCGAGAATTGCTTTATCAGTATCGTCTGCCATTGATTCCCGAACGATCATTGATTCTGCGGGGGCAGAGAAATTATTGGGAAATGGTGATATGCTATTTGCCCCTCAGAACCTGCCAAAGCCAATCCGTGTGCAGGGTGCTTTCGTATCCGATGAAGAACGGGATAGTGTTGTTTCTTTCTTGAAAAATAGCAGCAATGGTCCTGCTTATAATGAAGAAGTTACCAAACATATTGATACAGCTCCGGTTGCGGGGGCCAAGAATGGTACGGCTGTCGGAGGAAGTTCCGCACCGGATCAGGATGAACTTTTCGTGGAAGCAGGAATGTTCATTATTGATAAGGACAAGGCATCCATTGGACTGTTACAGCGAATGTTTCGGATTGGATTCAACCGTGCTGCACGTATTATGGATCAATTAGCAGATGCAGGAGTTGTCGGACCGGAAGAAGGAACAAAGGCGAGACAGATACTTATGAGCAGGGAACAATTTGAAAATTATCTGGAGGAAAATGGTTAAATGACAGGCTGGCTGGTGGTTAATGGATTTTTAAAAAATAATAAATTTAACGAGCTCACGCAATTGTTTCTGCAGGCAGCAAAAAATAACAGGATAATATTACAGGTAAAAGAAAATAAGGAATATCTTGCGGATATCGATAGGGGCATAGAGGAAAAGCCTGATTTTGTGATTTTTTGGGATAAAGACCTTTTACTTGCAGAATATCTTGAATTGGAGGGCATACCTGTTTATAATTCCAGCAGGGCAATTGCTATTTGTGATGATAAGAGAGAAACACATATGGCATTAAGAAAAGCCGGTGTGCCAATGCCGCGGACGATCATGGCTCCTATGACATATGAAGCCGTTGGCTTTACTTCATTAGACTTTATTCCTGAAATAGAAAACAGGCTGAAGTATCCTATGATCATAAAGGAGGCTTTTGGTTCCTTTGGTGAACAGGTGTATAAAGCAGATGACCGGGAGACGTTGTTAGAAATCCTTGCCCAATGTAACACAGAGAAACTACTATTTCAGGAATATATTGCATGCAGCTGCGGCAAGGATGTTCGTCTTCAGGTAGTGGGAGAGAAGGTTGTAGCTGCGATGTTTCGACATTCGGAAACAGATTTCCGTGCGAACATTACTGCGGGGGGAAAAATGGATGCGTATGAGCCTTCTGAACAGGAAAGATTGCTTGCCTTGCAGGCAGCCCGTGCCGTGGGTGCTGATTTTGCCGGTGTAGATCTGTTGTTCGGGGAGAAAGGTCCTCTTGTCTGTGAAGTAAACTCAAATGCCCACTTTAAAAATCTCCTGGATTGTACCGGAGTGAACACGGCAGATGAAATTTTTCAATATATACAGGAGAAGGTTTAAATGGATAACCGAGTAAAGAATTATGCTGGTCTGCGGAGCTGGCTTATCTATGATGAGGACGGGGCGAAAAGAAATGCCGATTATATTGAGATGCACCGGGAGCTTGCCGAACGCTTTCATCTCTCTCTTCATCTAGTGATGGATCATGATGTATCTGGTCTTTTAAAACAATCTGACAAACTGCCGGACTTTTGTTTCGTTCGAACAATTCAGCCAAAGATGAATAAACAATTAGAAGACAAAGGAATCGTTGTCTATAATTCGTCTTTTGTATCGGAAATCTGCAATGACAAAGGAAAAACGATACAATATGTAAAAAAATGTACTCATGTACCGGTTATTTCAACTTGCTGTTATAAAAGAAATCAATTATCTCAGAAATTATTAGAACAATATCCGGACCATGTGATTAAAGCTGTGGATGGTCATGGTGGAAAACAGGTTTTTTTGACATCAGAATCATTTTCGGATATTGAGCAGGCAATGGAAAAATCTGACTTTATTATTCAGCCGCGGATTCGTGGAAAAGGTCAGGATATTCGTGTTTATGTAATTGGCACAAAGATCATGGGGGCTGTTATTAGAACGGCAAAAAATGGTTTTAAGTCTAATTTTTCATTAGGAGGAGAGGTACAACCTTATACATTGAAAGAAAAAGACAAAAAAATGATTCAGGAGATCCTGTCTGCTTTTTCATTTGGAATGGCTGGCATTGATTTCCTTGTTGATAACGATGAAAACCTGATTTTTAATGAGATTGAAGACGTTGTTGGGGCAAGAATGTTTTATCAATGTTATCCCAATATAAATCTTTTGGAAGAATATTTCCGCTTTGTTTTGGAGTTGCATTGTAAATAGATAGTGTGTATAATAGATAAAGATGAGTAAATTTACACAATATATGGAGGGTAAGATGAAAACAGATATTGAAATTGCTTTAGATGCCGAGAAAAAACCGATTCAAGATGTTGCAGCAAAACTAGACATTGAAGCAGATGAATTAGATCTGTATGGTAAATATAAGGCTAAATTAACGGATGAACTCTGGGATAGAGTGAAAGAACGCCCGAATGGAAAATTGATTCTTGTAACGGCAATCAATCCGACACCGGCAGGCGAAGGAAAGACAACGATTACGGTTGGTCTTGGTCAGGCAATGGATAAAATAGGGAAGAAGGCTGTTATTGCGCTTCGGGAGCCTTCTCTTGGTCCATGTTTCGGACTGAAAGGTGGTGCAGCAGGAGGCGGATATTCCCAGGTTGTCCCAATGGATGAACTAAATCTTCACTTTACGGGAGATTTCCATGCGATTACGTCTGCTAACAATCTGCTGGCGGCTATGCTTGATAACCATATTCAGCAGGGAAATGCTCTTAATATTGATCCAAAGCAGATCGTGTGGAAACGCTGTGTCGACATGAATGACCGTGTACTCCGCAATATAACGGTAGGACTGGGACGTAAAGTAGATGGTGTAACACGCGAAGATCATTTTATCATAACGGTGGCTTCCGAAATCATGGCCATCTTATGCCTGGCAGAAAACATAACGGATCTGAAAGAAAGATTGAGTAAGATCATTGTCGCTTATACATATAGTGGTGAACCGGTAACAGCCGGACAGATTCATGCGGTAGGTGCTATGGCAGCATTGCTAAAAGATGCCATCCGCCCAAATCTTGTTCAGACACTTGAGCATACGCCGGCTCTTGTACATGGTGGCCCATTTGCAAATATTGCTCATGGGTGTAATAGTTTACGTGCGACTAAGACGGCTCTTAAGTTAGCTGATTATACGATTACGGAAGCCGGGTTTGGAGCTGATCTGGGAGCAGAAAAATTCATGGATATTAAGTGTCGCATCGGTAATCTGAAACCAGATGCGGTTGTCCTTGTTGCAACCGTGCGTGCACTTAAATATAATGGTGGTGTAGCAAGAGAAGATTTAAATACGGAAAATCTGGATGCATTAAAAAAAGGTATTGTAAATCTGGAAAAACATATTGAAAATATAGCACAGTTTGGTGTTCCGTGTGTTGTTACACTCAATCAGTTTGTTACCGATACACCTGCGGAATTAGCATTTGTCAGAGAATTCTGTGAAGCAAGAGGATGTGAATTCGCGCTAGCTCAGGTATGGGAAAAAGGTGGCGAAGGCGGAGTTGATCTTGCAAATAAAGTTATTGAAACGATAGAGAAAAAGGAAAATAATTTCCATTGCTTATATGAGGATTCGTTGTCTATTGAAGAGAAGATAACAACAATTGCTACAAAAATATATGGTGCAGGCGAAGTTATTTTAGAGCCTTCAGCCAAACAGCAGATTGCCCGTATTGAGAAATTAGGATATGGAAATCTTCCCGTCTGTATGGCAAAAAATCAATATTCATTATCCGATGATAAAACTGTGCTGGGCAGACCACAGAATTTCCCTATTCATATTCGTGAAGTATATGTTTCGGCAGGAGCAGGTTTTGTTGTAGCGATAACAGGAACAATTATGACAATGCCAGGTTTACCAAAAGCGCCGGCGGCAGAAAATGTCGATGTAGACAAAAATGGAAAAATCACAGGCTTGTTCTAGTGAGGTATCCTTAAAATGAAAAGAGGCATATCACCATTGGGAGTGATATGCCCCTTTTGTTATGTGCTTGTATTAATGCCTTCTGGAAAATTTCTGTTCACAGTAAAGACAGCGATAGATACGATTTTTCTTGTCTGTCAGTTTAAAGCGATGTGGTAATTCCTGTTCGATGGATGTTATGCATCGTGGGTTTTTGCATTTGATCACGTTAGTTACCATATCAGGAAGAGCAAGTTCACGCTTTTCGACAATCTGATTATCTTTGATCACATTGATCGTAATATTCCCATCTAAAACTCCTAAAATATCAAGGTTAACCGTGATCGGCCCTTCTATTTTAATAATATCTTTTTTTCCCATTTTGTTACTTTTGGCATTTTTAATAATAGCAACGGAACAATCCAGATTTTCCAAGCCAAGATAATTATAGATTTCCATTGCACCACCGGCCTTAATATGGTCGATAACAACACCCTCGTTTAATCCTCCTATATTTAACATGTAGGAACCACCTCCAATAAAGTCATGATTAAAGCCATACGGATGTAAACACCGTATTGTGCCTGCTTAAAATAGACAGCGCGTGGGTCATCATCCACATCGGTTGAGATCTCATTTACGCGGGGAAGCGGATGAAGAACCAGCATATCTTTAGGTGCCAGTTTCATTTTTTTGCTATCTAATATAAAACTATCCTTTAAACGGATATAATCTTCTTCGTTAAAGAAACGTTCTCTTTGTACACGCGTCATATAAAGAATATCCAGTTCCGGAAGTACATCCTCTAAGACATTTACTTCTTTATATTCAATTTGTTTTGCGTCTAATGTTTCACGACGCAGATAATCCGGTATCTTTAATTCATCTGGTGAGATCAGAACAAAGCGGACACCCGGATAGCGGACCATTGCTTCAATGAGAGAGTGTACGGTCCGGCCAAATTTTAGATCTCCACATAAACCTATTGTCAGGTTATCTAAATGGCCCTTCAGATTTTTGATCGTTAAGAGATCCGTCAAAGTCTGTGTAGGATGGTTATGACCACCGTCGCCTGCATTAATGACCGGAATACCGGAATGCATGGAAGCGACGAGAGGAGCGCCTTCTTTTGGATGGCGCATAGCGCAGATATCAGCATAACTGGAGATTACACGTATCGTATCAGAAACACTTTCACCCTTGGCGGCTGAACTTGAGTCGGCAGAAGAAAAACCAAGAACTTGTCCCCCCAGATTCATCATTGCTGATTCAAAACTGAGTCGTGTACGAGTGCTTGGTTCATAAAAACAAGTAGCAAGTTTTTTTCCTTTACAAACTTCTGAATATCGGGTTGGATCTTCAATAATTGTTTCGGCAAGAGAAATGAGATGATTGATCTCGTCTACCGATAAATCCAGAGCATTCATTAAATGTCTCATGATTGACCTCCGTTTTCACTTAATTTTTTTCTATTCTACATCAAATTTTTCTTTTTTACAACATTAAAATACTATTTTGATTTCATTTTCTTACAAATCAAACATAAAATAATTTGCATTAAACATCAAAAGCAAGTATACTATTATTCAGCAAAAGTATTTTAGAAAAAGTGCTAATATGAAGGAGGCCTGTATGATTAAACTATATGAAGGTGGCGCTTATTTAGTAAATGGTAAGACTCTTATTGCAGATTCAGTTCAAGCTTTGTCTGAGATTGAGCAGAAAATAGGCGTAAAAATAACAAAAGAAGAAGCTGTAAAAGGTACTATGGCATATGACATTTTGTCTTCCCATAATACATCCGGCAATATGGATAATTTGAAGATCAAGTTTGATAAATTAACTTCCCACGACATTACTTTTGTAGGGATTTTGCAGACGGCAAGAGCATCCGGGTTGGAAAAATTCCCGGTTCCTTATGTTCTTACAAACTGCCACAATAGTTTGTGTGCGGT
>CAKRGX010000014.1 GCA_934338065.1 uncultured Eubacterium sp. | reverse complement strand
CTGGTAATTGTCACACCGCCTGTTCCTCTTGCAACTTCAATAAGACCGGCAGCCTTTAATTGTTGCAATATTTTACGGACAATCACCGGATTGGTTCCAATGCTTGCTGCCATAAAATCACTAGTCATCTTCTGATCTGAAAATGTATCTATACAGGCAAACATATGGATTGCCATTGTAAATCTGCTTGAAATCTGCATTATAAACACCTCTCTTCGACAGTAATCATATCAAAAAACAGATGTAATTTCAATGGTTACATTGTTATTAAAAACCTAATATAAATATAATCAATAGTCTGCTTTAGAAAAACAGGAAGATACTTTACAAAATCTTCCTGTCTACAGTCTGAAGTAAGTACAAACTTACTAAGGGCTCACTCACTTGGAAAGGAATCAGTAAGAGTAGTAAATATTCTGGAATTAAATCAGCTGCTTTCATAAAGAAAAGTGGTAACCTTGTCTTTATGACTAAAAAAGGTAAAGTGTACACTTTATCCCCTAATGGTAAGAAAAAGTGTAGTGCTAAATCCTGGGAAGGGGGGGTGACATTTGTCATCCCGCTTCCGCTTTCTTTTCCCGGAATGTTCGTTCTTTCTCTTTATCATAATAATATTTACTATTTGCTTACAAAGGAACTATATGGTAATATAACTTCTAGAAGAGTAGAACGCATGGAGAAGTTAATAAAAGGGAGCTATGAACTAATTTGTAAATAAAAAAGTAAACGAAATACCGGTGCTTGGTGCGATCCGGGCAAAGGAACAGATAATTATATCTATGTCTATGTGCCGCTGACCCATTTGCTTGGACCAATTGTAAAGATTGGTCTGTATGCAGATGTTGAAAACAGTAGCTGTTTACTGCAAAAAATGACGCAAAGCGTCTGGAACATGGAGGGAAATATGAAGAAAACAAAACAGATTTTAATAACCATAGGATTATCGGTGGTCATGCTGGCCGGATGTGGTATGGCGGCAGAGCCGCAGCAGACAAAGGAGCCATCCGGCTCACAGGCAGTCAGTGGTGAAAGTGTCAGCACGGCATCGAATTTAAAAGATGCCTTTGCCAAGGAATTTAGTGTTGGAGTTGCCATTAATCCGTATCAGCTTTCAGATCCGGATACGGTTAAAGTAGTAACGGATAATTTTAACAGTGTTACATTGGAAAATGCAATGAAACCGGAAAGCCTGCTTGATCAGAGGGGATCGGAGAAGAGTAAAGATGGAACCCCTGCAATTAACGAAGATGTGCTGGACGAAGTCCTGACACTGGCGAAGGATAATGGTTTGAAAGTCCGGGGGCATTGTCTTGTATGGCATAGCCAGACACCGGAGTGGTTTTTCTGTGATAAATACGATGCAGGCAACAAAAAAGTAAACAAAGCAGTCATGCGGAAACGTATGGAGAGTTACATCCGTAAAGTTCTTACTTACTGTCAGAAGAATTATCCGGGTGTTGTATATGCCTGGGATGTTGTGAATGAAGCTTTTGATGATGGTGGCGGATATCGTACCGAAAGTAATTGGTTTGAAGTATATGGCGACGCTTCTTATATTCAGGATGCCTTTACCTTCGCTCGCAAATACGCAGATAAAGATGTAAAATTATTCCTGAATGACTACAATACTTATATCTTTGCTAAGACAAACTCCATAGCAGCAGAACTGAAAAAGTTATCTGCGAAGGGGCTGGTAGATGGTGTGGGATGCCAGAGCCATTGGGATATGAGCTTCCCGGATGCCGGCATGCTGCAGGATGAGATCAATACTTTTAGTGAGATCAAAGGTCTGGAAATACAGTATACAGAGATTGATATGCATAACACAGACAATTCCGAAAAGGGTCTGAAAGAGCAGGCAGACCGCTACAAAGAATTTTTTGATGTCATTGTAAAAGCAGACCGCGAAGGTAAGGCAGATGTTACTAACGTGACTTTCTGGGGTCTGAACGATGAGACAACATGGCTGACAAACAATAAGGGAGAGACGAGTTATCCATTGTTGTTTGATAAAAACAATCAGAAGAAGCCGTGCTACGACAGTCTTTTGGAGGCAGCAAAGCAAAAATAGAAGGGACACGCAGGGTTCTAAGAAGAGCGAACAGGCATATATTGTCTATAGGAGGAAATAACCATGAATGATCAATATATGCGAACTATGATTTATTTAAAAAAGAAGGATGATCCCACACAGTCCGTTGGATATTTACGATTAGAGAGGAAAGAAGACCAGCTTCTTTTCTTTCTTGCTCTGACGGGGACAAGTATGCCGGAATATTCGCCAATCTATCTGATTTGTTCCGTTTATGGACAGAATCAGCCGTGTCTGTTGGGGAAAATGCTCACAGAAGAATATAGTGAAGGGAGTGTCTGTGTAGGCTGTCTGCCGCTGGATGAGGAAGGAAAAGACATCTGTGGAACCCTGATCGGAACGCAGGAAAACTATCTTTGTGGAAGTGTTGATGGTCGTAAAAGATTCGAGTTCCCTGATTTGCAAAACAACATGAGAAAACCTCTTCGGCGGAGAGCCGGAGGCTGCTGGCTTCATGCACTGAGAGAGGCAGATGCCGGGAGGAGGCATAGAATTTGAAAACAGATGAAACATATATGAGACAGGCAATCCTTCAGGCGAAAAAGGCCTACAAGGCGGAGGAAACACCAATCGGCTGTGTGATCGTATATGAGGATAAGATCATTGCCAGAGGGTACAATAAGAGAAATACGAAGAAAAATACACTGGCACATGCCGAGATCATAGCGATCAACAAGGCGAGTAAGGTGCTGAACGACTGGCGGCTGGAACAGTGTACGATGTATGTGACACTGGAACCATGCCCGATGTGTGCGGGAGCCATTGTACAGGCACGTATACCGCAGGTTGTCATTGGCAGTATGAATCCGAAAGCAGGATGCGCCGGTTCGGTTATGAATCTGCTGCAAACGCCGGGTTTTAATCATCAGGCAGAGATTCGCTGTGGAGTGCTGGAGGAAGAATGCAGCAGTCTAATGAAAAACTTTTTTCGAGAATTAAGACAAAAGAAGAAAGGGAAAGTTGACACGAACTAAAAAAACAGATATAATCAACAATGTAAATTTCCGTGCAGCCGGGGAGTTAGCGGTGCCCTGAACCTGCAATCCGCTATAGCAGGGGTGTTGTCCCATCGAGGGTCTTATGACGGAGAGCTGCCCAGAGTAAGTGGCGTTGACGTTCGGGTCTTGTGCAACAGGAACTTGTGAACCGTGTCAGGTCAGGAATGAAGCAGCACTAAGCAAATCTTTCTGTGTGACGCGAGGGTGCCTGAACTGAGTTAACTGCTTTGGTAACGTCTTTTGATTTTGATTCGACATGGGGCGCACGGATTTAAAATATCAGTATAGATAAATGTACTATTCAACCATAGATGCAACGTGTCAGGACTGGTTGGGTGGAGGTGTTACGTATGTCAGAGAACCTTGTGGTAAACGGTAATAATTCGCTTGCAAAAGGAACTGTTATTTATGAAAAAGGACAGCCACTTCAGTCGGTTGGACTTATACTTAAGGGGCGGGTAGTGCTAAAAGGAGATGGAATCAGGACAACTCTGGGTTCTGGTAACTTTTTGGGAATGTATGATGCGATGCAGGGAAAACATTCTTTTACTTCCATTGCATTAGATGATTGTGTGATATATGGTCTGCCGATCAATGGGCAGAAGCAAGCATGCCTCCTGTTGGATGAAAAACCACAATATCGGGGGCTTTTAGTAACGTCTATTAACTTTTTTTTACAGGACATTGCAAGGGTATATACCAAGATAAAACAGGCTGTTGACAAAGCAGCGGAGTTTGTAGATGATTCCTATCATGAGTATTTGCAGATATCAGAACAGTCGGGGCTGGTACCAGATACGATATCCTCATTGGAAGAACTTTTGGCGGATAAAAAGATCAAGGAAGCTTTGCCAGAGGAACTGAATTATTTTCTTCAATGCTGCCGGATTCCGGTGGAAGCACAAAAGAATTATTATGGTGCCAATGCGTATGTAGCAAAGTATTACTTTCAACAGCAGTGTTCTATTCTGCCTCAGATTCTGAAGATGTGCCGTGATGTTACAGAAAAGCTGAAGCGGTATTTTCGTGTTATGGTGATGGATGAGAAAAATTTGTTTTCTCTTGTAGGACACATGGCACTGGGGGTTAAACGTGCCGGACAGAATGATGGTAAGCTGAGCAGGATGTTGGATCAGATTTTGGAGCATATTAACGATACCGAGACGATATTGATCGAGAATGCCGGAGAGAATATGCACCTGAACCGCCAGCGGATGGAAGAGACATATTTTGCTCTCCTGTCAGATGATACGGGCAGTCTGGAGGAATTTGAGCAGACAGATATGCAGGTGCTGGATCATTCACTGGAGCAGATTTTAGACTATGCGCCAATTCATGGGCG
This sequence comes from uncultured Eubacterium sp., assembly GCA_934338065.1. Classification (GTDB taxonomy): domain Bacteria; phylum Bacillota; class Clostridia; order Lachnospirales; family Lachnospiraceae; genus Eubacterium_F. Next base: position 51,058 of record CAKRGX010000014.1, on the reverse strand, counting down.
CTTATCAGAAGAATTTGCTGAGGCGGTAGGAGAATTAGAACAATTAGCGGATCCGTTTATGAAGACGCCGGAAGCCGGGGCGCTGCGCAAGCGTATCACGCAGATGTTTTTTGAAATATATGAGGCGGTTGTTATGAAGAGCTTTGAAGATGCCAAACCGCCAATTGCTGTTTATCTGTTTTTGCGTTATGGCTATATCAGCGAGCATTTTCTGAAGGAAGAAGAACTGCAGATATTGTTGACGCTGCCGGATTCACGCGAAGAGCAGATGTCTTGCCGGGTATATACGCTGGCAGAATGGCTGAGAGAGATTTACGAAGGCAGAAAGAATCCATGTAAAAATGAGTTTGACATGGATTATGAAGAAGTGATGCGAAAGCAGCTTCAGGGAGGTGAGCTGGCGCAGAATGAATATCAGGAAGCATTAGAGGATGGCGAGCAAAAGGTTCACTTTGAGGTGGATAATCTGGTTCGTTATGCTGATCGCCTTCTTAATGGCAATATTTCTGCCTTTCTTCCTATTTTGTGCTCTCAGGGTATTTTTACTAATCTGGAAAACTCGGTTGTAACGGCAGCAGCGATCAACCAGACGGTCAACAAGGTAGAGAAGATTGATTATTCTATCTTTTACAGGGAATATCTGGTTGCCTTTGAAGAGGCAGGACTGACGCGCTTTGATGTTACGGCGCGCTATACGCCGGAGTTTATTCTGTTTCCGGTATATGGGCGCAATGGCCTTATGTGGCAGGATTTAGAAGGACGAAATAAAAAATCGCATGCACGTATCCTGATGCCATCGTTCATGGAACAGGATCTTTCGGGGACGGTGTTAAAAATGCTGGCGCATTATCGCTGGGAGCGTTGCCGCACGGAGATGGGGGCACAGTGGAATAACTACCGCTATGCATCTCTGACGAGTGAATATGTGGATTATCTTCAGTTCTATAAGAAGAATAATAATTTAAGCGCAGAGAGGAAAGAAAAGGTAAAGGCACAGTTACAGCAGTGCAATAATAAATATAGAGAAGTGTTTACCAGAGATTATCAGGACTGGATCCTGCGGGAGGTGACCGGGGCGCCGAGACTGAATCGTGTGGCGCGTGAGATTTTATATACATACTGTCCATTTTCACAGAAATATGGTAAGGATTTATTGGAACAGACCGCATACCGGGAGGCGGCTGGACGTTATATACGGGAACGGGGAAAACGGCAGAAGGCTCTGGTGGCGGCAGTTCACAAATTCGAAAAGGCAGGAATGGATCTGCCGGAGGAAGTAGCACAAACAAAACGCTTAGTTTTGGAAGAATAAGGAGCAAAGGAACATGGCCAAAAGACGAGAGAGAGTACGTCAGTGCAGACAAATCCGAGAAATGGTAGAAGACAATAAATACAAGAAAGCGTTGGAACTGATTGATGAGCTTCCGCTTGCGGAAGTGGGGTCTTTGGACGATCTGTACTTGTATGCGGAATTGTATGAAAAAGCGGAACGTATGGAGAAGAAAAAAGAGATCTATTATATGATCTATGACCGTACAAAGTCTCGTTATGTTTTGGATAAACTGGTGCGGCTGGCGATTCGTCTTGGTGACATGGGTGAGGCGAGAGATCTGTATTTTACCTATGAAATGCAGGGAGAAACGACGCTTGATACATACGAACTCCGTTATCTGCTGGCAAAGGCGGAGGGAGAGCCGAGAAAACGCCTGATAGAGATTCTTGAAGAATTAAAAAAAGAAGAATATACAGAGGAATGGGGATTTCAGCTTGCCCGCCTGTATGAGCAGGAGGGGCTGCGTGATAAGTGTATACAGGAGTGCAAAGATCTCAAACTCTGGTTTGGTGGAGGAAGAATTGTAGATAAGGCAATGGAGCTGCAGCGGCATTGTGAAGATCCTGCCTGGGAACCTCCGGTTGATGAAGAAATTCCGGAACCGGTGGAAGAAGATCCGGAGAAATTTGTGCCATATGCAGCCCAGGCCATCGGCGTGACAGACATGGAGAACATACCGGACGAGCCGGAAACGGAACAAGAGGAAGAAACTCCTGAATTAGCTGGTGGAGCCGGAGAGGCTGTATCGGAACCGGTTGTGGTGAAAAAGGAAACGACAGAAGAAAAACAGCCTGCTCCGAAGACCCCATTGACGGCAGAGCAGAAGAAGGAACTGCTTGAGGACGAGCCGGAAGAGATTTCACAAAGAGGAATTCATTACCGCACGCTCAAGAGTACGATACGATATGTCCGGTATGGTGAGGGAACACCTCATTTTGTATTTGCCGGGGGAGAAGAGCGCATTACGCTTGCTGTGGCAAAACGTGTGACAAAGGAACTTAATCATGTAGGTCATGTGTCTGCACACAGTATTGTTAAGATAACGTCTGAAAAGCTGAACCAGATTGATCTGTCCGAGCAGATGGATAAGATCAGGGGCGGATGTATGCTGGTAACCGGCGCACCGGATCTTAGTAAAGAATCGGTAGAAAAACTAATACAGGTCATAAGTGAATATGGTGATGAAATTGTAGTAATGTTAGCGGGACCTTTTGATGAGATGGACTGCTTTCTGGATATGTATCCGGAATTGTCAGAGTGCCTTACCTACAAGGTGAAGATGTAACGCTCAGAGACAGACACTGTTAAAGAAGGGACAGGGAAATGGAGAAAAAACAGATTTGGAAACCAGGCAATATGCTGTATCCGGTGCCTGCGGTCATGGTTAGCTGTGCGGATAAAAAGGGAAATAAAAATATCATTACGATTGCCTGGGCGGGAACGATATGTTCCGATCCGGCAATGGTTTCAATTTCTGTACGTCCGGAACGATATTCGTATTCTATGATTGAAGAGACAGGTGAGTTTGCTATTAATCTTACGACCGGGACGCTGGCCTATGCAACGGACTGGTGCGGGGTGAAATCCGGCCGGAATGTGGATAAGTTTGCTGCCATGAAGCTGACAGCAGCCAGGGGCAATCGTCTCAGGTATGCGCCGATCATTGAGGAAAGTCCTGTAAATATTGAGTGTCGCGTGACAGAAATTAAGAAACTGGGCAGTCATCATATGTTTCTGGCAGAGGTACAGGATGTGCTTGTCAGTGAGAAATATATGAACGACACAGGGAAATTTGAACTAAATCAAACGGGGCTGGTTGCATATTCCCATGGGGAATATTTCTGCCTCGGTGAAAAGATAGGAAAGTTTGGTTATTCTGTAAAAAAATAACCACAAAAAATTGTGAAAAGTGTTGAACTTTCTATTTTACAAAAGGCAAAAATGTGTTATACTAATTCAATGACGTACATGTGATAGAAAGCATGTTTGTGTAATCTGATATTTGAGATGTTTCTATCGATGGAGGTAGTGATGAAACAGTACATTATAAAAGGTGGAACACCACTTCGCGGGGAAGTTACGATTGGTGGGGCTAAGAATGCGGCTCTGGGGATTATTGTAGCAGCGATCATGGCGGATGAGCCTGTTCAAATAGAGAATTTACCGGATGTTGATGACGTCCGTGTTTTGTTAGATGCCATAGAGGGAATCGGAGCGATCGTAGAGCGTCTGGATGCTCATACGGTGCGTATAAATGGAGCTGTTATTAATGATGTAAGCGTCGACGAAGATGCGATTCGGAAGATACGTGGCTCTTATTATCTTGTAGGTGCTTTGCTGGGAAAATACAAAAAGGCATTAGTTGCTCTGCCTGGTGGCTGTCAGATTGGGAGCAGACCAATCGACCAGCATATCAAAGGCTTTGAGCAGTTAGGGGCACAGGTGACGATTCATCATGGCAAGATTGATGCGCATGCGGAACACCTGATGGGTACACATATTTATCTGGACTGTCCAAGTGTTGGAGCTACGATCAATATTATGATGGCTGCCTGCATGGCAGAAGGGAAAACCATCATTGAAAATCCGGCAAAAGAGCCTCACATAGTAGATGTAGCGAACTTTTTAAACAGCATGGGGGCCAATATCAAAGGTGCCGGTACGGATGCGATACGTATTCGTGGTGTAGAGTCCCTGCATGGAGCAGAGTACTCGATCATTCCGGATCAGATAGAAGCCGGTAGCTATATGCTTGCTATCGCGGCAACCGGCGGAGATGCTTATGTGAAAAATGTAATTCCTAAGCATCTTGAGGCGATCACAGCGAAGCTCGTTGAGATTGGAGCCAGAGTTGAAGAGTTTGATGACTGTGTACGTGTCATATCGGATCATCGTTTGTCTTATGCGAATGTAAAGACGATGCCATATCCGGGTTTCCCGACTGATATGCAGCCACAGATTACGACGCTGCTCGCCCTGTCTCAGGGGACAAGTATTGTTACGGAGACGATTTTTGAGACAAGATTTAAATATGTCAGTGAATTACGCCGTATGGGCGCTAATATAACCGTTGAAGGAAATGCAGCCTTTATCACAGGTGTAGAGGGGTTCACCGGAGCGAGAGTCAGTGCACCGGATCTGCGTGCGGGAGCGGCTTTGGTTATGGCTGGACTTGTGGCAGAGGGTGTGACGTATGTAGACGATATCCAGTATATAGAGCGCGGATATGAAAATTTTGCTGAGAAGATATGTGGATTAGGTGGACATATGGAAAAGATAGATGCTGATGATGAACGTGCGGTTCAGAAGTTTATCATGAAAGTTTCGTAAATAATAGAAAACACAACAGAAAACGCCGATTTGATCCGGCGTTTTTGTGTAAAAGAGGAAGGAGAAAGTCAAAGTGAATGACAAGGTTGAGATTATATTAAAAGAGGTTGGGAAAGTAATCCGGGGAAAAGATAAGGCAATTGAACTCGTTATGACAGCCATATTGGCAAAGGGCCATATATTGGTTGAGGATGTTCCAGGGGTGGGAAAAACGACATTGGCAGTTTCTTTTTCGAGAGCGATGGAACTGACGGAACGCCGTCTGCAGTTTACACCGGATGTACTGCCGAGTGATGTCGTTGGGTTTAATATGATCGGTGCTGATGGAGAATTTCAGTACAAACCGGGAGCTATTTTGTGTAATCTGCTTCTGGCAGATGAGATCAACCGAACCTCAACAAAGACACAGTCGGCGCTTTTGGAAGTTATGGAAGAGGGACAGGTTACAGTGGATGGTGTGACAAGACAATTACCAAATCCATTTATTGTAATCGCGACTCAGAACCCTGTTGGATCGGCTGGTACCCAGATGCTTCCGGAGTCCCAGCTTGACCGTTTTATGATACGCATTTCCATGGGGTATCCAACGGTAGAGGAAGAGGTTCGGCTGATTAAGGAACGTCAGGAAATTAATCCGCTGGATTTCATTCAGGAGATCATAACTAAGCAGGAGTTGATCGCTATGCAGGATCAGGTTAAACAGATTTTTGTTGATGATAAGGTGCTTGGTTATTTGTCCCAGATTGTAGATGGAACGAGAAAACATTCCATGATCACGCTGGGCGTAAGTCCGCGTGGTACACTGGCACTAATGGACATGTCCAAAGCGCGTGCGTTTGTTCAGGGGCGCTCTTTTGTACTGCCGGAAGATATTAAAGCAGTAGCAGGGGCAGTGCTTGCACATCGTCTGTTGTTAAATGGTAAAGCCCGTATGAGTCATGTAAGTGAAGAAGATGTGATTGAAGAAATCGTAGGAAAAGTACCGGTACCAAAATTGTAAAGAAAAGGAATGGAATATATATGACATTAGGAACGATTTTCTATTTACTTCTTTTTCTGATAAGTTGTGTGATTGCTGTTCTGTATTTACAGTATGGAGCGGTTGCGATGATGGGACTGCTTGTTATTCTGCCGGTATTTATGTTTGTCTTTTTACTTATCATGAGAAAAAATGTAACCGTATCGGTAGATGCAAAAAATCCGCTGGCAGAAAAAGATGCGATTGATAAACCGGCACGTGCAGTTATTACGTTGTCAATTGAAAACAGCAATCGTTTATTACCATTGACAAAAGGGATTGCCCGCGTGCGGTATGAAAATACTTTTTCCGGTGAAAAGGGAAGGATGAAGGTCCGCTTTTCCGTAGATGCCGGAAAGAAGCGTGACCGACGGATACCGGTTGTCATGAATGTGTGCGGAAATGTTGCGATCACAGTTGAAAAAGTTCGCATTTATGATTATTTAAATATTTTTGCATGGACAATCGGAAAGAATTTAGAAACACAGAATATACTTGTTCTGCCACCGCAGAAAGAGATGTATCTTGGACGTGACCGCTGGTATAATGAAACGAATGAAGATAGTGACCGTTTTTCTCTCTATAAAAAGGGAGATGATCCGTCGGAAATATTTGACATCAGGGATTTTGCAGACGGAGATAAGATTCAGCGTATTCATTGGAAACTGAGCAGTAAGACAGGCAGCTTGATGGTAAAAGAGGGAAGTCTGCCATTGACCAAAGCAGTACACATCTTTATGGATCTTTGTGTGGCTGGTCAAAAAGATGAACGGGATCGGAACATCAATCTGCTTGTCCAGGGGGCCTATTCGATTTCAATGTTTATGATCGATCATGGAATCCCGCAGGTTTTTATCTGGCACGATAAGAAAAATGGTGTGATACAGGAGTACTCAGTAGAACAGGAGGAGGAATTGTATTGGATGTTCCAGGAGTTGTTTAAATGCAGTATTACAACATCGCCAAATGAACTGCTGGAAGCATATGTAGATTGGGGTAAGGGAAAAGTATTGGAATCCGCCTTGTATCTTACGGTTGCTGATCACGCTGATCTGGATGCAGGAAGTTTGACGAGAGAAAGATTAGAAGTTATGGATTTACGAGGTGAAGAGGTTGAGGACCAGAGATAATAGAGTGATCAGATTCATATTGGAATTTAGCCAGGTGCTGCTGGTTTTTTTTGGTGTTTACTCAGCTCTTATGTGTACTGCCACCAGTTTGGAATTGACGTACGACCATGTGCTGGTCGTGGCGATTATGTTTATATCGGCTATTGTATTTTATGGGTTATTTACTGTTCTGGAGACGTTTCGAAAAGGAAAACTGTATGGTTTGCTGGGGATTACCTTATTTTTTGCCTTGATCAGTTTTCGGTTTCTTGGGGCAATGGAGAAGGGGCTTATTACAGCGGTCAACGGCTTTCTGAAAGAATTTATGAATTATACGGGGACTACGTTGTCTTTATTTACTTATACGGACACGGATGGATCTAGTGTAAAGTTTTGTACGAATCTGTTATTGATACTGATTGGTGTATATTTGATTGCTATCGTCAGTGCTTTCTTCTATCGCCGACGTCGATCAAAAGTATTTGTTCTGGCAACTCTGCCATTTGTTATTCTGCCTTTAGTTGTTGGTAAGATTGGTCATTATGTGGACTTTTTTACTTATTTGATCGTAGCAATGACGATTATTGGAACAAGACATTTGCGCACGGATGCGATTGACCGCAGGATGCGTCAGAAGTTAGCTATTATACTTATGCTGGTAGGGCTTGTGTGTGGCGGAATCAGTTACGTGTTCATCCCACCGCAGAGATATTATGGCAGCATGGATAAACTTACACAGGCGAAGAATAGTATCATGGCATTGTCTTCGTGGAGTGCCGATGACGTCTTTACCTGGTTAAAGGCTTACTTTAATGATGATGCGATCACTTATGGAAAACTCGGCAGAAAAAAAGAAATATCTTATAACGGACAAACGATGTTAAAGATATCAGGAAGCATCAATGTGGATCATGGAATGTATCTGAAAGGTTATGTGGGAGATCGTTATGAGGACAACCGCTGGTCATCGCTATCATCTAACGATGAGTATAAAAAAGATCTGGATGCGCTGGACAATACCGGAGTCACATTGGATAACTGGCATGCACAGCTTCGAAATGAATTGGGGGATAACGAGCGGAGTGGTGTAAAGGATGTATGGCAGACAGGTAAACTGAGGATCCGTAATCTTGCTTTTGGTTATGGCAACTATCTGGTTCCTTATCTCCCGACCAATACGTTTCAATATGCGAAGAACGGAAGGGTCGTTGTAGAACAGCCGGGAATTGATTATGATGTTGAGTACTATTGCCAATATCCATATGTTTTGAAGCAGGATATTTTACAGAACAATTACCGTATGGCGAATGGACCATTTTGGGAGAGCAATAAAGCAGAACGGGATAAACTCAGGCAGTTTGCAGACAAATATTATCGGCAGATACCGGAGAATCTTACAGCACTCTGCAATGAATTTAAGGATGAGCTGGAAAAGCAGAATCACTTTCTGTCAAGGTATCAGGCAGGTAATATCAGTCAGGGCGAGATGATAAAGACTGTCCGTTCTTATATAGCAAAAAACACTTCTTATACTCTGGCACCGGGCAAAACTCCGGTAGGAAAAGATACCGTAGAATATTTTCTGAAAGAAAATAAAAAAGGGTACTGTACTTATTATGCAACGACGGCAGCCATCCTGCTTCGAAGTGTTGGAATTCCGACCCGTTATGTGGAAGGAATGTATGTGTCAAAAGAAGAATTAGAATCTGGCGTTGAGGACAAGGGTGAGATCGAAGTGCCGGATGAGGATGCTCATGCGTGGATTGAAGTGTATGATGAAAAATACGGTTTTGTGCCTGTAGAAGTAACGCCGGGGCAAGGCGAAGAGGACACGATCGAGTCCACAGAACCGCAGCCTTCGGATAATCCGGATGACAATTCACAAAATGAGGAAGGCCGGCAGCAAGAGGAAGATCCCGAGATGGGAGAGGCGACACCAACACCGGCAGTAACAGAAACACCGGAAGAAAGTATGGTTTTTGATGATATAGATGGAAATGAAGACTCGTCGGATGATGGCGCATCGGATAAGGGAAGCAAACAGGGTTCGCATGTCTGGTGGTATATTTTGGAAGCAGTCCTGATCATTCTGCTTGTTCTGTCATGTGTGGAGGGACAGAGAAGGATCCGCAGTCACGTATTTCTTCGTAATATGAGAAGCATGCGGGCAAGGCGCAGAATTCGTATGGCACACCATCATCTGATGCCGGTATTTGCAGCAAGGTCGGTTGTGTACAGAGGTCAGAGCATGGCAGAATATACGGCTCAGATCGCTAAAGCAATGGAACTGCCGGAAGAGGAGATCACTGTTTTTGTTGAACTGATCTATCATGCGAGATTTGGACCGGATGATATTAGTGAAGAAGAACTTCGAAGCTTTGCCGAAATTTATCATCATATTAGAAATAAAGCATATGAAGACGTTACATTTATCAAAAAACTATATTATATGTATATCATGGTGTTATAAGGAGGAAATATATGTTACAAAAAACTTACGATAAGGTAAACCGATTGTTTAATGAGGAAAATGGTTATTTGTCTACAAGACAGCTTCTCGCTAATAAAATAACAACGATTCAAATCCGTACCCTGATAGAGGAAGGGAAGATCGAAAAGGTATCTCATGGACATTATTGGAACCTGATGAGTAGGAAAAAGAAGCCAAAGCATTATAAGATGTTGGAGGCGTGCATGACAAATCCACGCGCTGTAATCTGTGCGCTGAGTGCCTGCTATTATCACGGATTGATCGATACGGAACCCGATAAGCTCTATGTGGCAACATCACGTATTGACCGCGGCGAGATGCGTCTGACATTCCCGGTATCCAGACACTATTTTTCTGTCAATACATTTGAGCAGGAGATTGTGAATGCGCGTACCGGAGGTGGAAGCATCCGGTTATATGATGTTGACCGGAGTGTGTGTGACTGTATCCGTCTGGAAAGAGAAATCGGCAAAGAACAGGTCAAAATGGTAGCAGAAAAATACAATCAATATAAGAGAAGAAAACCAGAGCGTTTGTTTGCCTATGCAGATCAGATGCGGTATGGGCAGATCGTGCGTAAGTACATTGAAGAATAAGTGAGGAATGGCTTATGGAAAAGTCAAATAAAACAAATGGTATCAAACTGGATCAGGCATTTGTAGACAGTATTATGGAAAATGATGCGATTGAAAAGATACTGGACCAGGGAGAGGCGTTTCGCACCTTAATGGCGTACTATAAATGTGCAATCATGGAAGTAGAAACAAAATTTAACGTTTTAAATACAGAATTTTCGCTGAAATATGACCGTAACCCAATCGAAACCATAAAAACCCGTTTGAAATCCCCGGAAAGCATCATTGAAAAGTTACACCGGAAGGGGCTTGAATTCAGTGCAGAATGTATTGAACGTGAACTGTCTGATATTGCCGGTGTCCGCATTGTATGTGCATTTCCAGAGGATATCTATCAATTGGCAGATTTCTTCTTGAAGCAGGATGATGTAACACTTGTCAGAAAAAAAGATTATATAAAAAAGCCGAAAGAAAATGGCTATCGCAGTCTTCATCTGATTGTCGAGATACCGATCTTTTTACATGATGAAAAACGGTTTATGCGTGTCGAAGTCCAGTTCCGTACAATTGCGATGGACTTTTGGGCGAGTCTGGAGCACCGTATTTATTACAAAAAAGGACAGGATAATAAAGAACTGCGAAAAGAATTAAAGGAATGTGCGGAAGTAAGTGCGGCATTGGATATTCGTATGCAGGATATTCGGAGTCAATTATAGAGAAAAATCGGGAGGTAAGTATGAAAGAGAGATGTAGTTTGATATTAGCAGTAACGCTTGCACTGGTCAGCATTGTTCCGGTTCCACAGGGAGAAGCGGAGGCAGCAGGTAAGGCAGCTCTTTCAGCCAGACGGTTGGAAGTTACTCAGGGAACATCAAAGGTATTGAAAGTCAGTCATACAAGGAAGAAAGTTTCCTGGAAACTAAGTACGAAGAAATATGTGAAAACAAAAAGAATTGGTAAGGCCAGCCTTAAGATTACGGGGAAAAAAGCCGGCATTACAAAGATAACGGCAAAAGCAGGAAAAAAGAAATTCGTCTGTAAAGTAACGGTAAAAAAGAAAGCCCAGAAGAAAAACAAAATTTTACCGTCACAGACAACTGCTGCAACAATGGTTCCCTCGGTAACTGCGCCGGTAACTACACCGAAAGCAACAGCTATGACGGACAGGACAGCTTCGCCAACAACCGTTCCTGATGCGGGTGTTCCTGTCAGGGTAAGTAAAAAAGCACTCAATCAGGCAAACGAATCAGAAGAAATTTTAAAACAACATACCGGTTATTCGATAGAGCAGAAGGTAGCGGAAGGGATTATGGCAAGTGACGAGCAGTATATTTCCAGACAGTGTTTTTATCTGCGTCAGGGCGATTATGAAGAGTATATCCGGAGTTCAGGGGGGCTGGTGTATGATGACTTTGATAACAATGGGACATACCGTTATAGTCTCATGTTTCCTATCTTCCCGGAAACACAGGATATAATGAAGGATGTTCTTGGACAGAGAATATCAACCTGGTCGATTGGTGATTCAGAAGAGATTCTGTCATGTGTAAGCAAAGATGGGAAAATTTATTTGCAGACAAAACTTCAGGGAAGCGAAGTAAAGGAGTTATATGGAAGTAAATGTGATGGCAAAGAGGGTGTATATGCCCAGTATGAAGCTGTTCTGGATGAAAACTCATTAGAATTGATACAAAACAAGGAATATCTGTGTGATAAGAATGGTAACAAAGAGTGGATGGAAACATCCGATTATCATTACGACGAAAAACTGTCAGAATCTGTTGAAAAAATGGCTGTCTTATATGAAAAGCATATACAGTGTAAAGATATGCCGGCAAGAAGGGTTACTATTACATTAGAGACAGGGACAACAAAAGAAAAACAGGAGTCATGGAATATCCCCAAGGGGGATGCCGTCAGTTTATATTTAAATGATGAATTTTACCAGAAGTATGAGGGAACGTTCTACACCGATGAGGCGTGTACCCAATTATACAAGAGTGGAAGTGATGACCGGCAGGGCGATCTTGTGCTTTATTGCAAAAGCAAGGAAGAGGAACTTCCGGAAACCGGGGGGATTTCCTATGCGGATGGTGTATCTGGTTCTATGACAAAACCGGATTTCTGGGCAAATCTCAGTGAAGAGCCGGATCGTATACTGGCAACAGATGAACAGATTTGCAGCATAAATAAGGAAATCCAGGCTGCAGCAGGGACTAAGATGAATGATCTGAAAAACATACCACAGACATATAATGGGATTACTCTTCGCAGCAGCCTTGCAAACTCCGTAACGAGTGATGCCAATAGAAAGAACTATTATGCTAATGGTAATGCGGTAGACAAAGATGCTTATTTTAATGAGATAAAAAATAATATAGTGGGAGATGACATGGCAACAGAAAAGGATACGGTCAAGTATGCGGTCTGTACAACGAGAACGGAAGTTAAGTGGTGCCCGACATCGGATTATATCGGTTATTCTGCCACAGATACGGATGATGAAAGTGTAAATTCTGCGATAGGAATCAATGATCCTATGATATTAGAAGCAAAAACGGCAGACGGAAAATTTTATTGGGGCTACACGGAAAACTGTACCGGATGGGTAGCCGCGTCAGATGTGGCTATCTGCAATTCCAGGGAGGAGTGGCTTGACGCATGGGATGTAGAAGCAGGAGAAAAAGATTTTCTTGTTGTTACAACGGATCGTATTGTAACCGAAACGTCATTTTATAATCCTTCTATATCAGGAAGAATCCTGACACTTGGAACGAGATTGCGTCTGGTACCGCAAGACCAGATACCGGCGAGTGTTGATGGAAGAGGCAGTTGGAATAATTATGTTGTCTACCTTCCGGTGAGGAGTGCGGAAGGAAAATATGAAAAGAAGATGGCACTCATATCCGAACACAGTAAAGTAAATGCCGGGTATCTGCCTTTGACAGAGCGAAACCTTTTACAGACTGCATTTGAATGTCTTGGCAACCGCTATGGCTGGGGGGGATCTGTTGATGCAATGGACTGTTCCCTGTATGCAAGCATGGTATATCGTTGTTTCGGTTTTTCGCTTCCCCGCAACACATCCTGGCAGCAATTGATTCCTTCACTTACGAAGCTGACAGGAAAGACAGATCAGGAAAAAACATGTGAAATCAAGAAAGTACATGTCGGAAGTATTCTGTATTTTCAGGGGCATGAGATGCTGTATCTGGGCAGATATAAAGGAAGAACGTATGTTATCAGCGCATTAGGAAGTCTGGTGGATGGGACGGATACATCAGTAAGAACTATTTACAGTGTAGCAATCAATACGCTGGATGCGCGGAGAAAGAATGGCTCAACATGGCTTACGAATCTAACAGGAATCAATTCATTTGATAAGACCAGATAAAGGTGCAGATGCACGAAGATAATATAAAATATAGAAAAAGAAGTTCCCTTCGCGTTACAGATCAGTACCGAAGGGAACTTCTTTTATCATACAAGAAACTCCGCCTGTTTCTTTTACTTTTTTTTCTTGTGAATGATGTAAAAAGGAACAGCAATCAATAACATACCGCCGACCATGTTACCAAGTGTAACCGGGAGAAGATTATTCAGGAAAAATCCCGGAACCGACATAGAATTAATCTGGTCAGCGCTCATTCCGGCATTTATCGCAGCATTCACATATTTTTCAGACCCCTTTGCCAGAAGACCTGCCGGAATATAATACATATTGGCAACACAGTGTTCATAACCACCGAGGACAAATGCCCAGATGGTAAAGAAAATCCCCATGATTTTTCCCGCTCCATCCTGGCACACGCCGGCAATCAGGACAGCGAGACAAACAAGAATATTACACATAATGGCAGAGCAGAACGCTTTTCCAAAGGAAAGATTAAGCTTCGTGTAAGCTGTCTTTATTGTGGCAGCGCCGAGCGCACCATCACCAAGATCAAGCTGCCCCGATTGATTTACCAGAAAAACGACAACCAGCGAACCAATCAGATTGAATACAAAAACTAAAATAAGTGTTTTGACGACTGGCATGATCTTCAAACGTTTATCCAGTATGCCAAAGATCATAAGGCAGTCTCCGGTAAATAATTCTCCACCGATCAGCACCACGAGGATCAGTCCTACCGGAAAGATGACCCCTGCGAGACATTTGGCAAGTCCTGCGTTGGTTATGCCAAATACGGCAGCACTGCTGCTTGCAGCACCAATAGCAATAAAAATACCGGCGAACATGGCAAGTAAGATTAGCTGTCCTAAGGTGAGCTTAGTCTTAGATTCATACACAGACATGTTATCACAGATAACTTCCGAAACTTTCTTGATATTCATTTTAACCTCCGTTTCACAGACGCTTTGCGTCGAAAATACTTTTACATACCTGTCAAGTATACATCATTTTGTGAGGGGATTCAAGACAAGCAAACTTTCAAAATTTATTATTGAATTATATACGTAGAGATAATATAATATTAAATATATAAAAGCTGCCGGGAGATGGTTTTTCCGTTCCTGCGGCATCATACAATTATTGATTTGGAGGAAAACAGAAAGCATGGGCGGATTTTTTGGAGTAGCGTCAAAGGAAGATTGTTTATTTGACTTGTTCTTTGGAACAGATTATCATTCCCATCTTGGAACCAGACGGGCCGGTATGGCGGTGTATGGGGAGGATGGTTTTGACCGTGCCATTCATAATATAGAGAATGCACCGTTTCGTACAAAGTTTGATAAAGATATGCAGAATATGAAAGGAAACTATGGAATTGGATGCATTTCGGATTATGAACCACAACCGCTTATTGTACGTTCACATCATGGGACTTATGCGATCACGACAGTAGGAAAGATTAATAATGCACAGGATATTGTGGACAACATCTTTTCTCATAATAACACGCATTTTCTCGAAATGAGTGGAGGAGATATCAATCCGACCGAGCTGGTAGCAGCCATCATTAACCAAAAGGAAAATCTCATTGAGGGGATTCAATATGCGCTTGAACTGGTAGATGGTTCTCTTACTTTGATGTTGTTGACGCCAAAGGGTGTTTATGCGGCGCGTGATAAATACGGAAGAACACCACTGGTAGTCGGATATAAGGATGAGGCATATTGTCTGGCGATGGAATCCTTTTCATTCCAGAATCTTGGATATCATCCATTGAAAGAACTGGGGCCGGGAGAGATCGTGGTTGTCAACGAGGAAGGAATCAAGACACTTATGGCACCGGGTTCACAGATGAAGATATGCACATTTTTGTGGGTATATTATGGCTATCCATCCAGCTCTTACGAAGGCATCAGCGTGGAACAGATGCGTTATAATTGTGGGAAGAACATGGCAAAACGTGACAATGTAAAACCGGATATAGTAGCGGGTGTTCCAGATTCGGGTACTGCACATGCGGTTGGCTATGCCAATGAATCCGGTATACCGTTTTCGCGGCCATTCATCAAATATACACCGACATGGCCCCGTTCCTTTATGCCTACAGTGCAGAGCAAGCGGGACATGATCGCCAAGATGAAGATGCTGGCTGTTCATGATCTGATCCAGGATAAAAGTATCCTGTTGATCGATGATTCCATCGTGAGAGGGACGCAGCTCCGTGAAACGACAGAATTTCTGTATGAAAGCGGGGCAAAAGAAGTACACATACGCCCGGCGTGCCCACCACTCGTTTATGGATGTAAATTTTTAAATTTTTCCCGTTCTTCATCAGAGATGGATCTCATAACAAGACGTGTAATTGCTCGTTTAGAGGGAACGGAGGATGTTCCGGAAGAAGTGCTTCAGCAGTATACGGATCCGGAATCCGAAAAATATGAAGAAATGGTAGAAGAGATCAGAAAGGAGTTGAAGTTTACCACGCTTCGCTTTAATCGATTAGATGATATGTTAGAAGCAGTTGGTATCCCAAAAGAAAAATTGTGTACTTATTGTTGGGATGGCAAAGACATTGAAAAGTAACGAGAAACTTTTTCAGAAAGAGGGGAATGAATATGTTAAAGAACAAAAAAATGAGTACCATGATAACGACTTCCGTATCACTGGTTGCTGCAATCAGTATCATCTGCCTTTTTATCTTAGCAAATTACAATATGTCAGTCGCTATGAGAAAGACAGCAATGAACAACATGAAGACATCATTGGAAGCAAGAGAAAAGATCGTTGAGCAGTATGTTAAGGATTCAGAATCTTTGCTGGTTGCTTACAGTAAGGCACCGGTTGTCAGAGAAGTATTGAAGAATCCAACAAACAAAAAGCTGCTTGAAAAAGCGCAGAAATATACAACAGAATACTATAGCAAGCTGGACCGGTGGGAGGGTGTTTATATTTCCCGATGGTCAGATACCTATGTGTATGCACACAGTAATCCTAAAGTACTTGGCATTACATTCCGTGAGGGTGACGCTTTGAAACAATTGCAGGATGCGATGAAATCGGCGGATAATGTGTTAAATAATGGCGTTATTGTATCACCTACTTCGAAGAAATTGATTTTGTCAACGTATTTGCCGATTTATGATACAGATGGAACTACGCCATTGGGCTTTGTAGGTGGCGGTCCTTATGCAGATGGCTTGAAAGAAGTTCTTGATTCCTTGCAGGTAGATGGTCTGGATAATGCTGAGTTTGCGATGATTAATACAGAAACAAAGATGCATATCTTCAACCGGGATGCCAAGAAAATGGCAACAGAGATAAAGGATCCACAGTATCTTGCCATCGTGGATAAGCTTCAGCAGAATCCGGAACAGAAGACCGGTTCCGTAGAATATACAGCAGAAGATGGAGAGACACACGTGGCAGTCTATCGTGCGGTTAGTGACCGTGGCTGGGCGGTAGTAATGAGTGACAGCAAGAGCGAGATTTATCAGATGGCAAGTCAGAATATGATCATGCTTGGTGGTGTTTGTATTATTGCTTTTCTTTTGATCACTATTTTGGCATGGATTGTTGTTAAGAAAAAGACAAAACCATTGAATTATGTAGAGAAGTCAATTGTACAGCTCAGTGAATTGAATCTGGCACAATCCAGACAACTGGCTCCGTTTATAGGACGTAGGAATGAAATTGGTAATATTGCGTCAGCATTGGATTCCTTGTATGATGTATTCCAAAGCATTATCAAGACACTAAGAGAGTGTACTTCATCACTGAACGTTGCATCGGGAACGATGAATGACGCTTCTTCCACCCTGCTGAGTGGTGTAGAGGACAATGCGGCTACGACAGAGGAACTGGCAGCAAGTATTGTTACGACAAATGGTGCGATTGAGGTGGCAAATAAGGAAATAGCACAGATATCAGAATTGGTTAATAAAGTAAAGAAGAAAGTGGAACTGGGCGAAGAGAGAAGCAGTTCACTGATGAGTATGTCTGAGGAAATGAAGGAACTGGCGAACAATTCACTTCAGGAAACTGACGAGAAGATGAATGAGAACCGCAGAGCAATTGAAGATGCAATGAAAGAACTTCATACTTTGACACGAATTAACGACATGGTCGCACAGATCATTGATATTTCTGACCAGACAAACCTTCTGTCGTTAAATGCTTCTATCGAGGCAGCACGTGCGGGAGAGGCAGGCAGAGGCTTTGCCGTTGTTGCAGAAGAAATTGGTAATCTGGCATCAAATTCATCGGAAGCAGCCGCTCAGATTCAAAATATCTGTGCTGAAACAAATTCCTATATTGAACGGATACAGAACTGTTTCCAGAATATGGTTACCTTTATGACAGATGATGTAGAGAAACGTTTGCAGTCTTTGAGCAGTTATGCGAACGAGTCAAATGTATCGGTAGAGAGTGTTCAGGGAATCATGCTGGAGATACAGGAAGCATCCTCTATTTTTGCAGAGTCGATCACGAAACTCCGCGGTCAGCTTGATACTGTGCAGATATCCTCTAATGAAAATGAACTGGGTGTTCAGGGAATTGTGGAAAAGAATGAGCAGACCAGTGAGACGGCAGAAGTGCTTGTCGATGTAGTAAAGGAAAACAAGCATAATGCAGAATCCATACAGACAATTGTAAGCCGTTTTAGCAAATAAGATCGATATTTGAAATTTTCTTGTGGGAAACGTTTTTATGCATTTTCCACAGGAAAATTTTTTTAGTGTTTTTTTTAAAAAGTATTTTATTTTTTGTCGTTTTATGTTACGATTTAAGATGCTATTATACAGAGAAGGAGTGTGTACATTATGTTAAGGAACAAAAAAATGAGTACCTTGATCACAATTTCGGTATCTCTTGTTGCAGCAATCTGTATTGTATGTTTGTATGTAGTTGCCAATTCTAACATGGCGACAGCAATGAAGGAAACAGCCATGAATAACATGAAGACTTCACTGGCAGCGCAGGAGAAGATTGTTGAACAATACGTAAAAGATTCAGAATCTCTTTTGATCGCATACAGTCAGGCACCTGTCATCAGAGATTTGCTGAAGGATCAGGACAACAAGGAGATTCAGCAAAAAGCACAGCAGTACACAGAGAATTATTATAAGAAGCTGGATCGGTGGGAAGGAATTTATACTTCCCGTTGGGAAGACACGCACGTGTTAGCACATGATAACCCCAAATACGTAGGAATGAAGACACGTAAAGGAGCTGCATTAAAGGCACTTCAGGATTCTATGACAAAGGCAAATGGACTTTATAATACGGGAATCATTGTATCACCGGCAACAGGTAAGCTTACCTTATCCATGTATTGCCCGGTTTATGATACAGATGGAACAACGATCGTAGGATATGTAGGTGGTGGTCCTTTTGCGGAGGGGTTAAAGAGTGTACTGGATCAGTTGAAAGTAGATGGTCTGGCTAATGCAGAGTTTGCCATGATCAACACGGAGACAAAGATGCACATCTTTGATAAAAATGCAAAGAAGATGGCTACCGAGATTAAAGATAGTACCTATTTGTCAATCATCAACACATTGAACAAAAATAAAAAGGTGACGGATGGAACATTGGAGTATACATCACCGAATGGAGAAACTCATATTGCGGTTTATCAGACAGTTCCCGATCGTGGATGGGCGATTGTGATGAATGATTCGCGAAGTGAGATTTATCGTACAGCAAATAAAAACGCAGTTATATTAGGCGGAATTTGTATTGCGGCTTTCCTCCTGATTACGTTATTGGCATGGTTTGCAGTTAAAAAGAATACGAAGCCATTGAAGCTGGTAGAAGAGTCTATTGTTCAGTTGAGCGAGTTGAATCTCAACCAGTCTGATAAATTGACGCCATATGCCGGTCATAAAAGTGAGGTTGGACATATTGCTACAGCACTGAATTCACTTTATGAGGTGTTTCAAAATATTGTCCAGACTCTCAGCGAATGTACTTCGTCCCTGCATGTTGCTTCCGGAACGATGAAAGATGCTTCGGTATCCCTGCTCAGTGGTGTAGAAGACAATGCTGCCACAACACAGCAGTTAGCAGCCAGTATTGTTACAACCAATAGTGCAATTGAAGTTGCTAATAAAGAGATCACACAGATTTCCGATCTTGTAACTCAGGTCAAAGAGAAAGTGGAAAAAGGTGATGAGAGAAGCCGCGCCCTGATGAGTATATCAGAGGAAATGAAAGAACTGGCAAATACATCGTTGCGTGAGACTGACGAGAAGATGAATGAAAATAAACTTGAGATTGAAGAAGCAATGAAAGAGTTAAATTCTCTGACACGTATTAATGATATGGTTGCCCAGATCATTGATATTTCCAGTCAGACGAACTTATTGTCCTTGAATGCTTCTATTGAGGCTGCGCGTGCCGGTGAAGCTGGTCGCGGATTTGCTGTTGTAGCAGAAGAGATCGGTAATCTGGCATCGAATTCTTCGGAAGCTGCTGCACAGATTCAGAATATCTGCGCAGAGACGAACCAGTATATCGAGCGTATTCAGAGATGCTTCCAGAATATTGTGACTTTCATGACTGAGGATGTAGGAAAGCAGTTGCAGTCATTATCCTCTTTTGCTATTGAGTCCAATAATTCAGTAGAAAATGTTCAGGGTATTATGACTGAGATGCAGGAGGCCTCGCGTGTGTTTGCAGAGTCGATTGACAAGATGCGTGGTCAGCTTGATACGGTACAGATTTCTTCTAACGAGAATGAGTTAGGTGTACAGGGTATTGTTGAGAAGAACGAGCAGACGAATGAGACTGCGGAAGTTCTTGTAGATATTGTAAAAGAGAACAGACAGAATGCAGAGTCCATTCAGGAGATCGTAAGCCGTTTTAGCAAGTAAGTTAAAAGGTTAAGCTAGAAGAAAAGTGAAAAGAAATAATCCACTGGGATGTGTGCAGACCCAGTGGATTATTTTTTTGAAAAAGACTTGACAAGGTAAGAAAAGTGTATTACACTCTGTGTATCAACTGTATTACTGGTAATGATACAGTTGATACACGAAGGCGCATTTAGGGAACCAAACAGAATAAAGAAAAGAAGGGAGGACTTGAATGATACAGTTAGACTTTAGAAGCAGTCAGCCGATTTATGAGCAGATTATTAAGCAATATAAGTATTTGATCTTGCAGGGTTATCTGAAAAAAGGCGATGCTATTCCATCGGTGCGGAAGCTGGCGATGGAGCTGGAGATTACCCCAGGGACAGTGGCAAAGGCATATCGTGAACTGGAACGGGGACATGTAATCGAGACGATACGTGGTAAAGGCACTTTCATTGCAGGCGAAGGTGAGTATAAGGAAGATGAGGGAGTGGTTGAAAAGGTGAAAGAAGAGATGAAGGCACAGTGTATGGAACTAATCTATCAGGGATGGGATAAAGAAAGGATCATGCAATTACTGGATGATATATTTACCGATCTGCAAGGAGGTGAAAACAAAAAATGATTCAGATTAAAGGATTATGCAAAGGCTATCAGGCAGGAAGTGATTATGTGGTAAGAGACATTGATATGAAGGTAGAAAAAGGAACCATTCACGGTCTGATAGGACACAATGGCTCGGGAAAAACAACCATCATCAAATGTCTTGCCGGTATTTTTCCGGCAGATGAGGGTGAAGTTAAAGTATGTGGGGAAAACGTTTACAATAATGTAGATGTGAAGAAAAAAATTGGGTATGTGGCAGATAACAATCAGATGTTTCGCAGTTACCGGATGAAAAAAATGGCTCAGTTTTATGAGAATGTTTATCCGGAATTTTCGATGGAAGACTATCATTATCTTGCACATAAGTTTTTGGTAGACCCGGATAAGAAGGTTAGTCAGATGTCAAAGGGACAGCAGATGAGAGCAAGCTTTGTTCTTAATATGGCAAGACATCCGGAAGTGATGATATTGGATGAACCAACATCCGGTTTGGATGCAATGGCTAAAAATGAGTTATTGAACTGTCTTGTTAATGCAGTAGAAAATGACGGTATGACGGTATTGATCTCCTCGCATCATTTAAGTGAATTAGAAAAATTATGTGATACGATTACGGTGATCAATCAGGGCAGGGTGCAGATTCAGGATGCAATTGACGAAGTAACAGCACAGATTGTCAAATACCAGATTGTATTTAAGGACGGGGCGCCAAAGGAACTGTATGAGCGTAATGATATATGTCATATGTCAAATATAGGAAGCGTATACACGATTGTTCTTCAAGAACAAAATGATAAATTTGAAGAAGATATGAAGGGATTAGGGGCATCCCTGGTAGAAGAGATGCCGGTGGGCTTAGAAGAAAGTTTTATTTATATGAATCAAAAGGGAAATCATCTGGGAGGAGGTGCCAGAAATGAATAGAAGACGGGCCTTGTATCAATATGAAATAGGAACGATGAAATGGTTCTTTGTAGCAGGGATACTGGGTGGATTACTTGTTCTTTTTGTCTTGAACGGTTATCTGGATCAGATCCATCAAACAAGCCAGAACATGGTGGGAGACATTATGTCGATATCCTCAATCAGCATGGGAAAAACGGATAGCTTTACCGGTGTACTGATTGAGGGACTGGAACGTATTACGCCGATTATACTCATTGGCATTTCTTTTATGGTAATGTTTCAGTTTGCGGATTATCATAAGAGGAACCGGCGGGAATATATAGTGTCACTTCCTTTTTCGCAGAGGGAACGTTTTGTGGCAAAACTTATTATAGGCAGTAGTATTATTACAATTGCATGTGCAGTATTTTGCATTGGTGTTCTGGTTTTGCGTCAGACATACTATGTAGATTTTGTAAAAGTACGCCTTTTGTACCCACAGTATAGTATATTTTGTGCCAATGATACCTTGTTCCAGACATTGCGGACTATCCTGCTCCTGTGGATTACTGCTTTGACAGCCTATGCTGTTTTTACAGCGATTCATACATTGATCACTGTTGGAATTTTAGCCAGTTTGGTTTCCATCGGTGTCGTTGCAACACCATTTTATGTGTTGGGAATGTGCTATCTTTATAGGGAGATGTTCTGGCCGAATGCCGTTATGACGGGGGTATCCCTGTTTCATGGACCAATACGTCAGATATGTCAGGCTTTTATGGGAATGGGTTATTATGAAGATACAGTAGAGATAACGTTCGGGTACGCAGGAAATGATATGGCAAGAAACTGCATTGATTATGGAGCAGTGTCAAGTGTATTTGTAACACTTATCATAGTTCTTGTTGCTTGCGTTGTCTTTGGATTGGCAATGAATGTAAAGCAGGATGGGGCTAAATTTGGTACTATGATACCCAATGCCAGGGCTCGTGTATTTTTCAGTGCGGGGATTGCGGTATGCTTTTCCTTTCCAATTGCTAACTTGATCGCATTTATTCTGGGTATTTTGCAAGTTTTCCCGGCTGTCATCAGTTTGCAGATCATTGTGATCGCCGTATTGTTCTTGTTAAATCAAAAAATATTTAAGCGTGTGATACGATAGAAGGAATGGAGGTTTAATATGAAACAAAAGTTGTGCGTGATGTTATTTTTCATGGCCGTTCTGCTAACGGGATGTGGTCAGGAAAGTAAGCTGATGTCTTATGTGAATCTTGGAAATCTACAAAGGCTGGATACAAAAGAGCAGATTCAGGAAGCAACGAAGGAGATTGAAACAAAGGATCAGGGGAAATGGTCTTACCGGAAAGAAAATATTGCTTCTATCATGCAAATGGCAGAAACTATAAAAAAGACATGTTCCAATGATAAAACAAATATTACTTTCGATAATGCCTATGACGGAAAAGGTATTGATATATGGCAGAAACATGCAAATGCAGGAAAAGATCCCCGGGAAGAAGAGGTTTTGGATATAGAGATCCTGTTGTCAATGAAAGACAAAGAAACCTTACTGGCAAACTGTCGTAATCTTGTTAATGTGGGCTTTAGCTGTCTGAAGGATTTTGATTATAAAAATAAGGATGTCAATCTGATACAGAATGGATATTCAATTAATATTACCAATATAGAAAGCGAGGAAGATGAGCAGGAGGAGAAGGAGGAGTATCCGTATGAAATCTATATCCAGATACCGGGTGCTATGGCATTTGGACCGGAGAGGTATTTTGATATCTTTGATACATGTATAAATAATGGGTTGTATGTGTCAGGCACGCTATGCTGCAATGGTGCATTCGATGGAATTATGCTGCGAGGAGAAGATATGCAAGCAATTCTTTATCTGAAAGATGACAAGCTGTTGGAACTGTCGGTTGTTCGAAACGAGTGGGAAAAAGGCATCTTCTTTAAAGAGCAGGAGCAAAAGGGCATGATAGAACTTATCACCAATATGTGCAAAGACCGGAATTCGGTTATTTCTATGGTGCGCGGTTTGCAAAAACAGGGTGAGAAAAACGGGACAATAGGGGAATACAAGTGGAGCATTGACAAGGCAGGTGCCATGTATGCAGGTGAAGATAACACATATATTCTTACCGTGAAATAGGAATATCTGCTGTAAATAAGTCCTTGACAATTGAATAAAAACGTACTAACATTAAAAGCAACTAAGTAAACACACCATCAAAGACTATGACGGAGACAGTACCTTTTTTTGAAGCGTTGCAGTGAGTTGGGGACAGTGGGAACCCGGCACCAGTAGAAAAGAGAGAAGATCACTCCTGAGTTGCGTTTCTGAATATAGTAGGAGACGACGGCGTCCACCGTTAATGGGATATATGTTTTGCAGCATAGACGAACAGGTGGTAATATGATGGGCTTATAGCAGGCTCTCATCCGGGTTTGGATGAGAGCCTTTTTGGATGAATGGAGGTTATAATACAATGTACAGTAAAGTGTCAACAGGAATGAATTTTGTCGACAGAGAAAAAGAAATTGAAAAATTCTGGCGTGAAAAAGATATTTTCAAAAAAAGCATTGAATTGCGTGAAGGATGTCCGACGTATATGTTTTATGATGGTCCCCCAACAGCGAATGGAAAACCACACATCGGTCATGTTCTTACCCGTGTTATCAAGGATATGATACCACGTTACCGCACAATGAAAGGATATAAAGTTCCACGTAAAGCCGGATGGGATACACATGGTCTGCCGGTTGAACTGGAAGTAGAGAAAAAACTTGGTCTCGATGGCAAAGAACAGATCGAAGAGTATGGTATGGAGCCATTTATCAAGCAGTGCAAGGAATCCGTATGGAAGTATAAGGGAATGTGGGAAGACTTCTCAGATACGGTTGGCTTCTGGGCGGATATGGATGATCCGTATGTTACTTATGATGATAACTTCATTGAATCAGAATGGTGGGCATTAAAAGAAATATGGGATAAAAAGCTTTTGTACAAAGGCTTCAAGATCGTTCCGTACTGCCCACGCTGTGGTACTCCGTTGTCAGCCCAGGAAGTTGCCCAGGGGTATAAGACAGTAAAAGAGCGATCTGCTGTTGTTCGTTTTAAGGTGGCAGGTGAGGATGCGTATTTTCTTGCATGGACAACGACACCGTGGACTCTTCCAAGTAATGTGGCGTTATGTGTGAACCCGAATGATATGTACTGTAAGGTAAAGGCAGCAGACGGCTATACTTATTATATGGCAGAACAATTACTGGATTCGGTTCTTGGCAAACTGGCGAATGATGAAGAGGGTGTAAAGGCTTATGAAGTTTTGGAAAGTTTTCCTGGTACAGCTTTAGAGCATAAAGAATATGAGCCATTGTTTGAATGTGCGAAGGACTGTGCGGATAATCAGAATAAAAAGGGATTCTTCGTTACATGTGATACGTATGTAACAATGACAGATGGTACCGGTATCGTTCATATTGCACCAGCCTTCGGTGAGGATGATGCTGCAGTAGGACGCAAGTATGACCTTCCATTTGTACAATTTGTTGATGGTAAGGGTGAATTGACAAAGGAGACACCATTTGCAGGGTTGTTTGTAAAAGATGCTGATCCGGAGGTGTTAAAAGATTTAGATGCCAGGGGACAGCTTTTTGCTGCACCAAAGTTTGAACATGAGTATCCACATTGCTGGCGTTGTGATAAACCATTGATCTATTATGCGCGTGAGTCATGGTACATCCGTGAAACTGCGGTAAAGGATGATCTGATCAGAAATAACAATACGGTTAATTGGATTCCAGAGTCAATTGGAAAGGGAAGATTTGGAAACTGGCTTGAAAATATTCAGGACTGGGCAATCTCGCGTAACCGTTATTGGGGAACTCCGCTGAATATCTGGGAATGTGAGGGGTGTGGTCATCAGGAATGTATCGGAAGCCGTGCCGAACTAGCAGAACGTTCCGGCAGACCGAAGGCTGCAGAAGTGGAACTCCACCGCCCGTACATTGATGATATTACATTTACCTGTCCGGATTGCGGAAAAGTTATGAAACGTGTTCCGGAGGTTATTGACTGCTGGTTTGACTCGGGTGCGATGCCATTTGCACAGTATCATTATCCATTTGAGAATAAAGAACTGTTCGAGTCACAGTTCCCGGCACAGTTTATCTCTGAAGCAGTTGATCAGACACGTGGCTGGTTCCATTCCCTGATGGCAGAGTCAACACTGCTGTTCAATAAGGCTCCTTATGAAAATGTAATTGTTCTGGGACATGTCCAGGATGAGAACGGACAGAAAATGAGTAAGAGTAAGGGAAATGCGGTAGATCCATTTGAAGCACTTGAAAAATATGGTGCGGATGCGATCCGCTGGTATTTCTATGTCAATAGTGCACCTTGGCTGCCGAATCGTTTTCATGGGAAAGCGGTTACGGAAGGCCAGCGTAAGTTTATGAGTACCTTATGGAATACGTATGCTTTCTATGTACTGTATGCTGAGATCGATCAGTTTGATCCAACAAAATATACATTAGATTACGATCAGCTGCCGGTTATGGATAAGTGGCTGTTATCCCGGTTAAACTCGACAGTCAGGGCAGTAGATGAAAATCTTGATCATTATAAGATTCCGGAGACGGCAAAGGCATTACAGAGTTTTGTGGATGATATGAGTAACTGGTATGTACGCCGCTGTCGTGACCGTTTCTGGGCAAAAGGAATGGAACAGGATAAGATCAATGCATATATGACCTTGTACACGGCACTTGTAACAATCAGCAAGGCAGCCGCACCGATGATTCCATTTATGACAGAAAGCATTTATCAGAATCTGGTTTGCGGTCTGGATAAGTCTGCACCGGAAAGTATCCATCTCTGTGACTTCCCTGAAGTGAAAGAGGAGCAGATTGATAAGGAGTTAGAGGCACAGATGGAGAAGCTTCTTGACATAGTAGTACTGGGGCGTGCCTGCCGTAATACGGCCAATATTAAGAACCGTCAGCCTATCGGTACTATGTATGTGAAGACAGAGAGCGAGTTGTCTGATTTTTACAAGGATATTATCGCGGATGAGTTAAATGCCAAGAAAGTTGTTTTTACAGATGATGTAAAAGATTTCACAACATATAGCTTTAAACCACAGCTTCGTACATTAGGACGCCGTTTTGGAAGCAAGATCAATATGTTGAAAGAAATACTGGCTGGTCTGGATGGCAACGCTACAATGGATGCATTAAACGAAAAGGGTGAAGTTGCGGTAACTGTTGATGGCGTGGAAGAAGTTCTGGCAAAAGACGATCTTCTGATCGAGGCAGCACAGATGGACGGCTATGTCAGCGAGTCGGATAAGGGAATCACGGTAGTATTAGACACCAACCTTACACCGGAACTGATTGAAGAAGGCTTTGTCCGCGAGATCATCAGTAAAGTTCAGACGATGCGTAAGGAAGCAGACTTTGAAGTCATGGATCACATCCGCTTGTATCAGGATGGAAATGATACGATCCGAAAAGTCATTGAGAGAAATGCTGAGCAGATTAAGAAGGAAATTCTGGCAGATGAGATTCTTGTTGGTCAGATGAAAGGACACACTGCCGAGTGGAAGATCAATGGAGAAGATGTTGTCTTTGGCGTAACAAAAGTAACTGTTTAGAATGGAGGTAACTATGGCTTTTTTAACAGAAAAGGAAAAGAAAAAGGAACTGAAAACAAATATCGAAAATTACATGAAACTTTTGTTTCGTAAATCAGTCGATGAAGGAAGTCCGCAGCAGTTATTTCAGGCAGTAGCCTATGCAGTAAAAGATATTGTAGTAGATGACTGGATGGCTACTCACAAGGAATATGAGAAAAAAGATGTAAAAACCGTATATTATCTGTCAATGGAGTTCCTGATGGGACGTGCGCTGGGCAATATGATCATTAATCTTAAGCAGGATAAAATGGTTCGTGAAGTGTTAGATGAGATGGGGCTTAATCTTGATGCGTTAGAAGATGAAGAGCCGGATGCAGCGCTTGGTAATGGTGGACTGGGACGTTTGGCCGCTTGTTTTCTAGATTCTTTATCTACCCTGGGCTATCCTGCCTATGGCTGTGGAATCCGCTATAAGTATGGTATGTTCAAGCAAAAGATTGAAAATGGTTTTCAGATCGAAGCTCCGGATGACTGGTTAAAAGATGGTAATCCCTTTGAGATGAAGCGTCCTGAGTATGCGGTAGAGGTGCGCTTTGGCGGTTACGTAGCGGTTCGCAAAGATGAAAAAACAGGTCGGGACAAATTTGTCCAGGAAAACTATCAGTCTGTTATGGCTGTGCCATATGATCTGCCGGTCGTAGGTTATGGCAATCATATTGTCAATACTCTGCGTATTTGGGATGCTGAGGCTATTGATACGTTTAATCTGGATTCCTTTGACAAAGGTGATTATCAGAAGGCAGTAGAACAGCAGAATCTGGCACGTACGATCTGCGAAGTATTGTATCCAAATGATAATCATACGGCAGGAAAAGAATTGCGGTTGAAGCAGCAGTATTTCTTTGTATCTGCCAGCGTTCAACGTGCGGTCATGAAATATATGGAGAATCATGATGATATTCATGGTCTGCCTGAGAAGGTATGTTTCCAGTTGAATGATACACATCCGACAGTTACTGTTCCGGAATTGATGCGTATTCTTCTGGATGAATACGGTCTTGAATGGGATGATGCATGGAATATCACAACAAAGACCTGCGCTTATACGAATCATACAATTATGGCAGAAGCTTTGGAAAAATGGCCGCTGGAGCTATTCTCACGCCTGCTTCCAAGAATTTACCAGATCACGGAGGAGATCAACCGCCGCTTTCAGTTAGAGATTCAGGAGAAATATCCGGGCAATTTTGATAAAGTGAAGAGTATGGCAATCATTTATGATGGCCAGGTAAAGATGGCACATCTGGCAATTGCTGCCGGTTTCTCTGTTAACGGTGTTGCCCGCCTGCATACAGAGATTCTGAAAAATCAGGAATTAAAAGATTTTTATGAAATGATGCCGGAGAAATTTAATAATAAGACAAATGGCATTACACAGAGACGTTTTCTGCTGCACGGAAATCCAAAACTTGCCGCATGGGTAACAGATAAGATTGGTGATGAGTGGATCACAGACCTGTCTAAAATTGACAAGCTTTCCATATTTGCTAATGATAAAAAATCGCAGCAGGAATTTATGAATATTAAATTCCAAAACAAAGTCCGTCTGGCCAATTATATCAAAGAACATAACGGTATTGAGGTGGATCCACATTCTATCTTTGATGTACAGGTGAAACGTCTGCATGAGTATAAACGTCAGTTACTGAATATTTTACATGTGATGCATCTGTATAATCAATTAAAGAAAAATCCTGCGATGGATATGTATCCACGTACTTTTATTTTTGGTGCTAAAGCATCCGCCGGTTATCGGCGTGCCAAAGCAATCATAAAACTGATCAACAATGTGGCAGACGTGATCAATAACGACGCTTCCATTCAAGGCAGGATTAAAGTGGTATTTATAGAAAATTACCGCGTATCAAATGCGGAGATCATTTTTGCGGCAGCAGATGTGTCAGAGCAGATTTCAACAGCAAGTAAAGAGGCATCTGGTACGGGTAATATGAAATTTATGCTGAATGGCGCACCGACATTAGGAACGATGGATGGCGCCAATGTTGAGATCGTAGAAGAAGTTGGTGAGGAAAATGCTTTTATCTTCGGATTATCCTCACAGGAAGTCATTGATTTCGAGCATAACAATCAATATAATCCAAAAGAGATTTATAATATGGATTCGGATATCCGTGCTGTTCTCACACAATTAATTGATGGCACATATTCAAGAGAAGACCTGGAATTGTTCCGCGAATTATACAATTCTCTGCTTGAGTCAAATGGATATGAGCGTGCAGACCAGTATTTTATTCTGAAAGATTTTCGGTCTTATGAAGCGGCACAGAAAAAAGTAGAAGAAGCATATAAAGATGAAGCCCGTTGGGCAAAGATGGCAATGCTTCAGACAGCTAAATGTGGAAAATTCTCTTCTGACCGTACGATTGAGGAATATGCAAAAGAAATCTGGCATTTGGAAAAAGTAACCATTCAAAAATAATGAAACAAAAATATGATTGAATAGAATCACCTCTCTTGGTAATAATACTAAAAAAAGAGAGGTGATTCTATGTTTTTTAAAGAAAAAGGGTTCTATATATCATTAGTATGTGGCGTGGCTGCGATCGCCGGGGCTGCCGGCCTGTGTATGAATGTATTTGATGAAGAAGAACCGGCACCGGTAGCAGTGTCTACACCGACGCCGGCTGTTACGGCACAGCCAACGCAGCGTACAAAAGAAACTTCCAGTCAGAACACAGTTAAAAAAATCAAACCGGCGGCAACATCAAAAACGGTGAAAAAAGTCCGAAAAACAGGGGCAATGAAAAATACTCTGCATTTTAATCAGGAAACCGGTCTTCTGTGGCCGGTAAAAGGTGATGTTCTGATGGAGTATAGTGCCGACCGTGTTGTCTATTTTAAGACACTGGCACAATATAGAACAAATCCAGCACTGGTAATCGGTGCCAAAGAAGGAAGCGATGTGAAAGCGAGTGCCGATGGCGTTGTAACAAGTGTTGCGACTTCGGAAGAAACAGGGCGAACCGTGACGATGTCAATTGGAGATGGGTTCACGGTTTGCTACGGACAGCTTCAGGATGTTTCTGTTGCTCAGGGTGATCATGTTTCAGAAGGGCAGGTGCTTGGTAAGATTGCCAAACCAAGTAAATATTATGCAGAAGAAGGAAGCAATCTGTATTTTCAAGTGAAAGAAAATAAAAACACAGTGAATCCAATGTTGTTACTACGCTAGATAGGTCAAACTTTGTTCTAAAAATATCATGGCTCTTCTTTTGTGCACATTTTACAATGTAGATAACATTTAAAAAAGGAGAGGATAGGAATGATACAATGGAAACGAGTGGAAGGAACACTTTTGTCAGGAATTCTGGCAATGTCTATGGTCCTTGGTGGGATGCCAGAGGCGGTTTCTGAAGCAAAAGCAAAGAAAGCGTCAGTAAAGAGCAAGACGATTTCTGTCAATGTGGGAAAGACGAAAAAGATTGTTGTAAAATGCAAGAAAAAGAAGGCAAAGTATACGTTTGCCAGCAATAAGAAAAAGATTGCCACAGTAAGTAAAAAAGGAATTGTAAAAGGGGTAAAACAGGGTAAAGCTGTGATCACGGTGAAAGAAGTCTTGAAAAAGAAGAAAAAGACAATTGGTAAAGTAAAAGTATCTGTTATCAAGGCTGGGACGAAGAAGCAGACACAGGCAAGCCCATCCGTACAGCCGGCAGGAACACCACCAGCTGCAGCCAGTGCGGTACCAACCCCATCTGTTGCTACATCGACTCCGACGTATACCGTGGCACCGGCATTTGTGATACCTACACCATCCAGTGGCCCGACAGAGACAAAGAAACTGATCGGTAAGAATAATCCGATTGCAACACAGCGTTATATGGCGGACCCTTATGCGATAGAATTTGAAGGAAGAATTTATGTGTATGGAACCAATGACAGCCAGTCAATGGTGATCGGTACGGATGGAAAGATCCCAACTAACAAATATAGTAATATCAATACACTGAATTGCTATTCTACGACAGACATGGTCAACTGGCGTGATGAGGGAATCATTCAGGTAGCTGGAAAGAAGGGACCGGCAAGCTGGGCAAAGAATAGCTGGGCGCCTGCGGTTGCTCATAAAAAGATCAATGGAAAAGATAAATTTTTCATTTATTTTGCAGATAACGGAAGTGGCATCGGAGTTTTGGAGGGTGACAGTCCGACAGGACCGTGGCGTGACCCGATCGGCAAACAGCTTGTCAGCAGTGATACACCAAACTGTGCAGGAGAACAGGTTCCGTGGCTGTTTGATCCGGCAGTCCTTGTTGATGACGATGGACAGGGATATTTGTATTTTGGAGGAATTGGTGAGTCAAAGGATAGAGAACATCCCAAATGCATTCGCGTGGCGAAGCTGAGCGATGATATGATTGGATTGAAAGAAGATCCACAGGTTATTGATGCTCCGGCACCATTTGAAGATTCCGGTATTAACAAATTCAATGGAAAATATTACTACAGTTACTGCACGAACTGGGATGGTTCGGATAAGAGACCGACAACCTCAAATCTCGGAACGGCAACGATTGCTTACATGGTATCCGATTCTCCAATGGGACCATGGTCAGAGGCGAAAGTAGTACTGAAAAATCCGACATCCTATTTTTCTAAGCTGCCAAATAATGACAAGAACAATAATCATCATTGCATGTTGCAGAAAGATGGCCAGATCTATATGTTCTATCATTCACAGAAAATGGCTGCAGACAAAGGAATCACACAAGGCTACCGTACCAGTGGAGTTGACCTCGTTCAGATGGATGCCAATGGTAATCTGACTTCTAAGATGACACAAAACGGTGTTGCCCAGATTGGCTCCTTTGATCCATATCAGGTAGTAGAGGCAGAGACATTTGCCTGGTCGGTTGGTACTTCGACAGAAGAGGGACCGAAGCAGAATAATACCCGCAGCAACCGGGTACTTTCCTCTATTCATAAAGGAGATTATGTGGGATTGGAAGGTGTTGATTTTGGTGATACCGCACCAAAACACGTAGCAATGAAGATTGCCAGTGCATCAGGAGAAAAGGTAGAAGGCAAGATTTATGTTTATCAGGATGAGATTGCAAACGAGTCTCAGATTGCAGAGATTCCGGTATCGGCAGACAAAGATTACAAATACATTTCGGCACAATTGACAAAATCCTGTGTAGGAAAGAAGAAACTGTTCTTTGTCTTTGATGTGGAAGGAATACTGGTAGATACATGGACTTTTAGCAAAGAGGCAGCATTTACTGCACCGGCTGAATAAGAAGAAAGCAGAGATAAGTGAAAAGATTTGGTTTGAGCCAGGAAAATGCTGACACAAATCAAATCTTTTTTTTGTAGAAAACATGCTTCATATGTGGTAATATGGTAATGAGGTGAAAACAATGTTTAAGATACTATACGCCGTTGTGAATGACCCGAAACCTATGGGGTTTGAGGATGATCTGATATTTTCTGAAGGGGAGTATCAGATGTTTCTTTTTGGAACACCCATCCTGATAGAAGTAGATGGGGTTATGAGGGATTATCCGCCTCATACGGGTATTATTTATAAACCGGGCCAGCATGTTCACTATAAATCCGAACAGGAACCACTCAATTATACATGGATTCGTTTTGATTGTGATGAGCCATTGTTTGTTGAGGGCTATGTGCCGTTTGGTGTGCCGATCTTTTGTGAAAATTATGATTACTTTATCCGCTACTGGGAGATGGTTGCGAATGAGAATTTTTGGCATCGTCAGAGTGAGGAGCACATTATAACCGACCTGATGCACATTATATTTCATTGGTTTCATGATTACGCATTTCCAACCGAGAGTTCCAGATATCAGAATGCATTAGAAGACCTTCGGGCAGATATTTATGCACATCCGGAATATGACTGGACATTGGAGAAGATGGCACAACAGGTAAATATGAGCACACGATCACTGCAAAAGTTGTACAAGGACTTTGCACATGTGTCCTGTATTGCAGAGGTGATTGAAAGCCGTATGACGCGTGCGAAGATGCTTTTACTGCAAACCCGGTATGACATTGGGGAAATCAGTGAAAGGTGCGGTTATAACAATGTAGAACATTTTTGCCGGCAGTTTAAGCGGCATGAAAATGTTTCTCCAAGTGCATATCGAAAAGAACGCCAGATGGCGCATTAACAAAATGGAAAAGTATGGCTATTTTCCAGACTATATTAACCCGGATAAAAATGAAATACAGACACCCGATGTTGGATTTATAAAATGGTTTAAAAATACACTTGCCAAAGAGAAAGATTTTCCTGATTCTATGACAGAGGAGGCAAAAGAAAAATATCATAAGATAAAGATTATCGCATCCGATGAATAAATCAGTCTGAATATTGTTCCGGCCATGAGGGAAGATGCTGATTTATATCAGTCAGTAGATGCTATTGGATTTCACTATAGTACGGGAACCGAAGACAGCACGAAAGATTACCGGAAAATGGCAGATGAAGATGACAAAGAGGTATGGTACAGCGAGGGGTGTGGAAGTTTCAGCTATTCGGAATATCAAACAAACTAAAAAATACGATATAAGTCAATTTATCCACGAAATAAATCATAGAAATTGTAATGAACAGGGGATATAATTATGATATTGTGTTAAAGGGCAAAAAAGAGCTTATTTTTTGCACGAAACTCCTTTTCTGCCGGCAGATTCCATGTGGTCTGCCGGCAGTTTTAATTTTAATATTACTACCCCCAAAAATACTTAAAAAATCAACTTTTTTGTTCATATTTACTTGTAATTTATGGGAAAAAGTATTATAATATCAGAAATCGTTCGAGGAGAAAAAAGAACGAAAAAAAGTAAAAATAATTTTGAAGGAGGTTTATCATGAGAACAATCGTGAAAAACAATGCAAAAGCTCTTGCAGTTGCTTTGACAGCAGCTATGGT
Source organism: uncultured Eubacterium sp. (assembly GCA_934338065.1). Classification (GTDB taxonomy): domain Bacteria; phylum Bacillota; class Clostridia; order Lachnospirales; family Lachnospiraceae; genus Eubacterium_F. The sequence goes on along the minus strand of CAKRGX010000014.1, from coordinate 16,832 downwards.
ATTGAGTGCAACAGCAGTTCCTACATCAGAGGCAAAGGCTAAAAAGCCTAAACTGAGTACAAAAAAAGTTTCTGTTGAAGTAGGCGCAGCAAAGAAAGTAACAGTAAAAAATGCTAAGAAGGTAACATGGAGTATTAACAAAGCAGGCAAAAAGGCAGTTGCTTTGGCTAAGAAATCCAAGAAGGGTGTTACAATTAAAGGAAAGGCAGTAGGAAAAGCAAAGATTACTGCAAAGATGAAATATGGTAAGAAGACATTAAAGAAAACGATTAAAGTAACAGTAACAAAGAAAGCTGCCCAGGTATCAGCAGCAACACCAAGTGCAACACCAAGTGCAACACCAAGTGCAAAACCGGTCAATTCGGCAAAACCTTCCCAAACGCCGGCAGCTTCTGCAGCACCGACAGGAACTCCAACGGCAGCTCCTACACCGGACACAGCACCGGCTGTATATAAAGTAGATTTTGAGAAAAATGCATATTTTGAAGGTGGTAACGCTGCTGAGCAGCAAGTTGCAGCAACGGGAGCAACTGTTACGTTTGGACAGTTCCAGGGTATCTTCTATGCATTGCCAAACACACCACAGATGCTTAAGAGCAAATATGCTCATGTTTACGTTGTTGGTAACGCATCAGGTGACGAACTGAAAGTAAGCTTCCTGAAAGCGGATGAAAGCGGCCTGAAAGATCCATTAGACACATATGGAAGACAGGAAAATGAACTGAGAGAAGAAGTTGGTGCGATTACTGAATCAGAGGGTGAGACGGTTACACACTTTACATCAGGCGAAGGCACAACTACATACGGTATTCAGATTTTCAACTGGAACTCCAGCGCAGATCTTACAATCAAAGCTATTTTGTTTAGTGAGAAAGAATTAACAGATGCCGAAGTGAAAGAAGCAATTAAATAATCAGAATAATGTAGTTTTTTTAACTCTGCACATATGGGTTAGTCCGTCATGTGCAGAGTTTTCTTTTTTAGAAGAGATTCGTTTGTACAGAACAAGAATATATCTTGCCTTTTTGAAAGAATTACGTTATACTTATTATAAGTTTCAAGGGGCTGTCCTTGGAAAATATATAATTATGAAGGAGGTTTATCATGAGAACAATCGTGAAAAACAATGCAAAAGCTCTTGCAGTTGCTTTGACAGCAGCTATGGTATTGAGCGCAACAGCAGTTCCTACATCAGAGGCAAAGGCTAAAAAGCCTAAATTGAGCGCAACAAAAGTTTCTGTTGAAGTGGGTGCAGCAAAGAAAGTAACAGTAAAAAATGCTAAGAAGGTAACATGGAGTATTAACAAAGCAGGCAAAAAAGCAGTTGCTTTGGCTAAGAAATCCAAGAAGGGTGTTACGATTAAAGGAAAAGCAGCAGGAAAAGCAAAAGTTACAGCAAAAATGAAATATGGTAAGAAGACATTGAAGAAGACGATTAAAGTAACTGTAACAAAGAAGGCTGCCCAGGTATCAGCAGCAACACCAAGTGTGGCTCCAAGTGCAGCTCCAAGTGTAGCTCCAAGTGCAGCTCCAAGTGCAAAGCCAAGTGCAATGCCGTCTGTAGCACCAACGACTACACCGGACCTTGGTCCTACACCATTGCCTGGTTATGACAAAGTTGTTAAAGTAAATCTGGCTGACTATGTTCTTCCAGAGGATAACGACAATGTACAGTACTATGCTGCAACAGGTCAATTGAATGTGAAAGATACTTCTTTATTCCGCTTCAATCTGCCAGAATCTTTGCCGACAGACAGTGAGCTTGATGTTACGGTTGAAGGTACTCTGAACGGTGAGGTTGGCTTCCGTGCTTATATGATCCCACAGGATCAGGATACTTCTATGTGTTCAGAGATTGCAAACTCAGAAGATGACGGATACACGACAGGACAATTTAAGTGGAACTTCAAGTTGACAAATGACAACGGTGACGCTGACCAGATTCAGTTTAAGGGAAGATCTTACAATGAAAATATTGATGATCTGACCATTTCAAGTATTGTGATCCATATTAAGAAAGCAAAATAAGGAATCACTTTTGGAAGTATGTCTGATGAATAGAAGAGGCGTGGACCATCTGAATGGTCTGCGTCTCTTTTTTTCTTGCCGTTTGCTGCATAATAGTGTATAATATAAAAGAATAGATAGGAGTTTTTGTATGCCGTTATGGCGTAGCCACGGAAGGCGTGATGCATATGGTTGAAGCATATAATTTATATTTAGGTGGATTTTTGCCTAAAGTGTCCCCACGGAGCAGTGTCCACAACAAAAACGAGTTAAAAAGTAAATATAAGAGCATTGTCAGCTTGAATAATGCCAACCCGCTTGTGATGGTAAAATTATCGGATGACACACAAGCCTATGCACTGAATGTCAAAGAAATATCAATGGAAATGGGTGAGGCGGCTGAGGATGTCCTGTCAGGGCAGCAGGAAAACAAAGGTGCAAACTTACATAAGATGACAAAACTGTTTAATTCTCTATTGAAAAAGAGCGATGAATTTGGAAGAGCAAATGGCAAACCTTCGCGGCCGGGCGGCGAGTTACGCAATCTGGTTGAACGACATACGGCTGAACTGCTGGATTCCGGTATTTCTGTGAATGAAGAGGGATATCTGAGCGTGCCGGATGATGGGGATCGTCTGAGTGTGCCGGAGAAGTTTACCCGGGATTTAGCGGCAAAGTGTGAACAGATGAGTATGAATCCAATGGAATATGTTGAGAAGAAAATCTATAGTTATGCGCACCTGCATCAAAATGATATTGGCTCTGCTTATGAATCTTCGCTGTATAGCGGCATGCTGTTTAATTCATATTGCTGATGGGGATTCTGCGCAGACAGAGGTCGGCGAGAACTCCGATCAGGATACCTGCGGCGAATCCGGCAAAGTATAGAAAGGGGAGATAGGGGAGTACGGCGGATGGACCGACAAGGCAGGCTGCTATTACAAACTGCCCTATATTATGAACGATGCCGCCAACACAACTAACACTGATTCGTGACAGTTGTGTTTTTTTTACTATATACATGATAAGCAGACTGGCAATGCTGCCCGTGAGACTGTAAAGAAAACTAAACATACTCCCAAATGTAAAAGCGTTTAATAGATTTCGTAAGACTGAGATCAGTAAAACGGAGGGAAGGTTAAGCTGGTACAAGGCGAGAACAATGACCAGGTTAGCAAGACCAAGTTTCATCCCTGGAAAAGGGACTGGCAGGGGAAAGAGGCTTTCTATATAACCAAAAAGAAAAGCAATGGCTATGTAAATGGAAAGAAGGGCAATGGTTTTTGTTTTGTGGCTCATGGATGACCTCCTAGTGTGCTGTGTGAAAAAGCTACCGGGTAACTGCGTCGGGTTGTGAGGTGTTTTTTACAATAGCCAGAACGAGACGATGGGGAAGGCAGACGATCGTTTCTCCAGGTTTACTGATGCTGTGGGTGCTGACACAGGTCTGATCGTGACAGTCTGCGGCTATCATTTTCACCTTGCTGTCTTGTATCTGAAAATGATTTGTGGTACCATGGGAATTAGAAATCCATTTGTCTGTATTTTTATTTAATGGGAGCTGCATCTCGACTTTTCCGTTAAGCCGGACTTCCAGTATACTATCCCCGGACGGACCGGGACGGAATATCCAACATGTGAATGAGATACCTAAAACGACAAGTGCTGCCAGAAATAAGATATCCCGTCTGGCAATGGATGGTGTTTGATTCATGGAAATGCTCCTTTGTGATTGATACAAAAATACGATAACAGATTTTTATGTGAAAGTCAAAGAAAGAGAAAGGAAGAAAACAATGAAAAAAAGTATTGGTTTAGTGGCTGCTTTTATGTTTATGCTTTTATTTGCGGTGTCGGCAGGCAGTGAAAGTGTATTAGCAGATGAGGTGGGACCGGCAAAGGAAACGGATTATGTGCAGGGAAAGGTGTACAAGATTACGCCGAAGACGAAACCATTGAAGAAATCAAAATTTACCAAGTCGACATTGTATAATAAAAAGACCAAAACATATTTTACTATCCGGTCTTATATGGAGAAGTTTCAAAAAGCAGGGAAAGGAACCCTCGTGTTAAAAAAAGGAACTTATACGATCACGAATACAATCCAGGTGCCATCGAATGTGACGATCATCTTTGAGGATGGTGTGAAAATCATAAAAGGAACCAGGACAGATAAGAAAAGAATGCCGGCGTCGATCACAATCTTTCAGCTGATTCGTCCGTCTAATGCGAAGAAAAAAAGTGTCTATAGTGGACATAACGGAGAAGGAAACATTCATTTTGTTGGAAGAGGCAGTGTGTCTGTCAACTTAAAATATATGAAGAGCGCCATTGGTATCGTAATGGGACATAATCATGATGTTACCATCGATAATATAAAGTTTAGAAATATGAATGGCGCACATTTTATAGAAATGGATGCTTCGCAGAATGTAACGATTTCCAATTGTTCATTTAAAAAAGTAAAAAAAGGATCGGATATGGTAAAAGAGGCGATCAATCTGGATACTCCGGACAAGACAACAGATGGATTTAATAATCCATGGACAACCTATGATAAAACGCCAAATGAGACAATTACAATTGAAAACTGTTCCTTTTCGGAGTTAGGACGTGCCATAGGAACACACAAGTATAGTGCAAAGGGAACTGCGCAGATGTACCATACAGGGATTGTTCTCCGCGGCAACCGTATCTCGGATATGAAGTGGGACTCTCCTATCCGTGTGATGAACTGGAAAGATGCTGTGATTGAGAATAATACGATTGACCATGTTGTTCAGAAAGGAAAAAGCGACACAAGAGGTATTTTGATCAGCGGTGGTGTGAACGTTTCTGTGAAAAATAATGTGATAAGCAGAGTAGGAAGAGCCATTCAATGTATAGCATGGAAAAACAGTGGTCCGGGTTCACAGTATCCGATTACTTATAATGACTTTACAGAAGAGAATTTGGCAGATTTGGCAACGAATATAGGTAAAAAATTGTCACTGAAAGAATATTTTGTCAGAATCTGTCCAAAATATAATATATTTACCGATTCACAAAAGGTAGATATGGTGCGGGGATAAAATTCTAATGATAATTTCATAAGGAAAGTATTGACGAAGACCTGTTCATTGTGGTATAGTATTCTAGCGATGAATTAGGTCTTTTTTTTATGCCTAAAATTTTGACAAGCTGTATAAGCAGCAATAATAACAACCACGGAGGTGACAAGATGCGTACTAAGATTACTTTGGAATGTACAGAGTGCAAGCAGCGCAATTACAACATGACCAAAGATAAGAAGAACCATCCGGACAGAATGGAAACAAAGAAATATTGTAGATTTTGTAAGAAACACACGTTGCATAAGGAGACTAAGTAATCCGTGTGATGTTTCGGAAAGGATGTGTGTCACATGAGCGAAGCAGAAAAGACTTCAAAACCTAGCTTCTTTAAAAATGTGAAAAGCGAGTTCAAAAAGTGCACATGGCCGAAGAAAGAGGATCTGGTGAAGCAGTCCGCTTTGGTTATAACAGTATCCGTATTGCTCGGTGTACTTATCGCCGGTGTTGATTGGGCGATCCGTCTCGGACTGACAGCACTTCACATTGTTTCATAGGAGGTAACTATGGCAGAAGAAGCAAAATGGTATGTAGTTCATACTTATTCGGGATATGAGAATAAGGTAAAAGCAGATATTGAGAAGACAATTGAAAATCGTAATCTTCAAGATCAGATCATGGAAGTTATGATTCCTCTTCAAACGGTAACGGAAGAGAAAAATGGCGAAAAGAAGCAGGTTCAGAAGAAAATGTTTCCGGCATATGTTTTGATCAATATGATTATGAACGACCAGACATGGTATGTTGTGCGAAACACGCGTGGCGTAACAGGATTCGTCGGACCGGGATCCAAACCGGTACCTCTTACGGAGGAAGAAATTGTGAATATGGGATTCTTGGCTCAGGCAGAAGAAGCTCCATTTTCCATTGGCGATCAGGTTGTCGTTACCGAGGGAGTATGGCAGGATACGAATGGTGTCGTTCAGGAAGTTCATCCGGCCAAGCAGATGGCGGTCATCGTTATCGATATGTTTGGACGCGATACTCCGGTAGAGATTGATTTCTCGGATTTAAAACTGGTTTAATCGATTAGGAGGAAATGTAAAATGGCTAAGAAAGTCGAAGGATATATCAAATTACAGATTCCGGCAGGAAAGGCAACACCAGCTCCACCGGTTGGTCCTGCACTTGGACAGCACGGAATTAATATTGCTCAGTTCACAAAGGAGTTTAATGCTCAGACTCAGGGACAGGATGGAATGATCATTCCTGTTGTTATTACCGTGTATGCGGACAGAAGTTTCAGCTTTGTATGTAAGACTCCACCAGCAGCAGTTCTTTTGAAAAAGGCTTGCAAGATTCAGTCTGGTTCCGGTGAGCCGAACAAGAAAAAGGTTGCTACTATTTCTAAAGCAGACCTTCAGAAGATTGCAGAGACAAAGATGCCTGATCTGAATGCAGGAAGCATGGAAGCTGCCATCAGCATGATCGCAGGAACTGCAAGAAGTATGGGTATCACAGTAGAAGATTAATTTATCATTAAACACAAAATATAAAAGTCAAAATTATTGCAAAAAAAGAGCTAATTTCCTTTGAACGTTGTGGGAGATAGGAATGTTCGCTAATACCACTAGGAGGTTATAGAAATGAAGAGAGGTAAAAAATATACAGATGCCGCAAAGTTATTTGATCGTGCTGCGCAGTACGATGTGGCAGAAGCAATTAGCCTTGTTAAGAAAACAGCAGTTGCAAAATTTGATGAAACCGTTGAAGCTCATATTCGTCTTGGCGTAGATGGACGTCATGCAGACCAGCAGGTGCGCGGTGCCGTTGTTCTTCCTCATGGAACAGGAAAAACAGTTCGTGTTCTTGTATTCGCTAAAGGCGATAAAGTTGCAGAGGCAGAAGCTGCAGGTGCAGACTATGTCGGTGGCGAAGAACTTATTCCAAAAATTCAGAATGAAGGATGGTTTGAGTTTGACGTAGTTGTTGCAACACCTGACATGATGGGTGTGGTTGGTCGTCTGGGTCGTGTACTCGGACCGAAAGGCTTAATGCCAAACCCAAAAGCAGGAACGGTTACAATGGATGTTACAAAAGCTGTAAATGATATTAAAGCAGGTAAGATCGAGTATCGTTTGGATAAAGCAAATATTATTCACTGTCCGGTTGGTAAAGCATCTTTTACTGAGGAACAGCTTACAGAGAACTTCAACACTCTGATGGATGCTATTATTAAAGCAAAACCGTCGAGTGCAAAGGGTACCTATATGAAGAGCGTAACGATTGCCGCTACAATGGGCCCTGGTATCAGAGTAAATACTTTGAAGATTGGATAAGCTGATTTTTAAGATTAGCTTGACAAAGAGTGTGGCGTATGCTACACTGACAAATGTTTATAACTGCCGTAGACAGCAAGTATAGGATGCTATGTAAGTGCGTAAGCCGCTTGCCGAGGAAGATTGTGAATTGCAATTTTGTGAGACTATCTACCTCTCTGTCTGTCAGGGCAGAGAGGTTTTTTTGATATGTAAAGTCAAAAAATCTCCGGCAGATTATATGGCAGCGAAAGCTGACGATAACAAGGAGGTAACAGATCATGGCTAAAGTCGAATTGAAGACACCTATCGTTGATGAGATCAAGGGTTATGTGGCTGATGCAAAATCAGTTGTTTTGGTAGATTACCGAGGCATCACTGTAGATCAGGACACAAGACTTCGTAAAGCGTTGAGAGAAGCTGGTGTTGTATACAAGGTATACAAAAATACAATGCTTCATCTGGCGTTCGACGGTACAGACTATGCACAGCTTGACAAAGACTTGGAAGGCCCTACCGCTATTGCATTTGGTCTTGAGGATGAGACCGCTGCTGCAAGAATTTTGAATAATTTTTCAAAAGAAGCAGAGCAGCTTCAGATCAAGAGCGCAGTAGTAGATGGAGAGTATTATGATGAAGCAGCCGTTAAGGTTCTTGCTACAATCCCATCAAAAGACGAGCTTATTTCCAAATTGCTTGGAAGCTTGCAGTCACCTATTACAAACTTTGCCCGTGTGGTTAAGCAGATTGCTGAAGCACAGGGTGAAACAGCAGAGGCATAAAACAGTCTGTTTATGCGTTTGAGTTTTGAATGAATAAGAAAAAATCTAAATGGAGGAATTAAAAATGACAACACAGGAATTTATCGACGCTATCAAAGCGATGAGCGTAATGGAATTGAATGATTTAGTAAAAGCATGTGAGGAAGAGTTCGGTGTATCTGCAGCAGCAGGTGTAGTCGTTGCAGCAGCAGGTGCTGACGGTGCAGCAGGTGGTGCTGAGAAAGACGAGTTCGATGTAGAATTGACAGAAGCAGGCGGATCCAAAGTTAAAGTTATTAAGGTTGTCCGCGAAGTAACAGGTCTTGGTTTGAAAGAAGCTAAAGATGTTGTTGATGGAGCTCCTAAAGTTATCAAAGAGGGCGCTAGCAAAGAGGAAGCTGAAGAGATCAAAGCTAAACTTGAGGCTGAGGGTGCTAAAGTTACACTTAAATAATCAAGTGTTGCTTAGGGTTATGGTTCCGGACGGAATCATGATCAGTGCAGAAAACGATAAGAAAAACGGATCACTTATGTGGTCCGTTTTTTTGATAAAAAATATAGTAATTTATTCCAAAAGAACTCTTGACATTATACTACATTTGTGGTACGATAGAAAATGCACTATTGTGGTATGGTAGGCGTATTAGTCTTACATGAACATAGTATACCACAGTTTTGTAGAAAAGACAAGGAGTGAAATCATCAATGGAGAAAAACAGAATACGCCCTGTCCATGTTGGCAAAGGCGTCAGAATGAGCTACTCAAAACAGAAAGAAGTATTGGAGATGCCAAACCTGATCGAGGTACAGACAGATTCGTACAAGTGGTTTCTGGAAGAGGGCTTGAATGAAGTCTTTCGCGATATTTCGCCTATCGCGGATTACAATGGTAATTTGAGTCTTGAGTTTGTGAGCTTTGAATTGTGCAGAGATGATGTGAAATATTCCATCGAAGAGTGCAAGGAACGGGATGCTACTTATGCGGCACCTTTAAAAGTGAAAGTAAGACTCCATAACAATGAGACGGAAGAGATAAGTGAACATGACATTTTTATGGGTGATCTTCCTCTTATGACAGCGACGGGTACATTTATTATCAATGGTGCGGAACGTGTTATTGTAAGCCAGCTGGTTCGTTCCCCTGGTATTTATTATGGCATTGCACATGATAAGATTGGTAAGAAATTGTATTCTTCTACTGTTATTCCAAACCGTGGTGCATGGCTGGAATATGAGACAGACTCCAATGATATATTTTACGTTCGTGTAGATAGAAATAGAAAGGTCCCGATTACGGTATTGCTGCGTGCGCTAGGCGTAGGAAGTAATCAGGAGATTCTGAACATGTTTGGTGATGAACCAAAAATCCAGGCTAGTTTTGCTAAAGATCCATCGGATAACTATCAGGATGGCCTGCTTGAATTGTACAAGAAACTGCGTCCGGGTGAACCGTTGGCGGTAGACAGTGCTGAGAATCTGATCAATAACATGTTCTTTGATGTAAGACGGTATGACCTGGCGAAGGTAGGACGTTATAAATTTAACAAAAAATTAGCATTTAGGAATCGAATCACCGGTTTTGCACTGGCAGAAGATGCTGTCAGCCAGGAGACAGGGGAAGTTATCGCTGAAGCGGGAACAATGGTCACAGAAGAATTGGCGGATCAGATTCAATATGCTGCCATTCCGTTTGTTATGATGCAGACAGAAGAGGGGCATGATGTCAAAGTTCTCTCTAATATGATGGTAGACCTGCATGCATTCTTACCAAAGGCGAATAAGGAAGAATTAGGCATAACAGAAGAGGTATACTATCCGGAATTGAAGAAAATTCTGGATGAATATGAAACGGATGAAGAAAGATATGAGGCGATTAAGAGAAATGTAGCATTGCTTATTCCGAAGCATATTACAAAAGAAGATATTTTTGCCTCTATTAACTATAATATTCACTTGGAATATGGTTTGGGAAATGATGACGATATCGATCATCTGGGGAATCGTCGTATCCGTGCTGTAGGTGAATTGCTGCAGAATCAGTATCGTATCGGCTTGTCTCGTATGGAGCGCGTTGTGCGTGAACGTATGACGACACAAGATATAGAGGGAATCTCTGCTCAGTCATTGATCAATATCAAACCGGTTACGGCAGCGGTGAAGGAATTCTTTGGAAGTTCCCAGTTATCGCAGTTCATGGATCAGAATAACCCACTGTCTGAATTGACGCATAAGAGACGTTTGTCTGCGTTGGGACCAGGTGGTCTGTCCCGTGATCGTGCCGGATTCGAGGTTCGAGATGTTCACTACTCACATTACGGAAGAATGTGTCCGGTAGAAACACCTGAAGGACCAAACATCGGCCTGATTAACTCGCTGGCATCTTATGCGCGTATCAATGAATACGGCTTTGTAGAAGCGCCTTATCGTAAGGTGGATAAAACGGATCCGGATAATCCTCGTGTAACAGATGAGGTGGTCTATATGACGGCGGACGAGGAAGACCGTTACCATGTGGCTCAGGCGAATGAGCAGCTGGATGAAAATGGTTACTTTGTGCGTAAGAATATTTCCGGTCGGTTCCGTGAAGAAACGTCAGAGTTTGAGAGAAATAAGATTGATTATATGGATGTATCTCCTAAGATGGTATTCTCTGTTGCTACGGCGATGATTCCATTCTTGGAAAACGATGATGCGAACCGTGCGCTGATGGGTTCCAACATGCAGCGTCAGGCTGTTCCGCTTCTTGTTACAGAGGCTCCGGCTGTTGGCACAGGTATGGAGATGAAAGCTGCTGTCGATTCCGGGAACTGTGTTGTTGCTAAAGAGGCTGGTGTCGTAGAGCGTGCGGAGACAAATCGTATTATTATCCGAAAAGAAGATGGAAATACAGATATATATAAATTGTCAAAGTTTGTGCGTAGTAACCAGGGTACCTGCATGAATCAGAGACCAATTGTGAATAAGGGTGAGAAAGTAGAGGCCGGACAAGTGATCGCAGATGGTCCTTCTACTTCCGGTGGTGAGATCGCACTTGGAAAGAACCCGTTGATCGGTTTCATGACATGGGAAGGTTACAACTACGAGGATGCCGTTCTTCTGAGTGAACGACTGGTACAGGAGGATGTGTATACTTCGGTTCATATTAACGAATATGAGACAGAGGCGCGTGATACGAAGCTCGGACCGGAAGAGATTACAAGAGATGTGCCGGGTGTTGGTGATGCGTTGAAAGATCTGGATGAAAACGGTATCATCCGAATCGGTGCTGAAGTTCGTGCGGGAGATATTCTGGTTGGTAAAGTTACACCAAAGGGCGAGACAGAACTGACAGCAGAAGAAAGACTTCTTCGTGCTATCTTCGGTGAAAAAGCGAGAGAGGTACGTGATACTTCCCTGCGTGTTCCGCATGGTGAGTTTGGTATTGTTGTAGATGCCAAAGTATTTACCCGCGAAAATGGTGATGAGCTGTCGCCGGGAGTAAACCAGACTGTTCGTATCTATATTGCCCAGAAGAGAAAGATTCAGGTTGGAGATAAGATGGCCGGCCGTCATGGAAATAAGGGTGTCGTATCCCGTGTACTGCCGGTAGAAGATATGCCATTCCTTCCAAATGGCCGTCCGCTGGATATCGTATTGAATCCTCTAGGTGTGCCGTCGCGTATGAATATCGGTCAGGTTTTGGAGATTCACCTGAGCCTGGCTGCAAAGGTGCTTGGCTTTAATGTTGCCACTCCGGTGTTTGATGGTGCCAACGAGGTTGATATTATGGATACTCTGAAACTGGCAAATGATTATGTTAATACGCCGCTGGAAGAGTTTGAAAAGAAATATAAAGATGTTCTTGATCCGGAAGTGATGGATTACCTCATCACAAATCAGGATTACAGAAAAGAATGGGCAGGTGTGCCGATTAAAGAAGATGGTAAAGTGCAGTTGCGCGATGGCCGCACAGGTGAGTTCTTTGATGGAGAAGTAACGATTGGATTTATGCACTATCTGAAACTCCACCATCTGGTTGATGATAAGATCCATGCCCGTTCAACAGGTCCTTATTCGTTAGTAACACAACAGCCGCTTGGTGGTAAGGCACAGTTTGGTGGACAGCGTTTTGGTGAGATGGAGGTATGGGCACTGGAAGCATATGGTGCGGCTTATACCTTACAGGAAATTCTTACTGTTAAATCGGATGACGTTGTAGGACGTGTGAAAACATATGAAGCAATTATAAAAGGAGATAATATTTCTGAGCCTGGTATACCTGAGTCCTTTAAGGTATTGTTGAAAGAGCTGCAGGCTTTGGGATTGGATGTTGCTGTTTTGGATGAAAATGGTGAGGAAGTTAAAATGGCAGAGACATTTGAAGATTCTTCAAATGAAAATGTAAATGAACTCATCAATGACAAAAATTATGATGTAAAAAACGAATCTTTCGAAGCTGCCGGTTTTCGTGAGACAGAGTTAGAGGGATTAGATGACGATAGCAGCATCGGCGTAGAAGAATAGAAAGGACGGGTAAGTATATGCCACAGTATGGTAATGAATTAGAAAAAACATTGACTTACGATAAGATTAAGATTCGCCTGGCATCACCAGAAAAAATTCGTGAATGGTCACGTGGTGAAGTTAAGAAGCCGGAGACGATTAATTATCGTACTTTAAAACCGGAAAAGGATGGCCTTTATTGTGAGCGTATTTTTGGACCAAGCAAGGACTGGGAATGTCACTGCGGAAAATACAAAAAGGTACGTTATAAAGGCGTTGTCTGTGACCGATGTGGTGTCGAGGTTACTAAATCCAGCGTTCGCCGTGAGCGTATGGGACATATCGAGCTGGCAGCACCGGTTTCCCACATCTGGTATTTTAAGGGGATACCAAGCCGTATGGGATTAATTCTTGATATTTCGCCAAAAGTTCTGGAAAAAGTACTGTATTTTGCTTCTTATATTGTACTTGAGTCAGATGTTCCGGATATTCAGGTCAAACAGGTGTTATCCGAGCAGGAATATCAGAAAGCCCGTGAAGAACATGGAGATGCATTCCGTGTTGGCATGGGGGCTGAGTCTATTCAGGAATTGCTGCAGGTGATTGATCTGGAAGAAGAGTCAAAAAAACTGAAAGCAGATCTGAAAGATTCTACAGGACAGAAGCGTGCGCGTATTATTAAGAGATTAGAGGTTGTAGAAGCCTTCCGTGAATCCGGCAATAAACCGGATTGGATGATCATGACGGTTATACCGGTTATTCCGCCGGATCTTCGCCCGATGGTACAACTGGATGGTGGACGTTTTGCTACATCGGATCTGAATGATCTGTATCGCCGTATTATTAATCGTAACAACCGATTAAAGAGATTGTTAGAACTTGGTGCGCCTGATATTATTGTCCGCAATGAGAAACGTATGCTGCAGGAAGCAGTTGACGCACTGATTGATAATGGGCGTCGTGGACGTCCGGTAACAGGACCTGGTAACCGTGCGTTGAAATCTTTGTCGGATATGTTAAAAGGAAAACAGGGGCGTTTCCGTCAGAACCTTCTTGGAAAACGTGTTGACTACTCGGGACGTTCGGTTATCGTAGTAGGACCGGAATTGAAAATATATCAGTGTGGTCTGCCAAAAGAAATGGCGATCGAGCTGTTTAAACCATTTGTTATGAAAGAGCTGGTTGCCAATGGAACTGCTCATAATATAAAGAGTGCAAAGAAAATGGTAGAAAAACTCGAGCCGGCAGTATGGGATATTCTGGAAGAAGTTATCCGTGAACATCCTGTTATGTTGAACCGTGCCCCTACTCTTCACCGTCTTGGCATTCAGGCATTTGAGCCGATTCTCGTAGAGGGTAAGGCAATCAAATTGCATCCATTGGTTTGTACAGCGTTTAATGCTGACTTCGATGGTGACCAGATGGCGGTGCATCTGCCTTTGTCAGTAGAAGCGCAGGCAGAGTGCCGGTTCCTTCTTTTGTCACCAAACAACCTGTTGAAGCCATCCGATGGTGGTGCTGTTGCGGTTCCTTCCCAGGATATGGTTCTTGGTATTTATTATCTGACGCAGGAAAGAACACCAGAACAGGGGGCAATTGGAACGGGAAGATTTTTCAAAGATATGAATGAGGCTATCATTGCATATGAAAACCATGAACTTACCCTTCATGCGAAGATCAAAATCCGCCGTTTTGGAGAAAATGAAAATGGTGAAGTAGAGTCCCGTGTTATTGAGTCTACGCTGGGAAGATTTATTTTCAATGAGATCATCAGCCAGAATCTAGGATTTGTAGATCGCAGCAACCCGGATAACTTCCTGAAACTGGAGGTTGATTTCCACGTAGGAAAGAAACAACTGAAGCAGATTTTGGAAAAATGTATTAACAATGAGGGTGCTACAAAGACTGCTGAGACATTGGATGCTATTAAGGCACTTGGATATAAATATTCAACCAAAGCAGCTATGACGGTATCTATTTCTGATATGGAAGTACCGGCAACGAAGAAAGAACTACTGAAAAAAGCAGAAGATACGGTCGAAGTTATTTCCCAGAAATACCGCCGTGGCCTTTTGACAGAGGAAGAACGTTATAAATCAGTTGTGGAAACATGGAAAGAAGCAGATGACCAGATTACACATGACTTGTTGAGCGGTCTGGATGAATTGAATAATATTTATATGATGGCAGATTCCGGTGCCCGTGGTTCGGATAAGCAGATTAAACAGCTTGCCGGTATGCGTGGTCTGATGGCGGATACATCCGGACGCACGATTGAACTGCCGATTAAATCAAACTTCCGTGAAGGTCTTGACGTTTTGGAATACTTTATTTCTGCACATGGTGCGCGTAAAGGATTGTCAGATACCGCTCTTCGTACAGCCGATTCCGGTTATCTGACGCGTCGTCTTGTTGATGTATCACAGGAATTGATTATTCGAGAGACGGATTGTTGTGTACACCGCAATTCTAAAGAAATTCCAGGTATGTGGATCAGCGCCTTTATGGATGGACGTGAAGTGATAGAAACACTGGAAGAACGTATTACAGGACGGTATTCTTGTGAGACGATCCTGGATGACAATGGTGAGGTGATTGTTAAAGCAAATCATATGATTACGCCAAAACGTGCTGCCCGCATAGTCAATACAAAAGCAATCATTGATGCTGGTGATAAAGCTCAGGTGAAGATTCGTACAATCCTGACTTGCAAATCCCACGTAGGTATTTGTGCAAAATGTTATGGTTCGAACATGGCAACAAAAGAACCGGTACAGGTAGGTGAGGCCGTTGGTATTATTGCGGCTCAGTCTATCGGCGAGCCTGGTACGCAGCTTACCATGCGTACATTCCATACCGGTGGTGTGGCAGGAGATGATATCACACAGGGTCTTCCTCGTGTTGAGGAGCTTTTTGAAGCAAGAAAACCGAAGGGACTTGCTATTATTTCCGAATTTGCAGGAAAAGTGCAGCTTCGTGAGACTAAGAAAAAACGCGAAGTCGTTATAACAAATGATGAGACCGGTCAGAGCAAAGCATATTTGATCCCATATGGTTCCCGAATAAAAGTATTAGAAGGACAGGAACTGGAAGCTGGCGATGAGTTGACAGAAGGTAGTGTAAATCCACATGACATTCTTAAGATTAAGGGTGTTCGTGCCGTACAGGACTATATGCTTCGTGAAGTACAGCGTGTATATCGTTTGCAAGGTGTAGAGATTAATGATAAGCATATCGAAGTTATCGTTCGTCAGATGCTGAAGAAAATCCGTGTAGAAAATAATGGTGATTCTGACTTCCTGCCGGGCGTTATGGTAGATGCATTGGAGTTTGAGGATATGGTAGAGCGTCTGGAAGAAGAAGGCAAAGAACCGCCGGAAGGAAAGCAGATTATTTTAGGTATTACAAAGGCATCTCTGGCAACAAGTTCATTCTTGTCAGCCGCTTCGTTCCAGGAGACGACAAAAGTCCTTACAGATGCAGCTATCAAAGGTAAGGAAGATCCGTTGATCGGTCTGAAGGAAAATGTGATCATTGGTAAACTGATACCGGCAGGAACCGGTATGAAACGTTACCGTAATATCAGTATACACAGTGATCTGGTAGACAGCCTTGAACCACCCGCTCCTGAGCAGGAACAGGTAGTAGAAGAAAATCAAGGTGAGGAGAAAATGCCGGATGTGAATAATATCCCGGATGAAGATGTCGAAATGTCTTTTGCAGAAGATGAAGAGATTGCTTTGACAGAAGCAGAAGATGACGTAATAACATTTGAAGAATAACATTTAAACCAGTATTATAGAGACAGACGCCCAAAGTGTCTGTCTCTATTTTTTGTACAACAATAAAGCTATTCTGAAGAATAAAAAAATGGGGTAAATAGGAAAAAATGAAAAAAATAGGAAAAAATGAAAAAAAGTGTTGACAATAGAACAGGTATTTGATAGTATATAACTCGTTGACGCGATAAATACTTTTTTGACATAATAAAAAAGTAAAAAAAGTCGTTGACAAGAATACATAAATCTGTTATGATAATATTTGCTGACGTAATGAAGGAAATACATTGTGTTGGCAGCAAAACAGATAAGCAGAACCTTGATAATTGAACAGTGAAACAACCTCGAAAAATTAAGGAAATAATTTTTCGGAGTAAATATTCGATAAGAATAAACCAACCCGATTCAATTCGTTTCGAAAGAGACAACAGTAAT
>CAKRGX010000013.1 GCA_934338065.1 uncultured Eubacterium sp. | reverse complement strand
AATCCTCGATAGCTCAATGGTAGAGCCCACGGCTGTTAACCGTGTTGTTGTAGGTTCGAGTCCTACTCGGGGAGTTAACGGATGGGAGCTCTTCAACCACAGGTAAGATATCTGTGGTTTTTCTATAGATATATGTCAGAAAGTTGCTATAAAGTGTTGAAAAATACTTGCTTTTTTTGTGAAAATATGTTAGAATTATTAATGTTGACGCGATAAAATATCCCGTTTCGGGGACCTTTAGCTCAGTTGGTTAGAGCATCCGGCTCATAACCGGACGGTCCGGGGTTCGAGTCCCCGAGGGTCCATTATATGGCCTAGTGGCTCAGTTGGTTAGAGCGCCGCCCTGTCACGGCGGAGGTCGTGGGTTCGAGTCCCATCTGGGTCGTTCAGGAGATTAGAATCTCTTGCTAATTGAATATGCTGGTGTGGCGGAACTGGCAGACGCCCAGGACTTAAAATCCTGTGGGTGGTGACACCCGTACCGGTTCGATTCCGGTTACCAGCATTAGAAAAGAAAAACTCTTTACAATTTAACTGTAGAGAGTTTTTTTGTATAGCCAGAATTGCTGCGCCTTGTTTGATGTAAACTTTGTTTGCATGCTGTTTTTCGGGAATATAATTATGAATTTATAATATGATAGAAAAAAGGGCTTTTGATGCAGGAAAACTGCAAATTTTATTAAATGGAAATTTATGTTGTAAAAGAAAATGATACGTTGGATCATATTGCACAGCAATATGGTGTGACTGCTGCTTCTGTTGCGTATGTGAATCAGATACCCTATCCTTATGCATTGGCAATTGGGGAGGCTTTATTGATTGATACAGGACAGGATGAGGCGATGACCCACTACAGACAGGCAAATGGGTACGCATATCCATATATAAGTCCATGGGTATTGAATGCGACATTGCCATATTTGAGTAATCTTCTTGTCTTTTCTTATGGATTTACACCAGATGGAAAATTATTGCCGCCGGCTGCGTCGGATGAGTATATGCGGCAGGCTGCTTTAGAGGCTGGACGTAACTCTGTATTGACATTAACTCCGTTTGGTGAAGATGGTCGTTTTAGTAATGTTTTAATTCATCAGATGCTTAGTAATCCGGTGAGCAGAGAACGTCTGATTGATGAACTGCTTACCAGTATGGAGGAGAAGGGTTTTTCCGGTGTCGATGTTGATTTTGAGTATATTCTGGTGGATGATAGGGATTTATTTACCGATTTTGTAGCTTCGCTGAGGAGTGTGATGAATGACAATGGTTATCGTGTCTGTGTAGCGTTGGCACCAAAGACGTCGTCGGATCAAAAGGGATTGTTATATGAGGGAAAGGATTATCGAGGACTGGGAGAAGCGGCAGATGAAGTGCTGCTTATGACGTATGAATGGGGATATACCTATGGTCCTCCAATGGCGGTGGCACCTTTAAATAAAGTACGTCAGGTAGTGGAATATGCTCTCACGGAAATTATGCCTGATAAGATACTTTTGGGAATTCCTAACTATGGCTATAATTGGTCATTACCATATATCCGGGGAGAGAGCAAAGCAGTCACAATTGGCCATGTGGAAGCAATTCAGATTGCAATTGCTAATGATGCAGAGATTCTATTTGACGAGTTAGCACAATCACCATATTTTACTTATGAAAATGAGGGAATTATACATGAAGTGTGGTTTGAAGATGTTAGAAGTATACGGAAAAAATATGATCTGATCGAAGAGTTTGATCTGAGGGGGATCGGTGTGTGGCAGATTATGCGTTTTTTTCGTGCGATGTGGTTATTATAAAAGCAAAAGCGGCCGAAAAATATGAGACCAGTTAAGTATATAATTGATCTGTATTTTCCAGCCGTCTTTGACGCTTTTTTATTTCTTGTTACGATATTGTATAGGGGTCATATGGTATAATTTCTTAAATGTCCGGTTAAAGTGTTCTACGTTTGGATAGCCAACGGACATAGCGATATTCTCTACTGTCATAGTACCATTTTTCAGTAATGTCCGTGCTTTTTTCATTCGAATATTGGTGAGCTGCTCGCCAAATGTTTTTCCTGACTTTTCACTAATATATTTGCTGATATATGGTTCGCTCAAATGGAATTGGTTTGCCATGTCTTCTAATGTGATTGATTGATAATTGGCCTGCATATAATTAATCATTTTCATTAACCGTTCATCTTTACAGCTTTCGTTTTTTTTTATCTCTGGTAATTTGTTGACACATACACATAATGCATGGATGGATGCTTTTATGATATCTTCATCAATTCCAACGCCCCAGTATACTTCTCCCTGACAGGTGATATTGACATAAGCAATGGCTTTGGATGAAGATCCCTGTGTCATGGCATGCTCTTCGTAGTTGGATAACTGGTAGCTGATGCCAAAGAATTGCTTGATCGTATTGCTGACAGCGTCTAAGCGGCCGTTTCCGTTAGCATCAACGATTGTTTTTTTGTCACCGCATTGAATCGTTGCTTCAGCCATAATGCCCTCTACCTGTTTGAAGTGACATTCATTGATCTGGAAATATGGAGTAGGGGTAATATAGTTTTTTTCAAAAATTTCATATACCCACTGTGGTGAAAGTTCTTTGTGCTCTTCATCTGATACATGTTTCATCAGATAACCGACTTCTTCACGCATAGCATCTGGCAGGGAAATGCCAAAATTCTGTTTTAAAATGTAATTTACGCCGCCTTTTCCAGATTGGCTGTTGATACGGATTACATCACCATCATATGTGCGTCCCACATCTTTAGGATCAACAGGAAGATATGGAACACTCCAAATCTTCAGATTATTATCTTCACGCCACTGCATACCTTTTGCAATTGCATCCTGATGTGAACCGGAAAAAGCGGTAAATACGAGATCGCCGGCATATGGTTGTCGTTCATATACATGCATGCGGGTAAATTTCTCATAGTTGGCACGGATTTCCGGCAGATTAGAAAAGTCTAATTCCGGATCAACGCCATGAGTAAACATATTCATAGCTAAGGTAACAATATCAACATTACCTGTGCGCTCACCATTACCGAACAATGTACCTTCAATACGATCAGCACCAGCCAGTATTCCAAGTTCGGCTGTTGCAACACCACATCCTCGATCGTTGTGCGGATGCAGACACAGTGTTACAGCATCACGATAACTCAGCTTCTTATTAATATATTCTACCTGTGTTGCGAATACATGTGGCATTGCATTTTCTACAGTGGAAGGAATATTGATAATAGCTTTATTATCAGGGGTTGGTTTCCATACGTCTAAAACGGCATTACATACTTCTACGGCATAGTCGACTTCCGTACCGGAAAAACTTTCCGGGCTGTATTGAAAGGAAAAATTACCATCTGTTTCATCTGCCAGTTTTTTTAATAACATAGCGCCATCAATGGCAATCTGCTTGATCTGTTCTTTGCTTTTTTTGAATACCTGCTCACGTTGCGCAACTGAAGTGGAGTTGTACAGATGGATAACAGCATGTGGAGCGCCTTTTACTGCTTCAAAAGTCTTTTTGATAATATGTTCACGTGCCTGTGTCAGAACCTGAACCGTTACATCCTGTGGGATCATGTCACGTTCGATTAAGGTACGCATAAATTCATACTCTGTTTCAGACGCAGCAGGAAATCCAACTTCAATCTCTTTAAAACCGATATCTACTAACATTTGAAAAAACTGTAACTTTTCATCCAGACTCATAGGTTCGATCAAGGCCTGATTACCATCCCGTAAGTCAACAGAACACCAGGCAGGTGCTTTTTCAATTGTATCTTTCTTAACCCAGTCATACGTACATTCCGGCGGCATAAAATATGCCTTTTCGTACTTGTCAAAATTTTTCATATAAAGTTACCTCCAATTATTATACTCTGGTTGGTGGTTTGGAACATAAAAAAACTTCCGCTCCACAACCTATGTGGTTGTAGAGACGAAAGTAAACTCTCGCGGTACCACTCTACTTCGTGTCACAAACGACACGCACTCATCAGCACTATCATGCTTTACCCTGTTAACGGTGGGAATCCGGTGTAAACTACTGAGAATAAGTAAGAGAATTCATTTTCGAATACACAGCTCAGAGGTGAGTTCACTGCATTTCTTCTATTGCCTCGCACCAACCGGCAACTCTCTGTAAGAGTTCAGACAGCTAATATTCCTCATCAATGCTTTTACTGTTACTATATGATATCACAAAAAAGTCATTTTGGGAATGATTAAATTTAATCATTTTCGTTGATTATATTTAATATATTGTGTTTTGTTTGTTGTTTAGAAATAAAAAAACGAAAAAAATAAAAAAAGATTAATTTTATGCTTGACTTTTTTTCGATTATCAAGTAATATAATACGTGCGTTGTACGTGTAGCTCAGCTGGATAGAGCACTTGGCTACGGACCAAGGTGTCGGGGGTTCGAATCCTCTCACGTACGTTGCTATAATGAAACTGATCAATTCTAGAGAATTGGTCAGTTTTTTTTGTGAAAAACATAGAGGAAATGTTATCATTGCTATTTGATGGATATGTATGATAAAATATAATAATAATTTTAAATTGAAAGGGGGATTTATATGAAACAGAAATTATTAAGGATGATGTCAGGAATCATGGCATTTGCAGTGATGATGTGCTATTCTGCTGTACCGGCCGATGGGGTAAAAGCGGCTGGCGGTAAAGGGGTAAAAAAGGTGATCGTTGCGAATGTACAGGGTAAGAAAATTACGATTGGAAAGGGTAAAAAGCTTAAGCTGGTCACTACGGTTGTGCGGACAAAGGGGAGCAAGGTGAGTAAGAAAGTATCTTTTAATAGCTCCAACCAATCGGTTGTTTCGGTTAGTAAAAAGGGAGTGATCACTGCTAGAAAACTTGGAAAGGCTAAGATATCGATATGTTCCAAAGCTAATCCAAAGAAAAAGGTTACAATTAAGGTTACTGTGGCAAAAAAAAGCGTCGCTGTTAAGAAGATTTCATTAAAGAAAAAACTTACCTTATATTTATCAGAAGCTGACGATAGTGAGGACGAGGATGAGGAGGAGGACATAATAGATGACAGTGATGACGATGAAGTTGAAGAGGATGAGGAAGAGGATGAGGATGACGAATACGAGGATGAAGAAGAAGAGGAGTTTAGTTATTCTTTGAAAGCAAAAGTGTCTCCATCCAATGCAAGTAATCAGACCCTCACATGGACAAGTTCCAATAAGAAAGTTGTAACCGTGGACAAATACGGAAATATTACTGTCGTGAATGCAGGAAAGGCTGTTGTTACCGTGAAGGCAGCTGATGGAAGCAAGAAGAAAGCAAAGTGTAATATTACCGTGATCGATGATTTGGAGGAAGAGGGAGATGATTCGGAAGAAGAATGATCGAAAATTCATATTTTAGGATGCTTTATGCTGATTTAGCTTGACACAGGGCGCATTATGTTGGAAAATAACATAGTGCGCTTTATTGATATTTTTATGAACATGTAGGAGAAAATAGAATGAGTTCAAAGATTGGCCGGATAGGGAGGCTGGGAGTTCTTATTAGTTCTATTGCTATGTCATCTGTGCTACCGGATCTTTCCGGCAATAACAAGGTAAGCTTGGCTGCATCCGCTATATCTTATCATATGTATAAGGGGGATAAGATTAAGCTGTCTAAGCTTATTGCTGAAAGTAAATTATCCAGAAAAAAAAAGAAACAGGTTTCTAAACTTTATTGGAATGTAAAAAATAAAAAAAATTTGAAGCTATCTAAAAAAAAGATATATGCTGCCAGACCGGGCACGACAAAGCTTATCGGTTATACAAAAAAGAAGAAAGATAAAAAAAGAAAAAAGAGCATTATAATACATATTGTTGTGAATCAAAGGCCTCAGATTACGAGGACAACAACAAACGGCGTAGTGAAGGGAATGAGGACAAACAAGAATAGAGCGATTGTATGGTATGGTATTCCGTATGGGGCAACGACTGCCGGGGAAAATCGCTGGAAGGCTCCTCAGCCCTGCAGTGCCTGGGCGGGAGTCAGAAATGCTTCTGTGATACCGCAAAAAGCAGCTACCTATAGCAGTTCCTCACCTGGTGGATATTCTGGAACCGAGGATTGTTTGTATGTTAATGTATACCGTCCTTACACGTTGACCAAAAATCTGCCAGTCTTGGTTTACTTGCATGGAGGGGGCAATTCGTCGGGGACAGCGAATGTTGATTTTCAGGAAATGGCAGCTTCAATGGGGGTTGTTATTGTCTCTGTTTCTTTTCGACTGGGGGCGTTTGGGTATATCAGTCATCCGGCGTTGAGGGATGGAACGGTGGAAGAAAATAGTGGTAATTTTACTCTGTTAGATATTCGGCAGGCACTGCAGTGGGTGCGCCGTGAGATTTCTGTGTTTGGTGGAAATCCATGGAATGTGACACTATCCGGTTTTTCCAGTGGGGGAAGAGATGTCCTGATGTGTCTGATGTGTCCTTCTATGAGAGGACTTTTTCAGAAAGTTTTTGTCATGAGTGGGGGATATACCACCTGTACACCGGAAGAGGGACAAAAGAGTGTGGAGGAGAGGCTTGCCGGTCTTTTGGTAAAGCGTGGAACGTGCCGGACCGAGGAAGAAGCAAAGACTTATTTGAAAAAAATTTCTAATGCTGAAATAAAGAAACTTTTTGTCGGGATGACAACGGGCGAGGTGGCCTGGCTATATAAAAATACGGATCTTCGATTGGATAAATTTCCCCAGGGCTTTACGGATGGTGTTGTTCTTCCCAAAAATGGATTGGATGTGATAAGAACAGGCAGCTATAACCGTGTGCCTGTTATGCTGGGAAGTGATGCAACAGAATTTTCTTCTTTTGCTATGAACGGAAGTCTGACAGCGGGGAAGGCAGATCTGTCATCTCTGTCTGTGACACGAATGATGGAACTGATGCAAAAAGGAATCCAATATGGAAGTATGCTGCAGTCCTGCTTTTATATTGAGAAAGTGGCAAAAGTGGTAGATGAAGATGTCGGGCATAATAGTATTTATGCTTTTCGGATGTTATGGGGAACGGATGCCTCTGTTAGTGATGGTTTTTACAGCAAATATATTGGTGCTTATCATGGACAGACACGTGATTTTCTGCTGGGTCAGTACAAACAACGTGGTAGAGAGTATTCAGCGGATGCTGTGTCAGCTAAGAACGAAAAGGGGAGGAATGCGCTGACAGCGCAAATGCGCAGCTATTTGAAAAATTTTATGATAAAGGGAAATCCAAATGGAAAATCACTTCCCGTTTGGAATACATGGAGTCAGACACCTGGCGCGGCAAAAGTATTACATTTTAATGCAGCTAAAAACAAAACAACTACGGGGATGAAGACAGAGCAGTATGATGTGAATAGTATCTTTGCAGCAGCGCGGGCTAATACAACGGAACAAGAGTATACGGCATTAACGGAGTCATTGTGGAAGGGACGATTTTTTATGCCGTAGTATCGGATGAAAGATATGAAATAAAAGAGGAGGAGAAGGCTAATAGCCGGAAGAGAACGATGATTTTTTCAACTTATCAGTTTATTTTGATTTTTTTACCTATTACATTTTGTGGATATTTTTTCCTGAACCATATCAGAATGCAGTCGGCAGCCAAGTTGTGGCTGGTGCTGGCATCCTTTTATTTTTATGCACAGGGAAGCCCGGACTTTTTTCCGTTTTTCCTTGGCAGTGTAGTAGGAAATTATGTGGTAGGAAGTATGCTTAGCAAGCTGCAGGAAGACAGCCGGAAAAAAGAACGTATTGTATTGTTGACAGTGGGGATTCTTGCTAACTGTGGCCTGCTTGGATATTATAAATATACGGATTTTTTCCTGATGAATATTAATCGTCTGACAGGTACTGAATTTGCTATGAAACATATTGTATTGCCGATTGGTATCTCGTTCTTTACATTCCAGTTAATTGCTTTTCTGGTCGATTCCTATCGCGGTGAAACAAAGACATACGATATGTTATCTTATTTGCTGTTTATTACGTTTTTTCCACAATTGATCGTTGGCCCGATCATTCATCATGGAGAGATCGTTCCCCAGTTTGAAGATGAAAGAAATGCAAAAGTAAACTGGAACAATGTTGCATTGGGGCTATTTATTTTTTCTATTGGCTGTGCAAAAAAAATGTTGCTTGCAGATCCGCTGACAACGGATGCTCAAAAATTTTTTGGTCATGTGAATGGACAGCTTCCGATGATACAGTCGTGGTTTCATTCAATTGAATATACGGTTTCTTATTATTTTGACCTATCTGGTTATGCCGATATGGCGATCGGACTTGGTTCTATGTTTAATATTGTAATTCCACAGAACTTTAATTCGCCTTATAAGGCAAAAGACTTTCAGGAATACTGGCAGCGGTGGCACATTACGTTATCCCGCTTTTTGGGAACATACATATTCCGGAATGTATTTCGTAAGGGAAGTAAATACCGTAATTATTATGTAGCAACAATGGTTACTTTTTTTGTTTCGGGATTCTGGCACGGTGCAGGATGGACGTTTGTTGTATGGGGAATTGTTAATGGTATTCTGGTTTGTATTGCATCTTATCGTAATAGAAAGAAAAAAAATACACCCGCATGGCTTGGAGTTCCTTTAACCTTCTTATTTGCCGTACTCACCCGCATTTTGTTTGTATCAACAACATTTCGTGATGCATGGCAGGTTCTTAAGGGACTTGTCCGGGTCAGCTCCCTACATGTGGCAGATTTCACCGCATTTCTTTCTGATAACAGCTATCCTATCATTTTGACCCTGATTGGCCTTGGTATTTGCTGGTTCTTGCCTACAACGAAAAAAATGACAGAAAAATTTACCACAAATTGGAAATATCTGCTTTATGCGGCAGCTCTTCTTATTATCTGTATATGTAATATGGATAAAGTCGTTCAGTTTTTATATTTTCAATTTTAATGAAGAGAGGAGAGTCTTATCATGTTAAATGCAAAAAAATGGACCATTTCTTTTGTGACCCTGATATTGGTCTGTCTGATGGTTATTATGTCTTTGAATTATTTTGTTGATCCTTACGGTTATTTTGAAAGCCAGTCAGGAGAAGCATATAATTTAGATTATTATGATTATCTCAGGCAGCAGAAAGTGGAACATATCAAACATTTCTCCGACGATTATGATGCTTATCTGGTTTGTGGTTCAAAGGGTGGAGCGGTCAGGCCGGAAAAATTAAAAGAGCTGGATGGTCATCAGTATTATAATTGCTGGGTACTGTCAGGAAGTTTTAATGATTATGTGGCGTATGTACGTTATATATGTGAAAATACGAAGGCAAAAAAAATTCTTCTGCAGATTTCAACGTCAGAGTTGTTTGAATATAATCGCGAAAATTACGGAACGATATATGAATTGCCGGCAGAACTTACGGGAGAGTCCAAACTGGCAGAGACGGTTTCTTTTCTTATGAAGAATCCTAAGACTGCGTGGGAAGAACTGACGCAGGAGAAAGCAGTTCATCCGAATAAAAAGACGGGCGAGCGTGATCTGCAGTATTATTATGATTTTCAAAAGTCAAAACTCGCCAATGATGAATATTATAAATATATGTTTCAGGCATCCTATGTGTACTATAAATTTTTCAATAAACAATTGCGGGATGTGGAGAAGAATAAGGAGGCTAGTATTGCAAGCCTGAAAGAAATCAAAAAAATCTGCGAAGATCATAATGTTGAATTGCAGGTGTATTTTGCAGCTATGTTTGCACCACAGATGATTCAGTATGAGAATGAGAGTTTTTATGATTTTTTGGAAGAAGTGGTGATGCTCTTTGGCGATACATGGTGCTTTAATACATATAATGATATAGCATTGTGTCCTTATAATTTTTATAATCCGGCACATTTCTATTATGAAGTGGGAGATCTCATGGTAGATACAATGGCTGGCAAAGAGTGTGCCTATAAGGGGTTTGGACAGCTTCTTACGAGAAAAAATATTGGAACAGTGATTGAACAGCGTAGAAAGTCTTATCTTGCCTGGAAGACCTATTATGAGAGTCATACGTATCCGCCATATGATTATAATGGAGTTCATTATGAGGCACATAATACACTGCCATTTGTTGGATATGATTCACCGGCTAACCTGACAAAAGAGCATAAAAATGAAGGTTGATAGGTGATGAAGAGATGAAAATAAAAATATGTGGGATAACAACAGAACAGGAAATTGTCTGGCTTAACGAACTCGGTGTAGACTATGCAGGCTTTGTCGTTTTTTTTGAAAAAAGCAAGAGAAATGTAAGTATTGATCGGGCAAAAGAACTTCTGCTTCACATTCAGGATCCGGTTACTGCGGTTGCAGTGACAGTGGAGCCGTCTTTGGCTCAGATCAGGGAGATTGAAGAAGCTGGTTTTGACATGATCCAGATTCATGGGAATATTGATCTGAATGATCTGAAAGAAGTTTCTATTCCGGTATGGAAGGCTTTTAATGTAAAGGATATGAAAGATTTTGCATGCTATGAAAATTGCGAAAAAATAACCGGCTATGTTTTTGATGCGCAGACACCGGGAAGTGGACAGACGTTTGACTGGTCAGAGCTGGAGCTGCTTCCAGAGACAGATAAGCAGATTATGCTGGCAGGTGGTCTGGGACCGGATAATGTGGCAGATGCGGTTCGCCTATCAGGGGATATCATTGATGGTGTGGATACCAGTTCAGGGGTAGAAAATGATAGCGGTGTGGGGAAGAACAAGAGGAAACTGGAGAGGTTTGTAGATGAAGTAAGATGTCTGCAGAATGGTGGCTGATATGGAATATTATGCGGAAATGAAGTTGCAGGGTGATGGATATGCAGGGGGATTTTCCTGTGGAATGACGATGTGTGGCAGCCAGACGATAGAAGGTTTTCGAAAGACACAAGAGATGCCGGAGAAAATTAGTTATGAGAATGATACGGGCATCATCCTAACAGTAAATAAAAGAAAACATAATGATGTGGTTCGTGTGTATACAACTATTTATAATGGCAGTCAGCAGGATCGTATTCTCGAAATGGCTGCTTCGTTTGCGGTACGTGGAATAGAGGCAGACCGGATTCACCGGCTGCAGTCTTTTTGGAGTGCAGAGGGAAAGCTGCGAACAGAAACGATAGATGAGTTACATCTTGAGCCGTCATGGAACCGGTGTGGACTTCGTATCGAGAAATTTGGAAATGTAGGTTCTATGCCGGTGCGGAAATATTTTCCGTTTCTTGCCTTAGAAAATACAAAAACAGGCAGGGTAACAGGAGTGCAGCTATATTGTGCTTCTTCCTGGCAGATGGAGATTCTTTGTAAGGACGATGAGACACTTTCAGTAGTTGGCGGTATGGCAGATCGTGATTTTGGACACTGGAAAAAGCGGCTTAAACCGGGTGAGACATTTGAGACGCCGGAGGCAGTGATCGCAGAGGGAAGTTCGCTTTATGAGGTATGTGATCGTCTGGTTAAAGCCCAGACACCAAATTTGTCGCCGGTAGATAATAAGATGGGAATTATTTTTAATGAATATTGTACGACATGGGGAAATCCAAGCTATGACAATATGAAGAAGATATGTGACAAGATTTCAGGAAAAGGAATTCAATATCTTGTCATTGATTCAGGCTGGTATGGGAACACAGATCGTTGGTGGGACAGCATTGGGGACTGGGATGTGAATGAAAATAAGTTTCCGGGAGGAATGAAGCCGGTTGCAGATTATATCCGGTCGAAGGGAATGATACCGGGATTGTGGTATGAGATGGAATCGGTTGCTTCCGGAAGCCGGCATTATGATGAGGCCGAACATCTGTTAAAAAAAGATGGTGTGCCGTTGACGGTAGGCGGCAGACGCTTTTGGGATATGGAGGATCCGTGGGTTATTGATTATCTGAGTGATAAGGTAATCCGGCTGCTTAGGGAGTGTGGATTCGGATATTTAAAGGTAGATTATAATGATACGATAGGAATGGGATGTGATGATGAGGACAGTCTCGGAGAGGGATTGCGTAAAAAGGTACAGGCTTCGCAGCGGTTCTTTGAAAAAATCCGGGAAGAGATACCGGGGATTGTGATAGAAAATTGTTCGAGCGGCGGTCATCGTTTAGAACCTTCAATGATGCAGTTAGTATCCCAGGCAAGCTTTTCCGATGCACATGAGACTAAGGCGATACCGTTGATAGCAGCAAATATGCACCGGGGCATACTGCCACAGCAGAGTCAAATCTGGGCAGTTCTGCGTGCAGAGGATAGTAAGGAACGCATTTATTATTCAATGGCAGCGACCTTCTTTGGACGGATGTGTTTGAGTGGAGATATTTATGATCTGAATGAAACACAATGGCAATTAGTAGAGGAGGGAATTGCTTTTTATAACCGGGTTTCTGATATTATCCGGGATGGTATGACGGTGCGATGTGATTATAGCACAACTCAATACAATGAGCCAATCGGTTCACAGCTTGTTATACGCCGCCTGAAAAACCGGAATTTAGCGATTTATCACCGGTTCTCCGATTCAGAGCCGGTTGATGGAACATTTTTAAACGGACACACGGTTCTTGCCGAGTATGGAGAGGCACAGCAGGATTTTAGTGCCAAAGCGTGGCTGTATATAGATTAAATAATAAAAAGAAGATGTCGGGACTATCAACATCTTCTTTTTATTTTATAGGAAAATTTATATGTCTGGTTTTTATTATAGTTAGTTAAGATTATTTATTGGCAAAATCAATTGCGGCACCGACAAAGCCTTTAAATAAAGGATGTGGGTGATTAGGACGTGATTTGAATTCCGGATGTGCCTGAGTAGCAACAAACCATGGATGAGATGGCAGTTCAATCATTTCCACGATGCGTCCATCCGGAGAAAGACCGCAGAGTGCCATGCCGTGTTTTTCAAAATCATCACGATAGTAGTTGTTTACTTCATAACGATGCCGATGTCTTTCATGAATCGTTTCTTCTCCGTATAATGCATATGCTTTACTTGCTTTGTCAAGTACACAAGGATAAGAACCAAGCCGCAATGTGCCGCCGATATCTTCTATCCCGTTCTGATCTGGCATAAGATGGATGACCGGATGTGTAGTGGAAGGATCTAACTCAGCACTGTGAGCATCGTTCCAGCCGATTACATTGCGAGCGAATTCAACTAGTGATAACTGCATTCCAAGACAGAGTCCTAAAAATGGAATATTATTCTCACGGGCATATTCTATCGCATAAATCTTTCCGTCAATTCCTCGGTCCCCAAAACCTCCGGGAACAAGTATTCCGCTTACATCTTTGAGGTGTTCAGAAGCATTTTCTTTTGTTACTTCTTCTGAATTAATCCATTTAATATTTACCTGGGCATTATGGGCAAAACCACCATGCTTCAGAGATTCTACAACACTGATATAGGCATCATGAAGTGCTGTGTATTTACCTACAAGAGCAACGGTTACTTCTTTATTTAGATTTTTAATGGAATGTACCATATCCTCCCAGCCCTTAATGTCTGGTTCCGGACAATCCAAATGCAGACATTTACATACCGTTTCTGCAAGGTGTTCTTTTTCCATCGCAAGTGGAACTTCATATAGTGTCTCTACATCAAGGTTCTGGATAACCTGGCTGTTTGGAACGTTACAGAACAGGGAAATCTTATCACGGATCGCCTTATCCAATGGTACTTCTGTACGACAGACAACAACATCCGGCTGGATGCCCATTCCCTGCAACTCTTTGACACTTGCCTGCGTTGGTTTTGATTTTAGTTCCTGAGATGCTTTCAAATAAGGAACAAGTGTAACGTGGATCAGAATTGCATTTTCATGTCCTACATCTAACTGAAACTGACGGATCGCCTCTAAGAAAGGCTGGCTTTCGATATCACCTACTGTTCCGCCTACTTCGATAATGGCAATCTGTGTTTCTTTCACGCCATCGTTTCTGTAGAAGCGGCTTTTTAATTCATTGGTAATATGGGGAATTACCTGTACGGTACCGCCGCCATAGTCACCACGGCGTTCTTTTGATAAAACTGACCAGTATACTTTACCGGTAGTAACATTGCTCTGCTTGGTTAAGCTCTCATCAATAAAACGTTCATAATGACCAAGATCAAGATCTGTCTCAGCACCATCATCGGTTACAAAAACTTCACCATGCTGGATCGGATTCATAGTTCCGGGATCAATATTGATATAGGGATCAAATTTCTGCATGGTTACCTTATATCCACGCATTTTTAAAAGTCTGCCAAGTGAAGCGGCTGTGATCCCCTTGCCTAAGCCGGAAACAACACCACCAGTTACAAATACGTACTTTACAGCCATATTTTTCCTCCTAAAAATCTATTCATAACATTCGTGTTCAAAAAAACAAATACGTTTCTAGTATACCCTTTTTGAAGGATGGTTTCAAGTGTCAAATTCACCAATCTTTCACATACTAACCATTGATTTATAATACAAAATCTTTTATACTTATTAAATATAGCAATGGTAAGTAATGAAAGGATAGAAACAAATGGATTATAATAATAGCAGTAAAAACAACAATCCGAATAAAAAGAAGAAAAATCGTACCAATATACTGATTTGTGTTATGGCAGCTTTATTTGCAATTGGTCTGATCTTCTTCTTGAATTCGGAGATTCAGCGTAATACCGAAAAAGAAATTACGTATACCAAATTTATTGAAATGCTGAAAAAAGATCAGGTTGAGAAAGTTACTTTTAAATCTAATATGATCTATATTGAGCCAAAAAAGAAAGAAAGGATAGCGATGCTGACAGTTTCTTATTATACCGGGTATGTCAATGACGAGAAGCTGGTTCAGGATCTTTTAAACAAATATGGTGTAGAATTTTCAGCAGAGATTCAGAGTAGTTCAGGAGTCATGGACTTCCTGCTGTCATATTTGCTTCCGATTGCGGGACTTTGGATACTGTTGTGGTTCTTTATGCGTTCTGCTACCAAAGGTGGCGGGATTATGGGAGGCGTTGGCAAGTCCAATGCGAAAATGTATGTGGAGAAGAAAACCGGTGTGACTTTTGCAGATGTTGCCGGAGAAGAAGAGGCAAAAGAATCTCTGACGGAACTGGTTGATTTTCTAAAAAATCCGGATAAATACAAAAAGATCGGTGCACGTCTGCCGAAGGGAGCTTTGCTGGTAGGACCTCCCGGAACAGGTAAAACGCTGCTGGCAAAGGCGCTTGCAGGAGAAGCAGGCGTTCCTTTCTTTTCGCTGTCAGGTTCAGACTTTGTTGAAATGTTTGTTGGCGTAGGTGCTTCCCGTGTGCGTGATCTTTTTAAGCAGGCAACGCAGATGGCTCCCTGTATTATTTTTATTGATGAGATCGATGCGATTGGAAAGAGCAGAGACAGCCAGTATGGCGGCGGTAATGATGAGCGCGAGCAGACGTTGAATCAGCTCCTTTCCGAGATGGATGGCTTTGACTCTTCGAAGGGAATCATTATTCTTGGTGCGACAAACCGACCGGAGGTGTTGGATAAGGCGTTGTTAAGACCAGGACGTTTTGACCGTCGTATCATTGTTGAGAAGCCTGATCTTAAGGGGCGTGTGGATGTCCTGAAAGTACATTCGCATGATGTACGGATGGATGAGACGGTCAATCTGGAAGAAATTGCACTGGCTACTTCCGGTGCTGTTGGTGCAGATCTTGCCAATATGGTAAATGAAGCTGCTATTATGGCTGTGAAGGCAGGACGTCAGGTTGTCAGCCAGAAGGATCTTTTTGAAGCCGTTGAGGTTGTGCTTGCCGGTAAGGAGAAGAAAGACCGTATTCTGGGAAAAGAAGAGAAGAAAATTGTTGCTTATCATGAAATTGGACATGCCCTTGTAGCAACCCAGTTAAAAAATACAGAACCGGTTCAGAAGATTACCATTGTGCCGAGAACAATGGGGGCTCTTGGATATGTGATGCAGGTGCCGGAAGAAGAAAAATATCTGATGAAAAAAGAAGAACTGCTTTCTGAAATCATTACACTTATGGGTGGACGGGCAGCAGAGGAAGTTAAGTTTAATGATATTACAACAGGTGCGTCAAACGATATTGAAAAAGCAACATCCATTGCGCGTTCAATGGTGACACAGTATGGCATGAGCGGTCGTTTTGGTATGATCGGACTGGAGACTGTGCAGAGCCGTTATCTGGATGGCAGACCGGTGAGTAATTGTGGTGAAGCTACGGAAAGCGCCATTGATGAAGAAGTAATGGGTATATTAAATGATTGTTATCATAAGGCGGTATCCTACATTGAATCAAATCAGAAAGTTATGGATAAGCTGGCAGAACATCTGATGGAAAAGGAAACGATCACGGGAAAAGAATTTGTTTCTATCTATGAAGAGATTACCGGAATTAAATTGAAGAAAAGAAATGCGGATGGAAAAATTGTTGAGGATGCGGAAGAAGAAAACGCTGTCATAAAGGGTCCGCAGGGAGAAGAAAATGGCATATGAACTGTTGGTGCTGGATGTTGACGGCACGCTGGTGAATACAAAGAAAGAGATTACACAGGCAACTTGTGATGCTATTCTTGATTGTGAGAAAAATGGCATTAAGGTAGCAATCGCATCTGGCCGGTGTACGGAGGGAATCCGTCATCAGGCAAAGGCAATCCATCTGGATGAATACGGTGGATATATTATTTCTTTCAATGGCGGCCGCATTACGAACTTTCAGACAGGGGAGGTCATTTATGATATTCCTCTGCCAAAAGGAATGATCCATGAATTGTATGATTATTCGGTGCAGGAACATACCGGGTTTTTATCCTATGATAATGGCAGGATAGTTGCGCATAGCGATACGGATCCGCATATCGTTGTAGATTCTAAGGGATGTGATATTCCTATCTGGGTGCCGGATGATTTTCATCGCGAGGTTATGTTTGATGGCAATAAGGTAATTCTTACCGGCGATCCGGAACAATTGGAAAAGCTGGAACCAAAGGCAGCGAAAGATTTTTCCGGCCGGTTGTCCGTATATCGTTCGGAGGGTTTTTATCTGGAAATGATGCCTCTGGGTGTGGATAAGGCTTATGGAGTATCGAAATTATTGGAACGGCTGGGGTATCGAAGAAGTCAGATGGTATGTT
This sequence comes from uncultured Eubacterium sp., assembly GCA_934338065.1. Lineage (GTDB taxonomy): Bacteria > Bacillota > Clostridia > Lachnospirales > Lachnospiraceae > Eubacterium_F. The sequence continues at coordinate 42,285 of CAKRGX010000013.1, read as the reverse complement.
GTGGAGATGGCTTTAATGATCTGCCGATGATAGCGTATGCCGGTCTTGGAGTGGCAATGGATAATGCACCGGACGAACTGAAGAAGCTGGCTGATTATGTTGCGCCATCGTGTGACGAAGACGGTCTGGTGAATGTCATTGAACGATTTATAAAGGATTGGTAATGATGTTTAATTTGGAAGAAGAATTAAAAAAACTGCCGGCAAAACCGGGTGTTTATCTGATGCATGATAAGACGGATGAGATTATCTATGTAGGCAAGGCAATCAGTCTGAAAAATCGGGTGAGACAATATTTTCAGAAAAGCAGGAATGTATCTCCTAAGATTGAAAGGATGATTGAACGCATTGCCTGGTTTGAGTATATTGTAACGGACAGTGAACTGGAAGCTCTTGTATTGGAATGTAACTTGATCAAAGAGCATACGCCCCGTTATAATACAATGCTGAAGGATGGCAAATCCTATCCTTTTTTGAAAGCAACGATTCAGGAAGCCTATCCAAGGCTTCTTTTTGCACGTCAGATGAAACGTGATGGAAGTAAGTATTTTGGACCATTTACAAGTGGGAAAGCGATTCGTGATACGATTGAACTGGTCAATCAGTTGTTCCATCTGCGCAATTGCCGTAAGGTTTTGCCGCGGGATATAGGAAAGGAAAGACCTTGTTTATATCATGAGATAGGGCAATGCCCGGCCCCATGTCAGGGAGGAATGTTGCAGGAGGAATATCGTGCCTGCTTTGAGAAAGCTTTAAAATTTTTACAGGGAGATACCAAGGAAATTCTTCATGAACTCACTGAAAAAATGAGTGCGGCTGTAGAAAAAATGGAGTTTGAAGAGGCTGCGGTATATCGTGATCTGATTCATAGTGTAGAACAAGTTACGGAGCGGCAGAAAATAACAGCAGAAGACAATGAAGACAGGGACATTGTCGCAATGGCGCGCCGGCAGGATGAGGCTGTTGTACAGGTATTCTTTATCCGTGGTGGGAAAATGATGGGACGCGAGCATTATTATCTGACAGGAGTAGAAGAAGAGAAAGATGCCTTTGTTTTATCTGCGTTTATAAAACAAATGTACTCAGGGACTCCTTATGTGCCAAAGGAAATATGGCTGGAGGGGGAGATAGAGGATGAAAGTGCGATACTGGAATGGCTTGCTGCTAAGCGTGGGCGAAAAGTATATCTTCGGTATCCGAAACGAGGGCAGAAAGAGCGTCTGTTGGAGCTTGCAAAGAAAAATGCGGAAATGGTTCTGATGAAAGATGCTGAGAAACTGAAGGAGGAGCGTGCCCGTACGACCGGGGCAATGGAAGAGATACAAACGCTGCTTGGAATGGAAGGATTGTGCCGGGTAGAGTCGTATGACATTTCTAATATTAATGGATTTGAGACAGTAGGTTCTATGGTCGTGTTTGAAAATGGCAGGGCAAAGAAGAGTGATTACCGAAAGTTCCGCATCCGGTCGGTTAGCGGACCGGATGATTATGGCGCAATGAGAGAAATGTTGACACGGAGATTTGAACACAGCAGGCGGGAAGGACTGTCAGAAATGGATGCTTTCCGCAACCTGCCGGATATAATTTTTATGGATGGCGGAAAGGGACAAATCGGAATTGCAGAGGAAGTGCTGGAAAAAATGGCAATGTTCATACCGGTGTGCGGAATGGTGAAAGATGATCATCATCGGACGAGGGGGCTTTATTTTCAAAACAGAGAAATTCCAATCGATACACACAGTCAGGGATTTCGTTTGATCACACGTATTCAGGATGAGACACACCGATTTGCTATTGAGTATCATAAACAGATCCGGAGCAAAGGACAGGTGCACTCGATTCTGGACGATATACCGATGATAGGACCGGCAAGACGTAAAGCATTGATGAGAAGATTTGACTCGCTGGAAGATATCCGGAAAGCATCTGTTGAGGAACTTGCGGAAATCCCGGAGATGAATGAGAAAGCAGCGAGGAAAGTGGTATCGTTTTTCAAGAGCGATGAAAAGCATGATAAGTAAAGCTGTTTGAATGAGGAGGAGAATGATGGCGGAAGAAAAATCTTTTTTACCGATTTCTAAAAAGGATATGAAGAGACGGGGGTGGGAGCAGTGCGACTTCGTATTTGTCATAGGGGATGCCTATGTGGATCACTCTTCGTTTGGACCGGCAATCATCAGCAGGCATCTGGAAGCAAATGGATTTAAGGTAGGCATTATATCCCAGCCGGATTGGAAAGATGACCGCAGCATTGCCAGACTGGGTGAACCGCGTCTGGCTTTTCTTGTCTGCGCCGGGAACATGGATTCTATGGTGAATCACTATACAGTTTCTAAGAAACGGAGAAAAAAGGATGCTTATACTCCCGGTGGAGTTATGGGACGCAGACCGGATTATGCAACGGTTGTATACTCCAATTTGATCCGCCGTACGTATAAAAAGACACCCATTATCATTGGGGGGATTGAGGCAAGTCTGCGTCGTATGGCACATTATGATTACTGGTCAGATAAGATCAAACATTCAATCCTTCTTGATTCAGGAGCTGATCTTCTCTCCTATGGCATGGGAGAACACAGTATGCTTGAGGTTGCAGAAGCGCTGGATAGTGGTATTGATGTGAAAGATATCACTTTTGTTCCAGGGACTGTTTACCGGACAAAGGAGGGAGAGCTTACTGCCTATGATCCGGTGTATCTGCCTTCTTATGAGACGATTGCAGCAAGTAAAGAGGCCTATGCAGATAGTTTTATGATACAGTATGAGAATACAGATCCGTATTTGGCAAAACCTCTTGTGGAGACCTATCCGAATAAAGTACTGGTCGTTCAAAATCCACCAGCGAAACCGCTTACAATGCAGGAGATGGACGATATTTATGCTTACCCTTATGTGGGAACATATCACCCGGTCTATGAAAAAGAAGGCGGAGTTCCGGCGATACAGGAGATACAGTTCAGTCTTACAAGCTGCCGTGGCTGTTTTGGCGGTTGTAGTTTTTGTGCGCTTACGTTTCATCAGGGGCGTATTGTACAAGCCAGGAGTCATGATTCGATTCTCAGAGAGGCTAAAGAGATGACTGGTCAAAAGGAATTTAAGGGATATATCCATGATGTGGGGGGACCAACGGGGAATTTCCGTGCTCCTGCGTGCGAAAAACAGATGGAGAAAGGTGTATGTCCGAAAAAACAGTGTTTATTTCCCAAACCATGTAAAAATATGAAAGTGGATCATACGGATTACGTAAAATTGCTGCGCAAGTTAAAAAAACTTCCGGGAGTAAAAAAAGTATTTGTCCGTTCCGGTATACGATATGACTACGTGATGGCTGATCCGGATGATACATTTTTGCGCGAGTTGTGTCAGGATCATATCAGTGGACAGCTTCGTGTGGCGCCGGAGCATGTATCGGATGTTGTATTGAAGGCGATGGGAAAGCCATCAAGAGCTGTTTATGATAAATTTTTAAAGCGTTATGAAAGTGTAAACAGACTGACTGGGAAAAAGCAGTATGTTGTACCTTATTTAATGTCTTCTCATCCAGGTTCTACGCTGAAAGAAGCAGTAGAACTGGCAGAATACATCCGTGATCTGGGTTATATGCCTGAGCAGGTACAGGATTTTTATCCAACTCCGTCTACGATTTCAACCTGTATGTATTATACAGGGTTGGATCCGCGGACGAAAAAGAAGATGTACGTGCCGAAAAGTGCACATGAAAAGGCAATGCAGCGTGCTCTGATCCAGTACCGGGATCCTAAAAATTATGAATTGGTAAAAGAAGCCCTGCATAAAGCAGGGCGGGAAGATCTAATCGGTTTTGACAAGCATTGTCTGATAAAACCGCGCAGGCTGGCAGGGAAAAAGTCTGACTGGAAAGAACAGCAGGTATCTATGCAAAAGAAACACAAACGGAGGCACCGCTAATTGTGTACTTCACAAGAAGATCCAGCCAGGTAACTTGGAATGACAAGGGATGAGTCTGATGTATGTGCAGACTCGTTTTTTTGCAGGTATACAGCCGTATAGATTTGGGTTGCCGGACAGCCATCACCAGCCAAATGACCAGATGCCTTACATATTTTGCATCGGATATGGCAATCACAAGTTTCTGTTGGGATGGAATCCCTGGCAAAAAATTCCTGTTTAACGCAGGAACCGCCAATTGCATCTTCACAGAGATCATCGATTGCCAGTTTTCCACATTTTGTACAGATCTTGGCAGAGGTGATGGAAGAAGGCATCGGAAATGTAACAGGAGTCATACCTTTGTTCAGTTCTTCCATGATATCGCGCCAGATGTTTTTATGATAGAGAGTGGAAGATTGCTTCCGGCTGCTGTCATAGCCTCCCCAGATGCCAGCGGTCAGATAAGGTGTATAACCAACAAACCAAAGATCACGTCTGCCGGTAGAGATACCGGTTTTCCCTGCTTGTGGCATATTGCTTTGTTTGAATTTTAACTGTCCGCCGGTTCCTTTTGCAATAACATCTTCCATAGCACTGGTTAATAGCCAGGAGGTAGAATCTTTCATTACAGATACTTTTTTCTTTGTGCGGGTGTTATCAAGGAGTACATTTCCATCATGATCTAATACTTTTGTATAAAAGCAAGGGCGCTGGTAGACTCCCTGATTGGCTATCGTGGCAAAAGCAGAGGTAAGTTCTAAATTCGTTACACCTTTTGTCAAACCGCCTTGTGCAAGAGGAAGGGAAATATCTGTGTAGGTTTTGCCGGTGCTTGAAGTATAATTATCTACCAGCGTGGTAAATCCGAGATTCAGCAGATAGTCATAGCTGGTTTTTGGCGTGATGTCATTGAGTGTTTTGACTGCCACAACATTCATGGAATCTGAAATTGCTGTTCGGAGGGGGGTAAGGCCTCGATAGGAGGCGCCATACCAGTTTTTGACTAATTTTTTAGTGCCGGGATAGTAGAAGGGAGTGTCATCCTGAACGGATGCCAAAGTCATACCCGCGGTATCCAGCGCAGGAAGATAGGTGGATGGTACTGTGAAAATGGAGCCGGGTTGTCTGATTGTACTGGTGGCACGATTCAGCGTACGGCTGGCTGCTTTTTCTCCACGTCCGCCACAAAGGGCTTTTACTTCTCCGGAAGTCTGATCTATGAGGACAAAAGAAACCTGTGGCTGAATGATAAGAGATATCGTCTCGTTTACAATGTTGTCTCCCTTTTTCAAGACTGCTTTCTTATATTGTCTGATCTTCTTATGCGCAGCTTTTGTATCTGAGTAATAGTAAGAAAAAGCCTTTTTGCGTTTATTTTCATACCATTTTTTTAAATTAGAAGTGGAGTAGGACACCTCACTACTGTCTGCTTTTTTTATCGTAAGCTGATAGTTTAATTCATATTTTGAATTTTTGGGATAATATTTTGGATTATTGGTAATACGATCTACCGTTTGTTGCATTTGGCTGTCCTGTGTGCTGTGGATTGTTAATCCTTTCGTATATAAAGTGTTATACGCCTGTGTCTCTGTATAGCCACATTTTTGTTTTAGATCTTTTATCACCTGAGCGATCAGTGCATCTGTAAAATAAGAGCTGATATTTTCTGACTTTGAAGTCTGCTGATTCATCTGCTGGATCCGTTTGTAGACATCATCTTTCATTGCATCCGTATATTCTTCGCTTGTGATATATCCCTGTTTTTTCATGTTGGACAAAACAGTAGTTCTTCTCAGACGGTTTTTGGCAGGGTGGGTGATCGGATTGTAAGCAGAAGGATTCTGGGTTATACCGGCAAGAACGGCACATTCCGATAATGTCAGCGCACTTACGTCTTTGTTAAAATAGCGTTTGGAAGCGGTCTGGACGCCGAGGGTGTTCTGACCAAGATTGATGGTGTTAAGGTAATACTCAAGTATCTGTTCCTTACTATAACGTTTTTCCACTTCCAGAGCAAGATACTGCTCCTGCAGTTTCCGTTCCACTTTCTTGTAAAAGGATGTTTTTTCTCCACCGCTAAATACCTGATTTTTGAGAAGCTGCTGGGTGATCGTACCTGTCCCCTGGGAAAAGCTGCCGCCGTTGGACAGGCCAGTGGCAAGTGTGCGCAAAATCCCTTGTACATCGACACCGCTATGTGTCCGGTAACGCTCATCTTCCATGACGATAAATGCATTCTGTAAGTGAATGGGAATGTCATTGAGTGCGGCGTACTGGCGATTGGCGTTTTCGCTAACAAGTGTCTGGGTTACATGACCGGTCGTATCGAGGATAGAAGTACTGTAACCTTGCGGGATGATCTGTATCTGATCCGGATCCGGGGCAGAGGATAAGATGCTTTGATATCCGTCGCAGATAACGCGAAGGATAAAAATGCACACAAAGACCATACTGATCAAAAATAAGCGGATTCCGATCAGTTGTATTTTGTATATACGCTGTGTAGCAGGAGAACAAAGCTGGGATGCTCGTTTTTCTACTCCTTTTGAACCAAAATTCATAGTAATCTCCATTCCGAGAGCTTTTCTTTTTAGTATAGCAAAAACTCTTGAAAAGGGAAAGTATAATTAGTACAATAATAAAGAGAATCGGAAAGATAGAAGAAAGGAACGAACGAATGAACAGGGAACAGACTACGTGCATTTTATATAAGGGCGGGCAGGGTGAGATCATAGAAAAAAAATCCCGCTTCATCGCAAATATTTTTCCTGTAAAAACGGAGCAGGAGGCATTAGGAAAGATTGCCGAAATGAAAAAGAAATATTATGATGCCAGACATAATTGTTATGCTTATATTATAGGTGATGATCATGAGATTGAACGATCGAGTGATGATGGGGAACCATCCGGCACGGCAGGAAGGCCCATGCTTGAAGTACTGACCGGGCAGGGAATCTGTGATGTGGCGGCGGTTGTTACAAGATATTTTGGTGGTACTTTGTTAGGGACCGGAGGACTGGTACGGGCGTATTCCGGTGCGATGAAAGAGGGTCTGGATCATTGCGTTCTTTTGGAACAGAAGAGTGGTTATCTTTTAAATATTGATACAGATTATAATGATGTTGGTAAGATACAATATCTGTGCCGGACACAGGGATTGCATGAGTATTCCAGCGAATATGCTGATTCTGTGAAACTGCAGCTTCTTGTACCGGATGCACAGATTTTACAGATTGAGAATGAAATTACGGAGAAGACGTCAGGCAAGGCGAAGATGGAACAAAGTGAACGGATTCGCTTTGGAATTGCAGATGGACAGGTTATTCTGTTATAGAAGACCCGTTTGTGATGACAGGTGTCTGCAGAATGGAGATAGATATGAATTTATTGGATTATATGAGTGAACAGAAAAAAGAAACAGAGTCACCGCTAGCTTCCCGGCTGCGTCCACACACTTTGGACGAGGTTGTTGGGCAGCAGCATATTATTGGCAGGGATAAGTTATTGTATCGTGCGATCAAGGCAGATAAACTTAGTTCAATTCTTTTTTATGGGCCGCCCGGGACGGGAAAGACAACGCTGGCAAAAGTGATCGCTAATACAACCAGCGCAGCTTTTCTGCAGATCAATGCAACATCAGCCGGGAAGAAAGATATGGAAGAGGTTGTGGCGAAAGCAAAAGAAAATCTGGGTGCTTATGGAAAGAAAACTATTTTATTCATTGATGAGATCCATCGGTTTAATAAAGGGCAGCAGGATTATCTGCTGCCATATGTAGAGGATGGCACTTTGGTCCTTATTGGTGCGACGACGGAGAATCCCTATTTTGAAGTAAATGGAGCGTTATTATCCCGTTCTATTATTTTTGAACTAAAACCTCTTGCGAAAGAAGATATTAAGGCTCTTATCCTGAGGGCGGTCAGGGATGATGAGAGAGGATTAGGGTCCTATCACGTGGAGATTGACGAGGATGCATTGGATTTCCTTGCTGATATGAGTGGAGGAGATGCCCGCACCGCTTTAAATGCGATTGAGTTAGGCACACTTACGACAGAGCGCAGTAAGGATACCGGAAAGATACACATCGATATGCAGGTGGCACAAGAGTGTATTCAGAAGAGGACGGTACGATACGACAAAACCGGTGATAATCATTATGATACCATATCTGCTTTTATTAAAAGCATGAGGGGGTCGGATCCGGATGCGGCGGTGTATTATCTTGCCAGGATGCTTTATGCAGGAGAAGATATTCGCTTCATTGCACGGCGAATTATGATCTGTGCCTCCGAGGATGTGTCTAATGCTGATCCACAGGCGCTGGTAGTAGCTGTGGCAGCAGCGCAGGCGGTAGAGCGTCTCGGAATGCCGGAAGCGCGTATCATATTGGCACAGGCGGCTTCTTATGTTGCCTGTGCACCGAAAAGCAACTCGGCGATCATGGCAATTGATTCGGCAACCGAATATATACAGAGCCATCCTAATTATCATATACCAAGTTATCTTCAGGATGCTCATTATAAGGGGGCAGCAAAGCTGGGACATGGAACCGGCTATCAGTATGCTCATGATTATCCGAATCATTATGTGGTACAGCAGTATCTGCCTGACGAGGCAAAAAACGAGCAGTTTTATTCTTTGTCAGATAACGGATACGAAAAGAAACTGAAAAAATACAGAGAACAGATTGGCGCAGAAAAGACTGTGCAGAATGGAGATTAGTATGAAAGAGAAAGAAGAAAACAAAGAATTTAGAAGTTCTTATACAAAAGGACAAAGAATAGCAGCAATGATTGGTGTTGCTTTGCTGTTGTTATTGTATCTGGTAACATTAGTGGCAGCACTTACTACATCACCAAAGGCACCGGAATTGTTTAAAATGTGCATTGGGGCTTCCATCCTGCTTCCGATCATGTTCTGGCTCTATATCCGTTTTGCTAAATTATTTATTGATCATGATAGAGAGAAAAATGGGTTGTAATAAGGGGGCTGTCTTTGTGAGACAGCCCCTTGATTAGATTAGTATACTGGTTTTAAAAACCTACTTTTTTACCATTCTTGGTTATATACCCGCTGATTTTCTTTGCTTTATAATCTTTTTTCTTTCTTGAATTAGGTACCCCCGGATCGGTAGGATCATAATTAATCCCTCCTTTGACCTTAATTGTAGGAGCTTTTCCCAGAGGGCCTGCTTTTTTTGAATTTCCTTTTACAATCTTAACGGTATTGCCCGTTGAAGTGTAATCATAGATCCATTTGGCATCTGCCACAGCCATACGGATACATCCTGCAGAGGCTGGTGAGCCAAGCAGATTAAAGCGGTAGGCTGGTAATGCGTAATGGGATTGTGAACCAACGGCAATCGAATGGAAATATATATTTCCTACTATGTGTGTAGTCCAGCGTGCATAGCAGGTGCTGCCATCAGGCTCTAACATTGGTTTCATTGTGTATTTTACAGATTGTCCATTGGTACAGACGGAATATGTGCCAAGAGGCGTATACGATGAATTCTCATGCAGTCCGCTTGTTCCTGCATTGGTTGAGATGTCGCGTCCGACACATACACTGCAGGTTTTAACCGGAATGTCATATTGTTTTGTTCTTTTATTATACATATAAATTGTTACTGAAGATGCAGCACGGTTTACTTCTATATAGAAGTTGTTTGTGTTTGATGCACTGCTTTTTTTCAGTTTCAGTATTTTGGTCAGATCGATCTGCTTCTCATTGTTGATATAGTAGAACTTGTATTTTTTACCATTATATTTTTCATAGAACCATCCATTTTTGCCAAGATCCTTTTTCTTTAGTTTGAAATTTTTCTTAGCAAGCAGATATTTCGATCCCCAGGCAGCATACCCATAAGCTTTTACAAGGTAATTCCCCTTTGCGCTATTCCTGATTGTGACAGAATACGTTTTCTTGTTAGAAGATGCCTTTGCTTTAAAGGTTCCCATCTTCTTTTTCTTGCCCGATTTGATCTGGTAGATGACAAATTCGACTTTCTTAACATTACCTGGTATGGATACACCACTGATCTTATAACTACAGCTGGCATTTTTCTTTTTTGTAACGGATAGTGTACCTTTTTTCAGACGTTGATCTACGGCTGACTTGGTTTTCAAGGTATATGTTTTTCCATTGTTGTCTACAACAACCGCTTCGATTGAGTATAACGCAAGCTGGTAGTTGAGTTTTTTCATAGACACCGTTGAGTAAAAGTAACTGCCGTCTGCGTTTTTCTTTGTGCCGGCAATTGTGGCAGCCTGTTTGCCACTGCTGTTTTTTATAACAAAGTTTACGCCGCGTATGCCATAGACATTTTTTAATCCGGTCAATTCAATAGCAAAAGATTTTTTCTTTTCTAAAGAAGCCGATTTCTTTGTCTTAAAAGTGGTGCAGGACGGTACAACGCTGTATTCGGTTGATGCCAGAGTGTAGCTGCCAGCCCATTTACTGTTCGTAACGATGACTTTTGCACACCAGGTATTATAATAATTTCCGCACTTGGAAACATCAATGGACCAGGTATGTGAGCCGGCCAGTGCGACAGCATTACCTACTGTGGCTGCGGTAGAAGCTGCACGTGCTTTGTTCCAGATCTGTACGGATAGCTGGTTGCCTGCTCCCGGAACCAGTACATCATTGGATGCTCCTGTGGAGGTAAAAACTGCGGAACGGATAGCAGAACCACTATTGCCATTTACTTTTAATGCCGTTTTGTTTGCGTGAATACTAAGATCTGCCGTTCCTGCGGTTATTTTTGTTTTATTGACTGTTGCTGTAATGGTGTATCTGGAAAATGCATACTTTAGATCTTCCAGAGAAATAGTCCCGGTAAAAACACCTTGTTTGCAGTTTGCTTCCGTAAGTGTGATTTTTTTATTCCAGACAGCTTTTGTTGCTGCGTTGACAGCCTGAATGGAAATGTCAGTTCCTACGGCGGAAGTTAATCCTTTTAAGGTATACGTCACGGTTCCGGCTGCACGATTGGTTGACAAAGATGCAGAAGGAGTTGTCTGTGGTGTTACTGTCGGAACTGCCGAAGGACTGGCAGAGGGAGCCACGGATGGACTTGCACTTGGTCCTGGTGATGGAGTGGCTGCCTTTACCGGAATAGCGGCTGTTATGATGGTAACAATCATGGCTGCTATCAGGCAGATGATGGAATTACTTATCTGTTTTTTTTGTTTCATTTTCATGCCTCCATTTCTATTGTTATCTTAGGGGATAATCGTGTCAAAGATTTGCTGTTTTTTGAGCGGTAGATTGATTGATAATATAAAAAAGGAACCATCCGTCAGACGATCCCTTCTTGTGATCGGCGTGACAGGATTTGAACCTGCGGCCTCTTCGTCCCGAACGAAGCGCTCTACCAAGCTGAGCCACACGCCGCCAACAGAATATATTCTACAACGTATGGCTCATATTTGCAAGTATTATTTTAAAATCATTTTACGGAAATTCTTTTTTCCTTTTTTCAATACCAGTCCGTCACCGGATAATTGGCTGGATGAGATTACAGCATGGATATCCGAAACTTTTTCCCCGTCAATGGAAACACCACCCTGTTGTACTGCGCGCCGGGCTTCTGAATTGGATGGAACCATACCGGACTTTGCAAGTAGGGTTAATATACCGATAGTACCATCTGTCATATCCTCTGCCATTAGTTCAACGGTTGGCATATCGGCTGCATTTCCACTGCTAAAGAGTGCTTTAGCGCTTTCCTGTGCTTTTTGTGCTTCTTCTTCGCCATGTACCAGTTTAGTAAGTTCATAAGCAAGAATCTCTTTTGCCTGATTGAGCTGTGCACCCTCCCAGTTATCCATCTTATCAATTTCTTCTAAAGGCAGGAAGGTTAGCATACGGATACATTTTAATACATCATCATCGGCAACATTTCTCCAGTACTGATAAAATTCAAACGGTGAAGTCTTTTCCGGATCAAGCCATACGGCACCTTTTGCTGTTTTACCCATTTTTTTACCTTCTGAATTCAGAAGAAGAGTAATTGTCATAGCATGGGCGTCTTTGCCTAGTTTGCGGCGGATCAGTTCGGTACCGCCGAGCATATTACTCCACTGATCGTCACCACCAAACTGCATATTGCAGCCATAATCCTGAAACAGTTTGTAGAAGTCATAGCTTTGCATGATCATGTAGTTAAACTCCAGAAAACTGAGTCCTTTTTCCATACGTTGTTTGTAACATTCAGCAGCTAACATACGATTTACACTAAAGTGCGCACCGACATCACGGAGTACTTCAATATAATTTAAATTCATAAGCCAATCTGCGTTATTGACTAAGATTGCTTTTCCATCTGAGAAATCAATAAAACGGCTCATTTGTTTCTTAAAGCAGTCTACATTGTGCTGTATGGTCTCCGGTGTCATCATCTGTCTCAGATCGGTACGTCCGGACGGATCGCCGATCATAGCAGTACCGCCACCAACAAGGGCAATTGGTTTGTTACCTGCCATCTGCAAGCGCTTCATAAGACACAGTGCCATAAAGTGTCCTACATGGAGACTGTCTGCCGTTGGGTCAAAACCAATATAAAAGGTTGCCTTACCATTATTTACCATATCCCGGATTTCTTCTTCATTTGTTACCTGAGCAATCAGCCCACGTGCTACCAGTTCGTCATATACGTTCATTGTTTTCCTCCATTTCTATTACCATAGGGTAATATTTGTCATAAAAAAAATCTCCCATCCTATATAAAGGACGAGAGATGTATAATCCCGTGTTACCACCTTTTTTTATAATCGACTCACATCGACTACCTCAGCAAGTACACATAGATGAATATGGATACTCTGGCATGATAACGTATGCCAAACCGTCTATACCTACACAGACTATATATCATTCAGTATAGAGGCTCATGGATGTATTCGGGATAACTGACGTTCCGCGCCTCTCACCGGCCGGCTGCTCTCTGTGGTGTCCGGATATCCGTACTTCTTCCCTTCAAAGCCTATGAAGGTATCTTAGTATAATTAATCCGCTTTGTCAAGTTCGTGTTTTCTCATTTGCTTTCTTTTGAAATTTATTTTCTTTAATAAGGAAACGTTCATGAGTTCCTTTCCCAATCAGACCGGTTTCGTCAGACGCTGTCACTTCAAATACAAGGCGACGTCCATTGATCTTTACGAGACTGCTTTCACAAGTCACCGTCATACCAAGTGGTGTAGGTGCTTCATGCGTGGCATCTATATGAATTCCCACCGTACCTTCTCCTTCTGATAAATACGGAGCAACACTTTCCCATGCAGTCTTTTCCATTAAAGCAATCATGGCAGGGGTAGCAAAGACATCCAGCGTACCGCTTCCAATCGTTTTTGCAGAATTGTTTTCTGTGACTACGACAGAACATTTTCCAGAAATTCCTTCTTTTAACATAGTAGTATTCAGTCCTCCTTTGGTGCGACCAGATAACTCCGCTTGGCCAGTTCATTCCGGATATCCGATAAAATGTCTTCATTTTCAGCAGAAACCGTATGATAATGGTAATCAGAAGTGACATTTTTTAAAAGGGTGGATTTTCCACTGTGTATGCCCTCCATAAATTCTTTTACATCACGTCGGGAACGAATATGCATATCTGCCTGAATACGTCCATATAATTTATGATTCACAAATACGTTTTCGACAATTCCGCCCTGATCCACAATACAAGTGAGTTCGTCTTCTGCCTGTTCATCGCTGTGATGACATTTGAAAACACAAGAGCAATCTGATGCAGCGCTTGTTGTGAGCATATAACCTCGATTGGTTGATACAATATTGGTATGGCAGGAGCGGAGCAGTGCGATATCTTGTACGATGACTTGTCGGCTGACACCAAATTCTTTTGCAAGTGTAGTACCCGACACGGGGAGCTCCTGCTTTGACAGATAGTTCATAATCCCGGTTCGTCGTTCTTCTCCAGACATAATTACCTCCTATTCAATCGGTTTCAGATTCTTGAGAGAGATGTCAAGAATTGGTGCGGAATGTGTCAGCGCTCCACTTGAAATATAGTCCACGCCAAGATCAATGAGATTCGCAACATTTTCTTTTGTTACGTTGCCGGAACACTCGGTTTCTGCACGGCCATCAATCAAAGTGATTGCCTCTCTCATCTGCTCCGGTGTCATGTTGTCCAGCATAATGATATCAGCACCTGCCTCCACTGCCTCGCGTACCATATCCAGATTTTCCACTTCCACTTCAATCTTCCGTACAAAAGGTGCATAATCTTTTGCCATTTGGACAGCACGTGTTACGCTTCCTGCGGCACCGATATGGTTATCTTTTAAAAGCACACCATCGGATAGATTATATCTGTGATTATATCCACCGCCTGCCTTGACAGCGTATTTTTCGAAAATACGGTTATTAGGTGTCGTCTTTCGTGTATCAAGAAGCTTAGTTTTAGAATTTTTCAATAATTGAGCTATACTATTTGTATAGGTTGCGATTCCGCTCATACGCTGCAGATAATTGAGAGCAGTACGTTCACCAGAGAGGAGAACGCGGATATCACCGGTGACGGTTGCCATATGCTGTCCGTTCGTTACCTTGTCACCATCTTTGCAGTTGAAGGTTACTTCTGTATCAGGATCGAGAAGGTGGAAGACACGTTCAAAGACACCAAGACCGGCAATGATACCATCTTCTTTAGCAATAAGCTGTACCTCTCCCTTTTGGTATTCATGCATAACTGCGTTGGTTGTGATGTCCTCACTGGTGATATCTTCTGCCAGTGCCTGACGAATCAGTTCGTCCACCGACAGCTTCATGGTAATTATATTCATAAATTTGTTTCCTCGCTTTCTATTTTATTACGAACTTGTTTGTGATAATCGTTTAGCAGTTCGGTTGTATTTTCGTATAGGGAAAGATTCGGTATATCAGGTGACTGAAAAGGTGCGTCTAAGCCCTTTTTGCTTATGCATTCAGCAGCCTGTCTGGCAAAAACCAGACTTTCTAACAATGAGTTGCTGGCAAGCCGGTTGCGTCCATGCACGCCGTTACAGCTTGTTTCTCCCACCGCATACAGATTTTTCATGGAAGTGTGGCTGTCCTGATCGACCCAGATACCTCCCATAAAATAATGCTGTGCTGGTACAACAGGAATTGGCTCTTTTGTACAGTCATAACCTTCTTCAAGACAGCGCTGGTATATATTAGGAAAATGTCCGCGAATGATCTCTTCCGGGATAGGAGACATGGAAAGCCAGACATATTCGGTATTGTCTTTTGCCATTTGCTCTCTTACGGCAGCGGTCAGGCGGTCACGCGGCAGTAATTCATCGACAAAACGGTTGCCATTTTTGTCAAGCAGTATGGCACCCTCGCCACGTACCGATTCTGAGATGAGAAAACGTCTGCCGGGAGTTTTGGAATATAGTGTTGTAGGGTGGATTTGTACATAACCCACGTGTTCCAGGCGGATGTTATGCTTAAGTGCCAATGCAATCGCATCTCCTGTAATGTGAGGATAATTTGTTGAATGATGGTACAACCCGCCAACTCCACCGCACGCGAGGATCGTTGTGTCTGCCGGAAGGGGGGTAATATGTCCCTTGTCATTTCTTTTTATAATTCCCAGACATTGATTTTCCTTTTCCAAAAGATCCAACATGGTAGTATGCTCTTCTATAGTAATATTGTCCCGTTCTCTGACTCTTGCCAGCAGTTTACTTGTGATTTCACGACCGGTAACATCCTTGTGAAATAAAATGCGGGAATCGGAATGTCCGCCTTCTCTGGTAAAGAGAAAATGATCGTTTTCTTTTTCGAATTCAACACCATAGTTTACCAGTTCTTTTATAATAGAAGGTGAGGAGCGGAGCATTTGATCCACAGATTGTTTGCGGTTCTCATAATGACCGGCGCGCATGGTATCTTCATAATAGCTTTCATAGTCTTCTTCTGATTTTAGAACGCAGATTCCTCCCTGCGCGAGAAAGGAATCACTTTGATCCGCATCCTCTTTGGTAATAATTGTTATTTTTTTGCTTGTGGGGAGGCATAGCGCACAGAATAGTCCGGCTGCTCCGCTACCCACGATCAATACATCCGTTTTATTATTCATTTTAATCCCCTATTTGGCTAATTCTAACATACGATTCAGTGGCAGATTGCTGGCCTCACGTAATGCCTTGTCTACTTCAACTTTATTTTCACCAGTCTCCAAAACGTGAATGATTTTATCCAGAGAAATTTTTTTCATATTAGGGCAGCACTGTGCAGAACCGGCGGAATAAAATTTCTTGTCAGGATTCTTTTGTTTTAATTCATATAAAACACCCAGTTCCGTGCCAATGATGAATTCTGTGGCATCACTTGCCGTAGCATAATCAATGATTTCGGATGTACTTCCGACAAAGTCAGCAAGCGAAACGACAGCAGGGCGGCATTCCGGATGGACTAAAAACAGAGCATCCGGATGCGCAGCTTTTGCCGCCTCTACCTGGGAAGGATCAATGGCAGCGTGTACATGGCAGAATCCATCATTGAAAATAAAATGTTTTTCTGGCACTTGTGCAGCAATATAGCGTCCCAGATTTTCGTCTGGAATAAAGAAAATGTGTTTATTAGGTAATGCTTTTACAATTTTAAGTGCATTAGAAGATGTTACGCATACATCCGAGTAACATTTAAGCTCTGCTGTTGAATTAATATAACATACAACTGCCAGATCAGGATATTCTTCCCGGAGAGATTCGATCCGGGCGATATCCGCCATATGAGCCATCGGACAATCAGCGGTGTCATCCGGCATAAGAACGGTTTTTTGTGGATTAAGAATCTTGGCACTTTCACCCATGAAAGACACCCCGCAAAAAACAATAGTGTCGGCGTCTACCGTTGTAGCTATCTTACTTAAGTAAAAGGAGTCACCAATATAATCAGCAACCTCCTGGACTTCATCATGTACATAGTAGTGAGCCAGTATTACGGCATTTTTTTCTTTTTTTAATTTTTCAATATGAGCTTTTAATTCGTTCATGAAAAACAGTTCCTTTCTGTGTATTAGCACCTATCATAACACAAAAGTTGACAGGTGACAAGACAAAAAGAAGATAAATGGGAAAAATAGGAAATAAAAGGGAAAGGACGACTGGTAATCCAGCCGCCCTTTTGAAAGAGGAGTTTTATGAAAAAATATCAAAAATTAGGTATAAGCATTTTTCAATAAGTTGTTTTCTGTTCTCAACTTATGAGTTCAGTATAGAGTTAAAATGTGACGAAAACGTGTTCAAAATACATATAATTCGTGAACAGTTTGTGACTTTCTTTCCTTTTCATTTTAAACATGGTATAATAAATTTAATGAGCTAAGCGCAGGAAAGAAGGTAAGGGTGAGTTGAAATATCAGGTAGAAGAAATTGAACAAAAAATACACATTCGCCAGATTGAAGGAATCGGTGAACGGTTAGAGGAAGATATCGAAGGAATCCTGGTGAGGGCAGGAATGTATTTTCGCATTTTTTATCGTGCAAAGACGCCTTATTCTATTGCACACAAAATAGAAAAGAATGGTTATGGTTTTGGAGAAAACGAAAAAAAGCTGCAGGATCTTCTCGGCCTTCGTGTTGTCGTGTATTATCAGGATGACATGGAGATTGTGAGAACGATATTGGAAAAAACATTCCGCCGGGTCGGGGACTGGTCAGAGACCGGCAGTACAGAGGAAGAGTTTAAGGCATCGAAGCTGAATGGGGTATTCCGGATACCGGAGGAATATCAGAGACTGTATAATGGTGACATCAGTTTTCTGCCCATCGATGCGACATTTGAGATACAGTTGAGAACTATTTCTTTTGAGGGGTGGCATGAGATTGAGCACGATATGCGTTACAAATCGCCTTATGGAGATGAGTTCTGGCGTAATAACGAAAGCCTGTCAAGGACGCTTAATTGTGTGCTTGCCAATCTTGAGTTATGTGATTGGACGACGCTTAGTGTGTTTGATAAGCTGACATATTACCATTATGAAGAGAAAAACTGGGAGATGATGCTGAAGGGCAAGTTCCGTCTGCGTTTTGCAGAGCAGCCACTACACAAGGATATTGTGGATTTTTTTAATAAATATGAAGATGTTTCCTATTGTTTTTACCGTTGCAACAGGCCGGAAGTGTTATTCGCACTGTTGCGTGATGGATATCACGAACGGATCACGTATGATCTGCTCGTAAAAGTAATGAATTCATCTGTTGCTGATTATGATGCCAGACTGCAGCATAAACTGGCTAAGATATGCAGCAATGTTTTGAAACAGGATAAGCCACTGCGGATGGAACGGACCGATCTGATCCCTTTGCAGGTGACGCCGTCTTTCCGGCTGCATGTCACGCTGTCCCATGATCCGGAAGCAGAACTGAATAAAGAATTTCTGATGGCTGTTCAGATGATCGGAAACTGGGCGCAGGGGCGGCTTCATAATATAGTAGATGACATACCTAATACACCAGTTGATTATGAATTTTATCAGGCGGGCTACAGTCTGAAAATATTGGGAAATGTCAGCCTTGGCTTTTATAAGCTGACATTAGAGCATGTGGATACGGAACGGATCAGTGTTGTGTGGAGAACACAGGTGAGTCTGGAGCGGAGTGACCGCGTCAGGATGAAAGTAGATTGTGATTATTGTCATAATGCAGACCGGCTGGTTCGTGACAGTTTTAATAAGCCCCGGTTTGTCGATGAGATTTTTCGCAGAATGGGCTATGAAGATGTGTTGCCATTGTCGACAAAACCTAAAAAAGTGGATAAGATGCAGGAATTAGAACAATTGAGCAAATTTATAGCTAATCATGCACGTACACTTCCTGTTGTTTTGGCTGTAGAGGAGGAAGATCCGGAACATCAGATCAATATTAACCGTCTGGCAGAAACGATCGGAACGTATGCACACATATATTTATTAGGTAAGAAAGCTATTCCGATGATGGTGGAAATGTCGGATTACACGAAAGAAGAACTCATGGGAGCTGTGTGGGTTACATTTCAGGATGGAGAAGATAAATTTTACACAAGAGAGCGAATTGCTAACAGCCGGTTTGACTTTGATAAATATGCGTTTGATCCGGGCAATGTTTATGAAAAGGCGTTTCGTCATAAACTGGTTCGTCTGATCAAGGAAAAAAACTGTTAGTATGTTTTGTTTTAAACTTGACAAGTGGGTTGTTAAACGATAATATCTTTATGAAATAATAAGGCAGTCAACCTATCAAAATAAGGAGAGAAGAAAATGAAAAAATCAGTTAAAGTAATGCTTACGATGTTATCTTTGGTTTTTGTAATGCTTTTAACCGTTAGCACGTCAAGCAAGGCAGCAGGCTGGAATGCTGCTGTAAAACAGAAAGAGGCAGCTAAGACTTCTGCCATGATTGAATGGCAGCCATATCTGAGCAATCAGCCGGTTGATCATTATGAGATTACATATAGTTTGGATGGGAAGGACTTTTTCCCTGTGTCCAGTGCAAATTACACCAGTAATACTTCTTATACGATTTCAAAACTGGCTTCGGATTCTATTTATTGGGTTCGTGTAACCGCTTACGATGATTATTTTAGCAGTAAGGACAAGAAAGCTCTTGCACAGAGTGAACCGGTCCGTGTGGCAACATTGTGTGATATGCCGAAGGTACAGGGACTGACACAGACAGCAGCAGCCGACCATGCGGCAGCCATTAGTTGGAATCCGGTATCTGGTGCAACCTGTTATGATATTTATCAGGCAAATGCTCTGTGGAACTACACAAAGATAGGAAATACCACACAGACAACATTCACGATTAATAATCTTCCAACTGCCTATACAGGAGAATATTTTGTAATGGCGAAGAAAACTACGCTTAATGGATTTGAGTCGGCAGGAGATATGGAATGGGCAGGTTATTTTCAGAAGATTAAGGTGAAAACGATTCCATCAAAGGTTCAGTCAATTGCCGTATCTTATCTGTGGGCATCCAGCAACCGTTGTGACTTCCAGTGGTCAAAAGTGGATGGTGCTGATGGATACCAGTTGGAGGCAAGAAATTATAAGGGGAAAGTTGTATCGACCACGATGAATACAAATACGTCAGGAACGGTTTCTCCATTTAAGAAAGGACAGTTCTATAGTACACGGGTGAGAGCCTTTGTGAAAACGGGCAATGACTATGCATATGGACCATGGTCCGATTATTGTTATAACGCTTCCAATAAGTCTTTAAAATATATCCGTTCAGCTAATCGCAAGAAGATTACATTAAAATGGAAAAAGATTTCCGGCGCCAGTGGCTATCGGGTATACATTTCTACAAAGGCTGACCGTGGTTTCAAGAAAGTAAAGACTCTTGGGAAAAAGAGCAAAAGCTGTACGATAACCAAATGCGGGAAGAAGAAACTTTCTAAGAAAAAGACCTATTATATCAGAATGATGTATCTGAAAAAAGTTGGCAAGAAAAATGTAGTCAGTCAGATCATTGGTAAAGGAACAATTTATTAAAAATAGATAAAAAAATATAGAACGGCAGATTGATGGAGATAGTTCATTCCCGGATAATTTGCCGTTTTTTATTTTCACTTTTGTATTTTCGTGCTATACTATCATACAAGAAAGGAAGTGTTTGGGATGACAACTAGAATTTTTTATCACAAAATAACAGGGGCACCTGTACAGATCATTGCACGCGCCCAGACGAAACCAACCTATCAGGAGGTAATATGTTATCAGGAACTAATGGAGCCATATGACCATTTTGTTATGGAAAAAAGGCAGTTTTTTGCAGAATATGTAAAAGAATTTCCGGAACTTCCGCTGACTGGGAAAATGACAATAGAAAAAAAACAGGATCTTCCGGATAAACAGCCACGTATCTCAAAAGGCGAGGTGCTGCAGGAGGAAGAAGAAACACAGCAGGATCCTAAAATGGCAAAACTGCTGGCGTTTCTGGATGCAGATACATACCAAAAGAAGATGAAGTGTCTTGAAGAAATGAAGGAAGATCTGGATGAACATATGCTTAATAATATAGCGGTGAGTCTTGATCTCACATTGGAAGATGGTGTAGATGGGTATGAATTTATTATGTCTGAGTTAAAGATACGTGAAAAATACGAGAGCAATCGGGGAGAGAGATTGTGATGAACTATCGGATGGTGATACAATACGATGGCGGACGCTACCGTGGATGGCAGCGTCAGTCACATAGTGAAGATACGATACAGGGACGGATCGAGCATGTTTTATCCAAATGGATGGGACATGACGTGGAGATTGATGGAGCTGGCAGAACCGATGCCGGGGTGCATGCGCTGGAGCAGGTGGCTAATGTACACTTAAAGGAACATTTCGATGTGAATGAGATGAAAGATTATCTGAATGAATATTTGCCGGAAGATATACGGATACTGAAGGTAGATGTGACGGGTGACCGGTTCCATAGCCGTCTGCATGCAACTGGAAAAATTTACGAATATCATTTGTTAAAAAAGGATCATTATCAGGTGTTTTCAAGAAAATACTGCTGGCAGATGCCGGAGCAGCTTGATGTGGAAAAGATGAAGCAGGCATCTGAGATACTTTTGGGAAAACACGATTTTCGTGGATTTTGTACAAAGGCATCGAAGAAAAAATCTACGGTCCGCCGGCTGGACAAGGTGGATATCATAGAGAAGGAGGATGAGGTCATATTACATTTTGAGGGAAATGGATTCCTTTATAATATGGTCAGAATATTAACCGGAACACTGGTAGAAGTGGGAACGGGAAAGCGGGATAAGGAGTCTGTGGCAGAGGTGTTGCGGCTGGGTGACAGAAAACTGGCTGGTGAAACAGCTCCTGCACAGGGCTTATTTCTTGTGGCAGTAAAGTATGATTAAAATGGCAGGTGAAAGTAAGATGCGGCAGATGGAATTTAAAATGGAAAGGGAAAATCTGGTGGAAGAAGGCCAGCAGGTGACAATCACAGAAGGCGTTCTTCCCAGTGCTTATTATTACACGATCAATCCTGCAGTAGCTATGTCAGCAAATTTTCCTTTTCGTGAGAGACTGAAGTCCGATCATGGAATGGTAAAAGAGATTAAACACAATGATAAGGGTTACTATGTTGTGGTAGAATTTGATGAGGACTAGGCTGTAAGAAACAAAGAATGGAGGCAGAAATAAAACATGAAACGAAGAAATGCTTGGAATGACTATACGGAAAAAGAAATCAGAGAGCTGGATGAATTAAGCAGACAATACCGTGATTTTTTAAATAAGGGAAAGACAGAACGTGAGTGTGTGATACAGGCAGCAGACATGGCAGAACAAAAGGGGTATCGGAATCTGAGGGATGTGATAGCAGAGGGAGGAACCTTGAGGCAGGGTGATAAAGTATATGCTGTTAATATGAAAAAATCAATTGTCTTGTTTCAGATAGGCCGTAAGCCGTTGGAACAGGGAATGGCTATCCTGGGTGCTCATATAGATTCTCCGCGTATGGATATCAAACAAAATCCGCTATATGAGGATACGGAACTTGCCTATCTGGACACGCATTATTATGGGGGGATTAAGAAATATCAGTGGGTTACGCTTCCACTTGCCATTCATGGTGTGATCGTCAGAAAAGATGGAAAGGTTATCGATGTGTGCATCGGGGAAGACGAGAAAGACCCGGTGTTCTGTGTGACCGATCTTCTGATTCATTTGTCCGGTGAACGGATGGAGAAGAAGGCGAATAAAGTCATCGAAGGAGAAGCCCTTGATATCTTATTTGGCAGCCAGCCTTTAAAGGGAGAAGAAAAAGATGCTGTAGCCAAAAATGTTCTGGCTATTTTAAAGAACAAGTATGAGGTTGAGGAAGAAGATTTCCTCTCGGCCGAACTGGAAGTTGTACCCGCGGGAAAAGCAAGAGAGTGCGGTATTGACGGCAGTATGATCATGGCATATGGACAGGACGACAGAGTTTGTGCATTTACTTCTCTTCTTGCTATGCTGGAAGTACAGCATACGGAATATACAACCTGTTGTCTTTTGGTTGATAAAGAGGAGATTGGAAGTGTTGGCGCTACGGGTATGCGTTCTCATGTTTTTGAAAATACTGTGGCAGAGGTTTTGGATCGTCTGGGACAATACAGTGAACTGGCACTTCGCCGCTGCCTGGCAAACTCTAAAATGCTGTCGTCAGATGTCAGTGCTGCTTTTGATCCTACGTATGCATCAGCTTATGAAAAGAAGAATGCGGCGTATTTTGGACGTGGCATGGTATTCAACAAATTTACAGGTTCAAGGGGAAAATCGGGAAGTAATGATGCAAATGCCGAATTTATGGCACAAATTCGTGATATTTTAAATAATACCAAAGTAGCGTATCAGACGGCGGAACTAGGTAAGGTTGATATAGGAGGCGGTGGAACGATTGCCTACATTATGGCTTTGTATGGAATGAATGTCATTGACTGTGGTGTTGCAGTATTAAATATGCATGCACCTTGGGAAGTAACAAGTAAGGCTGATATCTATGAAACGAAAAAGGGTTATGTAGAATTTTTACAGAAAATAATGGGTTGAAAAGGTTATTAAAAGGACGGAAAAGATGACGAGAAGGATAAACAGAAGAGTATACTGGCTATCAATTCTGGCGATGTTGTTCTGCTCATTTCTGCTTATGTCAGAGGCAGAAACAGCACAGGCAAAACAAGAAAATTCAATCTGTCTGCTACAGAAAAAAATGATGCTGGCATCGACAAACTCTCTATTTTTGAAGAAGGGAAAAGAAAAATCTGTGGTTTCCGGCAGATGGAGAAAGGCAAAAAAGATATCGGTAACATCCAAAGCGTTAAGGCTGAAGAAAAAAGGATGGTATTCTTTGCTTATAGTGACTCAAAAAGGAAAAAGGGAAATTAAGCATGTGTATTTTCACAAGAAGATGTATGATATTCCGTGTAATATTTCTATGAAAATGAAAGAGGGATATTATTATATTGTACCCAAAGGAAAGGAACAGATGGCAGTGGAAATACAAAATGCTTCTTTGCAAAAAAAAGCGAACGCTTCTGTCTGGACCCGTGGTGATTCTGCCTGCCGGATATGGAAACTGGAGCCGGCAGAGGGAAAAACATTCCGGTTTAAAAATATTAATAGTGGATATTATCTGTCAGATATATCCGACAGTGGGAAAGTAACTAATGCTGTTCAGAATAAATATTCGGCTAAAAATCAGACCCAATTATTCCGGGCATATGGAGCCGGGGGGAATTATTGTTATCTTCGCTGCACAGGAACAAAGAAATATCTTCATGTAGTGCAAAATGATCTGGAATTTTCAAGCCGGAAGGCTCAAAAAGCATGGAAGTTTCAAATGAAGATGACGACATGTCCCGGCAGTCGTGTGACGGTCACGGACGGTACCTATCCTTCTGCGCTGGAGGAAGGAACCCCATTTACTTTATCGGGAATGGTAACTTCCAGATATACCATGAAAGGGTTAACGGTATACATTGTGGATCGTGCCGGCAATACGGTTTTGTCAAAAAAGGCTGTTCCCAATAGCTGCTTTTTCAACATAAAAGAAGTTGATAATGAGATAACATTTGGTAAATTAAGTGCCGGAACCTTTGCTTACCGCATTGCCGTAAAAGACACTACGGGAAAACAATTGGTCTGGATCAACCAGCCGTTTGTAGTGACTGCACCGGAAAAGACGATCATAGCACCGGGAACGGCAAGCAACAAGATGCTGCCGTATAATAAAAATCTCATTCAGGCAGTTGGACAACAGGCAAATGGTGCATCCCTGGATAAGAAAGCGTGCGCCTCCTATGCGCTGGCGTACTGTAATGCTATTTTGAATAACAGTGCTCCGAGTCCACGTAGTTATTGGGCAGGGAGCAATGATGTGAACTGTGTCTGGAGTAAAGGTGGTTACACCTGTTCATCAAGTGGTTATGGTTCGGAACCTGCGGTGCTGCAGGCTGCTTATATGCAGATTGTGGCGGGAAAACCATGTATTCTTCATGTTACGGGAAATACAGACCAGCATTGGCTGTGTGTGATTGGATATAAAAATGTAACATCCTTGCAGGGACTATCGGCGTCAAACTTTATTGCGATTGATCCCTGGGATGGAAATGTAATAACTGTTTCACAGAAATATAATGTCAAAAATACCTACCGGTTAGCAATTAAAAACGGATAAGAGGCTTTCGTGGCTTACAAAGGGAAATTAAGCGTCTAAAACATGTTGGACATTTGATTTCCTTTTTATTATAATGAAAGAAGAAATGAAGATATAAAGAAAAGTGTTGACAAACCAAAAGGAATCGTTTACTATAGTCACATACAGAACATCCGTTCGGATAAACGGGAGGAGACAGATATGCAGAAAGATCCAAATAAAGTAAAAGCCCTAGAGGCTGCAATAGCGCAGATAGAAAAGAGTTATGGACAGGGATCCATTATGAAATTAGGAGACACAAGACATATGCAGGTGGAGACCGTTCCAACAGGTTCTCTCAGCCTGGATCTGGCATTGGGAGTAGGAGGTATTCCCAAGGGACGTATTATTGAGATCTATGGTCCTGAGTCCAGTGGTAAGACGACAGTTGCACTTCATATGGTTGCAGAGGTGCAAAAACAGGGGGGGATTGCAGGATTTATTGATGCCGAGCATGCGTTAGATCCGGTATATGCGAAAAATATTGGTGTTAACATTGATGAATTATATATTTCACAGCCAGACAGTGGTGAACAGGCAATGGAGATTACGGAGACGATGGTTCGTTCCGGGGCAGTTGATATTGTTATTGTAGACTCTGTTGCCGCACTGGTGCCAAAAGCGGAGATCGATGGTGACATGGGAGACTCCCATGTGGGATTGCAGGCCCGGCTGATGAGTCAGGCTCTCCGTAAGCTGACAAGTGTTATCAATAAGTCGAATTGTACGGTGATCTTTATCAACCAGTTACGTGAGAAAATCGGTGTAATGTTTGGAAATCCTGAGACAACTACAGGTGGTCGGGCACTGAAGTTTTACGCATCGGTACGATTGGATGTCAGGCGCATTGAGACGTTGTCACAGGCGGGAGAGAAGATTGGTAACCGTGTCCGTGTTAAAGTGGTAAAAAATAAAGTGGCACCACCATTTCAGGAAGCAGAATTTGATATCATGTTTGGCAAAGGAATATCCAGAGAGGGAGATCTGCTTGATTTGGCTGCTAAAAATGATATTATAGTGAAAAGCGGTGCCTGGTATTCTTATCAGGGAGAACGAATTGGACAGGGAAGAGAAAATGCGAAGAAATACTTGACGGAGCATCCACAGATCTTTGCAGAAATAGATCAGGCTGTTCGTGCTAAGTGCATGCCGAATCAAGAAGAAGAGCAGGAAGACAGCGAAAAAAAAGAAAAAGATAGTACTGCCGGTTCGAAAAAGGAAAAATAATTATGATGACAGGCGATGAAAAGTGCATAAAGGATCAGAAGGAGATACCGGAAGAACAAGAGTGCAAAAAGGCAACTGAAAAGGCAATGAGACTTCTGCTTCAGCAGGACAGAACGTATAAGGAATTAAAAGATCGTCTGTATCGGGCAGGGTATAGTGAACAGGCAGCTAATTATGCAATGAACTATGTAATGGGTTTTGGCTATATAGATGATCGGAGATATGCCGGTAACTATATTTCTTATCATAAGAAAACAAAAAGTAAAAAAGAGATTCGTTATAAACTTTTGAATAAGGGAATTGAACCCCATGTTCTTGCATCCGCTTTTGAAGAGTATGATACGGAGGATGAATATGAGGCAATCCGGCAGCTGATTCTAAAACGTTTAAAAGGACAAAAGTTATCAGAACTGGAGTTTGAACAAAAAAATAAGATCATCGCTTATCTGGCAAGGAAGGGCTATGCTCTTCCTGCCATTAAGCGTATTGTGAGGGAACAAATAGCGTCAGAAAGCGACAAAAACTTATGAGAGAAAGAGTGTTGTAAGTTTGTTGTTGCTTTTTTTGTACTCTTTGTGTATAATGTAGTACATATGGAGTTTTGGGCGAAGTGCGCCCAAATGTAGATTTTTTGCCAGCAATGGCGGATTGGAGTTAGACATGAAATACTTTGGAACGGATGGTTTTCGCGGTGAAGCTAATGTTTCGCTGACGGTGGAGCATGCATACAAAGTGGGTCGTTTTCTGGGACACTATTTAAAAAAGGATGACCATGTAGTCCGTGTTGTGATTGGAAAGGATACGAGATTGTCCGGCTATATGTTTGAGACGGCATTGGCATCGGGACTGACAGCTAGTGGTGCAAATGTGTATGAATTGCATGTTACTACTACGCCAAGTGTATCTTATTTAGTGAGAAAAGAAGGGTTTGACTGTGGAATTATGATTTCAGCAAGTCATAATCCGTATTACGATAACGGTATTAAAGTGATCAATGGACAAGGACACAAACTAGAACAGGACATAGAAGAACAGATTGAAAAGTATATTGACGGGGATATTCCTGAAATCCCTTATGCAAAACGGGAGAATATTGGACGTTGCTTTGACTATACAAAGGGAAGAGAAGAATATATTCAATATTTGCTCGATCTGGTTAAAAAACCTTATGATGGAAAGACGGTTGCACTGGACTTGTCCAATGGTTCGGCATCTATGATCGCCAAAGATTTATTTGAGGAATTGGGTGCGCAGGTAATTGCACGGCATGATGAACCAAATGGAACAAATATCAATCGTGATTGTGGGTCTACTCATATAGAAGCATTACAGTCATTAGTTTATGATACCGGTGCCGATATTGGTTTTGCGTATGATGGTGATGCGGACCGGTGTCTGGCTGTTGATGATGATGGAAAAGTGATTGATGGTGATCATATTTTGTACCTGTGTGGAAAATATCTGCACGAACAGGGTAAATTAAAAGATGATATGGTTGTGACTACCGTTATGTCTAATATGGGGCTTTATAGAGCTTTTGACAAATTAGGAATTCATTATGAGCAGACGGCGGTAGGTGATAAGTACGTATGCGAAAATATGATGGAAAATGGTTATGTTATTGGTGGAGAACAGTCCGGTCATATTATATTTAAAGAGCATGCTGTCACGGGGGATGGAATCCTTACGTCATTGATGATCATGGAGGCGTGGTTACATTATAATAAGCCGATATCATTACTTACTAAGGAACTGGTTATTTATCCGCAGCTTCTTGTTAATGTCAAAGTGAAGGATAAGGTGGCAGCCAGAGAGGATGCGGATGTTCAGAAGGTGGCAGAACAAGTGACAGAAAATCTTGGTGATGCCGGACGGCTGCTTCTTCGTGAAAGTGGAACGGAACCATTGGTTCGTGTTATGGTAGAAGCAGAGACGGATGAAATGTGTCGTGAAAATGTTGAGCGGATCGTTGCAGTATTAAAAGAAAAAGGACACGTAATTGAGTAAAAGATAAGGAGAATTTGAAATGCAAGGAGCTTTTTACACAGGTAAGTATCGGAATGTATTTGCCGAAGTGGGACACTCCCAGGAGGAAATTGACAAAAAACTGAAGGATGCTTTTCACACGGTATTTTATGGAAAAGAAGGTGAAAAGTTTTACTTTGAAGCCGGTGACGATATGGGTTATTTTGAGGACACTGGTAACTTTGATGCAAGAACCGAAGGAATGTCGTATGCTATGATGATGTGCGTACAGATGAACATGAAAAATGAGTTTGATCGTGTCTGGAAATGGGCGAGAACTTATATGTACATGGAAGAGGGATATAATAAAGGATACTTCGCATGGTCTTGCAAGACAGATGGGACAAAAAATGATTTTGGACCGGCACCGGATGGGGAGGAATTCTTTGCAATGGCATTGTTCTTTGCATCCCACCGCTGGGGTGATGGAGAGGGAATTTTTAATTATTCTCAGGAAGCACGAAATATTTTGAGCGCCTGCGTCCATAATGGAGAAAAAGAGCCGGGAGATCCGATTATGGAGCCGGAAAATTATCTGATCCGTTTTATCCCGAGCCGGAAATTTAGTGATCCGTCTTATCATTGCGCACATTTTTACGAATTGTTTGCTTTGTGGGCAAATGAAGAAGATCGACCGTTTTGGAAGAAAGCAGCGAAAGCAAGCCGTGAATATCTGAAAGCGGCTTGCCATCCGGAGACCGGACTTGCTGCGGAATATGCTTATTATGATGGCACTCCATATGAGAAAGAGCAGGATATCTTTGGTGGAAGACATGACTGGTATTATAGTGATTCATATCGTGTTATTGCTAATATTGGTCTGGATTATGAGTGGTTTGCCGCAGATGAGTGGAATGTAGAAAATAATAATAAAGTACAGAAATTTTTCTGTGAAACACATAAAGATGAAGAATTTAAGATTTATGAAATTGACGGTACGGTTATTGAACAGCCGGCACTTCATCCGGTTGCTATCATTGCAACCAATGCACAAGCTTCTTTGGCTGCTAATGGGCCATATGCGAAGGAATGTGTGGAACGTTTTTGGAATACTCCTCTTCGTACCGGAGAGAGAAGATACTATGATAATTGTTTATACTTATTTGCTTTACTGGCATTGAGTGGAAATTATCGTATTTATTAAATAGCAGAATAAAAATAAGAAATCGGAGGAAAACGAAATGAGTTACACAGTTGAAAATTTAGAAAACAATATGGCAAAGTTGACAATTACAGTAAGTGCTGAGGATTTTGAGACAGCGATGCAGAAATCTTATAATAAGAATAAGAAAAATATAAGTGTTCAGGGATTCCGTAAGGGAAAAGCTCCTCGTAAGATGGTAGAGAAACTTTATGGACCGGAAGTGTTCTACGAAGATGCAGCAAACTTTGTTATCCCGGATGCATATGAAGAAGCTGCAAAAGAAAGTAAGCTTGAGATCGTAGCTCGTCCTGAAATTGATGTTGTAGACATTGAAAAAGGAAAAGAGTTTGTCTTTACGGCTACCGTTGCATTGAAACCGGAAGTTACACTTGGTGAATATAAAGGTATTGAAGTAGAGAAAAAGGTCGTCAAAGTTATGGCTGCTGATGTAAATGCAGAACTGGATCGGGTTCGTGAGCAGAACAGCCGTATGATCACAGTAGAGGATCGTGGTATTAAGAAAGATGATACGGCAGTGATTGACTTTGAGGGATTTGTTGATGGTGAACCATTCCAGGGCGGCAAAGGTGAGGATTATCCTTTGGTAATTGGAAGTCATTCATTCATTGATACATTTGAAGATCAGCTTGTTG
This sequence comes from uncultured Eubacterium sp., assembly GCA_934338065.1. Classification (GTDB taxonomy): domain Bacteria; phylum Bacillota; class Clostridia; order Lachnospirales; family Lachnospiraceae; genus Eubacterium_F. The sequence goes on along the minus strand of CAKRGX010000013.1, from coordinate 12,134 downwards.
GTAAAAAAACAGGTGAAGAGGTAGAGGTAAATGTAACATTCCCAGAGGAATATCATGAAGCTTCCCTGAAAGGAAAACCTGCGTTGTTTAAAGTGAAGATCAAGGAAATTAAAGTGAAAGAGCTTCCTAAACTGGATGATGAATTTGCTAGTGAGGTTTCAGAATTTGAGACATTGAAAGATTATAAGGCTAGTGTGAAGAAAACTCTTACGGAAAAGAGAAAAGAAGAAGCTAAGAGAGAAAAAGAAAATGAAGCAATCGAGAAAGTAATCGAGAATATTACTGTAGATATTCCTGCTGCTATGATCGATGAGCAGGTTCGTCAGATGGTACAGGAGTTTGCCAGCCGTATTGCCAGTCAGGGAATTGCTTTTGAACAGTATATGCAGATGACAGGTATGACACCAGAAGCATTGATGGGCCAGATGAAGCCGGAGGCTGAGAAACGTATTAAGACAAGATTGGCTTTGGAGGCTATTGTAAAAGCTGAAAACATAAAGACGACAGCAAAAGACATTGAAAAAGAAATTGAAAACATGGCAAATATGTATCAGATGGAAGCAGATAAAGTAAAAGAGATGATAGGTGATGCTGAGAAAGAGCAGATTTCTATGGATCTTGCTGTACAGAAGGCAGTAGACTTTATTGTTAAGAATGCTGTTGAAGTAGAGAAGAAAGAAGAAGAGGAAAAATAATAAAAGTTGATGTGAATTGTTGATTGGAGGTAATGTAGTATGGCATTAGTACCTTACGTCATTGAACAGACAAGCCGTGGAGGCGAGCGTTCTTACGATATTTATTCACGTTTGCTGAAAGAGAGAATAATCTTTCTGGCAGACGAGGTTAATGATCAGACAGCCAGTCTGGTTGTTGCACAGCTCTTGTTTTTGGAGTCTGAGGACCCAAACAAAGATATTCAATTATATATTAACAGTCCAGGCGGGTCTGTTACAGCAGGAATGGCTATTTATGACACAATGAACTATGTAAAATGTGATGTTTCTACGATATGTATTGGATTGGCTGCCAGTATGGGAGCATTTCTTCTTTCCAGTGGTGCAAAAGGAAAACGTTTTGCACTGCCAAATGCTGAAGTAATGATTCATCAGCCTTCCGGTGGAGCGAAGGGGCAGGCAACAGAGATTCAGATTGTTGCTGAGAATATTCTTAAGACAAAGAAGAAGTTGAACGAAATCCTTGCAGCTAATACAGGTCAGACAGTAGAAAAAGTGACAGAGGATACAGAGCGTGATAACTTTATGAGTGCAGAAGAGGCAAAAGAATATGGATTGATCGATGAGATTGTTGCAAGTCGAAGTGAAACTGAAGAGAAATAATAAATCTGCGAAATGGTGCCGAATATAGGCGCCATTTTGCAATATAGAAATGGAGATTGAGTGTGGCGTGATGCGTCAGCACAAGGGAGGTAAGTATGGCAGGAAAAATAAATGATAATACACCAACGCTGCAGTGTTCTTTTTGTGGAAAAACAGAAAAACAGGTTCACAAGTTGATTGCAGGACCGGGTGGTGTATATATATGTGATGAATGTGTTGATATCTGCGATGAAATACTAGCAGAAGAATTTCAGGATAATTTTGAAGATACGAATGAGGAAAACGAGATTAATCTTCTCAAGCCAAAAGAAATCAAACAATTTCTGGATGAGTATGTGATAGGACAGGAAGAAGCTAAGAAAGCGTTGTCTGTAGCTGTGTATAATCATTATAAGCGTATTATGTCAGGACAGAATATGGATGTAGAGTTGCAGAAGAGTAATATTCTTATGGTTGGTCCTACCGGATCAGGTAAGACATATCTGGCACAGACATTGGCAAAGATTTTAAATGTACCATTTGCCATTGCTGATGCAACAACATTGACCGAGGCAGGATACGTAGGTGAAGATGTAGAAAACATTCTGCTGAAGATCATACAAGCAGCAGATTATGATATAAAACGTGCTGAACATGGAATCATTTATTTGGATGAGATTGACAAGATTACAAAAAAAGCAGAAAATGTTTCCATTACGCGTGACGTTTCCGGAGAAGGTGTTCAGCAGGCCTTGTTAAAAATTCTGGAAGGAACCGAGGCCAGTGTACCTCCACAAGGGGGAAGAAAGCACCCGCAACAGGAGTTCTTCCATATAGATACAAGTAATATTCTGTTCATCTGCGGTGGGGCATTTGATGGCCTGGATAAGATCATCCGTTCACGTATTGACAAGAAATCAATCGGATTTAATGCTGATATTGCGGATGCATCAGAACAAAATGTTGGTGAATTATTTAAGCAGGCATTGCCGCAGGATTTTGTTAAATTTGGTTTAATTCCTGAGTTTATCGGACGTGTACCGGTTACGGTAGCGTTGGATCTGTTGGATGAAGAGGCATTGAGAGAAATCTTAACAAAACCGAAAAATGCCATTACAAAACAATATCAAAAACTGATTGCCTTAGATGGTATCAAATTATCTTTTGAAGATGATGCTATTACAGAAGTTGCAAGACTTTCTAATGAAAGAAAGACCGGTGCGCGGGGACTGCGTGCTATCCTTGAGACAAGTATGATGGAGTATATGTATGAATTGCCATCAAGAGAAGATGTGAATGAGTGCATTATTACAAAAGACGTCATCTTAGGGACCGGTGGACCGAAGCTTTTAGCTGCCGATGGTGATGAGCTGCCGTTGATAGAAAAGAGAAAAGAAGAAAGTGCGTAAAAAAGATAACTAGATAGGATTGACTAATATGAAAGAACAGCAAATGAGGACCATGCCGATTGTGGCATTGCGTGGAATGACATTATTGCCGGGGATGCTTGTTCATCTGGACATTAGCAGGGACATAACGAAGCGTGCAATTGAAGAAGCTATGGCGGCAGATGGAATGGTGTTTATTACTGACCAGCGGGATGCAACAATAGAATCTCCCTCTTTCTATGATTTGTTTGAGATCGGTGTCATTGCGCAGATACGCCAGGAAATTAAATTGAAGGATGATATTGTGCGTGTTATGCTGTCGACAAAAGAACGGGCTGAGTTAGTAAGCCTGAATCAGACGAAGCCCTTTTTAATGGGAGATGTTACCGCATATGGGGGACAAGAAGAGGAGCCGTCGGGTGACTTAGAACAAACGGCTATGTGCCGTGATCTTCGTGAAGTGTACACGTTATATCTGAATGAAAATCCAAGAGTTGGGAGAAGTGCTTTACAAAAGATACAAAAGACAGAGGATCTGGAACGTCTGATTGATCTGGTTGCCATGCACATGAATATGGATTACCAAAAAAGACAGGAAATCCTAGAGTGTGTGGATCTGGAACAAAGATATGAAATTGTGGCACATACTTTGCTGGAAGAGATAAACATTGCCCGCATCCGGGAATCCTACCGGAGCAAGGTAAAAGAAGAAATTGATAAAAATCAAAAAGAATATTTTCTGCGGGAGCAGATGAAAGTAATACGTAATGAATTAGATGGTGAGGATGGCGCAGATAAGTGGCTTACTAAGTATCGTGATCAATTGGAAGGATTGGTATGCGGCCAGGAGGTTTATGACCGGATTAAGGAAGAAATTGATCGTCTGGAGTCTATATCCCCCAATTCAAGTGAACATGTTGTGGCACGAAATTATATTGAAACACTGCTTTCACTTCCGTGGGATAAAAAATCGGAAGATAACACAGACATTATTCATGCAGAAGAGATTCTGGAGGAAGACCACTACGGATTGCAAAAGGTAAAAGAGAGAATTTTGGAATTCCTTTCTGTGCGAGCGTTGACAGAACAGGCAGAAAGTCCGATCATCTGTCTGGCAGGCCCGCCGGGAACAGGAAAAACATCGATTGCCAAGTCGATTGCAAGAGCTTTAGATAAAGAATACATCCGTATCTGTCTTGGTGGAGTCAGGGATGAAGCGGAGATCCGCGGGCACCGCCGCACGTATGTGGGATCACTGCCGGGACGTTTTATCGATGGGATGAAAAAAGCGAAAGTCAAAAATCCCCTAATGCTTCTGGATGAGATAGACAAAGTAGGAAATGATCAGCGCGGGGACACGGCATCTGCCTTGTTGGAAGTACTGGATCCGGAACAGAACCGTAATTTTGTTGATCATTATGTTGAACTGCCGGTTGATCTGTCAGAGGTACTGTTTATCTGTACGGCAAATACAACGGATACGATACCCCGCCCGCTTCTTGACCGCATGGAAGTGATCCCGATTGCCGGGTATACCGAAAATGAACGTTTTCATATTGGAAAGGATTATCTGATACCGAAGCAATTGGAGAAACACGGACTGAAGAAAAAACAGTTACAGATCAATGATGCAGGGTTGAAATCCATGATTACCCATTATACAAAAGAAGCCGGAGTCCGTGGTCTGGAACGGCAGATCGGTGCTGTATGCCGAAAAGCAGCAAAGAGAGTGTTAGAAGGGGAAACGGATGTCATTCGCGTCAATTCACGAAATATTACGGATTTTCTTGGGAAAAAACGTTTTCGTGTCGAAGAGGCAAATAAAAAAGATGATATCGGTATTGTCCGTGGACTTGCCTGGACGCAGGTCGGTGGTGACACCCTGGAGATAGAAGTGAATACGATGCCTGGTGAGGGAAAATTGATTCTAACCGGGCAGTTAGGTAATGTTATGAAAGAATCGGCAAAGATTGCCCTGAGCCTTGTACGTTCTCTGATGCCGGAAAAGAACGATTTTGTCAAAGAACATGATTTTCATCTTCATGTTCCTGCAGGAGCGGTACCAAAGGATGGTCCATCGGCAGGAGTCACGATGACGACAGCTTTGTACTCTGCCATAAGTGGACAAAAAGTAGATGCCAAAGTGGCAATGACCGGGGAGATAACATTGCGTGGGCGTGTTATGGCGATTGGCGGATTGAAGGAAAAGCTGTTGGCAGCACGTGCTGCAGGCATGAAGAAAGTAATTGTACCTAAGGAAAATCGCCCGGATGTAGAAGAATTCGAATCGGAGATCACGGAAGGGATGACGATTGTATTTGTGGAAAAAATAGACGACGTTTTGAAACATGCATTAGTGTGAAAAAGGATGTGAAATGTTATGGTAATAAGATCACTGGAGCTGGAGACCGTATGTGGGATTACCAGTAAACTGCCACAACATGATAAGATCGAGATGGCATTTTGGGGACGTTCCAATGTAGGAAAATCTTCTCTGCTCAATACTTTGTGGAACCGGAAATCCATGGCGCGGATATCGTCACAACCGGGGAAGACGCAGACGATCAACTATTATAATATCAATGATATTTGTTATATGGTCGATCTGCCGGGATATGGCTATGCAAAGACATCACGGGAGACGGCAGCGAAATGGATGAAAATGATTGAAAAATATCTGGCAGGTTCGCAGGCGCTGAGAGTTGTTTTTTTATTGGTCGATATACGTCATGAGCCTACAGGCAGAGATGTCGAAACTTACCACATGTTATATAAAAGCGGATTTAATCCGCTTATTATAGCAACAAAAGCGGATAAGGTGGGTCGAAATGCTAAGACAAAGCAGTTGTCTGCAATCCGCAAAAAACTTGGTCTGCCACAGGAAGCACCAATCATTCCTTTTTCGTCGGTAACAAAAGAAGGAAAAGAGGAGATATGGGAATACATTGATTATTTTATCAAGGAGATACCGGTATGACAAAAAAACAGAGGGCGCAGAAAATTATGGATCTTCTGGAACAGGAATATCCACTGGCAGACTGTACACTGGATTATGATGAGGCATGGAAACTATTGGTGAGTGTCCGTCTTGCTGCACAGTGTACAGATGCTCGTGTTAATGTTGTCGTTCCGACACTTTTTGCCAAATACCCAAGTCCACAAGCGCTGTCTGAGGCTGCAGTGGAAGAGATTGAAGAAATTGTAAAGCCATGTGGTTTAGGACATAGTAAAGCCAAAGATATTCACAAGTGTATGACAATGCTTGCGGAGAAGTATGGGGGCAAAGTGCCGGAAGATTTTAATGAGCTTCTGAAGCTTCCCGGTGTAGGAAGGAAGAGTGCCAATCTGATCATGGGAGATGTGTTTGGCAAGCCGGCGATCGTAACAGATACACATTGTATTCGTCTTGTTAACCGTATGGGGCTGGTAGATGGGATAAAAGATCCGAAGAAAGTCGAAATGGCACTTTGGAAGATCATTCCTGGTGATAAAGGAAGTGATTTCTGTCATCGTCTTGTGTATCATGGGCGGAATGTGTGTACAGCAAGAAAGGCTTTTTGCGAAAATTGCTGCCTTCATGCTGTGTGTGCCAAAAAAGTGTGAGCGGGAGCTAATCCTGCTCCTGCCCTAATAACACCTTTTCATACAGAAGACCGACAATAAACCAGACCGGAGCATAGTCAAATCGTATGATACCTTTATAATTCGCTTTTGCATTACTGTAGTCCCAGGGGCAGCAGTCTTTTTTTTTCAGCAAACTTCCGGTTCCTAATTCGGTTAGAAAAATACAGGCAGTATAGACGGAGCCACGGAGCATTACATTTTTTCCTTTCATGGCAGAACAAAGAGGTGTCATCACAGATGCCATGCCGTAGATCGGGAACATCCACATGGATGTAGCACATTTCATTTTTTTGTCTTTTCCTGAGCATAAAGAGCCAAAACCGGTCCATAGACATTCAAATCCCCAGCCCATTAGTCCACATTTCATAAAATTTTCTGTTTGTTTTCTAAAAGTCTTTTTCATACTCATCCTCCTTATGTTGATAGTATGCCCGAAATGATTGATAATAACCGGCACATCTGTTATACTGTTTGTAATAGATAACAGAAATTTTTTGAATGGAGGAAACAAGTGATATGGCAATCATACGACCATTTCAGTGTATCAGACCGCGAAAGGATGTGGCAGATCGTGTAGCGGCATTACCATATGATGTATACAACAGAGAAGAAGCAAAAGCAGAAGTTCAACGGGAACCATTGTCATTTTTGAAGATTGACCGGGCAGAGACAAGCTTTGATGACTCCGTTGATACGTATGCCCCGGAGGTCTATCAAAAGGCAAAGGAACTGCTGCAGGCAGATATTCAAGCCGGAATTTATGAGAAAGATCAGGAAGCAGCATACTACATCTATGAATTAGTTATGGATGGACGTCCTCAGACGGGACTGGCAGCGTGCGCTGCAGTAGACGATTATGTTAATAATGTAATAAAAAAGCATGAAAATACACGAGAGGATAAGGAGATAGACCGTATTACACATGTGAATACCTGCAGTGCGCAGACCGGTCCCATTTTTCTTGCTTACCGGTCTCAGAAGGACATCAATGAAATTGTTGAAAAAAATAAGCAGAAAGAGCCTTTGTATGACTTTATGGCAGTGGATGGAATCGTGCACAGAGTATGGAAAATTGCTGAACCTAGTGATGTAGAAAGAATTCAGGAGGCTTTTTCTTCTATTGGGCAGATATATATTGCCGATGGTCATCACCGTGCGGCATCTGCTGTGAAGGTGGGATTAAAAAGAAGACAGGAGAATCCGGCGCATACAGGAAAAGAAGAGTATAACTATTTCCTTTCTGTATTATTTCCGCATGACCAGTTAATGATCATGGATTATAATAGAACCGTAAAAGATCTGAATGGCCTGTCAAAAGAGGAATTTTTCAAGAAAGTCGAGAAAAATTTTACGATAGATCGCATGGATGCACCAGTTAAGCCGGATCAGAAAGGTACGTTTGGTATGTATGTGGATAAGCAGTGGTATCGGCTGACGGCACTTCCATCTTTATTTGAAGGAAAAGATGCTGTTGGCCGTCTGGATGTCTCTATATTGCAGGATTATTTACTGGGACCGGTTTTAGGAATCGGGGATCCACGTATAGATCAAAGAATTGATTTTGTGGGAGGTATACGTGGTCTGGCTGAGTTGGAAAAGAGAGCAGATAACGACATGAAGATATCTTTTTCCATGTATCCGACATCAATCAGGGAATTGTTTGATGTGGCGGATGCCGGCTTGCTGATGCCACCAAAATCTACCTGGTTTGAACCGAAGTTACGAAGTGGTTTGTTTATACACGAAATATAAGGAGAGAACAATGGAAAAATTTTTTAATTCCGATAATGGCATAATGCGTGCCTTGAGTAAATTGTTTGATATGGGTGTACTGACCCTGATCTATCTGGTATTTTGTATTCCGATCGTAACGATTGGAGCAGCAACAACATCTTTATATTATGTTAGTGCGAAAGTTTTGCGGCATAACAGAAGTTATATCTGGACAGAATTCTGGAGAAGTTTCAAAATGAATTTTTTACAATCTACGATTGTCTGGGTTATTGTTGCGATCGTATCTGTTTTACTTGTGTTTAATATGCAGATTGTTGGAGTGACCGATGCGGCTTCTTCCAAAGGAGGATATCTGGCTGGTGTTTATATTGCCATGTTGTTTATTGTTATTTGCATCAGTTGTTATATCTTTCCCTTTATATCCAGATTCAGTATGAAGCTGTCACAGATTTTTCGTTTAAGTCTGTATTGTGCTTTTCGTCATTTTCTTCATACGCTGATGATGTTGGGAATTCTGACAGGTGTGGCTGCCTTGATCTATCTTGCAATGGTTACTAATATTATTATTTTGTTCATTTTTGTTCCGGCACTGGCAGGATTTGTATATACATTTCCAATGGAACACATTATGAAAAAGTATATGCCAAAAGAAGAGGCGAAGTATACAGAAGATGGTGAGGAAATTGTACCATGGTATCATGAATAACCGGTATGGGACAAGGGGGAATGATTATGGCGATCAGATTAGAGGACTGGATGGAGTGGCCGGAAATAGAAGCTTTGGCGTATGCGGAATGTGGACGGCCGGATAACGTACTGGGACCGAAGAAGATCGACCGCAGCCACGTATTGATCACGACATTGATACAGGATGCGGCATCCGTTCAGGTGAAGGTTCTGGAATCAGGAGAAGTGTATGATATGCAGTTAATGGATGAGGTCGGATATTATGCGGTCATTCTTTCTGCAAAGAAAATTCCTTCGTATCATTTTTTGGTAAAAAGGGAAAATAAAGAAGAAGAACTGCCTGACTGCTATGCGGCTGAACCGGTCATTGATGCAATGGATTGTTCCCTGTTTACCAATGGCATACATGAGACAATATATGAAAAAATGGGAGCGCACCCCATGAGTCTGGATGGCGTTAAGGGAACGTATTTTGCGGTGTGGGCTCCAAATGCCAGGGCTGTGAGTGTTGTTGGTGATTTTAATATGTGGAATGCCTGTTATCATCCGATGCGTTATCTGGAAGAAGCCGGGATTTATGAGCTGTTCATTCCCGGTGTCCATAAGGGAGATATTTATAAATATTCGATATGGGGCGCAGATGGAAAAAGAGTTTTGAAAGCGGATCCATATGCAAATTATGCCGAAGTTCGTCCGGCAACAGCCAGTGTGGTATGGGATCTTACGTATTCGTGGCATGATTCGGCATGGATGGATGAACGGAAAAAATGGAAATACAAAAAAGAGCCAATGCTGATCTATGAAGTAGCACTAGGTGCTTTCCGTAAGCCGAAACGATCAGACAAAGAGGAAAAGGATTCTTTTTATAATTATCGCGAGCTGGCATCTATGCTTTGTGATTATTGTGAGGAGATGGGCTACACGCATGTGGAACTGATGCCTGTCATGGAGCACCCATTTGATGCTTCCTGGGGATATCAGGTGACAGGATATTTTGCTCCGACTTCCCGCTATGGAACGCCAGATGATTTTATGGCATTTGTTGATACAATGCATCAGAGAGGAATCGGTGTTATCCTTGACTGGGTTCCGGCTCATTTTCCTAAAGATGAACATGGCCTGGCGCGGTTTGACGGTACATGTCTTTATGAACATTTTGACCCAAGACAGGGAGAACATGCGCATTGGGGAACTTTGATCTATAATTATGGTCGTTCTGAGGTTAAAAATTTTCTGGCATCAAATGCTTTGTTCTGGCTGGAACGCTATCATATTGATGGACTCCGCATGGATGCTGTAGCCTCTATGCTTTACCTTGACTATGGAAAAGAGGATGGTCAATGGGTTGCTAATATGTATGGAGGAAATGAAAATCTGGAGGCAATTGACTTTCTGCAATATCTGAATCAAAGGATACATGCGCGTAAGGATGGCAGTCTGTCTATTGCGGAGGAGTCAACGGCGTGGGCGCAGGTAACCGGTCCGGTTAAAGATGGTGGTCTTGGCTTTGATCTGAAGTGGAATATGGGATGGATGAATGATTATCTGGAGTATATCCGAACAGATCCACTCTTTCGAAAAGGAAGACATGGTATGCTGACATTTAGTATGGTATATCAGTATTCGGAAGAGTTCATCCTTGTATTGAGCCACGATGAAGTTGTTCATATGAAAGGTTCCCTGTATACGAAAATGCCGGGAAACCGAAGTCATAAATTTGCCGGATTACGCCTTTCATATGGTTATATGGCGGCTCATCCGGGTAAAAAACTGCTTTTTATGGGACAGGAATTTGGTCAGGAAAGAGAATGGAGTGAAGAGAGAGAGCTTGACTGGGGACTTTTAGAATCGGTGGATGGCGCGATGTCAGACAATGAACGATTGCGTCAGTACGTCAGTGTTTTGAATTCATTTTATCTGGCTCATCCTGCTATGTATGCAGATGACTCACGTCCCTCCGGTTTTGAGTGGCTGAGCGCATTAGATGCTGATCATAGTGTGATTTCTTTTGTGCGTAAATGCAAAGAAGAAACGCTGATGATCGTATGTAACTTTACACCGGTGACTTATGAGAAATTTAAAATTGGTGTACCGTTTGCAGGAAAATACAAAGAGATATTTAATAGTGATGCAGTAGAATACGGTGGAAGCGGTTGTGTAAATCCTCGTCAGAAAAATTCGGAAAGAAAACGGTGGGATGGCAGATCAAATTCAATTGAATGTCGTCTGGCACCATTAGCAATCCAGATTTTTAGTTGTAAAAAGGTTACGAATCGTACACGTAATAAGAAGTAAAGGAGCTGATGTTAAACAATGCAAAAATTGATGCAGTATTTTGATATACTGGTGCCTAAAGCATTGGATTTTGCTGTTTCCGTTGTCATTGCCTGTCTGGTGTTTGGAATTGGATCAAAGCTGATCAGAAAATTTTTAAAGATCATTCGACGATCGATGGAAAAACGTGAAATGGAGCCGGGGGTTATATCATTTTTTACATCGGCAAATAAAGTTGCACTGTATGTTGTTCTGATCATAATTGCAGCACAGATTCTGGGACTTGCGACAAGTTCTGTTGTTGCCATTATTGGTTCAGCCGGTCTGGCGATCGGTCTTGCTTTACAGGGGAGTCTGGCAAATTTTGCCGGTGGAGTACTTATCCTTGTTATGAAGCCGTTCCGGGTGGGGGACTATATTATAGTCGGTGATGTTGAAGGAAGCGTACAAAAGATTGATGTTGTATATACAACATTGACAACAATCGATAACAGAGCAGTGATTTTGCCAAATGGGAAATTGGCAGATTCAAATATTGTAAATGTAAGTCGTGAGGACAAGCGTCGTATTGATATTAATGTTGGAATTGCTTATGAATCATCCATCCGGGATGCCAGAGAAATTTTACAGCAGATTATTAATGAACAGACAACCCGTTTGGAGAATATGCCGGTTGATATTGTTGTTTCAGATCTCGCAGATAGTTCCGTGACAATGACTATCCATATGTGGGTAAGTCCTGAAGATTATTGGAACACACGCTGGGGAATGTTAGAAGAGATAAAGGAAAGGTTTGAACAAAAGGGAATTGTGATTCCGTTCAATCAACTGGATGTACATGTCAATACTGTGGAATAAGGATCGAAGCTGCCTTCGCAAGAGGTATTATTGCGAAGGCAGCTTCTTTTATTGTGGGGAGTACTATGATAAAGAGACGGAGGAAATTTATCTCCGGGCAAGGTATTATCAACCGACAGTGGGGAGATTTCTTACAAGAGACACCTATACAGGAGAAAGCGGTGATCCGCTAAGTTTGCATTTGTATACTTATTGTGGCAATGATGGGATGAATAAATGCGATGCTGATGGTAATGCATGGACGTGGATAAAG
>CAKRGX010000012.1 GCA_934338065.1 uncultured Eubacterium sp. | reverse complement strand
GTGAGGGAGAACCTCATGCACGGTTTGAGGTGGCAGGCGATGGAAACGGACTACCGCGCCATCGCTTGACCCTACCCTAATCCGCCCTAGTAGTGGGAGGGATACAGCCAAAGACAAGGGTGTCCATCGTGAGGTGGAATCTGAAGGAAGTCGGATGGCAAATCTCTGGTCTGACGAACAGAAATCACATCAGGCTATAGTTAAGGATAAGGTTGCAATACAAACTAAAGTCCAATAACTACTCGGAATTAACTATGGTAAATGTGGCAGATAGGTGGAGAGAAAGAAACGTGTGGTGCCAAGAGAGGTCTTGTCAACAAGTGGAAGCAGAGTATGAAACTTGTAGTAATGATATAAAAAAAATCGAAGATAAAAATACCGTACATCAGACTGAATTTTCGAATTGTTAGACAGTCTGACGCACGGTGGTGTGGGAGGACGGTAAATAAAATAATTATTTACCTCCTGCCCGATTAAGATTGATCAGGATAATTGTGCTAATTGTTCCAAAGCTTTATCTTTAATGATAACCTGAAAATGTTCATTATAATAAGCCTGTGTGGCATAAGTTACAGGTTCTTCTTTACCAAATTCAGAAATCATGGAACAAGCAGAGCGGAATACTGCTTTGCCGTGTCCCCGGTTCAAGTACAAATAGTACCGATCATGTATAGGATCCTTCCAGATCGTATTTTTTGCCGTGTACTGTGGGCTTACCAAATGCGCTAATGAGATAAGATCCTTAAGTGAATCAAAAGAAAAAACGCGAACGGAATCATTAATATTTTCCATTTTTTTCTTTTTTTTGATCGTTTTTTCCTTCTGGTTTTGAAGAGTTTCACTCAATGGAACAAATTCAGATGTTTCATCCTTAGAACCAGCTTCTTCCAAAAGATCATGTAACTGTTCAAAACAATTAACAAGCTCCTGTGATTCAGAAGCTGTATCGTTTTCCTGGTCAATTACATCATCAAATTCGCTTTCATCTTGTTCGTCACTATCATCTGCCTGCAATCCAAACCGGGAAAAACGTTCATCAAATTCTTCAGGATTGTCTACTTTGGTAATAACAAGGATGATGGACTCTCTTGAAGTAGGAATCGCTTCTATCATCAAAGGAATATCATCGGCATCGAATCCCAGATCGATGTTAGCTTGTTCCATCATGTCGCGAAAAAGCTCCTTTGCTTTGTCGGAACCATAAGCCAGTTCACTTATCTTCAGGTGGCGTTCCATCAGATCGTGTTTGCTTAGAGTGCAACGGATCTGATTTTCACTGATTCGTTCGATTTTCACAAGCATACTTCCTTTCTTTCATGTATTTGTAAAAGAGTATAGTTTAAATTGCCTGTAAAGTCAATAAAAATAGATAAAAACTTTACCCTATTGTAAATATTGGCATTAAAACAGTTTTAAAACTTTTATTAGTTACGAAGCAATTTAAACTGACAGAGAGCACTTGAAATGTGTCAATTAAAAATTTTATAATAGATATAGGTAAGTTAGCAATGGAATAGGGGGGGTGGTTTATGGGAAAATAGAGTTACCTTATATAATAAGGAAGTTTCCTTTTCCTTATATCTTTATTTCTTTTGTCTGGGTAATATCTTTTTATCTGGAAAAATTCACAGTAACTATTGTTTTATGATCGCGGCTTACCATTCATTCTATGGTAATTATGACAGAAATAGTATCACGGGGCATCTTCTTTGCCATAGAATATAGGAGGATACAAATGCAAAGAAATCAATGGATTCTGGATGAGGTAGCCTATGCCAGAAAACAGGGGATGAAGGTAGACGTAGATGGCATTTCCTGTGTAAATAAGACGGCAAAGGAGATTTCGCAGGTTCTTGAGAAAGGTTGTTATATGTTAGACTATGAGGCAGATGCAAAAGGAAAGCTGGTAGCGCTTCATATCGACCTGGTAGAGCCATTTAATGAGACTTCCTATCGTTCCCCGCGCTGTACCAAATAACCGGGTCGGAGAAGGAAAACGCAGGGAAAAGAAAAAATTAAAAAAAAATTGCATTAGTGCAACATTTCCTCTCATTCAATCGTGTTATTAGTATAAAGGGCCCAAGAGAGACATATAAAAGTTTCAACTTAAATTATAATATGAAAAGAATGGGAGGTTTTTCTATGAGAAAACAAATTATTATGGTTACAACAGCATTTATGATGGCAGCAGGAATTACCGGAGGCGTTACCGGACAGGAGTCACAGGCGGCATCAAAAAAGATAGCAATTAACAAAAAGAATTTTCCGGATCAGGTATTTCGTGAGCTGGTAAAGTCAAACTATGATAAGAACAAAGATAAAAAGCTTTCTGCCAGTGAGATTAAGAAAGCAAAGAGATTTGGAACATATTCTAATAAAAATTCTGTTAAGATTAAAACATCAAAGTATGGAAAATATGTAAAGAAATATATTAAAGACATAAAGAGCTTCAAAGGAATTGAAAAACTTACCAATATGCAGAAATTTATTGCAGACAATACGTCAGTAAAGACGATTAATTTCAAGAAGAATAAAAAACTGACTTATGTTGAAATGGTAGATGGAAAACTTCAGAAGTTAGACCTCAATAGCAACAAAAAATTAAAATATGTATATTTGCAGTATAATCAGCTTACCTCATTAAAGATGAACAAGTGCAAGAAACTGCTTTATGTTAATGTCAAGGGACATATGGTTAAAAATCTGAAAATCGACAGGAATAAAAAGACGATCGTGGAAGGCGAAGAGTATTATGTTCCATTTGGTGTATCTAACATCAAAGGGAATCTTGCACAACTCAATGATGGTGGAATGATTGATCCGTCAGGAAATTACTGCATTTATGAATGGGCTGTGGATCACTCTTATTGCTTGAAAAAAACTTTGAACGGTGCTTCTCTTGTTGAGACACCGGTCGCATTGGATAACAATACGATAACAAAAACAAAAGCGCTGCAAAAGATTACTGCCCAGTGGCAGGATGCACAAGGAAACTTCTATTTTGTAGCAGATAAAGATGGTGATATGGTAGAACAGACTGTTTATTATATTTATAAGGTTAATCATCAGGGAACAATAGAAAAAGAAGTAAAGCTGAACGATCAGATCCGTGTAAGCAGTTTTGATAAGCATTTTTCAATGAAGTATCTGGGACAGGACAATAACAACACGGTTATTCTGGGGGTACAGGGAGAAGAGACCCATCATGGAGTAGTTTACTTTGACACAGTCAATATGACAGCGACGAGACAGGCTGCCTGCGAATTTTTTCCAATGACAGCAGAGGGTGATATAGTAGCTGGTATTAACACTTATGAATCTGCTGTAGTAAGTAAGATGGCAAATGGTACAAAGCAGAAGATTGGAGAGGGAGAAGCTGAGATCGAAGAATATCGTTTAGCTTCCAGTCATACCATATATCTGCCGACCCGTTTTCTGGGGGTGGGGGGACCATATGATATGCAGATCCGCGACAACTACCTTTATGCAATCAGTGGCGAGGGATTCTTTAAGGCTAAATTTACAGCTAAAAAATTTACACAGTTGTATGGTGTCAGCAGAATCGGTGGTTTGCAGGACACAAATATGTCATACCGAATGACTATGAAGAGTGAAAAAGAACTTTACCTGGTTTCCACAATGATAGATGAAGACAAAACAACGTATGCATTGCAGGCGGCAAAAATCAAGTAATAAATAGGATTTGGGAGTAGTAAGCAGAGAATATAGAAGGGGCATCCTGTGCGTAGGGGATGCCCCTTAAAACTTTCCGTAAAATAGACTTGCGAAACAACACAATATTGCTTATTATGTAAATAGGATTACAGAAAATATTGTACAAATGGAGGTTGTGATGAAAGAGCGATGGAAGACCATTCGGACAGCAGTATGGATGATTGTGTATGTCATTCTGGGTGTATGGCTGTATGTGCAGTTGATGAAGTATTTTGATCTGCCACAGGTTATGCTGATTGCTCCTGTTCTTGGAGCAGCGGCTATGCTGATGCTGAAAAAGAAAAGCTTTTTTGTGTTAGCGGGGACGATTTTGATTTCCTGTTTGTATCAGATATTAGCCGGTAATGCCAATGCTGTTGCACGGTTACAGACGAATGTGGAAAGTGTGAGTGGAATCTTGCTGCGTTGTCTGTCTGTGCTGCTCCTTTTTGAATTAGCAGGGATGGGTGGAGGTGCGTTGATCCGTATGCTTCCGGACAAGGATAAAAGAATGTATATCCGCGTGATATCCTGTGTATTGGGGATCTTGTTGATCGCAGGACCTTACGTTGCTATGTTCCGCAATCCAATCTATCCAATCTTAGCAAAAAAGCAATTGAAGAACTATGCAGAGGAGCATTTTACAGATTATCCGATGGCAGGGAAAATGGTTTATTTCTCCATGCAGGATTCGGAATATATCTGCCGGGTGCTGATGGCTGACGGACAGATCCGGGTAGTGGGATTTGATGAAGCGGGAAATGCGGTTCAACAGTAATTTTAGAATCTTATTTGTTAAAATATTGTAAAAAAATAAAAGGAGATGGTAAAGTGAGTTATCACAAGGGAATGAAAAAACGGATTCTGGCAACGGTATTGTCGTTATCGATGGCTGTGCCGGGGGTTGCTGCTGTGCCGGGGCAGTTGCTGGAAGCAAAAACGGTTAAAACGAAAAAACTGACATGGAAAAAGCCGGTAGTTGAAACACTGGCTTTGAAAAAGGGAGAGAGTTTCCGCCTGAAATGGGAGATTAAGCCGGCTAAGGGAAAGGTCGTTCTTTCTTCCAGTAAAAAATCAGTAGTTACAGTAAATAAAAAAGGGAAACTGAAAGCTAAAAAGCCAGGTACGGCTACCGTTACGATTAGTTCAAAAACAACGCCTAAAAAGCGGATCAAAATAAAAGTACGGGTTTATAAGAAGTTTACAAAAGTAAAAAAGATTCATTTATCTGCATCGAAGAATACGTTGTATACAGGAGAAAGCGCAGTTTTAACATCAGCGGTGATTCCGGCAAAGGCTACGGTAAAGAATGTGATCTACCGGAGCAGGGATAAAAAAATAGCTGTTGTTTCAAAGAAAGGGATTGTCACGGCAAAGAAAAAAGGAAAGACAGATATTATAGCATATGCCGGTGATGGCCGTGGGGCAAAAGCGGTTATAACAATCAAGGTGACAGATCCTGTTGCTACAAAAGAGTCACCGAAACCGGGCGATTCAGAGAAGGTGACAGCGGCACCGACAGCAGAGCCGACACCGACTGAAGTGCCTGTTTTGGAACAGAATGAGCCGGGTAATTTTATTATTGCATCAGATGTATCTTCAGCCGACATTTATGTTGATAAAAAAGGAAAAGATTACGATGGCTTGTCACTGGTTGCCCAGTCATTCCAAAAAGATGTTACCGTTGTTACTACTAAAGGGGCAAAACCGCGTGTTGTAGATGAGGTTTCAAAAATCCGCAAATCGGCGATCATTGCAGGATCAATAGGAAACAATGAAGTGATCGACAAATTGATCGCAGAAGGAAAACTGGATGTATCGGATATTAAGGATAAAAAAGAGACCTATAAGATACAGGTAGTGAAAAATCCGGCAGACGGTGTCGAGTTAGGCTTGGTTATTGCCGGAAGTGATAAACGTGGTACGATTTATGGTATTTATCATATATCAGAGAAAATGGGCGTGTCACCATGGGTATACTGGGGTGATGTTATCCCGGCGCAGAAGGATAAAGTATCTTTCCCATATGCAAGTTATTCGTATACCTCTAAGGAACCTTCCGTTAAATATCGTGGTATTTTCCTTAATGATGAGGCACCTTCGCTATCCGGATGGGTAAAGAAAAAGTTTGGCAACTATAATGAGAACTTTTATGTTAATGTGTTTGAGTTAATTCTCCGCTGCAAGGGCAATTATTTATGGCCGGCAATGTGGTCGAATAAATTCAGTGAAAATGGTAAGAGCAGTAAGATAGCCAATGCCGATCTGGCTGATAAATACGGTGTAGTTATGGGAACGTCCCATCATGAACCGCTTTGCCGCGCCGGTGTGGAATGGCAGGAAAAATATAAAAAATATGGCACAAGCAATAAATGGGACTTTAACGTGAATGAAAAAGCTATCACAGAATTTTGGCGTGATGGTGTGAAGAGAAATATGCCATATGAAAACGTGTATACATTAGGTATGCGTGGTGAGGCCGATTCTGCTCTTGGTGGAAGCGTTGCTGATAACATTGATCTGTTAAAACGGGTTATTACAACACAGAAAAATATATTAAAAGAGAACAATCTTCAGGATGCACCTCAGGTTCTTACCGTATATAAAGAGGTAGAAGATTTCTGGCATGGAACTTCCGAAGTAGAAGGTTTGAAAAAATGGAATGTGCTGGATGATGTAACAATTATGCTTTGCGATGATAACTTTGGTAATATGCGTACGCTGCCGGAAGGTGAAGACATCAATCGCAAAGGCGGATGGGGTATGTACTATCACTTTGATTATCATGGTGGACCTACTTCATATGAATGGGTTAATACAACTCAGTTAAATAAAGTTTGGGAACAGATGTCGATGGCATACGAGCATGGAATTGATGATATCTGGATTGTTAATGTTGGTGACCTAAAGCCAATGGAAATGAATATTTCGTATTTCCTTGACATGGCCTATGATTATGATTCCTGGGGGAAAAATGGTGGGAATAAGACAGATGAGTATATGGAGAAATGGGTGGAACAGCAGTTTGGTGATGCCTTGAATAAGACACAGCAGGCAGATATCCAATCCCTTCTTCAGGAGTATACATGGCTGAATGGAACGTGTAAACCGGAAGTGTTATCTTCTTCTACCTATCATGTCAGCAATTATAATGAATCGCAGGAGATGCTTGGACGTATCGAGAGGATGATAACAAAAGCAGACGAAGTTACGAAGATTGTGCCAGAACGTTTGCAGGCAGCGTATTACCAGCTTGTTTATTATCCTGCCGTCGCATCGGCAAATGTAGCGAAGATGCAGATATGCAGTGGCTTGAATAAATACTTTTATGATAAGAAGAGTACCAATGCAAACCTGTATGGTATCATGGTCGATCAATGCATTGCGCGGGATAAAGAATTACAGGAAACATATAATAAAAATATGCCGGGAGTTGGTAACAAATGGGAGAAGATGATGAGTTCTCCACATGTCGGCTACAAAACCTGGAATTCAGATGGCTGGAAATATCCGACAGCCAAATGGTATAAGCCTGCCGGTAATGCAAAAATGGCAATTACAGTTGAAGATAAGGATGCTGTTGTTACACAGGGAGAGATTACACTAGACGATTTTACAAATATAAATCAGGAATCTTACACGGTTACACTTTCTAACCAGGGTGATAATGTGTATGATTATACGGCATCTGCCAGTGAGGATTGGGTAAAATTGTCAAAACAGTCTGGAACGGTACAGACACAGGATACGTTTGAGGTATCTGTAGACTGGAGCAAGGTAACTGGTGATAAGAGTGCATTTGTCACAGTCAAAAGTGGAAATAATAAGGTTATCGTAAAGGTCAATGCCAAAGTAATGGATGTTTCTAAACTGGACGATAAAACCTACGTGTATGCCAAGGGTTACGCTTCGGTGATGCCGGGTAATTATACGGCAAAGAAAGCGAACGAAGAAGGAGCAGATATCCTTGTTATGAATGGATATGGCAGAATGGAACAGTCTCTGAAAATCCAGCCAGCCAATAAACGATATGCGCAGGATGTTTCTAAGGCGCCATATGCAGAATACCGTGTATATCTGCCATCAGAAGGAGACTATAAAGTGACGGTATACAGTGCACCATCCAATAATCTGGAGCGCGATGATGTAGGCATCTATTTTGGATTGTCCGCCAATGACGGTCAGGTGCAAAAGATCAATACGATTGACAGCAAAAGGTATGTACCGGGAACTTATAATTGTGAATGGCCGAATGATGTAAAAAACAACGGAAGAAAGAACGAGATTACGATGGCATTGAAAGAAGGCGTGAATACAATCCGTATTTATGCTGCAGATCCGGCATTTGTGCTGCAAAAACTGGTAGTTTCCAAGGAAAGCGTGAAATCTTCCTTCCTTGGACCGGAAGAGAGTTATTATACAGGGAAAAAACTTTCTGCAAAGACCGCACAGACGCAATTGAATTTTGACCGGTTTATCATACCGGGGAAAATACAGGCTTCCATGAATGATGCAAACCGTAAATATGAAAAGGATTGTACGATGAAAGCCGGCGAGGAGTATTCTTACTCTGCTGTTGTGACAGAATGGGCATATTATCAGTTGGGCATACATGGTTCATCTGCTGATGGTGCAGAGATTGAACTGTACTTTAATGGCAAACTTCTTGGTACAATTAAACTTGGTACGGGAGAGCAGGATTATAATCTGGGCGAGATAAAGGCAATTAAAAATGCAGATGGCATTTTCAAAGCAAAGGTAACTAAGGGCACGGCAAAGATTCAGTATTTTGTTACAGAACAAAAGCAGGCCAATCAGTAAAAATATGTTTAATCTCACATAAAAGAACTCCGGATCGTTGATCGGTCCGGAGTTTTTATAGCTATAGTAGACAGAATTGCCTGAAAAACGCATATTTAGTTGTCATGAAAAAATGAAAATGCTATAATATTTAACACAAATACGTTAGGTGGGAGCGTTTTTGAGAAAATTTATTAAGAAGGAGTGGAATGAAAAATGAGTGATCTCATCTTGTTCTCGTATGAAAAAGAATACTCACCGGGAATTACTCAAAGAAAGGGAATCTATTGGGTAGACGTAATGATTTTGGCGGTGTTATTTGGATTGTTGATCTGCAATCATAAATATGCCAAAAACATGGAAATGCAAATTGTTTTAATGATGTTCAGTCTGGGTGCCGTGTTTTTAAATTTTCTTTCAAAAAGAAACAATATTTCTTCTCATAAAATGGATGTAGAAGATTGCGCACTACAGATGGAACGATTGGAAGCAATCTTAAGTCATCTGGACATAAATACTTATAGTAAACTGGGACTGATCCTCGATGGGCTGCGGGACAGGATTATAGTGGAACAGAAAGAACAGCGCCGCTGGTGTGTCATCAGTTATCTGGCAGTAGCAGCGGTAGCAGGGGGATTCAGTTTTGCACATACGGAGACAAATAATATTTTTATGTTATCTGAGGTATGTGAAATCTTAAATTTATTTTTCATATTATCGTCTTTGTTATTAACAATTTTTCAGATTTTCAATCGAATGTTTTCAGCGATTATTAAATATCGGTGGCTTTATAATATGTTAATGAACATTATGATCCTGAGATATTAACAACAGGGAAATTACAGGACATGGATACTGCGTAAAATAAAAATCCATCCGGTAAGTGTGACCGAAGATAGCAGGGTCGTGAGTACAATAATACTGGATGTCAAGGTAGAATCATTTCCCGTATTTTTCGCCATAATATAGCAGGACACAGTTGTAGGAGAGCCAAGCATGATGAGGATAGCCATCAGTTCCTGATTGCGGTATCCTAGATAAACTGCTAGAGGTAGAAAGAGAGCAGCAAGTAAGACCAGCTTGATGAAGGAGGCAATCAGAGTTGGTCTTATTTTTTTTATAGCTTTACGGCCCTCAAAAGTGGCACCGATTGAGATTAATGCCAAAGGTGTTGCTGTGTTCCCCACGCTGGCGATTGCTTTGTTGATAAACATTGGAAATTGTACAATGCCAAAAGCAAATGGCAGGGAAATGACGATACTTAATAAAATAGGATTCTTACAAATATTGAGAATTGTTGTTTTAATATCGGGTTTTTGGCCGTTATTTTCTCCGTGGATCGTCAGGATGATAACGGCAAAGATATTAAACAGAGGGACTGCTCCGATGATCATCAGAGGTGCCATGCCAGCACCATCATACATATTATCAATAAAGGCAAGTCCGAGGATGGCGGCACTGCTTCGATAGGATGCCTGTATAAAAGCACCCTGCTCAGATCTGTTTTTCATGAAAAGCACAGTAACTCCCCAGATAACGAGGATCATTGTCAGTGTAACAAGAAAGCAGAACAGGACATAGTGTCCGTTAAAGCTTTTGCCAATGTTGTTTTCCGTAATATCTTTAAACACAAGAGCCGGGATGCCGACCATGAAGACGTACTTGTCGGCAACTTGTGTGAAATGGGTATCAATGATATGCAGGCGGCAGAGTACCTTGCCCAAAATCATAATCATAAAAATTGGCAGTGTTGCATTTAAACTGTATAAAAAATTTTCCATCTGTAAAACCTCACATTTCTTAAATACATTGATATTGTAGATGAAAAGAGGGGAAGTTTCAAGGAGAATCTGATTTCTTAAATCAATTGTAAAAGCAATAGTGCTGTGGTATACTGTTTGCAACAAAAATGAATGGAGTGGAGTATATTATGTACGAATTACTGAAAAGAATAAATGACGCCTCGGATATTAAAAAGTTTAAGATTGAAGAACTGGATGATGTAGCGGCAGAAATCAGAGAGGCTTTGTTTAATCGATTAACAAAGGCCGGAGGGCACTTTGGACCAAACTTTGGAATTGTTGAGGCTGAGATAGCCTTGCACTATGTATTTGAATCGCCGAAGGATCAGTTTGTATTTGATGTATCACACCAGAGTTACCCGCACAAGATATTGACGGGGAGGAAGGCCGGCTATCTATATGATGACCATTTTTCTGAGGATTCCGGATACACCAATCCGGAGGAAAGTGAGCATGATATTTTTAATGTTGGCCATACTTCTACTTCTATTTCCCTTGCGTCCGGACTTGCGAAAGCGAGAGATTTAAAGGCAGAAAAGAGAAATGTAATTGCCGTTATCGGTGATGGCTCATTATCTGGAGGAGAGGCATTAGAGGCATTAAATGTTGCTGGAAGCGAACTGGATTCTAATTTAATCATTGTTGTGAATGACAATGAAATGGCAATTGCTGAGAATCATGGGGGACTGTATAAAAATCTTGAAGAATTACGTAATTCAGAAGGCAAGGCAGTAAATAATATTTTTAAAGCCTTTGGTCTTGATTATATGTATGTGGAAAAAGGGAACGACATCATTGAACTAATCCGGGCTTTTAATCAGGTGAAAGATATCGACCATCCGATTGTTGTTCACATTCACACAACAAAAGGGTTTGGTTATAAGCCTGCGGAGGATAACAAAGAAGATTGGCATTGGTGCGTGCCTTTTGACCGTACAACCGGCAAGCCGATAGAAGATTTCCCGGAAGAAGATTATACCTCGATCACAGCAGATTATATTATGCAGAAGGCAGAGAAAGATAAAGATTTTCTTGTTATCACGCCGGCGATGCCGATGACGGGCGGGCTTTCCAGGGAGCTTAGAGAGGAATTAGGAAGCCAGTATGTAGATGTTGGCATTGCCGAGGAACAGGCCGTTGCCATGGCTTCGGGTGCTGCCCGAAATGGGGCAAAACCCCTTGTAGTGACAAACGCCACATTTATCCAGAGAACCTATGACCAGATTTCCCAGGACGTCTGTATCAACGGTACAGCGGTTACTATTTTGCTGAATTATTCAAGTTTTGCCGGACTTACGGATGTAACACATCTTGGTATCTTTGGCATTTCGGCATTTTCAAATATACCAAATCTTCAGATACTTGCGCCAAGTTCAAAAACGGAATATCTGAATATGCTAGACTGGTCACTGGACCAGAATGAATATCCGGTTATGATCCTTATGCCGGGAAATGAAGTGACCGATCGTGAGGCGGATGAAGATTATGGTATTATAGGCAGGTTTAAGATTGAAAAGAAAGGGGAAAAAGCTGCGATACTTGCACTGGGAGATTTCTATCAGATGGGGGAGAGATTGGCAGCAGCGGTAAAAGAAAAACTAGGCTTTGAACCAACGTTGATAAACCCAAGATTTGCATCCACGATTGACAAAGAACTGCTGAATGAATTGGGAGAAGATCATAAGGTTATTGTGACACTTGAGGATGGTATTCTGGACGGAGGCTTTGGACAAAAGATAGCAGCGCATTATTCGACTAGTGAAGTTAAAGTCAAAAATTATGGTTTAGAGAAAAAATTCTATGACCGGTATGACCCGGCAGAATTACTTCAGGAGCTTGGTATAACAAACGAAGCCATGATTAAGGACATATCCGGTCTTTTGAATTGATAATAAGTAAAAAGGAGAATGGGAATGCTTACACAATTTTCAAGAACACAGCTTCTTCTTGGAGAAGAAGCAATGGATAGATTAAAAAATGCGCGGGTCGCTGTATTTGGCGTTGGTGGCGTGGGGGGCTACGTATGCGAGGCTTTGGTAAGGAGTGGAATCGGAGCATTTGATCTGATAGATGATGATAAAGTATGTCTTACCAATCTTAACAGACAGATCATTGCAACAAGAAAAACAATAGGAAAGTACAAAGCAGAGGTAATGAGGGATAGAATATGGGAGATCAATCCGGATGCGGATGTAAGAGTTCACAAGTGTTTTTTCCTACCGGAGAACGCAGATAAATTTCCGTTTTCTGAATATGATTATGTGGTAGATGCCGTAGATACCGTAACGGCGAAAATTGAATTAGTGATGAAATGCCAGAAGGAAAAGGTTTCGATCATCAGTTCCATGGGAGCAGGAAACAAGCTTGAGGCAAGTGCTTTTCAGGTTGCAGATATTTATAAGACAAAGATGTGTCCGCTTGCCAAAGTTATGAGACGTGAGTTAAAGAAACGGGGAATAAAAAAACTTAAGGTGGTTTATTCGGAGGAAAAGCCAATCCGCCCGATTGAAGATATGTCAATCAGTTGCCGGACCAACTGTGTCTGCCCTCCGGGGGCAAAGCATACCTGTACAGAACGAAGAGATATTCCAGGAAGTACTGCTTTTGTACCTTCTACGGCAGGGCTGATCATTGCCGGAGAAGTGGTAAAGGATTTAACAGGAAAAAGGGGGACTATGGAGTGAAAGAAATAACAATTGCTGAGCTTAAGGCACGCCCGAAAGACTCCTGCCAGATAATAGATATCCGGGATGAAGGAAGTGTTTTGTATGGCATGATCCCCGGAGCGATTCATATTCCAATAAAACTCTTTATGGAAAATGAGGAAGAATGTCTGGCACGTTTACAGAAAAAAGGAGACGTTATCTTTTATTGCCAGCGGGGGGAGAAGTCTAAGGATATTGCGGAACAGATGGAAAAATCAGGAATAAATAGTTACAGTCTTACCGGTGGATACCAGGCTTTTTTAATGGATGCCTTGAGTGATGAAGAAGAAATTGATGTGAAAGAAAGAGCGGAGCAGAGTATCCGTAAAAAATTTCACAAACAACTATTTACCCCTTTTGCAAAGGCATGCAGGACATATGAACTGATCCAGGACGGAGACCATATTGCCGTCTGTATATCGGGTGGTAAGGATTCTATGCTTATGGCGAAACTTTTTCAGGAGATACAAAGGCATAAAAAGGTCAAGTTTGAATTAACTTTTTTGGTGATGGATCCCGGTTATAATAAAGAAAACCGTGCATTGATCGAGAGCAATGCACGGAAGCTTGGCATACCAGT
Source organism: uncultured Eubacterium sp. (assembly GCA_934338065.1). Taxonomy (GTDB): domain Bacteria; phylum Bacillota; class Clostridia; order Lachnospirales; family Lachnospiraceae; genus Eubacterium_F. The sequence continues at coordinate 48,158 of CAKRGX010000012.1, read as the reverse complement.
GACGATTTTTGACAGCATAATATTTGATGCTGTTGACCACGTAGAAAAGAATCCATGTTACTTATGTGCAAGGATGAGGAGAGGTTACCTTTACAGTAAGGCAAAGGAACTGGGATGCAATAAGATCGCATTGGGGCATCACTATAACGATGTGATTGAGACGATTCTCATGGGAATGATCCACGGGGGGCAGATCCAGACGATGATGCCTAAGCTTCACAGTACTAATTTTGCAGGAATGGAACTGATCCGCCCTTTGTATCTTATCCGGGAAGAAGCTATATGCAGATGGAGAGATTATAACGAACTTCATTTTTTGCAGTGTGCCTGCCATTTCACAGAGACCTGCAGTACCTGCCATGAGGACGGTACGACATCTTCCAAGCGGTTAGAAACAAAAAAGCTGATTGCAAAGCTAAAGGAAGATAATCCGTATATCGAGGGAAACATCTTTAAGAGTGTGGAAAATGTGAATCTGAGTACGGTTATTGCATACAAAAAAGATGGTGTGAAGCATCATTTCCTGGATGAGTATGATAAATAAGATGGGGAGGATGAACGATGGAGAATAGTGTGACTATACGAAGGGCGGAACATTTTTATGAAAAAATGGGAATGAAAACCAAAGAGCGCCAGATGGAATATATAATTTGACGGTCAAGAATGTATCTGACACATTATCAGAAATGGTGAATGGTATTTACAGAAATGAAAAACATGTTATACTAGGAAATAAGAAATAATTACAGTAAAGCATGAGCCATGCTTTAGAATGGAGGATATGATGTTAGAGCAATTAAAAAAAGAAGTATATGAAGCAAATATGGAGCTTCAGGAAAAAGGAATGGTTATTTATACATGGGGAAATGTCAGTGGTATTGACCGTGAGAATAACTATGTTGTTATCAAGCCAAGTGGCGTGGAATATGATGAGCTGAAGCCGGAGGATATGGTAGTCGTTGATTTTGACCAGAATGTTATTGAAGGAAAATACCGTCCGTCTTCTGATACAGCTACACATATAGAATTATACAAGGCTTATCCATCTCTGGGCGGAGTTGTACATACTCATTCTACATGGGCAGTTACGTTTGCTCAGGCTGGTATGTCGATCCCGGCACTCGGAACAACACATGCGGACTATTTCTATGGTGATATTCCATGTACAAGAGACTTGACAGCAGAGGAGATCAATCTGGACTATGAGAGAAATACAGGAGTTGTTATTATTGAGACAATCGGAGATAAAGATCCGATGGAAGTGCCTGGTATCGTAGTGAAAAATCATGGACCTTTTGCATGGGGAACATCACCGGCAAATGCTGTTTATAATGCTGTAGTATTAGATAAGGTAGCAGAGATGGCACACCATACTCTGACATTAAACCCACGGGTAAAAAGAGCACCACAGTACTTAATGGACAAGCACTATTTCAGAAAACATGGTGCTAATGCGTACTATGGACAGGATAACCTTTAATCAGGCAGCAGCCAGAGTCTTAGGCAGAGAACATGAAGAACACGGGATTGGTACGCTCGGTGAGAAAACACTGCATGCTATTCTCAAAAATTATGTAGAACCGGACGAAGATTACCATGAGGTGCCATTAGAAGGATATGTGGCAGATGTGTATCGGGAAGGGCATGTATATGAGATACAGACAGCCAATTTTAATACTCTCCGGGGAAAGCTAACCAAATTTCTTCCTCTCTATCAGGTGACTATTGTCTATCCGGTGCCGGCCACAAAGTGGCTGCGCTGGATAGATGAGGACACAGGAGAGATCAGTGACCGGCGGAAATCGCCAAAAAGAGGAACGCCACAGGCGGTATTTGCGGAGCTGTACCGGATTAAGACATTTTTAAAAGACCCGAACCTGTCTATTCATATTCTGCTTATCGATATTGAGGAGACGCGGTTGTTAAATGGCTGGAGCCGGGATCGCAAAAAAGGATCGAGCCGGCATGATAGGATACCTACGGAACTGGTAGAGGAACTTCATCTGGAGCGGGTAGAAGATTACCGCATGCTTATACCACCCGAGTTAGAAGTATTTTGTTCCAATGAGTATGCCAAAGCAACCCGTCTGACCGTAAAGCGGGCGCAGACGGCATTGCATGTACTGCACTATCTTGGAGTGGTGGACCGTGTTGGAAAAAAAGGTAACAGTTATCTGTATGAAGTAGCAGAGTAAGAGATTATTTACGCTCTCTTGAAAGGGAAACCGTGTCTTGAAGCACGGCTTGTCCACCATTACGAAAACGGATCACGATGGAATATGTGCCACTATACATTTCTGTAAAAGGAACAGCAAGTGTGTAGTGGTATTTTTCGTATTGGGGGTCGGAAAGGGGTGGATTAGTCAGATCCAGTTCGTATAATCGGTCTGCATGACTAAAGACAATTTCCTGAATATCATCATGGCAGGTATCAATCGAAAGATTGTTTCCCACAATGGAAAAAGTCAGTCCGTACTGTTCTTTCATATCGTCAAGGCTGACTGCACCGGTAGTCTCTACGGAGGCCGCTTTGTAGAATACAGGTGGGCGGAGCCATCCTGTTTCGGCAAAGTCTATTTGTTCCAGAGATTCTCCGGCAAGGACAAAATCTTCCAGAGAATCCTTGAAAACTGCTTCCAGATGTTGCCGTGTTAGGTAAATAGACGGCTCGCACTCTTCGGAAGGAAGTTCGTTGCTCGTACGTATAACTGTTCCGGTTTCACGATCGATGATAGCAAATAAAGACTGTTCATCTTCCAAAGCATGGATCGTAACAAGAAGGTGATTCTCCTCATCACACGCATTATAGACATGTTCTATTCCGCTGCCGACATAACAAGTCTGATAAGTTCGTCCCAGCAGATCGACTTCATGAATATGGGTAGGCAGCGGTTCTGCGCCGGTCCGGGTGCGCATCTTATCATTGACCAGCAGAAAATGACCGTTTGGTAAAGGATAAATTTTTCCCTTTGGCGAAGGCATGGTCATGATATAACGTGTAACGCCATTTTCATCACAAAAAGAAGGGTACTCATAGTCATCCGATAGTGCATCTGTCTGACAGTCAAAGGATCGTGTACATAATTCTGCACCATTTTCACGGTATAAGGTAATCGTTATGGTGTTGTGGGCATTGGGACACATTCCCCAGATCGGAGCCACATGTGAAGTTGTCAGATGTGTATAATCATAATGAAAATCTACGGAATCACCGCAATGAACCGTAAAGGAAAGACGGCAGGGCACATCTGAGTGAAAGATTGCTAATGCTGTCAGTGGTGTCACACCGTATGGGTTGTGTGTCAGAGTCATGCTGTCAAAAGTGAGTGAAGTATCATGGCTGCGGACCCAGATGAGATTATCTGCCCGTCGTGTTTTTTCAGCATGGGAAAGACGGACGGGAATAGAACTTGTCACGGATTGATTTTGACGCAGCCGGTTCAGGCTCATATAATCAATTTTGTTAAATACTCTTTTTTGCGAGAACCATTCTTTTAGTTTGCCTGACATGAAAATACCTCCTTAGTAAAACGATGGCAAAGCCATTATCTGCTACCCCATTTTATCATCAATACTTCTATTATAACCCAAAAAATATGAAAAAAATATGTTTTTTTTGGAAATGCCTTGTCAAATAGCAACATTATAAAGGACACAAACATATTATTTCAAATATCGACGGCAGCGGATCAGAAGATAAACGGTCGGAATCAAAAGGAAAAGATTGATAAAATCCGTCAACTCCCAGACAAGTGTAAGAGGAAGCATACCGCCAACAAAGATCATCACCACATAAATGGTCTGATAAATCTTTGGAAAACGGTTGGAGAGCAGGTAATCATACCCTTGTTTTCCAAGATAACTCCATCCGACAAGAGTAGCTATAGCAAAACAGATAATAGCGATTCCCAGTATTTCGTCTCCTAAAAAAGGTAGTTTTCGAAAAGCTGCCGTAGTCAGGGAACCAGCCGATCCAGCCTGCCATTCCAACGGATATTCCAGCTGATAGGCAACCAGCACGATCCCGGTAACAGCGCAGAGGACAACCGTATCCCAAAAGGTTGCGCTCATTGAGATCAGAGCCTGATTTTCCGGCTTTTCTTCTGCAGAGGACCCGGCAATCAGGCCGGCTGTGCCGAGCCCAGCCTCATTGGTAAACAGCCCCCGTGCTACACCAAAACGAATCGCTTTTCCAACGGAGTAACCGGCAATTCCACCAGTAATAGAGGAACTGTGAAAGGCAGAGGAAAGAATCTGCTGTATTGAGGGAAGCAGGAAGCTGGCGTGTAAAAGTAGATAAAGAATACAGCCACCAAAGAAAAACATAGCCATACCAGGGACTACTGCCATGGAAAAACGTTCAATCCAGTCAGTTCCCTGCATAAGGATCAACCCGACTAAAAAAGCAGTCACAATCGCACTATAGAGGGGAGGACAGTGAAAGACTTCCTGACAGGCTTCTGTTATAGCATTGCTTTGTGTTGTACAGCCAATGCAGAAGGCGGAAAAACAGAGCGCCAGACTATAGAAAAAAGCCATTCCCTTCTTGTGAAGTGTATGGTCCAAGATATACATGGGACCGCCGTGATAATGTCCGTCGTTATCCTGCCATCGAAGATGGCCGCTTAGATAGGTTTCTGCATAAGTGGTAGCCATACCGAGAATACCCGTGAGCCAGCACCAGAAAACAGCACCAGAGCCTCCCAGATAAACGGCTGTTGAGATGCCAACGATATTTCCGGTTCCTAATGTGGCGGCGAGTGTTGTTGTTAATGAGCCGAAGCGGGAGAACCCATGTCTTTCTGCACCAGCATCGTCGCCGAATGAAAGCCGGATCCCTTTCATAATTCTGCGTTGCACCAGACGCAAATGTATAGTATGATAAATATGTATGCCAAGAAGTAAAAGGAGAATGGGACCGCCCCATAATAATTGATTTAGGGAAATCAGAGTCTGCATAGAACCACCTAAAATAACCTTATTATATGTATATGAAAAAATATCTTCGTCATACTTCTGACAAGATCATTTTATACAATGTTCCAAATTTTAACAAAAAGGAAGGATTCATTGTATGGGGAAAACACAATCATTGATTTCATCAATGGTAAAGGTGGGAATGATTGGATTTGGGGGTGGGAATGCACTGATTCCTGTTATGGAACAGGAAGTGGTCAAAGAAAAAGAATTGGTTACAAAGGAAGATTTTGATAAGGATACCATTGCAGCTACGATGACGCCGGGAGCCTTACCGGTGGAAATCGCAGCCGGTGTCGGGTTTCAGAGTAATGGAATCCGTGGCATGGTAGCAGCGGGGACGGCTATGGCATTACCGGGAGCAGTTCTTACTGTCCTATTTCTTACCGTTTTTTTTCAGATTGGTGGTGCTGTACTCGACCAGATACAGTATGCTTCCGTTGGTGTCACGGGATTTATTATGTGTCTGCTCACACAATATATTCTGGATACGCTGCAGAGATACGGTAATTCCCGATATCGCGTTATGATATGGATTATTATATTGGGAGTATTTCTTGCTACGGGGACACATGCGTTGCTGGGAATTTTTCATCTACCATCGATAGGAATACCCCGGTTATCGACGATACATCTTCTTCTTTTGACATTATTTGGCAGTACGGTCGTTTATCTGTTTAGAAAATTTTTGTTGAGAAGGACAGAGAAGAAAGAAAAGGTGGCCTGCACCATATCGTGGAAATCATTGATTGGACGGATTGCTGTCTGGGTGCTTTTCTTTGTCCTTTTATCCGCTCCGGCTTTTTTCTTTGTCGGCAGAGCTGTTGTTTTTTTTGATATACAGGGACTTGCATCATCTTTCCTTTCTTTTGGGGGAGGGGATGCCTATCTTTCGATAGCAGATGGTCTGTTCATACCGGAATACATCAGTGAAAATGAATTTTATAATCATTTGGTACTTCTTGTAAACGTTCTGCCTGGTTCAATTTTATGTAAAACGTTATCGGGAATAGGGTATGTATATGGATTTTCACTGACCCATACAATGCTGGGAGGAGTTCTCATGGCTGTCGCCGGGTATGCCTGTAGTGTAGCAGCTTCCTGTGCTGTGTTTTATGTTGCTCTTCACCTTTATGACCGACTGGAACAGTCCGGGGTATTTGTTATCGTTCGTAAGGCAATTCGTGTTGTTGTTTCCGGGCTGCTCATCACGGTTATGGTGAGCCTTGTCAAGTCGGGGATAGACTGTAACGTAAATGCTTTCTTACCACGATATACCGTTTTAGGCATTATGATCTTTTTATATAGTATCAATATGATTCTTTATCACAAGTGTAAGTGTAACAACCTGATGCGGGCTGTAATCTCGCTGACTGTGGCTTTGGTTCTTTGTAATGTGGTAGGAGTCTGAATGGAATAACATTTTGGAATGGAGAATAATATGCATATTTGGAAACATTTTTCAACGATAACCAGGCATCGCCACAAAGTAATTGTTCATTGTTATAAGGCAGGGATATTCTGGCAGGGACTTCGCCATGATCTGTCTAAGTATAGTCCGACAGAGTTCATAGCCGGAGCAAAAAATTATCTGGGAGATATGAGCCCGAATGAAAAAGAAAGAAAGTTATATGGTTTTTCCCGTGCCTGGCTGCATCACCAGGGACGTAATAAACATCATTTTGAATATTGGGTGGATTATGATCTGGCATTAAACCGCAAAGAGCCTGTCCGTATGCCAACGAAATATTTGATAGAAATGTTTTGCGACCGTGTAGCTGCCAGTAAGATTTATTATGGTGACGAGTACAATGAAGCGAAACCATACGAGTATTTTAACAAAGGGCGCAAGCGGCGCTGGATGCATGAGGAAACCTCACATGAATTGGAACGATTATTGATCATGCTGCGGGATGAAGGAGAAGACAGGACATTTTCTTATATCCGAAATGTTGTGTGCAAAGAGGGAAAGAAGGATAAAAAACATTGGAAGTAACTGATTTTTCAAAAGGAAGTATTAAGAAAAATATTTTACGCCTTGCTATGCCGATGACATTGGCACAGCTTATAAATGTTCTTTACAATATTGTAGACCGGATTTACATTGGACGGATGGATGGAGGAAATTCACTGGCGCTGACCGGTGTAGGAGTCTGTTTGCCGATCATTTCGATCATTATAGCATTTGCAAATCTGATCGGGATGGGTGGTGCTCCGCTTTTTTCTATCGAACGAGGGAAAAAAGATCAGAAAGAAGCCGAATACATTCTGGGAAACTGTGTCGTATTGTTAATTCTCTGTGGCATCTTTTTAACGATTCTTGTCTATGCAGGTAAAGTGCCGCTTTTGTATCTGCTGGGAGCCAGCAAGAAGACGATTGGTTATGCTGACAGCTATCTGTCAGTTTATTTGCTTGGTAATATTTTCGTTATGCTGAGTCTGGGGTTAAATAATTTCATCAATGCTCAGGGGTTTGGAAGGACCGGTATGTGGACGGTTGCGATCGGAGCCGGTGTGAATATTATTTTGGATCCGTTGTTTATCTTTACCTTTGGTTTTGGGGTACGGGGAGCAGCGATGGCTACTGTGATATCTCAAGCGATGGCGACCATCTGGACGTTTCGTTTTTTATTGGGAAAAAAGGCGGTTGTGCGCATCCGGCGTGACCGTCTCTGCCTGCAGCCCAAACGGGTTAGGAGAATTCTTGTTCTGGGATTATCCGGCTTTACTATGGCTGTTACCAACTCACTGGTACAGATAGTTTGCAATGCCAGTCTTATCCGTTATGGTGGTGATGTTTATGTAGGGATTATGACAATCATTAATTCGATCCGCGAGGTTGTGACCATGCCGGTAACGGGTGTCGGTTCCGGTGCGCAGCCGGTCATGGGGTATAACTATGGGGCAGGGGAGAATAAACGTGTGAAAGAGAGTATCTCATTTATGTCGGCTGTTCTGATCTTATATACGCTGACAGTCTGGGGAATTTTATTTTTATTCCCTCATTTCTTTATGGGAATATTTACGAATGATAAAGCAGTCATGCAGATGGGGGAATCTTGTCTGCATATATACTTTTTTGGATTTTTCTTTATGGCACTCCAGTTTAGCGGTCAGACCACATTTACCGGTCTGGGCTTTAGTAAACGTGCCATCTTCTTTTCTATTTTCCGCAAAGTAATCATAGTGGTACCATTGACACTTCTTCTTCCCTTGCTGGTATCCTCACCGGTTCATGGTGTGTTTCTTGCGGAACCGATTTCAAATCTTATTGGCGGTGGTGTCTGCTTTGCCACGATGATCTTTACTGTCTATAAAAAACTATAATAAAATCGTAAATAAATGCCATGTTTTTGACTTTTTCTTGTCAATATTCTGTCAAAAAAAATTCATAATTCTGCCTGAAATTTCCAATAATATAAAAATAAATATGAAATTTGGGAGGAAGTTATGGACCATTTTGAACAGGATAAAAATATTGTATGGCAATCGAATAAAGTATCCATAGATGAGCGCAGTAAAGTTCTGCATCAGCGGGGACTTGTTGTATGGTTTACCGGGTTATCCGGGGCCGGCAAATCGACCATAGCGATTGAAGTTGAAAAAATGCTTATTGATGCGGGGCATGCGGCCTATCTTCTGGATGGAGATAATGTGCGACATGGAATAAACTCAGATCTTGGTTTTAGTGATGAAGACCGTACAGAAAATATACGTAGATTGGGTGAGATTGCCGCGCTGTTTGCGGATGCCGGTCTTATTGCCATCGTTTCAGCAATTTCCCCTTTTAAAAAAATGAGAGAGTATGCACGTGAACGGGCAGGAACAGGTAATTTCATAGAGGTATATGTGAGTACGGATTTTGAAACCTGTCAAAAACGTGATCCGAAAGGTCTTTATAAAAAGAAAATCAAAAATTTTACAGGGAAAGATTCTTCTTATGAAGCACCGGACAATGCAGAACTGGTCATGAATACCATTGGTGTTACACCGGCAGAATGTGCCAAAGATGTTTATCATGCAATTGTTGCTACCCTGTAACAGAAGATGGAGAGGAAGTGTCATTGATGAAAAATGTGCTTTTTGCTTTTTGTCAAAGGTTGGCAAAAAAAATATTACGAAAGATCAAAGGTCAAAAACTTATTGTAAAAGACAGGAAAGTGTACTTGCCGGATGGCGGCGAGATTATGCAGGGGAGTCTGGATCTGCTGAAACACAGAGCAGAAGAACAGATAAAAAATTTTCAACGTTTGCAGGCCGGTCAGTATAAGACTAATATGAGGACAGAAATTTCGCTGGCGGCCAGAACACAGGCGAGAGATTATGTCTTGGAATCAATGCTTCAGAGTGGGGAATATACCTTTGACCATATGTATGTGATTCGTAACCCTTATGGGGAGTCGCCACTTACAGCATTGGCGCTTTTTGTCACAGAAAAAAAATGTAAAGTAAGGGTCACAGTAAAAGGAAAGACACCAGAGACAGATTATGTATCGGTTATCTCTGCGGGGAAAAAACATCGCATTCCCATTCTAGGATTGTATGCGGACAGAAAAAATGAGGTTCTGATCGAGCTGCTGGATGCGGATGATACCATATCAGCCAGCCATGTGGTTCCTGTTCAGACTCCCCGCCTGCCAGCATATATGAAAAGTTGTATATCGGTAAAGAAAAGGGCGTCTGATCCGGCGTTTCCGTTTATTCTCATTAATGGTGGAGTTGACATTCATACATGTGCTTTTGATGCAGATGGAGAAATCCGCTTTTATCTAAAACGAAAGTCAAGGGGATATGGCATTTTTCCATTATCAAAAGGACATTTCTTTTACATGGAAAAGGATGTGGCAGCTCCTTCTTTCTCAAATCCGCAAACAGTGCAGTCGCATGACATGGATTATTTCGGCAGAGTGTTTCGCACATATCATACAAAAAATGGTGTACATCACACAGTGGAAGAAAGGGAGAATGGTAATTTTTTGGCGGGAAGTAATACGATGCTTGGACATACGGAAGACAGGGTGGTCGAGATTGACCGGGTGACTGGTGAAATCGTGTGGCAGTTAGACGTCGAGGATCTGTTTGATGACACTTACATAGACAGGACCGATTGGGCGCATGTAAATTCGGCTGTTTATTATGAAAAGGATGATTCGGTTCTGATCTCGCTGCGTAATATTCATTCTGTAATCTGTGTGGACTATCAGAAAAAAGAGCTTCGATGGCTGTTGTCCGACCCTGATTTCTGGAAGAATACATCAATGACAGCATATCTGCTCAAACCAGAAGGTGAGATACGATGGACTTACCAGCAACATGCAGCATATGTTGTCGACGAGGGATTGGAAGAGATTGCCGGTGTTAAGCATATCATGATATATGATAATCACTGGGCAAAACGGCGCAAGGCAGCGTCGTTTGATAAAGATCCGCTATCCTATGTGTCCTTTTATGATGTCAATGAAGAAGAGAAAACGGTAAGGTTATATAAAAGGTTTGCGGGACCCAAGGCAAGGATTCGTGCCAACGGTATTTATGTGCCAGACAAAAAAAGAGTATACAATATGGCAGGCTGTTTTGCAGAACCAGAGGATGGGGATCAGGGAGCTGTGTTTGAATATGAATTTGCAAGCGGTGAAACGGTAAGCCATTATGGTGTCAAAACAGGCTTTTTCCGTGGATACAGTTTTGAGCCGCATATAGAAGAACTCGCAAAGCCAATGAAATATTCACGGGACTATTTTGCTGGAGAATTGAAGCATCCTAAAAAGATTAGTCAGGATGTGTATCAAAAGATTATGGAACAGAAAATACATCCGGTAAACAGTACAGTTGTGGTTTATTGGTTACAGGAAGATATATTGATGGTGCGCGCCAAAGATCATTGTCTGAAGAAAATATACTTGTTCGGGGAGAAGGGAAATTATGAAACTGACTACAGTGATACCTGTCAGACAATGCCTATATTTAGCAAAATGGTGTATGCTCATACGGCTCATCTGGAAGATATACCGGAAGGATATTATAACCTTTATATCGTTATGAACGACCAGTTACAGGACACTGGTAAATATATTAAGAAAAGATCGCTTTTAGCTTAATTTTTCTTCCTTTGTCGGCTCAGAATATTATCCAGAAGCGAGTCATAGATCGGCTTGCTGCCAACCAGATTGGCTACGGCATAGGCAAGGATACTGACAACAGCAATATCTAGTAAACGGTGCATATTTCCAGTCATTTCTGTGATAAGAATAATACCGGTGAGAGGCGCACGCACAATTCCTGCGAACAACCCTGCCATGCCGAGAGTGATAAGCTGCGGAAGAACATGATCCGGCAAGGGAAGAAATGTTAAAGCGGTCTCACCAAATGCTGCACCGGCGAAAGCACCGAGGATCAATAATGGGAAGAAAATACCTCCAGGTGCTCCAGACCCGAACGAAATGGCGGAAAAGATGAATTTAAAAATGAGCAGAATAACAAGAGTTATCAGTGCCGGTTCACCATTTTCCAGCAAAACGATCATGCTGTGTCCACCAGCAAGGACCTGTGGCAGAAACAAACCGAAAATTCCTGCCATCACAAAAGTTGCAGAGAATAGAACTTCCAGTGGAATATGCTTAACAGACTGAAATAACTTCTGTGTTTTGATCATGACATAGTTGTATCCGGCACCCGCTAAACCAAGAAGAATCCCCAGCAATACGAGAAGCCAGTAATATCGTAAAGGAATCGTATACGGGTGAAAATGAAAAATAGTGGCTTGTCCAAAAAATATTTTTGAAATATAATCGGCGGATAATGTTGCAATGATACCGGCCAGAATGATGATGTGATCAAAGGTATGTGTCATCTCTTCTAAAACAAATAAAATACCGGCAAGCGGGGCATTGAATGCGGCAGCCAGTCCTGCACCAGCGCCAAAGCAAAGAAGACGCAATTCGGTAGACTTATCGCATTTGCGTATCCGGGAGTATCCTTTTGCTGCCATTGCGCCTAACTGGATCGAGGGACCTTCACGACCGAGAGAAAGACCGGCAAAAATACTGATCGTACCGCCGGTGAATTTGGCAATCAGTACACGCCACCAGCAAGGATTTAAGAATCCTTTTACCTCACCGGAAACCTGCGGAATACCTGAACCAGAAGCCATGCCCTCCCATTTTACAATACGTGCGACGATACATCCCATCACGATAAGGGCGAGAAACCAAAGGATGATAGCGGGTATATTGCCCTTGATAAAGAATAAAACATGATTCAGACCAGTTTCTGCCCAAGTTAGGAAAAAACGATAAACAACGGCGGTCAGACCGGCTAATGTGCCGATCAGTCCGCCTTCAATAACAAGATATAAAATCTGCTTAAATGATTTGCTATTGTTCATAATTAACTCCGTATATTGAATTACAATCCTTTTGAACGATTGTATGCTGCACAAATCATATTTGTGTTCTTGATTAGAATATAAATACCGATAAACAAACCGATACCGCATAACAAGGCACCAAAGATGCACCACATCAATACGGTTGTACCATTTTCCTCAAAATGCAGATTGTAGCGGGAGGCATTGGCTGCCAGCCGGTTACCGAGTTTGTAATACCAGTAGTATTTGTAAATGCCGCAAGTAATAAAAGATAATAGAATGAAAACTACCAAACCGGATGTCTGTTCTCCATCTCTGTTACATGCAATATTTACATCCTGCGCCATTTTGTAAATAAAATAGTAACCATAAATTCCGCAAGTGACAAAAGAAAGTAAAATATAAATGATCAGAGATCGGTCTTCTTTTAACCTTTCTCCGGAATAAGGTGGTGTGTAATTTCCACCATTGCCTTGAAAGCTTTGCTTTACATCATCAAAGGCGTTTCCCAGTTCCTGTTCACTTTTTTCGAATACATTCTCCGCTGCTTGCTTTGCTTTTTCCTGCGTAGAACATGCTTTGCCGCAAGAGGGACAAAATTTTGCTCCGTCCTCAACCTGGGCACCACAATTTGCACAAAACATAATATCCTCCTCTTTTTAGTTAAATACTTCGTGTATGAGGTACCATACGAATCCATTTGCCGGTTCAAAGGCAACAATTTCATGATCCCCACATATAAGTCTATACATATAAACAATAACATATAGCATAATTATTGTAAATATGAAAACTTTGAAAAGCATAGGTTTCAATTTTCCTCTTGATAATAGTATAAGGATAAGAATAGGCGGTGTCCAGTAAAGGGGATGATAATAAAAGGCTCTTGAAAAATCCAAATGAAAAACAGCCATCCATGCCCTTGACATCCCACATCCGGCACACGAAATCCCAGTCATAAATTTAATCGGGCATGTAATACCAACGCCCTCTAGGATCAGGTAAAATAAGATAATAAATAATATAATAGAAACATTGGACTGCCAATGGGAAGATTTTTTCATCACCATTTATTCCTTTCCTGGTCAGATCGTAAATTAATATTGGTTTGTGTGTTCCCCATTTGTTGTTATGTGCTTAGCTGTCTTTTGTTACCAATAATGCTTTTAGTCTCTTGATTTCTGCATCTTTCTGTTTCAGCGAAGCGTCTTTCTGTCTCAAGGATACATCTTTTTGTTCCAAAACTTCCTGCATATCTGCCATTTGTTGGTCAGCATCCGCTATTTTCTGTCTTGTATCAGACAGCTCCTGCTTGATCCGGTCAATCTCCTCATACATACTGTCAACGTATTCCTCTACGGTTCCCTCTGACAAAAGCATGGATTCCACCTCCACTCGGTTGCGTATCAGAAAATCTCTCAGGCAATCCTGCTCAATGCAGCTGTCCACGGCTAACCGGATCGCCTGCGCGAGATCTTCTGTCTGCTGCATAAAGCCACGTATCTTTGATACCAGTATAGCATAGTCACCGAGCGTTTTACAAGAGTTTAAGAGTTTGGAGTTTTTCCCAAGATTGATGTTGAGAATCTCGACGGTCATTTCCAGACACGGCTCAACCTCCCTGTTTTCAAAGGCATCGGACAGACGAAGCGTCTCTCGTTCCGGACGGGGCAATTGTCCGTTATAGAGAACGATACACTTTGGCGTCGGGATCTTCACCAGTGAGTACTGGAGAATGTTTACATTTCTCATTTTAATGATAGATTCGTATTCCTTTGCCAGATAGAGCAGTCCCCGCAGCGGATAATTCAGACAGACCGTGCTGCTGTGTTCCACCAGACACATTTCGTTGGTGTTGATCAGAAAGGCTACGTCATTTTTCATTTTGAAAAACAGGGCATTATCCAGAGTGATGATCTCGATATCATCCGGATTTTGATAATCAGAATCATTTAAAGCGTTATAGAGTTCCAGAAGTTCCTGCTTGTTATTAAAGAGTTTTCGGAAAACCGTGTCTTTGAAATTCCGCCGCACAGGTGCTTTGATCACAGATGCGGACCCGGCTGTTTCTCCCGGTTTTCCCCGATTTGTTTCGTTCATTTGTTTCCCTCCCACGATGGGAGAACACACAAACCCTGCTTCTTATTATGGGGAATGGCAAAGAAAAAGTCAATATTTTTTCAAACATTATAAAGAAACTTTTCAATAAATTCCCTTGCAAAATCCTCAGACCTATGTTATATTACCTTTACCCAATTTCTCCCCACAGGGAGGAGGAATTCTTATATGAAAGATATATCTGATTATTTCAACATTCAGAGAATAGTGAAACGAAGATGTATGGCTATTCTTCTTACATTGGTGTTTATCACCATGAACATTCCGATACAGTATAATATCGCACAGGCATCCGGGTATTCCCTTGTTGCTTTATCGTGTTATCATAGGACTCTGAAGATTGGACAGAGTTTTTATCTCGTTGGAGTAGCAACAAATGCAAAACGAGTTATATGGAAAAGCAGTCAGTCTTCTATTGCAAGTGTTAATACATATGGTAAAGTTACGGCGAAGAAAGCAGGAACATGCAAGATTACGGGAAAAGTATCCGGTGGTGAAGCAAGCTGTACCGTAACGGTAGAGAGAACAAAAATTACATTATCTGCGACAAATATTACGATGGAAAATGGAACGACAACATCACTTAGTGCATCGACTTCAAATGGATCTTCTGTTATGTGGAAGTCACAGAAGTCAAGTGTAGCATCAATTGATGAACGAGGAAAGCTCCGTGCCATGAAGCCTGGAGAGACTACAATTACGGCAAAAGCAGATGGAAGTACGGGAGTATGCCGCGTTACAGTCAAAAAACCGAAGATTCAGTTAGAGAATAGACAAGTGACCTTGTACCGCAGGCAGAGTATACTATTAGACGTTAAGGTTTCTTCCGGAAGAAAGGTGACATGGAAATCAAATAAAAAAAGTGTTGCTCGGGTCAATGAGGCAGGAACTGTAACAGCAATGAAACATGGAACGGCAGTTATAACGGCATCTGTGGATGGAGTGACGAGTGAGTGTCAGGTTACGGTGAAACCGCCGGTAATCCGGTTGAACAAAACTTCTGTTTCACTAAAAAAAGGAAAAATGCTGAATCTGACGGTATCGGTAACTTCCGGAAATGATGTGACATGGAAGAGTAGTAAATCAAGTGTTGCCAGTGTCAGCAGTAAGGGTAAGATAAAAGCAAGGAAAAAAGGAACCTGCTATATTTATGCGTCAGAAGATGGTGCCAGAGAGAGCTGTCATGTTCGTGTAACGGTATAATAGTTGTTGGTGTAAGTGGGGAGAAATTGGGAACATGTTGAAAATCAATATGGTGAAGCGTATATATATATGATAAAATAAAGGACAATAAACAAGGAGGAGACAGGCTATGAAACCAGATATTTTATGTCTTGCCAGATCGTACGATCAGGCAGGATTAACGGGAAAATATGATCAGGCAGCGGAAGTACTACAATTTGACCTTGACTGGAAAGGGGGAGAGGGGACCCCGGAGAATCCATATGGGTTGGATATAACCGTAACGAATATGTCAGAACAAATATGGCGTGGTGTCGTGCAGTTTAATGTAAAAAATAAAGCAGACAATCCACGTTTTTATATGCCCGGGTTCATGTACGGAACAAACAGAGGTGAAGCTCCAATTGATGTGCCGCGCAAATATCCGAGGATCCGAAAAGGAGAGCCGTCACTTCCGGCTTCCGATCATTGGATGGTACGCGGGGACAGGCTTGCGATGCCGGCAGCACTGATCTATGATGAGGGTCATGTGTACGGATTCGATGCAAAGCCGTATTATGTAGACAAAAACGGTGAACTGGATTATTATGCCGGATATTGCTGCAGTATCCGGGATGGTGCCAGCGTTGGATATACATTGGGATATGAGAATGCGCCTTGGCTTTTTGTCCAGTCAACAACGATTATAAATAATTATACCCTGAATAAAGAAAATTGTGTTTCATTAAATGTGGGAGAATCTGTCCATGTTCATATGAACGTGTATGATTATGAAGGGGAAGATGAGACGGCGATACACAAAGCCTTTATTCATATTTATTCAGCCTATCACGAACCGCCTCGTAGGATACAGGGGATTGACCGGAAGGTGGCAGTAAAGGATATAGCCGGTGCAATATCAGAATACGCCTGGCTGGAAGATGAAAAGTGCTATTCCGGTTTTGTATGGGATCAGCCGGATGGAACCTTTACCTATAATAAATTGGGCTCTCTTTCGTGGACCAATGGGCTGTCGGTAGCGGTTCCCATGCTGCTTGCCGGTACAAGGCTTGGGGATAAGACCATGTATGAGCAGGCATTGGCATGTATCAATAGGATTGTTGAAAATTGTATGAATAAGGCATCCGGACTTCCCTATGATGCTGTAACGGATGGTGTTTGGAGCATACATGGGTGGTGGTTCCAGAATATGCATACGGGAGGACACTCCGCATACCTTGCAGGACAGGCTATGTATTATATATTAAAAGCTTATTACTATGAAAAGAAATTAAACGATAAGGAGCATAAAGAGTGGCTGGAATTTGTCAAACCGGTTTTGCGTGTATTTGATGAGAATAAAAACTCAGCCGGGGAATTTCCTTTTGTTTTTTCCGAAGAAGATGGTTCCGGGCTGGAATATGATTCTATGTCTGGAGCTTGGTGTCTGGCTGCAATTGCTTATTATATGCAGATAACCGGGGACAAAAGCTATCTGGAACAGGCACAGCGCAGTGAACAGCATTATTATGATAAGTTTGTAAGAAGAGTGGAGTGTTATGGTGCGCCGCTTGATACGGATAAGGCTGTTGATTCGGAGGGAGTTCTTGCCTATATAAGAGCGGTGAGATATCTTTATGATCTGACACAGCAGGAGAAATATCTGCATCATATGAAAGCGGGATTGGATTATGAATTTACGTTCAAGTTCATGTATAATTCTCCGGTACAGATTCCGCCACTAAGTGAGATTGGCTGGTCGAGTTGTGGAGGAAGTGTGACATCGACAGCGAATCCTCACATTCATCCAATGTCGAGCACGATTGTAGATGAAATGTTATATTATTATGATAAGACCGGGGATGAGTATGTGTTAAGCCGTATGCGCGATACTGCTGCGTGGGGATGCCAGACATATAATACATATGAAGGAGAATATGGATATGGAAAAAGAGGCTGGATGTCGGAACGTTTTTGCTATAGCGAAGGACTTGTTGTAGAAACATATCCGGATGGAAGTCCGGCAAGTACCTGGTTTGCTCTTATGCCATGGGCGGGGGCCAGTATTATAGAGGGATTTGTTGGTGATTACTGGGACTGTGACCTTGTCAGATAAAGATCAAAAAGGGGTGCACAAAATCGGCACCCCTTGTAAGACCAAAATAATATCTTTATTTTTCTATAGTTGATTCTAACTCAATATTTTTCCTCTGCAGCATATGACGGTTATATGCGATTTCGGATATAATATTAGCTGTTGTAAAGAAAAATTGTGCCGCCTGATCTATTTTCTCCTGTTCCATAATGGTGATACTTTTTAAGGAATCAAGAAATGCCCCGGGATCAAGATTAAGCTCTTCTGCCAGAGTCCGGTAATGTCCCGGATCAGGCTTTTTGCTAAGAATCTGTCCTCCCAGAAAGCGTCCGACAAGTTCACCGTTTACCATAATTGGTGCGGCATAGTCTAATAGACCGGCATGACATTCATAGCAGTAAACATTTCCTTCCTGGAGAGATTTTCTGGCACCTTCCGTGTCACATTTGTTGCATCGGTTCAGTCCTTCTTTTGTCCCCCGGATGTATTTTGTGCAGAAGTCTGTAAAATTGGAAGGATTTGTAACGGGAACACCGTTCCGATCGGTGGTGATGGCTGCCATTCCTGTCATATGAGAGAAGGAATCCTGTAATTCCTGTAAAATATCCCGTGGAATCAGATCCGTCAACTTCATGTCAACCAAAGAAATTACCGGAATTTCTTTCTTCTTATTTTCATCTAATAATTTTTCAAACTCATCCTGTGGAAGTGGTTTAGAAAAATAATAGCCCTGAATGTAATCACATCCATGACGGCGTAAGAAATCTAATTGTGCTTCAGTTTCTACTCCTTCCGCAATTACTTTGACATTCATGTGATGGAACATATCAATAATGGAATGGATAATACTTTTGATCTGATTGCCCTTTCCAAGCTGCTGGATAAATCCCATATCCAGCTTAGCAATATCAAAGTTGTAGTCACGTAATGTACTAAAGGAAGAATAGCCGCTTCCAAAATCATCAAGAAGCACTTTGCCGCCTGCTTCCTGGAGTGCCGTTATCATATTATTATGCTGGCCATGTAATGCCGCATAGGAAGTTTCAGTAATCTCGAAACGAGGCAGGACGTTTGGATTCTTGTTGTTACGTACTTCCACTAGAATAGAATTGATCATATTTTTATCATAAAAGTCCATCCAGGAAAGATTAACCGAAATAGGAATAGTTGTTTTACCTTGGTCTGCCCGGTCTTTAAGAAATTGGGCAACATGGTTGGCTACGAAGTGGTCAAGCTTCGATATGTGGCCGCTTTCTTCTAATGCTGGAATAAAAATGGCAGGAGAGATCAGTCCTTTGCCCGGATACTCCCAACGGATCAGTGCTTCAGCAGAAGCGAGCTCCCCGGTCCGTGCATCGTAGATGGGTTGAAAATAAACGTGAAACTCATTATTATCCAATGCCTTCAGTGTCCGTCCGCGTACTTCCGATTGAACAATGTAGTCAATCCGCATACTGCTGTCAAAGACAGCATAAGGCTGAAGGTACAGATCCACAATACTTTTTTTTGCCAGCTCTGCATAGTCACACATGGTGCCAACATTCACAGAGGTATCTTCTATGTTATAAATTCCACAGGTTAAACTGATGTTAAGAGATTTTTCGCCATGTGAAAAAGAAATTTTACATAATTTTGTTACGGTATCCTCTGTTACGTTTTTTTGTTCAACCAGACATAAGAAATGGTCACCATACATGCGCCCGATAATCAGTGGATGTAGTGCGGATGAACGAAGCTTCTTGTATATTTTGTGAAGAAGATAGTCGCCGCCTTCGGTACCAAAGTACTCATTGACTGCTTTAAAATCACTTATGTCAAACAAAACAAGAGCAAACTTTTGCTCAGAACTGCTATTATTCAGTATACTTTTGGTTTCATGCAAAAAGCCGTGACGGTTAAAGCCGCCGGTAACAAAATCCTTCGAACTAATGATCGAAATAAATTCATCATGAATATCTTTGATGTATAAAAATATCTCCTGATGCCGGGACGAGTATTCCTGAGCAGGAATAAGTTCCATGCAGACCCAGCGCATATCATTTCCAACTTTACGCCGGTAATGGCAACAGGCATATGTTTTGCCATTGTCAAACAAATTGCGTAAGTGGTTCAGTGATGTGAAACGTAAAAATTTTTCTTGGTCATCTATGTATATCTCGTTGGAATATGCAAAGTCATGAAACCATTCGGATATTTTGCTTGACGTTTTTTCAGAAGACGATATAGGGCTTTTTTTTATTTCCTCATGGGAATCGGTAGTCAGATTTATGGCAAGTACTTTATAGTATGCCTCTGTTAAAAGATGTACCGCTTCTGCCCTAATTGTTGACTCTTTCATATGCAAACCTCCATTTGCGTTTTATGCTTGTTCTACATAGTTATTTACCTCTTCAAATTCATCTAAGATTTCCTGATCCGGTTTCTTTGTGCAAAGGCTGACGATCACGATACATGCCAGACTGATGAAGAAACCAAGTAATAGTGAATAGATTCCTGTAGCAGCATAAAGTGTGTCTCCGTTTATTATCGGAAGATAATCCCAGATGATGACAAACAATCCGCCAGACAGGATACCGGCTACGGCACCCGGAAGATTGGTTCGTTTCCAGAACAAGGAGCAGACAACAAGTGGACCAAATGCGGAACCAAGTCCTGCCCAGGCATCGGAAACCAGATTCATAATACTGCTGTTCGGATTCCACGCAATAAGAAAAGCAAGTACAGCAACAACGAGAACGGTAATGCGGCTGACCTTTAATACTTTTTTATCGTTAGATTCCGGTTTTAATATATTTTTATAAATGTCTTTGGATACGGAAGATGCACAGACAAGAAGCTGTGAGTCAGCCGTTGACATAATAGCTGCCAGAATTCCACATAAGAACAGGCCTCCGATAAAAATCAGAACGATATTGCTTGAAAATACATGCTGTATCATCTGGATAAATACATTTTCACTATCTTTCAGTACGCCACCGAGGAAAGCACGGCCGATAACACCAATAGCACAGGCTGCGAACAATGAAACGGCAACCCATACAATGGCAATCGTGCTGGATTTTTTGATTTCTTTTTCGTTGCGGATTGCCATAAAACGAACAAGAATGTGTGGCATACCGCAATAACCGAGTCCCCATGCAAGCTGGGAAATAATATCAACAAATGAATATGGTTTCCCACCATTTGAAAACAGGCTCATGTAATCGGAACTTGCCACGCCGGAATTTACCACAGCTGTACCCAGGTCAGTACCAATCATATGATAAGCAGCAATCGGAACAACAAGTAAAGCAATCAGCATCATTGTACCTTGAATGAAGTCGGTTGTACATACGGCAAGGAATCCGCCAAGAAACGTGTAAGTAAGAATTACAATCGCACCGATAGCTAAGGCAATGTGATAGTCAACACCAAATACCATGTTGAATAGCTTTCCACCTGAAGCTAATGCAGACGCAGTATATACAAGGAAGAAAATAACGATAACAATAGAAGATATACCAAGAAGAATCTTCTTTTTGTCATGAAAACGATTTTCGAAAAATTCCGGTAATGTTAAAGAATTGTTTGCGACGATCGTGTAACGCCGTAATCGTTTGGCGATACATAACCAGTTAAGAGCAGTACCAATAAATAATCCTATGGCAATCCATGCCTGACCGGTACCCAGTGCATAGATTGAACCAGGCAGTCCCATCAAAAGCCATCCACTCATATCCGATGCCTGTGCAGACAGAGCAGCGACCCAGCTGTTCAGACCACGTCCACCAAGAAAATAATCTTCCGTGTTGTTGGTCTTTCGCATGGAATTGACTCCAATAAAAATCATAATACATAAGTAACATGCAAATGCTATCAAAATAGCAATTGTACTTCCGGACATAATAATCCCCTTTCTCGAGTGCTAGCCGCATCATTTTAATAGGAAATTGTAAATTTTCCCTTTTGAACTCTAGTATAACATATAAGATGGCATAGTGTAAATAGAACATTGGCGTCTGTTTTGCGCCGGCCATCGTTTTTTTGACAAATATAAATAGACTGGTTATGCTTGATATTAAAATAAAAAATGTTAGAAATGGTGAGAATTTATACTCCGTAAAAAAGGGGTTGACGTTTTTTTTAAATAGTGCTATAACAGAGTTGCAACAAAAAATGAGAATAACAAGAGAAACGAAACGCCAATTTAATATCGACATTCCGCAAACTTCCCTATGTTATCAATTTGTATGAATGGAGGAAAAGACAAATGACTACTTTAAGAGTACAAAGAAGAAACATGGAAACAAAGGCTAAGAAGCTGAGAAGAGAAGGCTATGTGACAGGTAACCTTTTTGGCAAGGAGATTGAGGGTTCGATCCCGCTGCAGATTGACAAGCAGGAGGCAGAGAGAATTCAGAGAGAGTGCATGAAAGGAAGCCAGCTTTATCTTGAACTGGAAGGAAAGACATATGATGTTCTGATCAAAGAGCTTGATTACCGGGCAATGGATCATCAGATTCTTGAAATGGATTTCCAGGCTTTGGTAAAAGGTGAGAAAGTACATTCCGTTGCGGAAGTCATTTTGCTGAATAAAGAGAAAGTGACAGAAGGTGTACTGGAACAGCTTTTGGAAGAGATTCCATATAAGGCGACACCTGAGAACCTTGTTGAAAAGGTTGAGATTGACTGCAGCACATTGAGATTAGGTGATACTTTGAGAGTTGGAGATCTTGATATGGCCAAGAGTGGCAAGGTTGATCTTCATGTTGAACTGGATGCACCGATTGTAAGTATTCTTGCAAGTCATAATGAAGAGCCGGCTGATGAGGAAGAGGCATCTGCAGAAGAATAATGGACAGTTAAAGAAATATAAAAACCGTTGTTTTGGCGAAAAGCTGAAACATCGGTTTTTTAATTTTATAGGATCAGGGGTCAAAAGTCCATTTTTATAAACGGAAATTATCACAAAATTGTTGACAGTTTAAATAGATTATGTTATTATCCTACTAAATTGATAGGAAAGGTAGGAAGAAAAAATGGCAGATATTAAACAGAGTGCAACAGAGTTGATTGGTAACACACCATTATTACAGTTAAATAATTATCAAAAAAAAGCAGGAGTGACAGAGGCGACGATTCTTGCCAAGCTGGAATACCTGAACCCGGCAGGTTCTGTAAAAGATCGTATTGCCCTTTCGATGATTGAGGATGCAGAGGAGAAGGGATTATTAAAACCAGGAGCAACGATCATTGAGCCAACGAGTGGCAATACGGGTATTGGTCTTGCAGCAGTTGCAGCAGCGAAGGGGTATAAGGCAGTGCTTACGCTTCCGGATACAATGAGTATTGAGAGAAGAAATCTGTTAAAGGCTTATGGTGCTGAGATCGTACTTACAGAAGGCGCAAAGGGAATGAAGGGAGCTATTGAAAAAGCAGAAGAGATCAATAAAGAAACTCCGGGCTCTTACATTCTTGGACAGTTTGTGAATCCGGCAAACCCTAAGATGCATAAGCAGACAACCGGTCCGGAGATCTGGAATCAGACGGATGGAAAGGTTGACCTGTTCGTAGCGGGAGTGGGAACCGGTGGAACGATTACCGGTATCGGGGAGTATTTGAAGTCAAAGAATCCGGATATCAAGATTGTTGCGGTAGAACCGGCGTCAAGCCCTGTCCTTTCAAAAGGAACCGCAGGACCGCATAAGATTCAGGGAATCGGTGCAGGATTTGTGCCGGAGGTATTGAATACAAAGGTTTATGATGAGGTTATTACAATAGAAAATGATGATGCTTTTGAAGAGGGAAGAAATTTTGCCGTGTCGGAGGGTATTCTCGTTGGTATTTCATCCGGTGCAGCATTAAAGGCTGCGGAGATCTTAGCTAAGAGACCGGAAAATAAAGGAAAAACAATTGTTGCCCTGCTTCCGGATTCCGGCGATCGTTATTTATCCACATCATTATTTGCAAAGAAATAAAAACTTGATTTTCCCGCATTTTAAAATGCGGGAAAAAATATCACTTAAAAACCTATTGAAATGGTAGGGAAAAGAAATGATAAAAGATTTACATAAATTAAAAAAAAGGTCAGTTTTTTTAATTATTTTGAGCTTGGCAGTCCTTTGCTCCGGGTGTGGGATAACAAAAAGAAATTACATTATTAATGTTTCGTATGATCCGACAAGAGAATTATATGAAAGCTATAACAAGCTTTTTACAGAACATTGGAAACAAAAAACGGGACAGGATATTGAAATTATTCAATCACATGGCGGATCTGGCAAACAAGCGCTGGAAGTGTCCAATGGATTGGAGGCGGATGTTGTTACTCTGGCATTGGAGCAGGATATCCGCGCCATTTCTGATACAGGGATGCTAGCCGATGATTTCGTGAAGAGATTTCCTAAACAGTCGGCTCCGTATACTTCTACGATCGTATTTTTGGTTCGGGGTGGTAATCCCAAGAAGATTTATGACTGGAATGATCTATTGAGGAAAGATGTTGGTGTGATCACACCCAATCCGAAAACGAGTGGCGGAGCGAGATGGAATTATCTGGCAGCGTGGTATTATTTTCAAAAGCAGGGAAAGAGCGAAGAACAGATTTTAAAATCAATGGAGACGCTTTATAAAAATGTGCTTGTATTAGATTCCGGTGCACGGGCATCGACAACATCATTTGTTGAAAATGGACAGGGAGATGTGTTGATCGCATGGGAAAATGAGGCGTTCTTGAGTCTGGAAGAATATCCGGGTGAATATGAGATTGTTGTTCCTTCGGCTTCCATCATCTGCCAGCCTACGGTCGCTCTTGTGGATGAAATGGTAAAAAAACATGGAACAACAGATGTGTCAACAGAATATCTGAGTTACTTATATTCTAAAGAGGCACAGAAGACAGAGGCAGATAATTATTATCGTCCGGTTGACACAGAGATTTCGAAACAATATGAGATTCTGAATGATGAAAGGAATATTAAAACAATACCTAAAGATCATCGGTGGATTGTAAAAAATGTTGACTTGACAGATATTGAACATTTTGGAGGATGGAAAGAAGCTGCTACGAAGCATTTCTCAGATGGCGGCCTTTTCGACAGGATATATGAGTAAAACAAGACAAAAACGAGTGATTCCGGGCTTTGGATTAACATGGGGGATTACAATATCAATGCTGAGTGTTATTGTACTGATTCCTCTTTGTTCTTTGGTGGTTTATACAGCCAGATTGTCCCCGGTGGAATTTTTCGGGATTATTACAGGAAAAAGAGTGCTGTATGCTTTCTGGGTCAGTTTTTCTACTGCATTTATTGCTTCGCTGATCAATGCCGTGATGGGAGTGATTCTGGCATGGGTACTGGTCAGGTATGATTTTCCGGGGAAAAAAATCATGGACGGCATGATCGAACTTCCTTTTGCCCTGCCGACTGCGGTAGCGGGTATTGCACTTACCCATCTGACAACGACGGATGGATGGATTGGACGAGTTTTCGCTAAAATGGGAATTTCGATTGCTTATACGAAAGCCGGTATTATTTTTGCTTTAGTGTTTGTCGGTATTCCGTTTGTTGTAAGAAGTGTTCAGCCAGTGCTGGAAAAATTAGACGGATCTTATGAAGAGGCTATGGAGATATTGGGGGCTTCTCCGTTCCGGACATTTCGGAAGGCAATCTTTCCGGAGATCTTTCCGGCGCTGATCGGCGGCTTTACGATGGCTTTTGCCCGATGCCTGGGTGAGTATGGAAGTGTTGTGTTTATTGCAGGAAATAAGCCGTTTGATACGGAGATTGCTCCGCTGATGATCATGTCAAAATTGCAGGAGTTTGATTATACAGCGGCAACATCGATTGCTCTGGTTATGCTTATTACGGCATTTGTCATATTAATGATGAATTCTGTTATTCAATACAGAGCAGCAAAGAAAGTGAAATAGTGGGTGAACGATATGGAGAAAAAATCATCTATTAGAAAAGAAAATAAATTTGTTAAATGGCTGATGATCGGTGTATGTATTTTGTTTCTAGTGGTCATGCTTATTTTGCCTCTCAGTTATATTGTTTACACATCGCTGGCTGCGGGGGTGAAGAAGTTTGCCGGCTCCATAGCGGATCCCTATACACGGAAGGCAATGAAGCTTACGATCTTTACTATGTTATGGGCGCTGGGGGTTAATACGCTGTTTGGACTGAGTGCTGCCTGGTGTCTGACAAGGTTTGAGTTCAAAGGCAGGAAAGTGATCTCGGCACTCATTGATCTGCCGCTGACTATTTCACCGGTTATTGCAGGTCTGATCTTTTTATTGACCTATGGGCGCAAAAGTATTCTGTATCCTTTACTGGATTATTTTGGAGTTTCGATTATATTTGCTGTTCCCGGTGTTGTACTGGCAACGATCTTTGTTACCTTTCCTTATATCTCAAGAGAGATCATCCCTGTATTAAATGCATTGGGAACGGATGAAGAAGAGGCAGCAGCACTGATGGGAATGAATGGTTTTACGATTTTCCGGAAAATAACATTTCCGCATATTCGATGGGCATTTCTTTTTGGCGTAGTTCTCTGTGCAGCAAGGGCAATGGGGGAATTTGGAGCTGTGTCAGTTTTGTCAGGGCATTTGAAGGGGCTCACGAATACACTTCCGTTACATGTGGAAATGCTGTATCAGGGATATGATTTTACGGGAGCTTTTGCTGTATCATCATTGCTGATACTCATGGCAGTCATCATATTGGTGCTGAGGAATGTTTTAGAAAAGAAATGAGGAATGATTTACGATGGAATACATAACTCTGAAAAATATCAATAAGACCTATGGATCGTATCAGGCGTCAACGGATGTTAATTTCAGCATAGAAAAAGGAAAACTGGTGGCGTTGTTAGGACCGAGTGGTTCGGGCAAGACGACAATCTTACGGATGATCGCCGGGCTGGAAAAACAAGATAGTGGGGACATTATCATAAACGGAAAAATAGTGAATGATCTTCCGGGGAGCAAGAGAGGAATTGGATTTGTCTTTCAAAATTATGCTTTGTTTCGCTATATGACAGTGGCTGAAAATATTGCGGCTGGTCTGAAAATACAAAAGGTGCCGAAGAAACAGATAGAAGAGAGAGTGGAGGAACTGCTTGAACTGGTTAATCTGAAGGGGCTGGGAAAGCGGTACCCCAATCAGTTATCCGGTGGACAGAGGCAGAGGGTTGCCTTTGCCAGAGCGATTGCTCCAAATCCCCAATTGCTGCTGCTAGATGAGCCTTTTGCGGCAATCGATGCTAAGGTCAGACAGGAGCTTAGAAGCTGGTTGAAAGAAATGATTACCAATCTGGGAATTACGAGTATATTTGTCACACACGATCAGGACGAGGCGATTGAGGTGTCGGATGAGATCATACTAACGAATAAGGGAAGAATTGAACAGATTGGTTCGCCGGCAGACATTTATGCCAATCCCAAAACTTCATTTACGGCGAATTTTTTCGGACAAAATGCAGTATTTAAGGATTATGAGGGACTTCGTTCTTTTGAACAGGTTGACGGTTTTGACGAGGTGCTGATCCGGCCGGAATTTGTAAGAATCTATAAAGAAAATGAATCCCAGCAATTTGCGGCAACATCATCACCGGGAGTTGTTACCAGGGTTGTGTTCCGCGGAGATTATTCGGAGATAACGGTAAAGGTAGGAGATAAAGTTATCGTTGGTTCCCGGAGCATGGGCGAAAATCCTGTATCGGTTGGTGAGGAAGTCTATGTGCTTGTGTACCGTCTGATCCTGACAAAGGATGAAGAAGTGAAGATTCTTGATAATTACGTTTTATTGGGTGATGAAGTATTTATGTAAAACCAGGAATGGAGATCAATATGAAAGAACAATTTGAAACAAAATTTATCTCAACGGATGTTTTGATCATTGGTGGTGGAACAGCAGGCTGTTATGCAGCTTATGTATTAGGACAAAAAGAAAACTGTGACGTTTTGATCGCAGAGAAAGCGAACATTAGGCGGAGTGGCTGTCTGGCGGCAGGAGTAAATGCGATTAATGCGTACATTACAGAGGGCAGAGTTCCTATGGATTATGTCAATTATGCAAAGCAGGATGCCAAAGGAATTGTGAGAGAGGACTTGCTTTTATCTATGTCAGAAGACCTGAATGAAGTAACAAAAGTGTTGGAAGATAACGGACTTGTTATTTTAAAGGACGCAGACGGGAAATATGTGACGAGAGGAAACCGCAATATCAAGATCAATGGTGAAAACATCAAACCGATTCTGGCGGAAATGGCAGAACGTCAGAGGAATGTTACCGTATTAAACCACATTAATATAACGGACTACATAGTGGAGAATAATGAGATTCTTGGAGCGGCCGGTTTTGATGTGGACAAGAAAGTGGCTTATGTGATCCGGGCAAGGGCGGTATTGACGGCTACCGGAGGGGCGGCAGGACTTTACCGGCCAAATAATCCGGGGTTTTCCAGGCATAAGATGTGGTATCCGCCTTTTAATACAGGGGCAGGATATGCAATGGGGATTAATGCAGGAGCAGAAATGACTACTTTTGAGATGCGCTTCATTGCCTTGCGCTGTAAGGATACCATCGCGCCTACAGGCACGATTGCCCAGGGGGTTCATGCGAAGCAGATGAATGGACTTTCCGAAATATATGAGACTAAATATGGAGTTGCAACTTGTGAGAGGGTATATGGTACGACAAAGGAGAATCAGGAAGGACGCGGACCATGTTACCTTAAGACGGATGAGATTACGAAAGAACAGGAAGAAGATTTATATAAAGCCTATTTAAATATGGCACCAAGCCAGACACTGAAATGGCTGGAGGGTGGACAGGGACCGGCATCGCAGAATGTCGAGATTGAAGGAACAGAGCCTTATATTGTCGGTGGACATACGGCAAGTGGATACTGGATCGATGATAATCGTTCTACTACGATAAAGGGACTCTATGCCGCAGGGGATGTTGCAGGTGGTGCTCCTCAGAAATATGTGACAGGGGCTCTGGTAGAAGGAAAAATTGCGGGTGAAAGTATCGAGAGCTTTTTAAATGAAAGAAATGAGGACACCCGGAGGGGAGACAGTTTTAAGGAAAAAGCACACAAATGTATAGAACGCTATCAGCATTATTTTGAAAATGAAAGCTCTTATATTACGATCGAACA
This sequence comes from uncultured Eubacterium sp., assembly GCA_934338065.1. GTDB lineage: Bacteria > Bacillota > Clostridia > Lachnospirales > Lachnospiraceae > Eubacterium_F. The sequence goes on along the minus strand of CAKRGX010000012.1, from coordinate 19,290 downwards.
AGCTGAGGAGACGATGCAAAAGATCATGGATACTTATGCCGGCGGGATAGGGAGTAGTTATCAATTTAATGAAGCAGGTCTTGACCTTGCGAAAGAAAAACTGGAGGGACTGCTTCCAGTAATCCGTTCACTGCACGCAGAGGATATGGATGAACTGTTGCAGATTTATGAAATTCAGGAGAGAATGACGGTCTGTTTTTCTGTTATTGAACATCTGAAGGCAAGAAAGGAAACAAGATGGCACAGTTTTGCCGAAAATATGAATTATCCTAAGAAGAGCAGTGCATTTGAAAAATATGTAAATTCCTTTAAAGAAAATGGGACAGTTCATATCGTTATGAGAGAGTTAGTGGATGCAAAACATAAACTGGTTTTCTCTTTTGATGAAAATAACAGAGTTCGGGAATGGAGGTAAAAATGAGTATAGCAATCAATCATCAGAAATGCGTAGGATGCGGAAAATGTGTGCAGGCATGTCCCGGAAATTTGATTAAGCTCAGAGATGGAAAGGCAGTCATAAAAAGGGAAAAGGATTGCTGGGGGTGTACTTCCTGCCTGAAAGAATGTAAGTGTAAAGCAATTGCGTTTTTCCTAGGTGCTGATATGGGGGGAAAGGGTTCAGTTCTTTCTGTGGAAGAAAAAGGTGACGAAAGAATATGGACAGTAACCGCTCCGGATGGAAACAAGAAAACTATTGTAATCAATACGAAAGAATCAAATAAATATTAAAGGAGAGATCTTATGAGTACAATGACACACTTAGACGAATTAGAAGCAGAAGCAATATACATTATCAGAGAGGTTGCGGCAGAATGTGAGAAACCCGTCATGCTGTATTCAATTGGAAAGGACAGTTCTGTCATGCTTCATCTGGCGTTGAAAGCATTTTATCCTGAAAAACCACCATTTCCATTTCTTCATGTCAATACAACATGGAAATTCAAAGAGATGATTGAATTTCGCGATCATGTAGCCGAGAAGTACGGATTAGAGATGCTGGAGTATATCAATGAGGAAGGTGTGAAGAAGGGAATCAACCCATTTGATCATGGGTCTGCTTATACGGATATCATGAAGACGCAGGCACTGAAACAGGCGTTAGATAAGTATGGCTTTACGGCAGCATTTGGTGGTGGACGAAGAGACGAGGAGAAATCAAGGGCAAAAGAAAGAATTTTTTCCTTCCGTAATTCTGCACATGCCTGGGATCCGAAGAATCAGAGGCCTGAGATGTGGAAGCTGTTTAATACAAAGCTGTTCAAGGGAGAAGAGGTCCGGGTATTCCCACTTTCAAACTGGACAGAGAAAGATATCTGGCAGTATATTGCAAGAGAAAAGATTGAAATCCCATCACTATATTTTGCAAAAGAACGACCAGTTATAGAGCGTGATGGAAATATTATTATGGTTGATGATGACCGCATAAAAGAGAGGCTGCTTCCGGGTGAAAAGATTGAGTATAAGAAAGTTCGTTTTAGAACGCTGGGCTGCTATCCACTTACCGGCGGTGTGGAATCCGATGCGGATACCTTAGATGCCATTATTGATGAGACATTAAGTGCTGTATCCTCGGAGCGTACGACGCGTGTGATTGATAATGAGGCAGCAGGTTCTATGGAACGAAGAAAAAGAGAAGGATATTTCTAGGAAAGACGGAGGGATAAAATATGCAGTTACTTAAATTTATTACATGTGGAAGTGTTGATGATGGTAAATCCACTTTGATCGGGCACATTTTATATGATTCAAAATTATTATATGCAGATCAGGAGAAAGCATTGGAGTTGGATTCAAAGGTCGGGAGCAGAGAGGGCGCGATCGATTACTCCCTGTTGTTAGATGGTTTGATGGCAGAGCGTGAACAGGGAATCACCATTGACGTTGCGTACCGGTATTTTACGACGGACAATAGAAGCTTTATTGTTGCGGATACACCGGGACATGAGGAGTATACAAGAAACATGGCGGTGGGAGCTTCCTTTGCTGATCTTGCCGTTATTCTGATCGATGCAAAGCAGGGTGTGCTGACCCAGACAAGGCGTCATGCAAGGATATGCTCCCTGATGGGTATCCGGTATTTTGTATTTGCCGTGAATAAAATGGATCTGGTCAGTTATGACCAGAAACGTTTTCAAGAGATCGAAGCACAGATTCAGACGCTGAAGAATGAACTTGGACTGGAAAACACGGTGATCATTCCGGTGTCTGCAACAGAGGGAGATAATATTACATCGAAGAGTGACAATACGGACTGGTATGACGGCCCCGCTCTGCTGACCTATCTGGAGCAGGTTGACATTAAGCACAGCCGTGAGGAACAGGGCTTTTATATGCCGGTACAAAGAGTATGCCGTCCAAACCATACATTCCGTGGTTTCCAGGGACAGATTGAGTCAGGAAGCATTGCCGTTGGCGATGAGATCACGACTTACCCAAGTAATGAACAAGCTCATGTTAAGAGTATTCATGTTGCCGATCAGAAACAGGAACAGGCAGAAGCAGGACAGCCGGTGACGATTCAGTTAGACCGTGAAGTAGATGTATCCAGAGGTTGCGTTCTTTCCTTAGATGCCAATATATTCGTCACATCATCCGTAGAAGCAACCTTGCTGTGGATGGATGACACAGAACTGGAAGAGGGTAAGAACTATTTTGTTAAATTAGGAACAAAATTAATTCCGGGTGTTATTAAAAATATTAAGTATACCATCGATGTGAATACGGGTGAGAAAAAAGACGCAAATACATTAAAGAAAAATGAGATCGCCGTATGTGAGTTAGTATTTGCTGATTCTATCGTCGTTGATCTGTTTGAAAATCACAAAACACTGGGAGAATTAATCCTGATTGATCGTGTGACAAACATGACTTCCGCCTGCGGCGTTGTAACGGAACTTTTGGCAGATGCACATGACTCTTCAGACAGTGTAGTTGACCGTGAAGCAAGAAGTAATTATAAGGGACAGCGTGCGATAACAGTTGAATTTAATTGTGCTGAATACGACACAACATTAGAATATGTACAAAAGGTCGAGAAAGAGCTTGCGATTATGGGACGACATACTTATCTGTATCAGCCGAAGGAAGGCGAAGACATAGCAACCGTCGTGAAACATTTAAATAATGCAGGAATTGTGGTGCTGTTGTATGCCGATGGAATCGACACTTCGGTTTTTGCGGAGAACCGGTCCTACATTAACAATTGGCGGGAAGAAAAATTGTCCGCAAGCGATGCAGCGCAGCGGATTTATAAGTATTCCGGTATTTTTGCACAAGAAGTTTCGAATGGAGCTTTCATTTAATCCTATAAAACCTATTGACTTGGTAGGATAAATGTGGTATGATGGTTTCATCCAATAAAAACAGAGGTAGAGATATGACAGGGAAACAATATGGTTTTAATACAACATTGTTGCATGGAATCGATGATGAAAATCCATATGGAACTACGACTGTTCCAATCTATCAGAGCAGTGCGTTCAGACAGCCGGATGCTGAGACATTGGAAAAGATATTTAATAATAAGGCGATGGGGTTTTCTTATACAAGAATTAATAATCCGACCGTCGAAGCATTTGAGAAAAGAGTGAATCAGTTAGAGGGAGGCTTGTCTTCTGTGGCATGTTCTTCCGGAATGGCAGCACTTTTTAATGCGATGATGAATATCCTGCAGACGGGGGATGAGATTGTTGCCGCTGCCGGGTTATACGGTGGAACTGTTGAATTATTTGATGATTTTGAGGGGCTTGGCATTACAACAAAATATGTTTTAGATAATGATCCGTCCAACTATGAGGCGCTGATCACAGACAAAACAAAACTTATTTTTGCTGAAACGATAGGCAATCCTAAGTTAGATGTTACGGATATTGAGGCGGTAGCAGAGATTGCTCACGCACATAACATACCGCTGATCATTGACAATACAGTTGCTACGCCATATCTGGTCAAACCGATCAGTCTGGGTGCCGATATTGTTGTGAACTCATCGTCAAAGTATATGAACGGACATAGCAATTCGATAAGTGGGATCCTTACCTGGAGTGGTAAGTTCAAGTGGGATTATGAAAAATACCCGGGACTTCTGCCTTATAAAAAGTTTGGAGCGATGTCTTACATAGTCAAATTAAGAAATGGCTTATTCCGGAACAGCGGTGGATGCCTGGCTCCACAAAATGCTTTTTACAATACGTTAGGTTTGGAGACGTTAGGTCTCCGTATGGATCGTGAGTGCAGCAATGCGTTAGAGCTTGCGAGGTTTTTAGAGAGCGATATGGGACTCGAAGTCAATTATCCGGGACTGGAAAGCAGCAAATATTATACACTTGCAGACAAGTTGTTTCAGCGTGGATATGGAGCAATTGTTACCGTACGTGTTGGATCAAAAGAAAAGGCGTATAAGATTATTGACGCACTTAAGATTCCGTATATACTAGCCAATATTGGTGATACCAAGACATTAGTGATTCATCCGGAATCTACGATAGCAACACATTTGTCGGATATCGAAAAACAGCAATCCGGAGTTTATGAGGATTTGATTCGTATTAGTGTCGGGATTGAAGACATTGAGGATCTGAAACAAGATTTTAAACAAGCAATCAAAAGCGTGGAGGACTAAGATATGGCAGTAGATTATGCAACCCTGAAAAAGGGTGGATTTATGAGACAGAAACAGAAGAACAATTTTTCATTGAGGCTGGCAGTTGTTGGTGGAACACTTACTTCAGAAAATCTTGCCAAGATTGCAGAAGTGGCAGAGAAGTATGGAGATGGACATGTTCATCTGACTTCACGTCAGGGGGTCGAGATACCATTCATCAAGCTGGATGATATTGATGCGGTGAAAGAAGCCCTTGCGGAAGGAGGCTGCCGTCCTGGTGTCTGTGGACCGAGAGTCCGTACGGTAACAGCCTGTCAGGGCAATCAGATCTGCCCAAGTGGAAATATTGATTCTTATGATATTGCGAAAAAGCTAGATGAGAGATATTTTGGACGGGAACTGCCGCATAAGTTCAAGTTTGGTGTGACAGGATGCCGGAACAATTGTTTAAAGGCTGAGGAGAACGATGTAGGAATCAAAGGCGCTATGGATGTGAAGTGGAAGAAAGAGGCCTGTATTCAATGCGGACTTTGTGTAAAGGTATGTCGTGAGGAAGCGATCACCATTGAAGATAATGAGGTGGCAGTTGATTATGATAAGTGTAACTCCTGTGGCCGCTGTGTTAAGAGCTGTCCGACTGACGCCTGGGATGCAGAGAGTGCTTACGAGGTATCCTTTGGTGGAACATTTGGTAACTCGATTCAGGCAGGATACACACCACTTCCGCTTATTAAGTCGGAGGAGCAGTTATTCCGGGTGACCGATGCTGCGATCCGGTTCTTTGAGAATCATGCCAATGCAGGCGAGAGGTTTAAGTTTACATTGGATCGTGTAGGAAGGGACGAATTAGAAAAAGTATTGAAGGAGGCATATGATGGCTGATATTAAAATTGATGATACGGTGGACATTACGGATGTTGTCTGCCCGGTAACATTTGTTAAGGCAAAAGTGGCTTTGGAAGAACTGGACGATGGACAGATTCTTGCTGTCCGAATGAATGATGGAGAGCCTGTGCAGAATGTGCCTAGAAGCATTAAAGAAGAGGGACATCAGATACTAAAACTTGACGATAATGAGGATGGCACCTATACATTGATCGTGAAAAAAATAGAAGATTAATGTGATAAGTTACATCTGTGGAAGGGAGAAAACTATGGCACAGAGAATAAAAGAGGAGCAATTTAACGAACTTGTTCTGGATGCAAAGCTGCCAGTACTTGTGGATTTTTATTCTGACACATGTATTCCATGCAAGAAGCTAAATGGTCCGTTAGGAGATATGGAAGAAGATAATGAGGGAAAACTTCTTGTATACAAGGTGAATGTAAATTATGACGAAGCACTTGCAAAACAGTATGCGGTTGCATCGGTTCCAACCTTAGTTTTTTTCAAAGAAGGGAAGGAAGTTTTGCGAAATACCGGTGCAGCGTCCTATGATGAAATAGATGGACTGATTGAAGATTATTTGTAAAAATGCAATGAAAATAAGATTGGGGAGGTAACAGGAAATGATAATTAGTATCGCAGGAGAAAAGAAGGAATATGCAGAGGGAATTACAATCACAGAATTGATCGAGAAAGAAAATGTGGACAACCCGGAATATGTAACGGTAACGGTAAATGATGAGTTTGTTGACCGTGAAGCGTTTCCAACGACAGCATTAAAAGAATCCGACGAAGTAGAATTTTTGTATTTCATGGGAGGAGGTGCTAGATAATGGCATTTACAAACGAACAATTAGAGCGGTACTCCCGGCATATCATCTTGAAAGAGGTTGGCGTGAAGGGACAGAAGAAGCTGCTCAATGCGAAGGTTCTGATTATTGGTGCAGGAGGACTGGGAGCACCGGCTGCTTTGTATCTTGCGGCAGCAGGTGTTGGTACGATTGGAATCGTAGATGCGGATGAAGTAGATCTTTCCAATCTTCAGCGTCAGATCATTCATTCTACAAATGATCTTGGAAAAGCCAAAGTAAAATCTGCGAAAGAATCTATGGAAGCAATCAATCCGGATGTTACGGTTAAAACATACCGTATGTTTGTTGATTCGACCAATATAAAAGAATTGGTGGATGAGTATGATTTTATTTTGGATGGAACAGATAATTTTCCTGCTAAGTTTCTGATCAATGATGCCTGTGTTATGGCGGGTAAACCATTCAGCCATGCGGGGATCATCCGTTTTCAGGGACAGCTTATGACCTATGTTCCGGGAGAAGGACCATGCTATCGATGCGTATTCAAGGATCCGCCTCCAAAGGATGCAGTACCAACTTGTAAACAGGCCGGCGTGATCGGGGCAATGGCAGGTGTCATTGGATGTTTGCAGGCAATGGAAGCGATTAAGTATATTATTGGTCAGGGGGATCTGCTGACGGGAAGACTTTTGACTTATGATGCACTTAAGATGAATTTTAGAACGATTAAAGTTCCAAGAGATTGCAATTGCGCAATCTGCTCAGAGAACAGAACGATTACGGAATTGATTGATTATGAACAGGCTGAGTGCGACATGAAGCATTAAGGGGGGAAATGAAGTGGCAGCGGTTATTGTTCCATATCCGGAAACCGGAGAGACGATTACGATAAAAAAAGAAGATTATGAGTTGATATTGAAGCACTGTAAGGAAGGTCTTCCTGAAGAATCCTGTGGGTTGATCGCCGGACACAAGGAAGAAAATTATAACAGCATCGAAAAAGTATATTTATTAACCAATATGGATCATTCGAACGAACACTTTACGATGGATCCTAAGGAACAATTAGCAGCAGTGAAAGATGCCAGAGCAAATAATCTGACGATGTTAGGGAATTTTCATTCCCACCCGGAATCTCCATCAAGACCATCTGAGGAGGATAAAAAGTTAGCATATGATACGAGTGCTATCTATATGATACTTTCTTTGATGGAACCGGGCGAACCGATTCTCAGAGGGTTTCACATTGATCAGGAGAAAGATGTTACGGTTCACGAGTTGACGATCTTATGAGTAACTAATATCAAATTTGGGCTGTGGCAGTTGTCACAGCCTTTTTTCGGAGGATGATATGGCTTATTTTCCATTTATGATAGATATGAAAGACAAGGATTGCTTAGTTGTGGGGGGCGGCCGTATTGCCTGCCGGAAGGTGTCAGACCTGCTCCGGTTTGGGGCTCATGTTACGGTAGTTTCAATTGGCATCTGTGATGAAATCCGGGCAATGCAGGATATACGGATTATAGAAAAAGAGTATCAGACAGAGGATATCTTTGGCAGATTTCTGGTGATTGCTGCTACGGATCAAGAAGACATAAACCGTAAGATAGCAAGTCAGTGTGAGGAAAGACAGATACTTGTTAATGCAGTAGATATTAAAGATGCGTGTTCTTTTATTTTTCCTGCTATCATCAAAAAGGACGATCTTGTAGTGGGCATTTCAACCGGAGGTAATTCCCCCGCAGGGGCAGCATTTTTAAAGGAGAAAATAGAACAGAGTATTCCACCGTATTATGAAAAAAATATGGAAGTGCTGGGAAAGTTCCGGGGGAGAGTCTCAGAGGAGATAGCAGATCCGGCACTTCGGAAAAAACTGTATTATGATCTGCTGCGAAAGGCAGATGAAAGCGGCAAACTTCTTTGTGAGAAAGATATTTGCGATTATATAGCTTATTATAACAAGTCATTTTAATAGCAGAATGTCTGCAGAAAGGAGGATAATATGAAGATCTCATCAAAGTCAAGGTGTGCTATATTATTTATGGTAGATCTGGCGAAATATAATACCGGAGAACCAATCTGTCTGAAAGATGTGGCCAAGAGACGTCACATATCCGAAAAGTTTTTAGAACAGAGTATCAGTGTATTAAATACAGCGGGTTTGGTCCGTTCTGTCCGGGGACCGTATGGGGGCTACCTTTTAAATGGTGATCCGTCAGAAATGACCGTTGGTATGATACTTAGAAAAATGGAGCGTAATATGTTTCTTACGGAGTCTGCGAATGAGGAAGAAGCAGATGTGACAGTTAAAGTATGTGAAAAGTTAGAAGATGCGATTGAAGATGTGGTAGATGGCATTTATCTTCAGGATCTGGTAGAATGGGAAGATGATATGGTTTTAAATTATTGTATTTGAGGTGACAGAGAGAAATGTATGATATAATAGTGATCGGCAGTGGACCAGCTGGTTTGACCGCGGCAATATATGCTTTGCGGGCAGGCAAAAAAGCATTAGTGATAGAAAAAGAATATGAAGGAACGGGACAGATTGCACTTAGCAGCAAAGTGGACAATTATCCCGGGTACTATGATATAGATGGATACGAATTGGGGGAGCATTTCAGAGAACATGCGCTTTATTTAGGGGCAGAGATAAAAAATGCCACGGTACTTTCGATTGAACGGGTTGAAAATGGTTTCCGGGTTGGTGTAAAAGTCCGAAAGAAGGAAGAAGTCTTTGAGGCAGCCAGCATCATTTATTGTGCAGGGGCACACCACAGGACATTAGATGTGGAGGGAGAAAGCCGTCTGCAGGGAAAAGGTGTTTCTTACTGTGCTACCTGCGATGGAAATTTCTTTCGTGACCGGTCTGTGGCTGTTATAGGCGGTGGAGATACGGCGCTTGATGACGCCCTTTATTTGACTGATATTGCCAGACATGTTACATTATTGCATAGAAGAGATCAGTTTCGAGGTTCTTATACAACATTAGAGAAACTTCGCCAAAAAGAAAATGTAACCATTTTGACAGGCGTGAATGTTACGTCGATCGAAGGGGAGGAACAGGTTGAAAAACTTGTATTGGACAATGGAACAGAGCTAATGGCGGATGGCGTTTTTGTTGCTGTCGGAATGGTTCCGGAGACTGCTATTCTGGGGGATCTGGTTGAGTATGACCAGGCTGGTTATGTGCGTGCCGGGGAGGATGGACGGACATCCTGTAAGGGGCTTTATGTGGCAGGCGATGTTCGGAGTAAAGAACTGAGACAGGTGATCACGGCAGCAGCAGATGGGGCAAATGCCATTCATTCAATATTACAGGATACGTGAGGACAGATATGCATTATGCAATAGGAACAAGAGGGTCAAAGCTTGCACTGGCCCAGGCAGAGTATGTAAAAAGCAGATTGGAGTCGGTTTATTCAGAGGATACTTTTGAAATTAAGGTAATCCGTACCACCGGCGATAAAGATCAAATTCAGGCATTAGAATTGATCGGAACCAAGGGCATTTTTACAGATGAGATTGAGAGACAGTTATTATCGGGTGAGATTGCTCTGGCGGTTCATTCGATGAAGGATATGCCGGGTGAGATTGACAGCCGTTTGACGTTTGCCAGATCCTGGGACAGAGAAGATCCAAGAGATGTTCTGATTCTTAGAGAGGCAGGGAGTCTGGCAGATCTGCCGCATGGTGCAGTAATTGGTACGGGGAGTAAGCGGAGAGCGTTTCAGTTGAAAAAAGTACGTCCGGATGTAAGGGTTGTGAATATTCGTGGAAATGTGGATACCCGGATAAAAAAACTTCGTAATCCGGAAGAAGGTCTGGATGGCATAGTAGTCGCTGCTGCAGGGATAAAGCGGCTGAAACGGGAAGCTGAGATTACAGAATACCTGCCGCTTGATACAATGATCCCTGCGCCCACACAGGGAATTCTTGCTATTGAGCTTAGGAGAGACAGAAAAGAGCTGTTGGAAAAGTTGAATGTACTGGCAGATGAGGAAGTTGATCTGGCAGCAGCGCTGGAGAGAAAGTTTCTTGCTGTTATCGGCGGTGACTGTCATTATCCGATTGGTGCTTATTATGATCCGTCAGGTTTTTTTTATGCTATGTTCGGAAAACAGGATGGAAGTCGTCTTGCCTATGTGAAAAAATGTCTTGAAGGTGACTTTGAGATTGATCCTATAGTAGATGAGGTTGTTTCGGAGATCCGGGAGAAGTTGAATGAGGTTTGATGAGATGAGAGGAAAAGTAGTTTTAGTTGGCGCAGGTCCTGGTGATCCACAATTATTGACACTGCGGGGAAAAGAATATATAGAACAGGCAGAGTGCATTGTGTATGACCGGCTCGCAGCGAGTGAGCTGTTAGCTTATGCAAAAAAAGAGTGTGAGCTGATCTATGTTGGAAAAGAAAATCACCACCATACGATGAAACAGGAAGACATCAATGTGCTTCTGGCAGATATGGCAGAGAAATATAGGCTGATAGTCCGCCTCAAAGGCGGTGATCCTTATGTGTTTGGCAGGGGAGGAGAAGAAGCACTTTTTTTAAAAGAAAAAAATATTCCGGTCGAAGTCGTGCCGGGGATCAGTTCCGTTATTGCTGCTTTGGAGGATGCCGGAATTCCGATCACGCATCGCGGGTTATCAAAAGGTTTTCAGGTAGTAACGGCACACAGCAGAAAAGATAAACCGGCGGATATTGATTATACGGAAATGCAGGATGAGGCGATTACTTACCTGTTTTTAATGGGACTGGCGCATACAGAGGAAATTGCCTGCGGACTGATGGCAGCAGGGAGAGATGCCAATACGCCGGCTGCTGTTATTTCTAATGGAACGACAGCCAGACAGAAAAAGGTAGTGGGAACATTGAGTAATATTTACGATCTTGTGATAAAAGAAGGACTTACCTCTCCGGCAATTATTGTGGTGGGAAAGGTTGTAATGCTTTCTGAAAAATTGAATTTTTATGAATCCAGACCCCTGTTTGGGAAAAGATATCTCGTCCCCTTTATTGAGAGGTTTGCCTTTTCTTACGATCAGGGTGTAATTCCGATGAAAAAACGGGAGCATTTTGATTCAGAGCTGGAGACGGAACTTCGTGAGCAGGGAGCACAACTATGTTCTATTAAGGTGGGAGAGATCATCCCCATCCGGATAGAAAGAGATTTATTGTTTGAAAGTCTTCGTTCGGATTGGCTTTTATTTACCAGTCAGAATGGTGTCAATGCATTTTTATGGAATTTAAAAGAAAATGGTCTGGATCTGCGTGCCATATCTCATGCCAAAATTGCGGTAGTAGGTAAAAAAACAGGAGAAGCGCTGGCGAAGACTGCTTTGCAGCCGGATCTTATGCCGGATAAGCAGACAGGCAGAGAACTTGGCAAATGTCTTATCGAGACGCTCAGACATACGAAGGAACAGCCTGAGCGTATCAGGATAACCTTGTTTGGGGCAAAAGAATCAAATGAGCAGTTAGAAGAAGATCTGGGTACGCTGTATGATTATCAAAAAGTTGTCTGTTATGAAAATGCCTTGGAACAGGAGGATCACAAGTACGACGAAATGGACTGGGAGACTTATGATGGCATCTTTTTTACCAGTGGGTCATCGGTAAAACGTATTGTGCAGATATCCGGCGGAGTGCTTCCGGAAAAGATTTATTCGATCGGACCGAAGTGTTCTGAGATGATAAGGAAAGAAACAAACCGGTCATACATCGAAGCAAAAACGGCAAGTTACAGGGGACTGATAGACCTTTTGTAAGAATAAAGCTATTATTTGTTATATCTGAGGAATGGAGATTAGTATGAATAGAACAAGAAGATTACGAAAGAATGAAATGATAAGAAGTTTAGTAAGGGAGAATCGTTTGTCCGTTGATGAACTCATCTATCCGTTATTTGTTACAGAAGAAAAGAATGTGAAAAATCCCATTACGTCGATGCCGGGAATCTATCAATTTTCACTGGAACGGATCATAGAAGAAGTTGAAAAGGCTGTGAATCTTGGAATTCACACATTATTGTTATTTGGCATACCGGAGCATAAAGATGAGGCAGGCAGTGGTGCATACGATGACAATGGCATTATTCCTAAAGCAATCCGGGTGATCAGGAAGGCTTATCCGGATATTACGCTGATCGCAGATGTGTGCCTGTGTGAGTACACCTCACACGGACACTGTGGATTGATTGGGCAGGGAGAGGTATTAAATGATGAGACCTTGCCTCTGCTTGCGAAGGCTGCTGTATGTTATGCGAGAGCGGGAGCGGATATTATTGCCCCAAGTGATATGATGGATCTTCGTGTGGCTGCAATCCGTGAGGCACTGGATGCGGAGGGATTTATCAATATCCCAATCCTATCCTATAGTGCAAAGTTTGCTTCGGGTTATTATGGTCCATTCCGTGATGCCGCACACTCGGCACCGGGATTTGGTGACCGGAAGAGTTATCAAATGGATCCGGCAAATGGAAAAGAGGCTCTCCGCGAGGTGGAAGAAGATATTCTGGAGGGGGCAGATTTCATCATTGCGAAGCCGGCGCTGGCTTATATGGATGTGATCAAGGATATTTCACTACACTACAATATTCCAATTATAGCGTATAACGTAAGTGGCGAGTATGCAATGGTAAAGGCTGCTGCCGGGAATGGCTGGATCGATGAGAAGAAGATCGTTATGGAGAACATGATCGGATTAAAACGAGCAGGTGCAGTTGGTATCATAACTTATCATGCTTTGGATGTTGCGCGCTGGCTAAAAGAGAACGGATGAAAGGAAGGTCACTATGTCACTGATTGATTCAGGTAATACCTGGCTGCTATTGGCTGTAATGACCGGAACGGTAGCCCTGGGTGTCTGGCTGGAGGGCAGGTGTCGGTGGGCGGCAAAGGTCTCTGCATTGGTTATCGTATTATTGTTGTCAATCTTGTTTTCTAATGTACATTTGATACCGGCTAAGGCACCGGCATATGATTTTGTGTGGGATTACTGTCTGCCTTTAGCACTGCCGTTATTATTGTTTCAGTCAGATGTGAGGAAAATATGCAGGGAATCGGGACACTTGCTGGTGGCGTTTTTAATCGGAGCCGCTGGTACGGTGGCAGGATCCTTTGTATCGTATGCGCTATTCAGAAGTGTGATTGCAGAATTGCCGGGACTTACAGCTATGATGACAGGAACTTATATTGGAGGCAGTGTGAATTTTGCCATTCTCAGTTCAATATTTCATGTATCAGGCACAAGTGTATCGGCGGCAACGATTGCCGATAACCTGAACATGGCGATTTATTTTCTGGTGTTACTGGCAATTCCTGTAAAGTCAAAGACTGTTGTTGATAAACAGAACGAACTGATTTCCCATGATGCAGAAAAAGAAAGAAAAGCACTATCGGTAAAGAAGTTGTCTGCTGGAATCGCGCTGTCTATTACGATCATAGCGTTTTCAGATCTGATATCGGGGACGTTTACGGATTTAATTCCCGCATCAAATGATTTTTTTGTGGCGCTGCAAACGTTATGTGGCAATCGTTATTTGTGGATCACTACTTGTTCGGTTGTTTTGGCAACTGTATTTGCAAAGCAAATGAAAAAGTTATCTGGTCTGCAGGAAGTGGGAACCTTTTTTATCTATTGTTTTATGTTTGTGATCGGTGCTCCGGCCTCGGTGTCGGAGATCCTCCGTAACTCGCCGCTTCTGCTGGTATTTGCCCTTGTTATCGTTGCTTTTAATATGCTGTTTACTTTCTTTTTTGGCTCATTACTTCGTATGGACCGGAAAATGCTTATTATTGCTTCAAATGCTAATATTGGAGGTCCGACAACAGCGGCCAGTATGGCAATCGCAAAGGGATGGGAGGAACTGATCGGACCAGCTCTTTTGAGTGGATGTCTGGGATATGTGATTGGAAATTATTTAGGAATCTTAGTGGGGAATATTTTATTGTAGCCAGTATTTGGATTTTTAATCCTGAGATGGTATAAAACGCAAAACTATTGAGGAGTGATAGAAATGAAAATTTCAACAAGAGGAAGATACTCTTTAAGATTAATGATAGACCTGGCGGAGAATGAGCAGGAGGGGTTTATCACACTGAGGGATATTGCAGAGAGGCAGGACATTTCAAGAAAATATCTGGAACAGATTATTCCTTTTTTGAATCGGAGCAAGCTGTTGACATCGAACAAAGGTCATGGTGGAGGATATAAGATTGCAAAGGATTTATCGCAGATCACGGTGAAAGATATTCTGGAAAGTGCTGAGGGGAGTCTGACACCGGTGAGTTGTATGGATGATGAGCCTAATACCTGTGAAAAGTGTAAGCAATGTAAAACTTTGCCGATTTATGAGGGACTGTATCAGGTTGTGATTGACTATCTGGAAGGCATTACTCTGAAGGATATAATAGATGGTGAAAAGCAGATTAAAGGTTAGGTAAGGTAAAGGTTGTGCTTGGAAAAAGCTATGTGCTATTTTATATAATGAAAAAACCGTTGGTACATGACACAAAAGTGTCAAACCAACGGTTTTTAGCGTTCCCGAGAGGATTCGAACCTCCGACCTACCGCTTAGGAGGCGGTCGCTCTATCCGGCTGAGCTACGAGAACAAACAATCCCCAAAGAAACGTTTGATAGTTCTTTTGGGGGACGTCAGACGTCTATAAATATTTTTTTAATATGTCTGCTTTATCTAATTTTTCCCAAGGAAGATCCAGATCGTTTCGGCCGAAATGTCCGTAGGCTGCTGTCTGTTTATAAATCGGACGGCGGAGATTCAGCATCTGGATGATGCCTGCCGGACGAAGGTCAAAGTTATCATTAATGATATCTACCAATTTTTCTTCTGCTAACTTTCCTGTTCCAAAGGTGTCTATACGGACAGAAGTTGGCTGTGCGACACCGATCGCATACGATAACTGTACTTCTGCACGGTCACATAAACCGGCAGCAACAATATTTTTTGCAACATAGCGGGCAGCATAAGCAGCAGAGCGGTCAACTTTTGTCGGATCCTTACCGGAAAAAGCACCGCCACCGTGACGAGCCCATCCACCATAGGTATCTACTATGATTTTGCGGCCAGTCACACCACTGTCACCATTTGGACCACCGATGACAAAACGACCGGTAGGATTTATATATATTTTTGTCTCATCATCAATCAATTCTGCTGGCAAGACAACGTCGATCACATGTTTGCGGATGTCTTCTTTAATCTGTTCCCAGGAAACATCTTCACTATGCTGGCTGGAAACAACAACGGCATCAAGACGAAGCGGTTTGCCTTCTGCATCATACTCAACCGTAACTTGTGATTTCCCATCGGGACGAAGATAAGGAAGCGTTCCGTCCTTACGCACTTTTGTTAATTGACGTGACAATTTATGTGCCAGATGAATTGGATAAGGCATATATTCATCTGTTTCATTGGTAGCATATCCAAACATCATACCCTGATCGCCTGCACCAATTGATTCGATCTGCTCATCAGATAGCTTTGCTTCTAACGCTTTATCAACACCCATGGCAATATCTGCGGACTGCTTGTCCAAAGCAACCGTTACGCCGCATAGATGACCATCGAATCCTTTTTTTGTATCATCATAACCGATTTCGCATATTGTATCACGCACAATCTTCTGGATATCAACCTGCGCATTGGATGTTACTTCACCCATAACCAATACCAGGCCGGTTGTAATAGCTGTTTCACAGGCAACGCGGCTCATTGGATCCTGTTCCAGCATGGCATCTAATACGGCATCAGAAATCTGATCACAGATTTTATCAGGATGTCCTTCTGTTACTGACTCAGAAGTAAAAAGTATCTTACCCATAATATTCTCCATTCTTTTACTATATTAAATTTATCCAGGGAGGTATAAATGAAACCTCCTTTATATTTCTAACTGTATAACAGTAATATTTTACTATAAGAAAAAACTGCCGTCAAGAAAGAAAAAACAAACTTATGTAATTTGTATAGCCAGACCGTTGCAACTCGTTTTGCTTTCTGTTAAAATACAGATAAAAATATGACTTATCTGGAGAGTGGAGAGGGGCGCAGTGATTATGAGAAAGAAAGGCTTTTCGTTAGGGATTATTCTTGCATTATTTGTGGGATGTTTGTCTTATGGCTTTATGCCGGAGCGGCAGATTCAGGCGGAAGAAAATACAGGAAATGCCAATGCTGCCAGTGGCTCTGCAGTGGCAGCAGGTGCTGCAAATGAGGAGGCACGCTTGTTTTTACCTGGAAAAGTGAAAGGGTTAAAGGTGAAAAAAAGTCATAAAAAATTTACTGTTACATGGAAGAAGACAGCCGGAGCCAGTGGATATCAGGTGTATACAAAGGTATTTGTCCGGGGGATCAAGACAAAGTACAGTAAGGTCCGGACAATGAAAGGACGAAAGTATAAAAGGGGGATGTTAGTTCGTGGAATGAAGTATGGTTTCAAAGTGCGAGCTTTAAAAAAGGTAAAAGGCAAAACGGTTTATGGACCATTTGTTACAATTACGAAGCGCTATTAAATAAAAAGATGGAATGGAGTAAAAGACATGAATTATTTGAAAGATTATCGAGAAGGAGAAAAATTTGCAGGAACCTATCTGTGCAAACAGAAACAGGTATTAAAAACAAAAGCAGGAAAGACTTATTATTCTCTTATTTTGCAGGACAGAACCGGAACGGCAGATGGAAAAATATGGGAGTTAAATAATGGCATTGCTAATTTTGAAGCGATGAATTATATTCACTGTGAAGGCATGGTAACGAGTTTTCAGGGGAATCTGCAAATGAATATTTCTCGTGTCCGCATCAGTGATGAGGGAGAGTATGACCCGGCCGATTATGTACCTTGTTCGGAAAAAAATATTGATGAGATGTTTAGTGCTATTTTAAAATATGTGGCAAGTGTTCAAAACAAATATCTCCGCCAGATATTGGAAATGTATTTCGTACAGGACAAGGAATTTACAGAGAACTTTAAAAAACATTCGGCAGCAAAAAGCGTACATCACGGCTTTATGGGTGGACTTTTGGAGCATACGCTGGGTGTTACGGATATGTGCCAATATTTTACTGAGCATTATCCAATGCTTCACCGTGATCTTCTTATCACAGCGGCACTGTTTCACGATATGGGGAAAATTCAGGAAATTTCAGACTTTCCAATGAATGATTATACCGATGATGGCCAGATGCTGGGACACATTTACATTGGTGCCCGTGCAATGGAAGATGCGGCATCGAAGATTCCGGGCTTTCCGGTTAAGTTAAAAAACGAACTGGTACATTGTATTTTATCCCATCATGGCAAGATGGAATTTGGTTCGCCGAAGGTTCCTGCCATCATGGAAGCTATGGCATTACATATGGCAGACAATGCGGATGCTAAGTTACAGACGATGAAAGAAATTTTTCAGGCAGCGGGGGATAACATGGACTGGCTTGGCTACAATCGGATGTTTGAGAGCAATCTGCGTAGAACTTCACTGGAAGAATAGATATAAAAGGTGTGCATAAATGGATAGTATAGTTTTTTATAAAAAGAATGAAGAGATTGTGATAAAAATAGATGATATGGGAAAAGATGGAGAAGGCATTGGTCATGTAGATGGCTATGCTTTCTTTGTTAAAGGGGCGCTTGTTGGGGAAACGGTACGTGCCTCTGTTATGAAGACGAAAAAGAAGTACGGCTTTGCGCATCTGCTGGAAGTGGTGGAATCTTCACCGCACCGTTGTGCGCCTTTGTGCTCTGTAGCGGGACCTTGTGGCGGCTGTTCACTCCAGCATATGGATTATCTGGGACAGCTTATTTTTAAAGAGAAGAAGGTCAGGGACTGCCTGATCCGTCTTGGTGGTGTGAATGAGGACGAGATTGAGTGGCTCCCGATCATTGGAATGAATCATTCAGAACTTGGCGCAGTATCAGAACCATGGCATTATCGGAACAAGGCGCAATTTCCTGTGCGTGCGGACGCAGCAGGAAAACCAGCAGCAGGTTTTTTTGCCGGACGCAGTCATCGTCTGATCGCTACAGAAAAATGTGGTATACAGCATCCGGTAATTGATGAGGTAGTGCAGACAGTTTTACATTTTCTGCGCAAACAAGGTATATCTGCTTATGATGAAATTTCGCACAAAGGTTTGGTACGCCATATTTATGTGCGGAGAGGGTATTATACCGGACAGATCATGGTATGTCTTGTCGTTAATGGCGAAACCTTACCCAAACAGGACCTTTTTGTGGATTGTATGCGCAGGGTCAAGGGAATGACCAGCATTTTTTTAAATATAAACTGCGAGCGTACGAATGTGATTCTTGGTCGCAATATGAAGTTGCTATGGGGAGAGGAAACTATCGAAGATTGCATTGGAGAGGTGCGCTATCGCATTTCGCCACAATCGTTCTATCAGGTAAATCCTGTGCAGACAGAAAAATTATACCGGACTGCTCTTGCGTTTGCCGATTTGCAGGGGGACGAAACGGTGTGGGATCTGTATTGTGGAATCGGCACGATTTCTTTATTTTTAGCTTCGCAGCTGGCAGCAAAGGGCATGGGGCGAGTGATCGGAGTGGAGATTGTCCCAGAGGCAATCGACAATGCCAGGGAAAATGCCAGACAAAATGGATTATCAAATGTTCAGTTCTATTGTGGTGCGGCAGAGAATGTCGTGGACAATCTTGTGTCCAATGGAACTTCTCAGGCGGATGTGGTAGTTGTTGATCCGCCACGTAAAGGGTGTGATGCAAAACTGCTTGATACAATTGTAGAAATGTCTCCGAAAAAGGTTGTCTATGTAAGCTGTGACCCGGCTACTCTGGCGAGAGATGTGAAGATTCTAGCGGAAAAGGGATATGGTGTGAAAAAGGTGAGAGCATGCGATATGTTTCCACAGGGAGGACATGTGGAAACTGTAATTTTGTTGTCCCGAAAGGCTCCAGATGCCGAAATTAAGGTAAGATTGGATATGTCGGAATT
>CAKRGX010000011.1 GCA_934338065.1 uncultured Eubacterium sp. | reverse complement strand
ATTGAAACCGCCGTGTACCGAACGGTACGCACGGTGGTGTGAGAGGACGGCGGTTAGTCACCGCCTCCTACTCGATGTACGCCTTGCGGCGCACGTTTCACACTTTACATCAGGCGGATTCTGGGGGCAAGACGAATAGGGACTTTGGACTATGCTTCGTTGAAAAAGTTTGGAGTTGTGCTGAAAAGGGCGCAGATTTTATGTGATATTGAGAAGCAGGTAAATAATGAAACATATCATTTTCAGGAAGTTATTCGATTTCAGGAATTGGAAAATGGAACATTATTTGGTAGAATAAATCCTAAGAGTGCTGTTCTGCCTTTTATGGCAGATCATTTTGAAAATCGGATATCTGGGGAACGATGGGTCATTGCGGACACGGTTCATCATACGGTACTTATTCATGATGCGGATCAACACGCCTTGTATGCATCGATGAGCTTCCCCTTCGATTTCGCAAATATAGGAAGGAGTTTTCGTGAAAAATGAAGTTTTATATGGCACCCCTGGAGGGAATCACCACATACGTTTACAGAAATATTCATCACGAGATGTTTCCGGGAATTGATCAATATTATACACCGTTTGTATCGCCAACGTCAGATCACGATTTTAAGAGTCGTGAAAAGAGAGATGTTATTCCGGAGCACAATAAAGGAGTACCCGTTGTTCCACAGATTCTTAGTAATCATGCGGAGGAGTTTATCTATACTGCAGAAAGATTGATCGAATATGGTTATAAGGAGATCAATCTGAATCTGGGCTGTCCGTCTGGGACAGTAGTTAGTAAAGGAAGAGGATCCGGTTTTTTAAGTAATCTGGATGGATTGGATGATTTTCTGCAGAAGATATTTGAAAAGGTTCCGGTTCCTATTTCGGTGAAGACACGCATTGGACGCCATGATCCGTCAGAATTTAGGGATATTATCAAAATATATAATGAATATCCAATCTGTGAGTTGACGATACATCCGCGTGTACGGGATGATTATTATAAAGGCAGGGCTAACTGGGATGTATTTGAAGAGGCTCTCGAACAAAGTGTAAACCCTGTGTGTTATAATGGGGATATCTGCTCTAAGGAGGATTATGAGAAGTTTTGTGAAAGATTTCCAATGGTTGATCGTATCATGATTGGACGTGGTCTGATTGCAGATCCGGGACTTGTCAGAGAACTTCAGGGGGGTGAGGCTATGAGCTGGCAGGAACGACTACATTTTGCTTCTGAGCTGCAACGTTCCTATGAAGAGATCATGCCGGAAATTCCCGTTTTATATAAGATGAAAGAAGTATGGTCATATATGTCACTTGCTCATGAAGATAGTGCAAAAGTATGGAAGAAGATAAAGAAAACCAAGAGATTACGAGAGTATGAAATGGTACTGCGGACACTGGACAGACATTGACATCTGATAATAAATATGCTAGTTTAGTGGTTAGCAATTGTGGAAGGATAAGATTATTATGAGTATTTTGGAAATTTTTCTGCTAGGTGTCGGCCTTTCTATGGATGCCTTTGCTGTATCAATCTGTAAGGGATTATCGGTGAAAAAACTGCAGATAAAACATGCACTTATCGTAGGTGTATATTTCGGTGGCTTCCAGGCATTGATGCCTTTGATCGGGTACTTACTGGGAAGCCAGTTCCGGGGATTGATCGAAGATTTTGATCATTGGGTGGCATTTGGTCTGCTTGCCCTGATCGGTGCCAATATGATACGTGAGGCAGTGTCAGAGGAAGACGTATCGGGAAATGACTCCTTTAGTACGAAAGTAATGCTTGTATTAGCTGTAGCTACGAGTATTGATGCATTGGCAGTTGGAATTACGTTTGCTTTTTTGTCGGTAAATATTGGACTGGCAGTTATTATTATTGGCGTTACTACATTTGTTTTGTCAGGGATAGGTCTAAAAGTAGGACATGTTTTTGGAAATAAGTATGAAAAGAAAGCAGAGATTGCAGGAGGGATTATTTTGCTACTGATTGGTATCAAGATTGTATTGGAGCATTTGGGAGTACTATCTTTATAAAGGTGCCAGAAAGGAGGAAGTGGATGAAGACAGCAGTAACGATCGCCGGTAGTGATTGTAGTGGTGGGGCAGGAATACAGGCAGACATCAAGACGATGATGGCAAATGGTGTTTATGCCATGAGTGTGATCACTGCCCTGACGGTACAGAATACGATGGGGGTTACGGATGTTATGCAAGTGCCTCCTGCGTTTGTGGGCAGGCAGATTGATGCTGTATTTACGGATATCCGTCCGGATGCAGTTAAGATTGGAATGGTCTCATCACTAGAACTGATTCATGTGATTGCAGAAAGATTGTCATATTATAAGGCGGAAAATATTGTACTGGATCCGGTCATGGTATCGACAAGTGGTTCTCGTCTGATAGAGGAAGATGCGATACAGGGATTAAAGGAAGAACTTCTTCCTTTGGCTGCAGTGGTTACTCCCAATATTCCGGAAGCTGAGGTCTTATGGAATCATACGATCAGAAATCCACAGGATATGAAGAGGGCTGCACAGGCAATCAGTGAACAGTGTAGAACTTCTGTGCTGTGTAAAGGAGGTCATAGTATCAATGATGCCAATGACCTTTTATATTCGAATGATGGTTTTGAATGGTTTCAAGGGGAACGCATAGACAATCCCAATACTCATGGCACAGGCTGTACGTTATCGAGTGCGATAGCAGCCAATCTGGCGAATGGATATTCGGTTACCAAGTCAATCTTAATGGCGAAAAAGTATATTTCAGGAGCTTTGGCAGCAGGGCTTGATCTGGGAAGGGGCAGTGGTCCGCTCAATCATGCATTTCATATAGATCAATAAATTTTTATGATGAAAGGGGTATAACGTATGTTATCAGAAAAAATGTTACAGTTAGGAAAAAATCCGTCAGCTATCCGTGATCTGTTTGAGTATGGAAACAAAAGAAAAGCTGAGATAGGTGCCGAGAATGTTTTTGATTTCAGTCTGGGAAATCCAAGTGTGCCGGCGCCGGATTGTGTAAAAGAAGCAGTAGAAGAACTTCTTAACGAAGATGCGGTTGCTCTTCACAGCTATACGTCGGCAGTTGGAGACGCAAAGCTGCGACAGAAACTTGCGGATTATGTGAATGAACAGCATGGTACGACGCTTACAGCTAATAATTTTTATATTACCGTAGGTGCGGCTGCGTCATTGACGATTACGTTAAAGGCACTGGCTGAACCAGGGGATGAGTTTATCGCAGTTGCACCATTTTTCCCGGAATACCGGGTATTTGTTGAAATGACAGGTTCTAATCTGGTTGTTGTGCAGAGTGATCCAAAGGATTTTCAGCTTGATCTTGAAGCATTAGAAAAGGCAATTACACCTCACACAAAGGGAATCATTCTCAACTCGCCGAATAATCCAACAGGTGTTGTGATCACAGAGGAGAGTATCCGGAAGATGTGTGTTATTTTGGAAGAAAAACAGAAGCAGTATGATAAGGAAATCTTCCTGATAGCAGATGAACCATACCGGGAACTTGTATATGGTGATGTGAAGGTTCCGTATCTGATGAATTATTATGATAATACACTGGTATGTTATTCTTATAGTAAGTCGTTATCCCTGCCGGGAGAGCGTATTGGATATGTAGCCGTATCAGACAGAGCAAAAGACTGGAACATGATCTTTGCTGCGGTATGTGGTGCCGGACGTGCGCTAGGTTATGTGTGTGCGCCGAGTATGTTCCAGAAAGTTATCACCCGCTGCATCGGTCAGACATCCGATATATCGGTTTATAAAAAGAATCGTGATCTGTTATATGAGGCATTGACAGAATATGGATATCGCTGTATCAAACCAGATGGTGCGTTTTATCTTTTTGTCGAGGCATTAGAGGAAGATGCGGTTGCCTTTGCCGAAAAAGCAAAAGAATATGAATTGTTGTTAGTAGCCTCAGATAGTTTCGGTACACCGGGCTTTGTCCGGATCTCATATTGTGTCAGCACAGAACTGATTGAACGTTCCCTGCCGGCATTTAAGAAATTGGCGGAGGCATACCGTGGATAATCTGAAGAAAATGATCAGCTATTATAAGCCATACCGTAAAGTGTTTTTTGCGGATATGCTTTTTGCACTGGTAGAAGCAGGCGCTGTACTGGTTATACCGATTTTGGTGCGTTATATAACGCAGGATGTTATTTACCGCCCGATGGATCAAGCACTGCATACGATCGCAGTTTTGGGCCTCATTATGGTGCTTCTGGTTGCTGTCGAGTGTTATTGTAAATTTTTTATTTCGAACTATGGTCATGTGATGGGAGCCCGCATGGAATATGATATGCGGGCTGAGATATTTGCTCACTATCAGAAACTGTCCTTTTCTTTTTACGATGATCAGAAAGTAGGACAACTGATGTCACGCATTACCTCCGATTTGTTTGATATTACGGAACTGTTACACCACGGACCAGAGAACCTGGTTATATCTATCATTAAGATAGCAGGGGCATTTGTTATTTTGATGATGATCAGTCCATGGCTGACTTTGGCGGCATTTGCGCTGATACCGGTCATGTTTGTCTATGCTTATTTCTTTAATAAAAAGATGAAGAGGGCATTTCGCAGAAATCGTGAACAGATTGCGGAGATAAATGCTCAGATTGAAGATAACTTGTCGGGTATCCGTGTAGTAAAATCATTTGCTAATGAAAATATTGAGAAGCGCAAGTTCCGCAAAGGAAATGATGGGTTCCTCCTTGCCAAGAAAGATAGCTATCTGTATATGGGAGGCTATCATGCGGGGCTGGGAGCTTTTACCATGCTGATACAGATCGTCGTATTGGTTACCGGAGCAGTGCTTATTACAAAGGGAATGGTGACAGTAACCGACCTGGTAACATTTCTCCTTTATATCAATATTTTTACCGAGCCGGTTAAGACGTTGATCGACTTTACGGAGCAGTTCCAGAATGGCTATACCGGATTTGAACGTTTTATGGAGATTTTAAATATCCAGCCGGATATTAAGGATCGTCCGGGGGCAGAAGAAATCCATGATGTGAAGGGGAATATTGAATTTGAAAATGTAGCTTTTCATTATCAGGATAATGCAGAACTTGTGTTGAATCATGTGAATCTGTCGGTAAAGGCAGGTTCTTATATGGCTCTGGTTGGAAGCTCCGGTGCGGGAAAGAGTACGTTGTGTAGTCTCATTCCACGCTTTTATGAAGTGTCTGAGGGGAGCATCCGTATTGACGGAAAGGACATCCGGGATATCAAACTTAAGAGTTTGCGGGATCATATCGGTATTGTCCAGCAGGATGTTTATCTTTTTGTAGGTACAATTTATGATAATATTCGATATGGCAAACCGGATGCAACAAGGGAGGAGATCATAGAGGCCGCCAGAAACGCAAATGCACATGATTTTATCATGGATCTGCCCAATGGCTATGAGACGGATATTGGGCAGCGTGGCATCAAGCTATCGGGCGGGCAGAAGCAGAGACTGTCAATTGCCAGGGTATTTTTGAAAAATCCACCTATTCTGATTTTTGATGAAGCAACTTCCGCACTGGACAATGAAAGTGAAAGGGTGGTGCAGGAATCGTTGGAGAAACTGGCAAAGAATAGAACAACATTTGTTATCGCACATCGGTTATCAACAATCCGCAATGCTGAGAAGATTCTTGTTCTGACAGAGGATGGAATTGCAGAAAGCGGGACACATGAAGAACTGATGGCAGCAGATGGCGTATATCGTCATTTATATGAAGTGAATAGCTGATCCCGATTACGGGCAGAATAAAAGTTATACTGATTTCATTTTTTACATGAATTTTACATACTGATGGTTTGAATTTTACATTCGCTTGTTAAAGTAAAATAGAAAACAATTGGAAATGCTTTAGGAAGAATGGAGATTAGTATGAACTTTCAGGAAATTTTTTTTCAGACATTAACGTTAATTGGAGGATTAGCTTTTTTTCTCTTTGGAATGAATGTTATGGGGGACGGATTGACAAAGGTGTCCGGGGGACGGCTGGAGCAGGTGCTGGAGCGCCTTACTGACAATCGTTTTAAGGCGGTACTGCTTGGAGCCGGAGTGACGGCGGTTATTCAGTCGTCCTCTGCAACTACGGTAACAGTGGTAGGCTTTGTTAACTCCGGCATTATGAAGCTGGGTCAGGCTGTTGGCATCATTATGGGAGCCAATATTGGAACAACCGTAACATCCTGGCTTCTTAGTCTGACCGGAATTGAAAGCAGTAACTTTTTTATCCGTCTATTGAAGCCGGCATCCTTTACTCCGGTTCTGGCACTGGCTGGCATTGTATTGATCATGACTGCCAGACAGGAGAAGAGGAAGGATATCGGGTCTATACTGATCGGTTTTTCTATTCTGATGTTCGGGATGGAGACAATGAGCGGAGCAGTAGAACCATTGGCTGAAGTGCCACAATTTACGAACCTTTTAACCATGTTTTCAAATCCTCTTTTGGGGATGCTGGCGGGTGCTTTGCTGACAGCAGTCATACAGAGTTCATCCGCATCAGTAGGAATCCTGCAGGCTTTATGCGCAACAGGCACTGTGTTGTATTCCGCAGCGATTCCAATTATCATGGGTCAGAATATTGGAACATGTGTGACGGCGTTGCTTTCTTCTGTAGGAGCAGGGAAAAATGCCAAGAGAGCGGCACTGGTTCACCTATATTTTAATCTGATCGGCACGACGGTATTTATGCTAGGATTTTATGGCCTCAATCTGATTGTGCACTTTAACTTTATGAGCCATGCGGTCAATGTGGCAGGAATAGCGGCCATTCATAGCTTGTTTAACATTGGTGCGACTATTTTGTTACTTCCTTTTGCACGTTATTTGGAAAAACTGGCGCTGTTGACCGTGCGGGAAGATGAGGAAGAAAGTGTGAGCGAATTTGCTAGACTGGATATCCGTTTTCTGGAAACGCCTGCCTTAGCATTGGAGCAGTGTAAACATTCTGCCGATGAGATGGCTGAACTGGTACGGCAGAATATTTCCGAATCGTTAGATGGTATATTTTCTGCTAAGCAGGGAAAGAAGAAAATGATCGAACAGAAGGAAGAAAAGATTGACCGTTATGAGGAAGAATTAACGGATTATCTTCATAAGATATCCAATCATAGTCTGCTTCCACAAAATAGTGATCAATTGAATATGCTTCTTTATTGTGTCCGTGACCTGGAAAGAATCAGTGACCACGCTTGCAACATAGTAGATGAAGCACTGAAAATGACTAAGAGTAAAGTTGTCTGGCCAAAGAAAATGATGACAGAATTAGAAAATTACAGAGAAGAAGTTCGTGCAATCGTTAATATGACAGTTGAGGCATTTGTGAAAGAAGATGGACAACAGGCTCATGAGATTGAACAGAAGGAGAATACGATTGACAGGATTAACAAAAGAACAAAGAAGCAAACATTAAAACGTGTTAAGAAAGAAAAACTTTCCCCGGAGATAGGTATTTTTATGAACGAGCTTGCCATTAATTTTGAACGGGTGGCAGATCACTGTGAAAATATTGCAATTAGTTTAATGGGGGGAACAGAGTCAGACGATGGAGGTGCTGATGAATGATATGTGTTGTAGAGGATGATTCCAACATTCGTGAGATAGAGGTTTTTGCTATGAAAAACTGTGGCTATTCTGTTACGGAGGCTGAGACAGGAAAAGAGTTTTGGAAAATATGTGATAAAAATATTCCGCAACTGGTTGTTCTGGATATCATGCTGCCGGATGAAGATGGAATCCATATTTTACAAAAAATCCGTAATCATCCCGAACTACGCAAAGTTCCGGTAATACTTGTTACTGCCAAAGGAACGGAAATGGACAAGGTAAAAGGACTGGATGCAGGCGCAGATGATTATATTGCTAAACCGTTTGGGGTGCTTGAACTGATCTCGCGTGTGAAAGCTGTTTTGCGCCGCAGTGAAATAAATGGTCAGGATACGGAAATCATACGTGGTAATATACGGATGAATGTGGAAAAGCACAGGGTATATGTTGTGGAACAAACCGTTGAACTTACATATAAGGAATTTGAACTGCTTCGGGTGTTTATGAAGAATGCGGGAAATGTACTTACCAGAGAAGTTTTGATGGATCGTGTGTGGGGAACAAATTACGAAGGTGAGTCTCGTACGCTTGATATGCATATAAAAACATTGCGCAAAAAACTGGGAGAAGAGGGAACCAGGATTAAGACTGTACGGAATGTGGGCTATCGTTTAGAGTAAGAAAAATGGCTTGAAAAATTTATAAAAAAGTCTTGTTTTTTAAAAAAAAGATAGTATGATTAGATATAGCATGATGGATAAATCATGCCAGACAAAAAAATAGGAGGACAAAAGAAATATGTTTGGCGAATTGATCAACATTTTAAAGAAGAACCCAAGAAAGATTGTATTTACAGAAGGAAGTGACCCACGTATTCTGGAAGCATCATCCCGTTTGCTGGCAGGTACTTTTTTGTCACCAATTCTGGTTGGAAATAAAGATGAGATTGCAAAAGCGGCAGAAGAAAGTGCTTTTAACATTCGTGGAGCAGAGATCATTGATCCTAATGAATATGAAGAGATTGATGAGATGGCAGAGTGCCTTTATGAACTTCGCAAGAAAAAAGGGATGACGTTAGAGAAGGCAAAGGAAACCTGCCTTCAGGCAAACTACTTTGGAACGATGCTGGTAAAAATGGGAAAGGCAGATGCACTTCTCGGAGGGGCGACATACTCTACTGCTGATACAGTCAGACCGGCATTACAGATCATTAAGACAAAACCAGGGAAAAATATAGTAGCATCCTGCTTTATTCTGGTAAGAGAGTCTGCTACAGGTGGTAATACTGTATTGGCTATGGGAGATTGTGCAATCAATATAAAACCAACCGAGGATGAACTGGTAGAGATTGCCTTGGATTGTGCAGAGTGTGCAAAGACGTTCGGCATTGATCCTAAAGTAGCATTCCTCAGTTATTCAACTTTTGGTTCCGGTTCTGGTGAGGATGTTGACAAAATGCGTAATGCGGCAGAGAAAGCAAAGAAATTAGCACCGGAACTTCCTATTGCAGGGGAGATTCAGTTTGATGCTGCGGTATCGCCACGTGTGGCACGTACAAAATGTCCTGGTAATGAGGTGGCTGGTTGTGCAAATACATTTATCTTCCCAGACATCAATTCCGGAAATATTGGTTACAAGATTGCACAACGTATGGGAAATTTTGATGCCTA
The DNA here is from genome assembly GCA_934338065.1 of uncultured Eubacterium sp. GTDB lineage: Bacteria > Bacillota > Clostridia > Lachnospirales > Lachnospiraceae > Eubacterium_F. The sequence continues at coordinate 58,427 of CAKRGX010000011.1, read as the reverse complement.
TGGTCCGGTAATGCTTGGATTAAATGCACCGATTAATGACCTGTCCCGTGGATGTAATGCTTCTGAGGTATATTCCATGGCAATAATTACTGCGGCATTGGCATAATCAGAGATAATTTTTGGTATAGAAAATTTTTATATCAGGTAATAAATTATTGGTATGGTCTATAGAGGAATTTTTGACTTAGGGCGCTTTTCATGCGCCCTTTTTTATGTTATAGTAGATTTATTGACGATTGGAAGAAGAATGGAGGATATCATGATAAAAGATTTATTTCATAAAAACAGACCAACCTATTCGCTTGAGGTGTTTCCACCGAAGAAAGATGCGGATGTTTCTGTGATATATAATGCGCTGGATGAATTTAAGACACTTCATCCGAGCTTTATCTCTGTTACATATGGAGCGGGGGGGAATACAGCGGAAAATACATTTGCGATAGCTTCTTATATACAGAATCAGTGCGGCATTGAAGCACTTACACATCTGACCTGTGCTGCGATTCCGGATAAGCTGTTTCTGACGAATTTTCTGACAAATCTTTATCGAAATGGCATACATAATCTTCTTGCATTGAGAGGAGATCAGCCATTGTGGATGAGTGATGAGCAATTTGCCAGCCGCTATTATCAACATGCATCAGATCTGACAAAGGATGTAAAAGAAACATATGATTTTAGTGTGGCAGGTGCCTGCTATCCGGAAGTGCATCAGGAAGCATCCAGCCTGCAGGAGGACATAGCTAATCTTAAGATAAAAGTATCACAGGGAGTAGATTTTCTTATTACACAGCTTTTTTATGATAATGAGATTTTTTTTCACTTCCTTGATGAAGTACGCAAGGCGGGGATTGAAGTTCCGGTACTGCCGGGGCTTATGCCGATCACCTCAGCAGGACAAGTAAAGAATATTGTTTCGATGTCTGGTACAAAATTGCCTAAGGGGCTGGCACGGGTGATTGAGTGTTATCAGGACGAGCCGGAAGATCTGAAGAAAGCCGGATTGGAATATACCAAAAAGCAGATGGAAAATCTGTTGGCGCATGGTGTGGATGGTATACATCTGTATTCGATGAACAAGGTAGAGATTGCAAAAGCAATTTACGAGTAAGGGAGTCTGATTATGACATATTTTTATTTGGTGTGTTTTATCTTAGCCTTTATTTTGTTTGTCTGGCAAATTTTGTCCGATGAAAGTCGCTGTTAACGTGGCACATTACCATCATGAAAAGGTAAATGGCAGCGGATACCCGGAGGGGTTAAGGGAAGAAGAGATTCCTATCGAAGCACGTATCATGGCTCTGGCAGATGTATTTGATGCCTTAGTATCAAAGAGGTGCTATAAAGAGGCATTTTCCTTTGATAAGGCGTTTTCCATTATTGAACATGATGCAGGAAGTCATTTTGATGCTGCGCTGGCAGAAATTTTTCTGCGCTGCCGTCCACAACTGGAAGCATATTACAGAAAATAGTTATGGAAGAGAAACAAAGGGATATCCTGGAGTTGTGAAAATCACTTCTCCTGCACATCCCTTTTTTTTATTGGACCAGAGAAAAGATTATCGGCCGCAGCATTGTTTGTATTTCTTGCCACTGCCACAAGGACATGGATCATTACGTCCTACTTTGCGGTTCTCATTGTGAATGGTTCCCGAATTTTTCTGTTCCTTATACAATTCCTTGCGACGTTCTTCACTGAGAATGTCGTTCCATTGAGGAAGAGTATATAACCAATCCGCCTTACATTCTACCATGTTGTAGTATAATTTTTCGGGTTCGATTTCAATTTTAACTTTTGTATCTGCTTCCATTTCTTCAATTGGATTTGCTTCTTTTAAACTGTCATTGATACCATCTAAGAAACCAACCATCATAGAAAGCGGTACATCATATTTATCTGCTAATTCTTGTACTGTACCCTCAACAATCTGTGTCGGATCAGCTAAGAGCTGTTCATATATTCCCTTTTCTAATTCAAAATAGTTTTGCCAAAGCTGCTGTCCTTCTTTTGAGTTCTGAATTTCTTCGCTGTAGGCATAATCCCGCCATTCCTGTAATAAAGCCATACGTCATTCCTCCTGTATATTATCCAGGGGTGTATGCTGCACCCCATAACTTACCTTACGACTATATCACATTTCAATAAAAAAATCAAAATAAATGTATATTCTGTTAGAAAAGGGCAAGAATAATAGTACCGGCAGATCGAAGTCGATCCCCCTCTACTTGCGATCTGCTGCATTCAGCCATTTACCGGCTGGATGCGTATCCTCCCCTATTATCTTCCCCGGGATGGCAGCCGCTGTTCCGGGGAAGCATATTATTGATTTGAGGGGAAAGAGATACCGTTGTCTAAGGTTAGTATTTTTCTTAATAATATTTTCGGAATCCTCTAACATCATCCGTATAGCCCATAGCTTCATAGAATTGGTGAGCCTGTTTGCGAAAGCCGGAGGAAACGAGGAGTGCATATTCACACTTGTGTTCAATGGCATAACAATCGAGTGCGCTAAAAATTTGTCTGCCGATGCCCTGACCCCGGCAATTGCTGTCTACAATCACATTTTCCACTACAAGAAAGGGGGCGTCCAGCGCAATACAGACAATCCCCATCGTGCTGCCAAGTACCTTCTCATCCCTTGCAGCCACGGCAAGAAAATATTGTGGAAGTTCTGCTATAGCATCAAAATGACGTTCCAGTGTATTGATGCATACACCATCCGGGATTAGGTCCTGATAAAGTCTTTGTATTTGCGGCAAATCTTTTTTTTTCATTTTTCTAATTTGTATGCTTTGATTCATTCTGAGAAATCCCCCTATTTGTTGTATTGCTACTATCTTATGTCAAAACAGGGAATTTGTCACTATTTTTTATCAAGTTATGGGGACTGGGGGCAATAGGATGTCATGATATTGAGGTCAGATCATATTGTTAAACGAGGAAAAAACTCTTGACAATAAGAAAAAAAAAGGGTATGATAGACAAGTGAGTGTGAAACACACCTAATTGAAAAAGGGGCATAGTTCATCGGTAGAATAAGAGTCTCCAAAACTCCAGAGCTGGGTTCGATTCCTAGTGCCCCTGTTAAGAAAATGACGGACTACATCGTGATGTGTAGTCCTTTTTGTTTGCGCTCTAACGGGTGAGAGTCGTGAACATACCCGGGTAGTGGGAAATGTGCAGCTTATCAGAGGATGGATGGAAAAAAGCAATAATGGGTAGTATTATCACAGAAGTTTTTCCAAGAGCATTTGCAACGTTGTTTAATGCGGGACAGTCAGGAGAATATTTCATCGGAGCGATGAGGATTATCTCGATAAGCTTTATTTTTGCAGGAATCAATATTGCATATCAGGGAATCAATCGAAGAGTTAACTGTTATGATATGGAAAGTAAAACAAATACAAAGTATTCCATATCGTTTAAAATGAATAAGATTAGCTGATAAGGGGTTCCACTTTGAACGGTTTTGCGTTATAATAACGTTTATCGGCAAGGAGGAACCACTTTTTTGCCCTTTGTTAAAATTGAAATGAGAAGAAGGAGTGCGTAAAGATGAGAGGACCAGCAGCACCAAAGGACCCGGTTGAGAAAAGACCGTGTCTGTATATTGTTTTGGATAAAATGATTTCCGGAAATAAGGATGCACAAGGGGTTATTCGTGATTGCATTTATCTGGAAGGAAGAATGGAAGACCAGGTAAGATTTACTTCCGGTGATATAGATGAAGAAATATTAAAAATGCTCCCTAAGATGGAGACTTTTCGTAAGTTGGTTCATAGTGTGGGTGTCAGTATCAAGGCAGAGGATCCGGCAGACCGCCAGAAAGAAGTAGAGTTTCAGTTCCAATGCTATGGAAAGACAAATAAATATACGACGGGGACTGTTATGGAGATGACACTCCCATGTGCGGGGGAGGAGATGGTATTTCCTTTGGATGCCTATCCGGTTAATGAAGAGGATGATTGTTTTGGGTCGTTTAACTTTGTTTTCCCGGATGAAAACAAAAATATGTTTTTGACGATTAAGTTTTATCTGAACGATGGTTACGAAGTGCCTGAGATTGAAGTTGATCCGCCTGTTCGTTTTGATTCAGAAGATTACCGGGAGATGATTGCTCATTCCCTTGTATCAACAGGTAATAATTATCGTCTGAAGAAAGTGATAGAAAGATGTAAACGGGGTGAGGAAGTTGTTATCGCATACATTGGGGGATCGATCACGCAGGGCGCAGGAGGCAAACCAATCAATACGAAGTGTTATGCTTATCGGTCTTATGAAGCCTTCTGCAAACTTTTTTCACCTAATGAGGGGAGAAATGTTCAGTATATTAAGGCTGGTGTAGGTGGTACGCCATCCGAACTTGGTATGGTGCGTTATGATCGTGATGTTACACAGGATGGGAAGATACAGCCAGATCTGGTTGTTATCGAGTTCGCTGTAAATGATGAAGGGGATGAAACCAAGGGCATAAGTTTTGAGAGCCTTGTCCTGAAAGTATTGCAGGCAGAAAATAAACCTGCGGTATTACTGAATTTCGCAGTATTTATGAATGACTGGAATCTACAGGACCGGCTTCAGCCAATCGGAGAACGCTATGAATTACCGATGGTAAGCGTAAAGGATGCCGTTGTGCCACAGTTTGAAGATAATAAAGTAATTACAAAGAGACAGTTTTTCTATGATATCTATCATCCAACGAATGATGGACACCGCATTATGGCGGACTGTATAGCACATCTTTTTGCTGTGACAGACCAGGAAGAGATGGCAGAAAATGATATTTCGCTTGATAAGGAACCAGTTTATGGAACTCAGTTTAAAGATCTGCAGCGTTTTGACCGCTCGGATGCCGATCGATTTGCGACTATCCATCAGGTTGGTTATGATGCAGTGGATAGAGATATCCAGTATGTGGAAAGAGACATGGATTTGCAGGTTACACCTGTATTTGATGATAACTGGATGAATGATGGTTCAGCAGATGGGGCAGAATTTAAGATGAATCTGACTTGTAAAAATCTGGTAGCGGTAGTGAAGGATTCTGGTTCATCAGATTTTGGCACGGCAGATATTTATGTCGATGGTAAACTGGTTAAGACGATTGATCCGTTAGAAAACGGATGGGCTCACTGTAATCCGCAGATTCTTATTGATGAAGAACAGAGTGCGGAGCATGAAGTCGTATTCCGCATGGCAAAGGGTTCAGAAAACAAGAAATTTACGATATTAGGTTTTGGAGTGACGAAATAAATATGAAAAAATATGAAGTATTAGTAAAGGATGGCAGGGCAAAGCGGGGACGTCTGACGACACCGCACGGCGTGATTGAGACTCCGGTTTTTATGAATGTCGGGACAGTTGCAGCAATCAAAGGTGCCGTTTCTACCATAGATCTCAAAGAGATAAAAACTCAGGTTGAGCTATCGAACACATATCATCTGCACGTGCGTCCGGGTGACACCGTGATACGGAAGTTAGGCGGTTTGCATAAGTTTATGAACTGGGACCGTCCGATACTTACAGATTCCGGTGGGTTTCAGGTGTTTTCACTGGCGGGACTACGGAAAATTAAAGAAGAAGGTGTGTATTTTAATTCGCATATTGATGGGCGAAAGATCTTTATGGGACCGGAACAGAGTATGCAGATTCAGTCAAATCTTGGTTCTACAATTGCCATGGCGTTTGATGAATGTCCGCCGCATCCGGCGACCCGCGAGTACATGCAGAACTCGGTTGATCGTACGACAAGATGGCTTCGGCGTTGTAAAGATGAGATGGCACGGCTGAATTCTCTGCCGGATACGATCAATCAGGAACAGATGCTTTTTGGAATCAATCAGGGTGGTACCTTTGAGGATATCCGTATTGAGCATGCCAGACAGATTCGTGAACTGGATCTGGATGGGTATGCATTAGGGGGATTGGCTGTTGGCGAAAGTCATGAGGAAATGTACCGCATTTTAGATGTTACGGTTCCGGAATTGCCGGAGAACAAGCCGGTATATCTGATGGGGGTAGGAACGCCGCAGAATATTCTGGAAAGTGTGGAACGGGGAGTTGACTTCTTTGACTGCGTTTATCCTGCGCGTAACGGGCGTCATGGACATGCTTACACGAATTATGGCAAGATGAATCTGATGAATGCAAAATATGAATTGGACGCTCGTCCAATCGAGGAAGGATGCCAGTGTCCGGCATGTAAAAATTACAGCAGAGCGTATATCCGTCATTTGCTGAAAGCAAAAGAAATGCTGGCACTTCGTCTATTAGTCTTGCATAATTTGTATTTTTATAATACAATGATGGAAGAAATTCGGGAAGCTATCGAGACAGGTAATTTCTCTGAATATAAAAAAATGAAGCTGGAAAAGATGCAATCCGGCGAAAAACATAACTAGGAGGTTTTTTAGATCATGCAAGGAATTGGAGTAATTTTACTTTATGTTGTTATCATTGCTGCGTTTTATTTTATTGCAATCCGTCCGCAGAAGAAGAAGGAAAAGGAACATCAGGCACTTGTGAATGCCGTTGCTGTCGGGGACAGCATTTTGACTACAAGTGGTTTCTATGGTGTTGTCATTGATATGACAGAGGATGTTGTTATTGTTGAATTTGGAAGCAATAAAAACTGCCGTATTCCGATGCAGAAATCGGCAATCGTCGAAGTAGATAAAGCGGTAGAAGAATAATGTAAAAAAAGAAGCCCGATTCGTCATCAATCAATGACATCAGAGCTTCTTTTTTTTACACTTTTTTGTGTGATAGTCTATTCAAATAATGTTAAGTCAATGGCATTTGCCATGGCCTCGTACCCATCATACGGATGTAAGCCATCCTGATGTGTATATTTTTCCAATACATTCTTAGGGTTTGCCGGATCAGCAACAGCACTTTCAAAATCAATAATGCCATCCATCTGGGAATCAGCAGAGCGCATCCAGCTATTGATCATCTGGCGGACCTCTTCGGATTTTTCACTATAATAACTGCTTGTTCCAAATGGAAGAATCGGAGCGCCATACACTTTGATGTTGTTATCGTGGCACAATTTGACCATTTTCTGATACTCCGGAAGCATCTGGTTGTATTTGCTTGTGTCTTGAAGTTTATCCAGATCATTTACACCAAAGAGAATAATACAGTAGGCAACATTATCATGTTGTAATAGATCTCTGGCAAAACGATCCTTTCCTGCATCTGTCGGATAAGAACCAAGGATTGAGTTACTGCCGATACCCTCATTTATAACGGAAACATTTTTTGTTTTTTCATTAGCCTGGAGTCTCTGAGCAAAATAATCACCCCATCTTGTATAACTATCCGGTTTCTTTCCAAGGTAGCTGGCATCTGTACCATATCCGTCTGTGATTGAGTCGCCGAAGCAGACAACTGCTTTACCACCCTGTGGAGTCCACAGAGAAGCGTCTGCGAGGAAGAACCAGCTTGTCGTAGTACGAGGGGACTTGAACGTCTCCGCAGAAACCTGATTGCCACTTACCTGATACGTAGTAGCTCTTGCACCACGGTGTCCGGTAATGTTATTTCCCGGTGCGGATTCAAAATACATGGAGACAGCCACATTGTCTAATGCTTTAATGTTGAATTGTACCGGGTCAGTAAGTATTACTTTTCCTGCCGGGATCACAAAGTCTTCTTTGCCATCGACAGTCATGATCGTATCCGTATCTAAAAGGATACCTGGTTTGGTTGCTGTTTCCTGTTTTGCAATATGCATGGAACGGATTTTAACATCTGATTTACCGTACTGGTTTGATAAACGGAAACGCATCTTTTCACCGCTTGTTGTAACACGGATGATCTGGCGGACTGTTGTACCTGCCAGTTTCATTTTCGGCATGGCATTAGCTGTAATGTCATCTTTTTCCTCTGCAGTTCCCCACGTAGTAACCCAGCCTTTTTTGTCAATCAGCTCGCTGGCATCTCTTACGGTCACTTTTGTAATTTTAATTGAATCAAAGGATGGCGAATTGTAGGATGGTTTTTTGATCTCAAGATATTTTGCCCCATCACCGGTCGCTTCCAGAGTAAAGGCAGTGCCAAATTCAACAGGGTTAAAGACCTCAGAGACTCTTCCATTGTCGCCAACGCCCTGTTCGAGCCAGCCGCGGATTCCCTGTGAGGCTTCACCATAGACCGTTATTTCAAGCTTTGATCCCATATCATATTCTTTGTCCAGTGGGATAACAACGCCATCACAAGTACCTGCAGAAATCGAACCATCCTCTTTGACGGTTACTTCTCCATTTAAGGCAACGGAACCGGACAGATCGAGTGCCACGGCCGGCCGTGGTGTCGGAGTCGGCTGAACCGTAGGAGAAGCCATAGGTACGGAAGAAGCGGTAGGAGAAACCGTAGGTGCGGTACTAACGGAAGCGCTTGCCGATGCCGTAGCCGGTATTGTTGTAGCAGTTGCCGAAGCGGTTGCGGCTGCTGATGGAGATGCTGCCGCGTTTGCTGCCGGTGTTGCTGAAGACTGTGTATTAGCTGAGGCAGCTTTTACTTTCACTGTACACTTTAACTTTTTGGAAGTTTTTCCTGCCTTATAGGAAGCAGTAATGACTGCTTTTCCTTTTTTTACACCTTTGACTGTGGCATAAGCACTGCCTTTTGTCTTTTTCTTTGCAATCTTTACAACGCTTTTTTTGCTTGTTTTCCAAGTGACTTTTGCTTTTTTCTTGGCATTTTTTACTGTAATTTTTTTACTTTGCCCAACTTTTACGGTAAGCTTTGTTTTGCTTAAAGCTGGTTTTTTTGCAGCTTCTACATCTACCGGAAGCAGAGATAGAGCTAACGCGATTGGCATCAATGTGGCCAATCCTCTTTTGAATCGTTTCATTTTTACCTCCTTAAAATAAGCGTTTCTTCGCTTTCTGATTATGTAAACCCGCTCAATTGATCTGTTTGAAAATACAATTGCGCTTGTCTATAATACTATCATACCGGGAAAGCAATAACAATATAAATCCTTTAAAAAAATATAAAAAAATATTGACCTTACCGGGGGGAGATAAGGTATAATACAAAGTATATAACCATGCTATATAATATGGACAGGGAAAAGAGGTTTATATGAAAGAAAAGATGTTACATAATTTTACGGAAATATATGGAGAAAATTCAGATGTCAGAGTTTATTTTGCTCCCGGACGGGTGAATCTGATCGGAGAACATATTGATTACAGTGGTGGGCGTGTGCTTCCCTGTGCGCTGACATTGGGAACCTATGCAGCGGTAAGAAAAAGAAATGATGACAGGCTGCGTTTCTATTCGATGAATTTTCCGGAGGAAGGTGTCATCGAGTCGAAGATAGGAGAGTATGAAGCGAATGCTGAGGGACGGTGGACCAATTATCCTATGGGTGTGCTTTGGGCTTTTCAAGAGAACAGTATGGTTCCTCCCTGCGGAATGGATCTGGTCATCTATGGTGATCTGCCGGGGGGCGCAGGTTTATCCTCATCAGCTTCGCTGGAAGTGCTGACTGGTTTTATTCTGTGTGATCTGTTTGGATTTTCTGTTTCCTGTGAGCAGATGGCTCTTCTCGGACAAAGAGCAGAGAATGAATTTTGTGGTGTGAATTGCGGCATTATGGATCAGTTTGCTGTGGCAGCAGGAAAGCGGGACCATGCCATCTATCTGGATACATCCGGGCTTCAATATAAATACATTCCGATCCGGCTCCCGGATGCGAAGATTGTGATTGCTAATAGCAATAAGAAGCATAGTCTGAATGAGTCGAAATACAATGAACGGCGCCGGGAGTGTGAGACGGCATTACAGGAACTGCAGCAGGCAATCGGTATTGAGCATCTGTGTGATCTGGATGAAGATACTTTTGAAAAGTATCAGGTTATGATCAAGGATGAAATCAGAAGAAAACGGGTACGCCATGCAGTGTATGAAAACGCACGGGTAAAGAAAGCGGTAGAGGTACTTGCTCAAAATGACATTGAAACATTTGGAAAACTGATGAATGAATCGCATCATTCTATGTCAGAAGATTATGAGGTGACCGGGGATGTGATGGATGCGCTGGCAGAGGCTGCCTGGCAGCAGGAGGGAGTCATTGGTTCGCGCATGACCGGTGGCGGTTTTGGCGGTTCTACAGTCAGCATTGTGAGAAATGATTATATCGAATCCTTTATTCAAAGGACGGGAAAGGCATATACAGCTAAAACGGGACTTACTGCTGATTTCTATGTGGTTGAAATTGGTGGTGGACCTGTGGTACAATAGAAAAGAATATGACGCAAAGTGCTGATACAATGGAGGGTAGAATATGAAAATATTAGTTACCGGAGGAACCGGGTATATAGGTTCTCATACATGTGTAGAGTTGTTGAAGAAAGGATACGAAGTTGTAGTATTTGACAATTTATACAATTCTAAAATTGATGTTGTGGACAAGATTGAAAAAATTACAGGAAAGAAAATTCGGTTTTATAAGGCGGATATGCTGGATAAAGAAAGCATGCGTCCGGTATTTGAAGAAAATACATTTGATGCTGTCATTCACTTTGCCGGGTTGAAAGCAGTGGGTGAGTCGGTAGCCAAGCCATTATTATATTATCAGAATAATATTACCGGTACGTTGAATCTCTGTGAATTGATGAATGAATATAATTGTAAGAAAATTATTTTCAGTTCGTCTGCAACGGTGTATGGTTCACCAAAAACAGTGCCGATCACGGAGGACTTTCCGCTGAGTACAACAAATCCGTATGGAAGCACAAAGCTGATGCTCGAGGGAATTCTTTCCGATCTGTGTGTACCGGATGAGCAGTGGAGTGTTGTTCTGCTTCGTTACTTTAATCCGATCGGGGCACATGAAAGTGGCCTGCTGGGAGAAAGTCCGAATGGTATACCGAATAACCTTATGCCATATATTATGCAGGTTGCTGTCGGAAAACTTCCGGAGCTGGGCGTGTTTGGCAATGATTATGATACGCCGGATGGAACGGGTGTCCGCGATTATATCCATGTGGTTGATCTGGCAAAGGGACATGTGAATGCCGTTGAAAAGGTGACATCAACCAACGGAGTAAACATTTACAATCTGGGAACCGGTAACGGATATAGTGTTCTGGATATTGTGAAGGCATTTGAACAGGCAAATGGAGTGAAGATTCCGTATTCCATTAAACCCCGCCGTGCCGGAGATATTGCTACCTGTTATGCAGATCCGAAGAAAGCGAAGGAAGAACTTGGATGGGAAGCAAAGTATGATCTGAAGAGAATGTGTGAGGATTCATGGCGTTTTGCACAGATGAATCAATAAATAATAAAACAAATAATGTTGAGATAAATAATGGAGGTAGTAAAAAATGAGCGCAAAGAGTATTATTGAAAGTGGAAAAGCAGTATTGGGGATTGAGTTTGGTTCTACACGAATTAAGGCCGTTCTGATCGACGATAAGCATACACCGATCGCATCAGGAAGTCATGAATGGGAGAACCAGCTTGTTGATGGAATCTGGACATACAGCATTGATATGATCTGGGACGGTCTGCAGGACTGTTATCAGGATATGTTGAAGGATGTCAAGGAAAAGTACGATGTTAAGGTGACAAAACTTGCAGCTATCGGATTCAGTGCGATGATGCATGGATATATGGCTTTTGGAGCAGATGATGAGATCCTTGTTCCCTTCCGTACCTGGCGTAATGCGATTACAGAGGAAGCGTCTGAGAAATTAACTCAGTTATTCAACTATAATATTCCACAGCGTTGGAGTATCGCACATTTATATCAGGCTATTTTGAACGGGGAAGAGCATGTAAAGGACATTAAATTCCAGACAACGCTGGCAGGATATATCCACTGGAAGCTGACCGGTAAAAAAGTTCTCGGTGTTGGTGAGGCATCCGGGATGTTCCCAATTGATATTTCTACAGGTAAGTTTGATGCACAGATGGTAGATAAATTTAATAATGCGATTGCAGACAGGAAATTTGATTGGAAATTGCTGGATATTTTCCCGGAAGTATTGTGTGCGGGGGAAGATGCCGGTGTTCTGACAGAGGAAGGCGCAAAGCTGCTTGATGTATCCGGTACTTTGGAAGCAGGTGTTCCTCTTTGCCCTCCGGAGGGTGATGCCGGAACGGGTATGGTAGCAACGAACAGTGTTGCACGCCGCACAGGTAATGTATCTGCCGGTACTTCTGTATTTTCTATGGTTGTATTGGAAAAAGAATTGTCAAAGGTATATCCGGAACTTGATCTGGTAACGACACCGTCCGGTGATCTGGTAGCTATGGTTCATTGTAACAACTGCACTTCAGATCTTAATGCATGGGTAAATATTTTCAAAGAATTTGCTGAGAGTTTCGGCATAGATGTTGATATGAATAAGTTATTTGGAACTCTTTACAATAAAGCAATGGAAGGTGATGTGAACGGCGGTAATCTTCTTGCCTATAACTATATATCGGGAGAAAATATTACCGGTATGGAAGAAGGACGCCCGATGTTCGTCCGTACACCAAATAGTAAATTTAATCTTGCAAACTTTATGCGTGTCAATCTGTATACGTCATTAGGGGCATTAAAGATTGGTATGGATCTGCTTCTTAAGGAAGAAAAGGTTAAGGTTGATAAACTGTTAGGGCATGGTGGTCTGTTTAAGACAAAAGGTGTCGGCCAGCAGATTCTGGCAGATGCGATGAATACCCCGATATCTGTTATGGAGACTGCCGGTGAGGGGGGTGCATGGGGCATTGCTGTACTGGCTGCTTACATGATCAACAAGCAGGGTGAGACACTTGGCGATTATCTCAATGCGAAAGTATTTGCCGGTCAGGAGGGAAGCGAACTTGCTCCGAATCCTGATGGAGTAAAAGGTTTTGATGAGTTTATTCAGATATATAAAGCAGGACTTCCTATTGAGAGAGCTGCTGTAGATAGTATGAAAGCGTAAGTTATTTTATACAGAGTAAACTTGTCATGCAATTCATAAATGGGCGCTATTTTCAGCCGCCCATTTTTGACGATACTTTATGAAAGTGAGGAAGAAAATGAGGAAGGAATTGGAAAAAACATATAACCCGGCTGAGATTGAGGACCGGTTGTATGCCAAATGGATCAATAAAAAATATTTTCATGCAGAAGTTAATGCAAACAAGAAACCATATACGATTGTTATTCCACCACCAAATATCACAGGTCAGCTTCATATGGGACATGCGCTTGATAATACGTTGCAGGATATTATTATCCGTTCTAAGAGAATGCAGGGATATGAAGCTTTGTGGATGCCGGGAACAGATCACGCTTCAATTGCAACGGAAGCAAAGATCGTTGAGGCAATGAAAAAAGAAGGGCTTAAGAAAGAAGATATTGGCCGTGAGAAATTTTTGGAGCGTGCATGGGACTGGAAAAAGACTTATGGTGGACGAATTGTTTCCCAGTTGAAGAAAATGGGATCTTCCTGTGACTGGGACCGGGAGAGATTTACCATGGATGAGGGGTGCAATAAGGCAGTTAAAGAAGTGTTTGTCAATCTTTATAATAAAGGCTTGATCTATCGCGGTGAACGCATCATCAACTGGTGTCCGCACTGCCTGACTTCTATCTCAGATGCCGAGGTAGAGTATGAAGATCAGAAAGGACATTTCTGGCATCTGCGTTATCCATTTGCGGATGGCAGTGGTTATATCGATCTGGCTACAACCCGGCCGGAAACACTATTGGGTGATACGGCTGTTGCCGTAAATCCAAATGATGAACGTTATAAAGATCTGATTGGCAAGAAGCTGATTCTGCCAATCGTTCATCGTGAAATTCCTTTGATCGGTGATGATTATGTAGATATGGAATTTGGGACAGGTGTTGTTAAGATTACACCGGCACATGACCCGAACGATTTTGAGGTTGGTCTGCGCCATGATCTGCCAATCATTAATGTTATGACAGATGATGCTAGGATTGTTGATGATTATGAAAAATATGCCGGCATGGACCGCTATGAAGCACGTAAGGCAATTGTGGAAGACTTGGAGGCAGAAGGTGCTCTTATTAAAGTAGAAGATCATGATCATAATGTAGGTACCTGTTACCGCTGCGGCACGACGGTAGAGCCAAGAGTATCTAAGCAGTGGTTTGTTAAAATGAAACCACTGGCTGGTCCGGCAATTGATGCTGTTAAGGAAGGAAAAACAAAATTTGTTCCAGAGCATTTTAACAAGACTTATTTCCACTGGCTTGAAAATATCCGTGACTGGTGTATTTCCAGACAGTTATGGTGGGGACATCAGATTCCGGCATTTTATTGTGATGATTGTGGAGAAGTAGTAGTAACAAAAGAAAATCAGTGCAGATGTCCAAAATGTGGCAAGCCAATGCGTCAGGATCCGGATACGCTGGATACCTGGTTTAGTTCAGCACTATGGCCATTTTCAACACTTGGCTGGCCGGATGATACGGAAGAAATGAAGTATTTCTATCCAACGAACACACTTGTAACAGGATATGACATTATCCCATTCTGGGTTATGCGTATGATGTTCAGCGGCTTAGAGCATACGGGGGAAGTGCCGTTTGATACGGTTCTGATCCATGGTCTGGTTCGCGACTCGCAAGGACGTAAGATGAGTAAGTCACTTGGAAATGGTATTGATCCACTGGAAGTTATTGATAAATATGGTGCGGATGCGCTGAGACTTACTTTAGTGACAGGAAATGCTCCGGGAAATGATATGCGTTTCTATTGGGAGCGTGTTGAAGCAAGCCGCAACTTTGCCAATAAAGTCTGGAATGCGTCCCGTTTTATCATGATGAATTTCGCACAGAATGAAGGTCTTGATTACGACCATGTATCGGTTGATGAACTGACGCAGGCAGATAAATGGATCTTATCCAAAGTGAATCATCTGGCAAAGGATGTTACGGCTTTGATGGATACATTTGATCTGGGAATTGCCGTTCAGAAAATATATGATTTTATCTGGGAAGAATTCTGTGACTGGTATATTGAAATGGTGAAACCGCGTCTTTATAACGAAGAAGACAAGACGAAGGCAGCAGCTCTTTACACGTTAAAATCAGTTCTTATTGATGCACTGAAATTACTGCATCCGTATATGCCATTTATTACGGAGGAGATTTATTGTACTCTTCTTGGTGATGATGAGCAGTCCATTATGGTTAGTTCCTGGCCTGTTTATACAGAAGAGAGAAATTTTGCTGATGATGAGGCGAAGGTAGAACGGATCAAGGAAGCGGTAAAAGGAATCCGGAACATCCGTGGTGAGATGAATGTTCCGCCTAGCAAAAAAGCATCGGTTATCGTTGTCTCGGAAAAGCAGAAGGTACTTGACATTTTTGAAGAAAACAAAGTGTTCTTTGCTACACTTGGTCTTGCCAGCGAAGTGACATTTCAGACAACAAAAGAGGGTATTGCGGATGATGCGGTGTCAGTTGTTATTGCTGATGGAACAATCTATATACCGTTTGCGGAACTTGTTGACATAGAGAAAGAGATTGAGCGCCTGAAAAAGGAAGAGAAGAGACTTAACGGAGAGATTAAGCGCTGTGAGGGTATGCTGAACAATCCTAACTTTGTGAATAAGGCACCGGAGAAGAAAATTGCAGAAGAAAAGGAAAAATTAGAGAAGTACAAAGGTATGATGGAACAGGTGCAGGAGCGCCTTACACAGATTGGGTAAAATGTCGAATCATTCCGATATTTCCTACTTGCTTTTTCCTTGAAAACTCGGTATTATGAATACAGGAACAGAGAATCATTCGCTTGTGAGATTACGGAGACAGCGAATAGGAGGAAAAACATGCTTAATTTTGAAAAAGAACTGGAAAAATTTCAGCCTAGTATGGATGTAGAGCAGGTAGAAGATGTGGTATATAATAATAATTTAGCTGATGTGACGGATATCGTCAAAGAGCTGATACAAGATGCTAAGGGTACAATGTAGTATGGATGGGGAGGAAACATGGTGATGAGATGCCCAAGATGTGATGCCCAGATAAAAGATACGGCTGCACTTTGCAACTTTTGTGGACAGGACCTATCTGTGATACATTATGTACAAAGAGTTTCTAATGCTTACTACAACATGGGCCTGGAGAGGGCACAGGTCAGAGATCTGTCGGGAGCTATTGTTATTTTAAAGAAAAGTCTGCAGTTTAACAAGAAGAATACGGATGCCAGAAACCTGCTTGGACTGATCTATTATGAAATGGGTGAGATGGTTGCGGCGTTAAGTGAATGGGTATTGAGTAAATATCTGCAGCAGGATGATAACGAAGCAGATTATTATATCAATTATGTGCAGAAAAACCAGACGGCTTTGGACGCAGCCAATCAGACAATAAAAAAATACAATTCTGCGCTGGCAGCGGCAAAGGCAGGAAATACCGATCTGGCCGTTATTCAGCTTAAGAAGGTAGTCAGCCTTAACCAGCATTTTGTGCGCGCACACCAGTTGCTTGCACTTTTGTATATTCATGATCAGGATTACCAGAAAGCGGCAAAATGTCTGAACCGTGCACGGCGGATTGACTTTAATAATACAATGACACTCCGCTATATGCAGGAGGTTGGAGATAAGATTGGAAGCGGTGCTTCGAAATCACGCGACGGCAGCGGTACGAAAAAAAGTTCCAAGAAAGATTCACTTGCTAATGTGATTCCGGTTGGGACGTATAAGGAAGAGAAGAAGTCTCTGCTGCCGGTGGTCTATGTGATCATTGGTGCTATTGTTGGCATTGCCGTGTCATTTGTTCTGATTCGTCCTACGCTTCAAAGAGTGGGGAACAGTGGCAGTCAGTTATCGGATACCAATAACCAACTGGCGGTTCAGTCTTCCCAGATTTCGGGGCTGAAAAAGGAAAAGGAAGTGCTGGAAGAGGAAAAGAAAGCGTTAGAAAAAAAGATTGCAGATGCTGATTCTGAATCACAGAAGAAATCGCAAAGTTATGAAAAACTGCTGAAAGGAATCAATGCGTACTTAGCAAATGATAAAATTCAGGCAGCGGTAGAAGTGTCGGATTGTCAGAAAACAGATTTTGCTACAGAAGAGGCACAAGAGTTGTATACAAAGATTGGTGCTGTGACGGAAGTACAGATCAATCAGCTTGTTGCACAGGGACGGGCATTGATGAATGAATCCTATAATGGTGCCATATCTACTTTTAAGAAAGTATTAAAATTAGATCAGAATAATCAGAGTGCTATGTATTATATGGCGTATTGTTATCAAAAGAAAGGTGACAATAAAAAGGCTAAAAAATGGTATGGAAAGGCTATACAGGAAAATGATACGACAATGCTTGCTACGCAGGCGGAGAGGAACCTGGAAAAGGTAAATCAGGCACTTGGACAAGATACGACAACAGCTACAGCTACTCCGGTAGCAGAGTAACGAGGGATAAACAGAATACGATATTCAGAAGACTTACAGATGATTTATTTTGTAAGTCTTCTTTTTATCTTATGGGAAGAGAATCTGTTTTATACAGAATAACAATTGTTGGAAGGAAGTAGAAAATAATGGAACAATTTTCAATGGAGCGAAAGGGCTCGCAGCTAAATGTGCATATTAGCCAGGAACTGGATCATCACATGGCTGCCCAGATCAGCCGTATGATGGACATGCAGATTGAAAAAGGAAGTATAAGAACATTGGTGTTTGATTTTTCGGGCATTACATTTATGGACAGTTCGGGTATTGGTATGGTTATGGGACGTTATAGAAAGATGCATTTTCTTGGTGGAAAAACTTTTGTAACCGGGATTGGTGCTAATGTGGACCGTATTTTTCAGATGTCAGGCCTGTACCGGATTATACCAAAATATCAGGAAAGGAAAGAGACAGTATGATAGCGAAGACAGAGATTAGATTTGAGTTTGACAGCAGTTCGGAAAATGAGAGTCTGGCAAGAACTGTAGTTGCAGCGTTTCTTGCCAGATTGGATCCTACGCTGGAGGAGTTGTCGGATGTGAAAACTGCCGTGTCAGAGGCAGTTACCAATGCGGTTATTCATGGTTATGATGGAAAACCGGGCAAAATCATGCTACATAGCTGCATTGAGGAAAATACAATCTGGATTGAGATTGCCGATCAGGGAGTGGGGATTGCAGATGTTGCCAAAGCAATGGAACCCCTGTATACAACAAGACCGGAGATGGAACGTTCGGGCATGGGGTTTGCTTTTATGGAGGCGTTTATGGATGAACTGAGGGTGGAGTCCCAAATTGGAAAAGGAACTACGGTTTATATGAAAAAGAAAATATATAGTGCATTTGTTTTATCATAGGAGAGTTTGCCAATGGATACCATAGAACTAATTAAACGTTCACGGGCAGGGGATAAATTGGCGAGAGAACAAGTGATAAATGCCAATATGCCATTGGTGTATAGTGTTGTGAAACGATTTGCCGGCAGAGGATATGATATGGAGGATCTGAGTCAGATCGGTGCGATCGGACTGATCAAAGCCGTTGACAAATTTAATATGAACTTTGAAGTAAAATTTTCAACGTATGCTGTCCCGGTGATTAGTGGCGAGATCAAGCGGTTTATGCGGGATGATGGCATGGTGAAGGTAAGCAGAACATTAAAGGAAAATGGAATACGTGTCCGGCGTACGGCGGAAAAACTTTTTGCCGAGCTGGGGCGCGAGGCAACGCTTGAAGAAATCAGTGCAGCTACAGAGATGAAACGTGAGGACATAGTTTTGGCATTAGAAGCAGGAAACGAGGTGGAATCGTTACACAAAACCGTCTATCAGAAGGAGGGAAGTGAAATTCCACTGATGGATCGTATTCCGGCGGAAAAAGATGAGGCAGAAGGTGTTGTGAACCAGCTTTTGCTGGAGCAGTTATTAGCAGAACTGGATGAGCAGGAGAAGAAGTTGATCCGTCTTCGTTATTTTGAGGACAAAACGCAGTCGCAGATCGCCGGTATACTAGGACTAAGTCAGGTTCAGGTTAGCCGCATGGAGAAACGCGTATTAGGCAGCATGCGAAAAAAGTGTATTTTACAAAAACAATGAATATTTTTTTAGTAAATGGCAATGGTAATATCGAAAGGAAGTGTTGAATGTGAAGAAAATCGGTATTGTTACCATTGCTATTGCTTTGCTTGCTGTTGCTACGGTTGTTCTTTATCGTTCCAATCAAAATGAAAGTAAAACGACTCCCAAAAACAAGGGAACGTTAGTGAAGGAGTACGTAGAATGGAAGAAGTACTATATATAAAGATAGAACAAAATATTCCTGTCTCGAAGAAAAGCATTACTTTTAAAGATATTGCGACGTTATACTGTACGAACAAAGCAATTGTTCAAAAATTGGAGAAAGAGACGTTTTATACGCTGCCAAATGATGCTCCGCAGAAAAACATGTTTACTATTGCTAAGGTTTATGAAGGAATTCATAAAGTTTACCCTAATCTGGTAATAGAAAACCTTGGAGAGAGAGATTTTGTTATTGATTATGAGCATCCGGATAAGAAAGAAATGAGTAGATGGAGTGAGTATCTGAAAACAATACTCGTATCCGTGATTATTTTATTTGGAGCAGCGTTTACAATCATGACATTTAATGAAGACGTCAATGTATCTTCTGTTTTTGACAAAGTGTATGAACTTGTTATGGGTACAAAAAAGACAGGGGGATCAATTATTGAAATATGTTATGCAATAGGTCTGCCAGTGGGAATTCTTGTGTTTTACAATCATTTCCGCAGGAAAAAGATTAAGGATGATCCGACGCCGATTCAGGTGGAGATGCATACGTATGAGGAGCAGGTCAACAAAGCGCTTATCGCTCGCGCGTCAAGGGAGGGACATACGATTGATAGCAATTAAATGGATTTTTCTCGGATTTTTTGGATTATGTTGTGGGTTTGCCGTTGCTGCCGGTGTATTTGCTTTCATCACGATGCTTGGCATCGTTCCCCGGATGGCGGCAAGGACGAAGACGGAACGACATATTGTTTGTTATGAACGCATGATCATTCTGGGAGGCACACTGGGAAATATTTGGATTGTTTTTATGGTGCCATTTCATGCGTCAGTCTTTTTTCTGGCTCTTTATGGCGTGACGGCAGGTATCTATGTAGGATGTCTGGCAATGGCGCTGGCAGAGATGCTCAGGCTTCTGCCTATCTTTGTCAACCGCCTTCAGATCAAAGAGGGATTTCCTATTCTTGTTGCTGCACTTGCGGCTGGAAAGCTGGCAGGAACATTATTTCAATTTTTTGTATAGAAGGGAGTATGAAAATGTCCAAAGAAAAGGTTGATATCAAAGAGGTGCTCCATGAGAGGGAGCCTCAGAAAAAAGACAAGATGTATAATGAATATGTAAAAGAAAATACACCAAAAAAAAGCTGGTTTATTAATTTGTGCAAGGCTTATCTGGTTGGTGGACTGATCTGTGTTCTAGGACAGGCACTTACTAATCTGTATTTGTCAATGGGGCTGGTTAAGGATACGGCAACTTTGTATACAACGTTATCCCTGATCTTCTTAAGCATTCTTTTTACCGGTTTGAATCTATATCAGAAACTGGCTAATTTTGCTGGGGCAGGAACGATTGTGCCGATTACGGGATTTGCTAACTCAGTTGCTGCACCGGCGATTGAGTTTAAAGAAGAAGGATGGGTATTCGGCGTGGGATGCAAGATCTTTACGATTGCCGGTCCCGTTATTTTGTATGGCGTGTTCTGTAGCTGGATCCTGGGAGTGATCTATTGGATAGGGAGATTATTTTGATATAACATTTTATGATAAAAAATAAGTGACATTTTGCGACAAAAAGCATATAGTTATAGTAGAAGAAAAGATATATGCTGGCACATAAGAAAGGGGGAAGTTGTATGATCTGGTCAGGACTTAGTATTCCTTTCTTTGGAACGGCATTGGGGGCGGCAATGGTGTTCTTGATGAGAGGAAGTATGAACAGAAAATTAGAAAAACTGCTTTTGGGCTTTGCATCAGGAGTGATGATTGCCGCCTCTGTCTGGTCATTATTGATCCCTGCGATCGATATGGCAGACAAACAGGGGACGATTGCGTGGATTCCGGCAACTATCGGGTTTATTATGGGGATGCTGTTTTTACTTGCTTTGGACAGCTTGATTCCCCATTTACATATTGACAGCGAAAAACCGGAAGGTGTAAAAACAAAACTTGGAAAGTCAACAATGCTTGTCCTGGCAGTTACGCTTCATAACTTACCGGAAGGTATGGCGGTTGGCGTTACTTTTGCCGGTGCTTTGATGGAGAATACGGAGATTACCATTACGGGGGCCTTTGCACTGGCCATTGGTATTGCGATCCAGAATTTTCCAGAGGGGGCGATCATATCCATGCCTCTTTGCAGTTCAGGGGTTTCCAAACAGAAAGCTTTTGTCTGGGGGGTGATGTCCGGACTGGTAGAGCCGATAGGGGCTTTACTTACTATTTTTCTGACTGGGTTTATTGTCCCGTTTTTACCTTACTTTTTGTCTTTTGCTGCAGGTGCGATGATCTACGTGGTTGTTGAAGAACTGATACCGGAATCGCAGTCGGGAGAGCATACCAATATTGGTACCATAGGTGTGGCATTTGGTTTTACGCTGATGATGATTCTGGATGTGGCATTGGGATAGCGGATATTTTTTGTGTCACAAGGAATAAAGAATAAAAATCTAACCATACTATTCGTAAAGGTTATTTATGGCAGAAGAGACCGTCTGCAGAATGGAGTGTAGTGTGGTTATGAAGGAAAAGAAAATGGTGGGAAAACGCAGTGTTGTGTTTTCTCATCCTCCTGTTATCATCGGAGCAGGAAGTGTTGCCGGTGAAAAGGAGGGAAATGGAACGTATGGAAGCTGTTTTGATTATGTGGAAACGGATCCTATGTTTGGCGGCCAGACGTGGGAAGAGGCAGAGAGCAAAATGCAGCAGATGGCAACACAGATTGCCCTGCGAAAAGCAGGACTCGAACCAAAAGAAATTCGTTATCTGGTTGCGGGGGATCTTTTGGGGCAGTTGATTGCTACTTCGTTTGGTATTATGAATTTTAACATACCGATGTTCGGTGTCTATGGCGCATGTTCCACAATGGGAGAATCACTGGCAATTGCTTCTATGTTGATCGATGGAGAATTTGCTGATTATGTGGTTGCGTTGACATCCAGCCATTTTGCCAGTGCAGAAAAACAGTTTCGCTATCCGCTGGCATATGGCAGTCAGCGCCCATATTCTTCTACGTGGACGGTGACAGGAAGCGGTGCCGTTGTATTGGCTTCCGACAGGGCACGCTGGAAAAGAAAAGAAATTGGCTATGTGGAGGTTTATGGTGTTACCACCGGTGTCATCACGGATTACGGAATTAAGGACAGTATGAATATGGGAGCTTGTATGGCACCTGCTGCCTGCGATGTCATTTTGCACAATTTCAAAGATATGGGAATCGGACCGGATTATTATGATCGTATAGTAACCGGGGATCTGGGAACGATCGGCCAGAGAATCCTCATTGATATGCTGCGAGGGTATGGATATGACATTGAAAAACAGCATTTTGACTGTGGAACCGAGATTTATTATAACAAGGAACAGGGGACGAATGCCGGAGGAAGCGGCTGCGGATGCAGTGCGATTACTTTGTGCGGATATATATTGGAAAAAATGCGGAAGAATGAATGGAAACATGTTTTATTTGTTCCAACAGGCGCACTTCTTTCTACAGTGAGTTTTAACGAGGGAAATTCTATACCGGGTATTGCTCATGCGGTCATGCTGGAAGCAATACCGGGATCGGGAAAGGAGGTGTAAGTGTATGGAATATCTGATTGCTTTTCTAGTGGGTGGTGCGATCTGTGCAATCGTACAGGTTGTCATGGATAATACAAATCTTCTTCCGGGAAGAATTATGGTCGGCCTTGTCTGCATCGGTGCGGTTATAAGCTTTTTCGGGTGGTATGAGCCGTTTGTTGACTGGGCAAAGTCGGGGGCTTCTGTGCCGCTGATCGGATTCGGACATTTGCTTTTTAAGGGGGTAAAAGAGGCGGTAGACCAGCAGGGATTTATTGGGACTTTTTATGGGGGGCTGGAAAGTGCGGCCGTTGGCATATCAGGTGCACTGATCATGGGATATCTGGCTAGTCTGGTATTTAAGTCAAAAATGAAGTAAAGATTTGTAAATATTTTCATGGTTTACTTGATTTCTCAACTGTGATACAATAATCATATCTATGATTATTGCTTGAAAGTGGGGAGATTAGGTGAAGCGTCCGCAAAAAAAGTATGAGGCTTATTGGAATGCCGGGGTGACTGCGTTATGCGTTATTGTGGCAGCCGTTATTGTGTATACGATTTTTAATAACTTAAGTGGGCTGGGAAGTGTTCTCTCTGCCATTAATTCTGCACTATATCCGGTGTATATTGGAATTATGGTAGCATACCTTCTCAGCCCTCTTGTCAATAAAATGGATCAGTATGTTTACATTCCATTATGGCAAAAAATTTTTAAAGAGAAGAAGACGAAGGCAAAAAGTGCTGCCAGAGGGTGCTCGGTATTTACGGTTCTGGTATTTGCACTGTTTCTTATCTTTGGATTATTTATGCTGGTAGTACCTGAGATTGTCAACAGTGTTACGAGTCTGACGCGGAATCTTCCAGGGTATTATCAAAATGTAGTGGACTGGGGAAATCATATGTTCCGTTCCAATCCTAAGCTGGCGGATTATTATGCACAATTTTCCGGTAACATATATGAAAAATTGCTGGCATGGCTGCAAAATGATCTTCTGCCTAACAGCAATAAGCTGTTGTCGATGGTGACAGACGGAGTAGTTAATGCGGCGAATGTGGTAATGAACCTGATCATTGGTTTGATCGTATCCATTTATCTGATGGGAAGTAAGGAAAATTTTTGTGCTCAGTTAAAGAAAATTATGTATGCGTTTTTTCCTACACGCAAAGTAAATCGGGCATTAGAAGTTTTAGGTGAGACACATAGAATCTTTGCAAAGTTTATCAGTGGCAAGATTATTGATTCGCTGGTAGTCGGTGTGTTGACCTTTATTATTATGAATATTGCGGGAATTCCGTATACGGTATTGATCAGCGTGTTGATCGGTGTGACGAATATTATTCCGTTTTTTGGACAGTACATAGGTATTATTCCGAGCACAATACTTGTCTTTATTGCGAGTCCGTCGAAAGGAATTCTGTTTCTTGTTTTGATCATTATTCTGATGCAG
Organism: uncultured Eubacterium sp.; assembly: GCA_934338065.1. GTDB lineage: Bacteria > Bacillota > Clostridia > Lachnospirales > Lachnospiraceae > Eubacterium_F. The sequence goes on along the minus strand of CAKRGX010000011.1, from coordinate 34,195 downwards.
TTTGATGGCAATGTACTTGGACCAAAGATCTTGGGGGATTCCATTGGTTTAGGAAGTTTTTGGATACTATTTTCCATTCTCTTTTTTGGGTCTCTGTTTGGCCTTCTTGGTATGATCTGCGCTGTGCCGGTATTTGCCATCATGTACCGGATAGCCAAGAGGTGGTGTGCAGCAAGGCTGGCAGGGAAAAGTATGCCGACGGAGACTTCGTATTATCGGGACAGAAGAAATATAGAAGATGCGGAAGAGGAAACAGAGAAGGATGAATAATCGGAAAGGATGACAGAGATGAGAGGGAAAGTTAAGGTTTTGGGGACTTGCCTATTGGTGGGATGCGTATTGTGTGGATGTAGGATACTGCCAACAGAAGAAGAGTTTGACGCTGCACCGGTTGTAAAAGAATATGAAGGAAACCATTATAACAAATATACAGTTACGCGTGGCAATATGGTACAGAAGGAATCGATTTCTGCAACGTATCAGGGAACTAAATCAGTTGAGATTACGGGAACAGATGAGGGAGAGCAGATAAAGAAAGTATGCGTGAAGAAAGGCCAGCATGTAAAAAAGGGAATGGTACTTGTTCAGTTATATGATGATGAAACAGAAGAACAGTTGAAAGAAAATAAACGTCAGGTGGAAAGTTTACGCCTTCAGATCAGGCAGGCACAGGAAATGAAGAAGCGTGAACTGGAACAACTGGCAAAGACGGGAGGAACAAAGGAAGAAAAAGAAAATGTTCGTTCGCAGTATGATGCCCAGATAAAAAATTGTCAATCCGGCATGCAGTTGACACAATTGGATATGAAAGAGGCACAGGAAACGATCCAAAGTGCTGTGATCACATCGGAGGTAAGCGGTACGGTGGTGATGGCAGACCACTCTTTTGACGGAGGTTATGCGAATACGAACAATGTTCTTGTAAAAGTGCAGGGGGAGAAAAAGAATCGTTTTTCCTGCAAAACAAAGTATGCCGGTCAATACAAAGAGGGTGAAGAGGTAACAGTAACTGTATCCGGAAGACAATATAAAGCAAAAGTAAAAAAACAATCGGCAGAGCAGTTATATTTATATCCGAAAAATATCGGGTCTATAAAAAATGGTGCGATCGGTACTGTTGATCTTATATTAAAAGAAAAGAAAGATGTGATCGCCCTGCCGTTAGCATTGATCTACGACATGGGTGGCAGGAAAGTTGTTTACATGGAAGGCAGAAATGGTGTGAAAGAAACGAGGGAAGTTACTCTTGGCGAAACCATTAACAATGAAGTAGAGATAACAAGTGGACTAAAGGAAAATGAGCAGGTTATCACCAATTAGTCAAAACAAGGAGGAAGAGAAATGATCAGAAAATCACAGATAAATCAAATAGGTGTTCTCGTTTTGACAATGGGGATGGTCCTGATAAGTTGTACAGGGTGTCAGAGTGAAAGGAAAAATGTTAATGTTCCAAAACTTGTAGAACCGGTTGGAGTGGATATCGATACTGCTACAGTAAAAAAGATGGATTTTGGCAGTATGAATTCTTATCAGGGGGAAATCGTACCGGACATTAAAGGTATGTATTTTGTAAATGCCGGTCAGGTGGCATCTGTGAAAGTTGAGATTGGAGATAAGGTTAAGAAAGGGCAGCTTCTGGCTACGTTGAAAGGGGCAGATACAACGGTAAAGGATCTGCAAAAGGAGTTAAGGGACCTGCTGGAAGAAAATACAGAATTAAATGAAACTGCGAAAAATAAAATTCAACAGCTCAAGGAAGAACTAAATAATACGAAAAAAAAACTTGCCAAAGCGGTGTTAAAGAAAGACAGAAACGCTTATAACAAGCAGATCATAGCACAGAAGGAAAATATTAAGACAGAAGAATTGAAACTCAAGCAGCAAAAGGAATTACAGGGCACGATGGTTGCCAACCTGAAAGAAGATCTGCAGCAGGCAAGATCGAAAACAAAATTGGATAAGTTGTACTCCAGTGTCAATGGAGAAGTATTAAGCAAAACAATATCGCCGGGTGACTTTATCAGCGGTGGTGGCGTCGTGATTAATATTGCTGATATGGAAAAGACGAAAATAAGGACAGAATATATTGGAAATTCTGTTTTGAATAAAGCAAGCAGTTATCACGCAATGATCAATGGTCATAAGTATGAAGTTTCGGTAGAAGAACAGGATGTGTCCCAGTTTGATGTCGAGATGGGAAATTATCCGAAAAACACATATTTTAATTATAAAAAAGATGTCAATGTATCGGTTGGAGATTCGGTTTCCGTTGACTTGTATAATAATACGGAAAAGGATGCGCTTGTTGTTCCAAGTAATGCCGTATATCGTACAAAGAGTGACAGTTATGTGTACCTTATGAAAGGAAATGCAAAGAAAAAAGTTAGTGTAACAGTAGGGACGGCAACGGATGCGTATACACAGATTCTGACAGGGGTAAAGGAAGGAGATGCAGTCTATGTACAAGATTAGGTGGGTCACGGTTCTCCTGTTTTCTGCCCTTGTGATTACTGCATGTGGCCGGCAGCAGACAAAGTCGGAAGTGTTGATATATAAAGCAGACAAGACAAAAAAGAAACAGGACCATTATAAAACGACAAAAGTAACCAAAGAAACCTATGAAGAAAAGATATCGACAACAGGTACGCTCGTTTATCAAGATGAAAAAGCGGTTTCCATCAACGATGCACACGCCATTGTTGACAAAATATGTGTAAAAAACGATCAAAAGGTTAACAAAGGAGATACCCTTGCCATCTATCATGTAAAATACTCCAATACAACGATGGAAAAGAAGAAATTGGAAATGGAGCAGGCGAAGGCTGAATATGATAATAATCTCAAGAGTAAACGAAATGAGGTGCTTGAAAAAGAACGTTTGATTAAAAACCTCACTAATGCATCAGAGAAAAAAATAGCAAGGATTGAATTAGAGCGTTTACAAAGAGAGTACAAGGAAGTACAGAAGTCTGGAAAGAACGTAAGGAAGAAGGAACATGACTATCATGTACTGGTTCAGAAAAGAAAGAGAGCGGTTCTTAAGGCTAAGTATTCGGGAACGGTGGGAGAAGTTGTTTCCCGCGGAGAAATAGAAGGAGAATCAGCAACTGGTGATACACTGATGGTTATCAGAAATGAAAAAGACTTTCTGGTACAGGCTGAAGATGGGACCGGAATGCGTTACAATATGACCGTGGATGTAGGTCTGGGCAGTACGTCGGATGATATAGAACACAAGGTGAAAGGAAAGGTGATCTCAACAGATAATCTTATGGATGCCGGAGAAGAGACAACGGATGGACCGCAAGGGGGTGCATCAGAAGAAGCTTCGCAGTTGATTCAGATATCTAAAGCGGATCGTCAAAAATATAACTTTGAAAAGTATAACTTATTTTTAACCGGTGTAAGCATGAAGGTGGAAGACGCACTGATTGTTGATGCGAAAGCAGTATATGAAGAGCAGGAAAATGAACGAACCAAGCTGTATGTATATGTTGTTGAAAAAGGAAAACTACATAAACGTTACATCGTTAGTAACTATAAACAAGATACCTGTTATCTGGTAAATCAGGGCGTAGAAGAAGGCCAGACTCTGGCAATTCTGGCTAATTAGAAAGGAGAGGTTGAGTATGCTGCGTTTTATCAAACAGAAACTTCTCCATAAGAAGTGGATGGTTATCAGTTTGCTTATCGGTAATGTGCTCTTGATCGCAATTGCGTGCAGCAACCCGATGTATCAGGGAGCGGCTTTACAGAAGACACTTTCATCTAAGCTAAGTCATTATATACAGACGAATAATGATAATCCGGGAGTTTTAAATTTTACTGCTAATCTTAAAGGACAAAAAGGACAGGCGGAAGAGTATGAAAATCTGCAGAAGATGGCAGAGTCGGCAGCAGATGATCTGGATGTTATACAGACCTATTTGATCAAACACCATGCTTCGGCGAAGACCAGAGGCTATTATGTTGGAGACCGCAAGACAAACGCCATGTCGAAAACGTTGCGTTTATCTTCACTTTCCGAATTGTCCAAGCATGTTACCATGATGTCCGGAAAAATGTATGGCAATCAGGTGGCAGCAGATGGTTGTCTGGAGGCCGTAGTAAGTCAGAAGTCCATGAGCAAACTGGATCTGGTAGTGGGGGATGTTCTGGAACTGCGCAAATTTCAGGATGCGCAGGGAAAAGCAATCAAGGTACGGATAACCGGCGTGTTTAGCAATAGTAAAGAAGATGATACTTATTGGGTGCAGTCGCCATCGGATTATTATATGGATCTGTTTATTTCACCGAAGGTTTTTGAAGACAGTTTTCTAAACATAAAAAAACAGAATTTCGTTATGACGACCACATGGCATATGGTATTTGATTATAACCAGATTGCTGCTACACAGGTTGACCAGCTTGTGTCAGACACAGAGAACATGATTGAGGAAACATCAGGCAGCTATAATGCCAGTGTTGAGGAACCAGCCTATCTGTCTATTCTGAATGAATATCAGGTGGCTGCTAAGAAAGTTACTACTACGCTGTTGATCCTGCAGTTCCCTGTATTAGCATTATTACTGGCTTTTATCTTTATGATATCCAGACAGATGCTTGATCTGGAGCAGAATGAAATTGCTCTGTTAAAGAGCAGGGGATCAAGCAAAAAACAGATCATACTTATCTATCTCCTGCAATCAACGATTTTATCGGCAATAAGCGCCGTTGTGGGTCTTCCCCTGGGGTATTTTCTTTGTAAGGCACTCGGTTCTACCAATGGATTTTTAGAGTTTATTCAGAGGAAAGCATTGCATGTGTCGCTGAGTGGTGCTGTATTTTTATATCTGTTAGGAGCTATGCTGGTGTCTATTGCGTTCATGGTATTACCTGTAATACGTGATGCGAATGTAACGATTGTAAATGTGAAAAGAAAGAAAAACAGAAAAGTTAAAAATATTTTCCAGCGTGTTTATATGGATATTATCCTTTTACTTGTGTCATTATATGGATTGTACAATTTTACACAACGTAAGGAAGCTTTAATGACGCAGATGCTGGAGGGAGATTCTCTTGATCCGTTCCTGTTTATCTGTTCTTCCTTATTCATTATCAGCGCAAGTTTGGTGGCGTTGCGGATTCAGCCGCTTTTGATCCGTCTTGTGTACCTGATTGGGCGGAAGAGATGGAAACCGGCATTCTTTGCTTCCTTTTTGCAGATTCTCAGGACAAAAGGAAAGCAGAGCTTTATGATGGTATTTCTGATGCTTACGGTTGCACTTGGTATTTTTAATGCAACAGTAGCAAGAACGATCCTTACCAATTCGGAGAGTAACATACGATATGATAATGGAGCGTCCCTTGTTCTGCAGGAGCAGTGGGAGGATAATTCTATGTTTGTGACGGACAACCCGGATCTTGAATTGACCTACACGGAACCTGATTTTTCTGTTTATGAAAGCATGAAAGGCGTGAAACATGCGGCAAAGGTTTATCGGGAGCAGGAGATAACAACATCTCTTGGTAAAAAGATGAGCGAAAACGAAATGAAAACGTCCTTAATGGCAATTGATACCCGGCAATTCGGAGAAACAGTGAGTGACTTTGATCCCGATTTACTGCCGACCCATTTGAATAATTATCTGAATGCAATGGCGGCAGATGCGAATGCAATCTTGCTAAGCAGTAATTTCAAATCAAAAATGGGCGTAAAACTAGGGGATAAAATTACTTATACCAATGAGGACAAAAAAGATCTGACCGGTATTGTATATGGTTTTGTTGACTATTTTCCCGGCTATGTTAAGACTACTCATGAGCTAAACGAGGAAGATACTTTAGTGACAACAGAGAATTATCTGGTCATTGCCAATCTGGCGGCCGTTCAGCAGACCTGTGGAGTTAAGCCGTATCAGATATGGATTCAGACCGATGGTTCTTCCCGGTTTATCTATGAATATGCAAAGAAAAACGGAATACAATATACGACATTCGAAGATGTAGCATCCAAATTGGTAGATGTGAAAAATGATGCCCTCTTCCAGGGGACCAATGGTATTTTGACAATGAGTTTTATTGTTATATTGATACTATGCTGTACCGGTTTTCTGATCTATTGGATCTTGTCAATCCGGCAGCGTGAACTGCTCTTTGGTGTGTTCCGTGCTATGGGTATGGCAAAACGTGAGATTATTCAGATGTTGATTAATGAGCAGATATTCAGTTCGGGTGTTTCCATATTGATCGGTGCCGTTTTGGGAATCCTTGCTTCGCGTTTATTTGTACCACTTGTGCAGATCTTTTATGCATCCACCGATCAGGCTGTACCGTTAAAAGTGGTGTTCCAATCGGTAGATATGGTGCGGCTGTTTAGTGTGATCGCAATTGTTATTATTATATGTATGGTTGTGTTAGGTAAACTGATCAGTAAGATAAATATTTCACAAGCACTGAAGCTTGGGGAAGACTAGGGGGTGTCACAATGGATATCATGATTGAAACAAAACATGTAAAGCAGAGCTTTCCTGTTGCCGGAGGAAAAGAATTTGTGGCACTTAAAGATATTAATATTCAGATTCCGGCAGGCAAACTGACAATGCTTCGTGGACGTTCCGGATCAGGAAAGACAACTTTAATGAATCTGCTTAGTGCGCTCGACTATCCAAAGGAGGGAACGGTTACTTTTCAAGGACACGAGATACAGGCTATGTCGGAGAATGAGAGGGAAAAGATAAGAAAAACAGAGATTGGCTTTGTTTTTCAATCAGTGGCATTGATTCCGATGATGACAGCATATGAAAATGTAGAATTTGTGATGCGTCTTGCCGGCTATAAGGGAAATCGTAAAAAACGTGCAGAAGAGTGTCTGAAGCTTGTCGGATTGGGGGGGCGTATGCATCATATGCCACAGGAATTATCCGGTGGTGAGCAGCAGCGTGTTGCGATTGCCAGAGCAATTGCTCATAAGCCGAAGATTATTTTTGCTGATGAACCAACGGCTGAACTGGATAGTGCTACCGGTCTGCAGATTATGAAAATATTTAAAGAGCTGATTGAGGGGCAAGGTGTAACAATCGTTATGACAACACATGACACGGGACTTATGGAAATAGCCGATTGTATATATGAGATTGAGGATGGTGAGATTGCCAATGAGAATTAATCTAAAAGAAAAGGTTTCCCAGATCAAAAGGTTAAAAAGTTCCAATGAGATGGTGGAAGCGCGGGAAGAAGTGTTGGATGTCCCGGAAGATGTAATGATAGAATGTGATGGTTTGGTAAAGATTTATAAAACAAAGGATATTGAGGTTCTGGCTTTACAGGGTCTAGATCTAACGGTAAAGCGTGGAGAACTTATGGCAATCATAGGAAACAGTGGTAGTGGAAAATCTACGTTCTTGAATATGATTGGTGGTCTGGACAGGCCATCGGCAGGAAAACTCTATGTGGATGGGAAAAATCTGTTTCAAATGACAGAACAGGAACTGGTTGAGTACAAAAGAAGTACGGTTGGATTCGTCTGGCAGAATAATGCCCGAAACCTTCTTCCCTATTTAACAGCATGGGAAAATGTTATGACGCCAATGCTGTTTGATGAGACTGCTTCTACCACGACGGAAGAAAAGAAAAAAAGGGCTATGGAACTTCTTGATCTTGTAGGGCTGGGGCATCGGAAGAACAGTAGTTTGAGCCAGCTTTCCGGTGGTGAGCAGCAGCGTGTCGCGATTGCCATTGCTCTAGCCAATAATCCCAAATTGTTATTGGCAGATGAACCAACGGGAGCAGTTGATCGAAAGACAGCAGACGATATATTAGAAATGTTCCGGCAGTTGAATGAAAAACTTGGAATAACAATCGTAATTGTCACCCATGATAAGGAATTAGCCAATAAGGTAAATCGTGTCATCTCGATACGTGATGGCAAGACAAGTAGTGAGCGTATCATGAAAAGTGACTATAAGCAGCGTTTGGAAAGCCTGGATATTGATTGGAAAGAAGAAGAAACCCAGGAAGAGTTTGCCGTACTAGATCGTGCCGGGAGGGTTCAGATTCCGGGTGAACTGCTGGAGGAAATGGGAATGAAAGGAAATAAGGTCAAGCTGGAACTTGTTGATGGTAAGATCATAATTGAAAAACCAGAAGAATGAGGTGACAGATATGGATTATATGAAAGGATATAACAACAGAAACAAAAGACGGAGAAAATCACGCAGTCATGTGAACCGGCCTAAAAATGATTTGATCAATGCAGGATATTATCAAAGCAAAAGCAGGCATACGGGCAATTCACGTATTGATTATAAGCGTGTTATAGCAGTTGCAGCGTTTTTATGTATTGTGATTGCCGTGGCTGTGGCAGCCATCCTATTGGTTCTTAATCGAAAGGACACACCAAAGGATTCGCAGGGAGGAACGCCGATTGTCAGCGGGAGCGGAGCAGCAGCGACAGCAGCTCCAACACCTGAAGGAACTATACAGCCAGATGGGGTTGCGGCGGCTGTTGCATCGGTTCCTACGTTGCCGCCAAAGAGTATTGCGACACCAAGTCCAACGCCGCGACCAAAGGCTGTAGCATTAACATTTGACGATGGTCCGCGTAATGATAATCAGCGCACAGGAAAAGTTCTTAGCCTGCTGAAGAAATATAATGCACATGCGACGTTTTTTGTAGTGGGTGAGTATGTGGCTGCCGGAGCAGATATGTTAAAACAGGAAGTGGCACAGGGATGTGAAATTGGAAACCATTCATGGGACCACAGCAATCTTGCTCAAATGAGCATGAAACAGGTTAATTCACAATATAACAAGACTGCTAAACTGGTAAAAAAACTAGTTGGTTATGATATCAAACTGCTACGTCCGCCATATGGTGCGATCAGCACTAAAATGCGGAAATCATTGAAGCATCCAATGGTTTTGTGGAATGTAGATACATTGGACTGGAAGACAAAAAATCCAAAGTCAATCTTCAAAACGATAAAAAAGACAGTAAAAGATGGAGATATCATACTTATGCATGATATCCATCCGACGACAGCAGATTCGCTGGAAAAAGTGCTTCCGTGGCTGGTTAGGAATGGATATGATATTCTGACGGTATCCGAACTGGCAAAACGAAAGGGAGCAGCGCTTACAGATGGTAAGGCATATGGTGGCTTTTATTAAAGAAAAACTACAGACAGGAAGTGTAAAAAATTACCTGCTGTCTGTAGTTTTTTGAATGTTCTTTTACGAGGATTTTATTGTAACCGGTCATAATATTCATATAATTTTTGCACGCCGTTTTCTAATTGATAGTAGTGGGCTATATATGGAATCAACAAAGTAAAAAATAACACATCTAATATTAATAAAACCCCAAAAAGATCGGTAACACATAGTGTAATAAAAATACTTCCTACGCTTAATAAAGCAAATAAGACAGTTACGATCAGGTGAACCAGCCGTTCGTGTTGAAAAAAATTGATCTGCACCAGTAATTCTGCCCGTTCCCGTTCTTTTTCCTCTTTTGATAAGGATTCCTTTATCTTTTCTTCGTAATAGGATAAGAAGTATTGTATTCTCTTTTTCATAATAGAAGCCCCCTTTTATTTATAAGATATTATAAACAAAAAAGGGAACTCTGGCAAACATTATTGCGCCACTATTCCTTTTGTGCTATTCTAGATATAGGAAGTTACGTTATGAAGAAGGAGCTGGTTACTGTGTGCCGATATGATCCGAAGTCAAGCATTGCGGATGAATTTATAAATGAGGCAGAGATATTAGAATCTCTGGCATATGCGAAGGAAAATAAAAATAATAAGTCAGTAATTGATGCGATTTTGCAGAAAGCGGGAGAGATGAAGGGGATATCCCATAGAGAGGCTGCCGTCTTGCTGGAGTGTGAACTGCAAGAAGAAAATAAGGCAATAGAAAAATTAGCAAAGCAGATCAAGGAACGGTTTTATGGTAAGCGTATTGTGATGTTTGCGCCCTTGTATTTGTCAAACTACTGTGTAAATGGCTGCGTATACTGCCCTTATCACAGTAAAAATAAGCACATTGTAAGGAAAAAGCTGACACAGGATGAGATTCGCCAAGAGGTGATTGCCCTGCAGGACATGGGACATAAGCGTCTTGCTCTTGAAGCAGGAGAGGATCCGGTAAATAATCCGTTAGAATACATATTAGAGAGTATACATACGATTTATGATATTAAGCATAAAAATGGTGCAATCCGCCGCGTCAATGTAAATATAGCGGCTACTTCCGTTCAAAATTATAAAAAATTAAAAGATGCCGGGATTGGGACATACATTCTATTTCAGGAAACCTATAATAAAGAGGCTTACAAAGAGTTGCATCCGACAGGACCAAAAAGTGATTATAATTATCATACAGAAGCGATGGATCGTGCGATGGAGGCAGGCATTGACGATGTCGGATGCGGTGTTTTGTTTGGACTTGATAAGTACCGCTATGAGCTGATCGGACTGATTATGCATGCAGAACATCTGGAGGCAAGGTTTGGTGTCGGACCTCATACCATCAGTGTTCCCCGTGTTTGTCCGGCAGATGATATTGATCCGGCAGAGCTGAATGCAATTTCAGATGAAATATTTCAAAAGATCGTTGCGGTAATAAGGATTGCGGTTCCTTATACCGGTATGATCGTTTCTACCAGAGAGTCTAAGTCTACCAGGGAAAAGGTACTGGATCTTGGTATCAGCCAGATTAGTGGGGGATCACGTACAAGTGTAGGAGGGTATGCTATAGAGGAGACGGAAGAAGAAAATTCGGCGCAATTCGATGTGACCGACAGGCGGAGCCTGGATGAAGTGGTAAACTGGCTTCTTGGTCTAGGGTACATTCCAAGCTTTTGTACAGCATGTTACCGCGAAGGGCGTACAGGTGACCGCTTTATGAAGCTGCTAAAATCAGGACAGATTGTGAATTGCTGTCAACCGAACGCTTTGATGACACTGAAAGAATATTTGGAAGACTATGCTTCAGAAGAAACGAAGCAAAAGGGAGAATTGGTTATTCGTAAACAATTGCAGGTTATTACAAATCCGGTAGTAAGAAAAAAAGCGGAGCAGTATATAGAAAATATCAAAGAAGGTAAGAGAGATTTTCGTTTTTAATTGATGAGCGATGGCATGTTGTTTTTGATGTTGATATTTTGCTGCAAATAATGAGATTAATAATTTAATGAAAATCCATTGATAAATTCATCTTCTACTTCTTCCATAATAACGTCATATTCTTTTGTAGTAAGATTGTAAGCATATATGCCCCTTGTATCCCCCTTCCAGCCTAAGAAATACAGAATATTGTCATAGAGAGCCATTTGATCCATTATATAAAAAGGCAGTTTCAGTCTTACACTCTTTTTTGTATCTAAATTTACCTCATAGATTTTATGTTTCTGTCTGGTAGTAACTCCATTTGGTGCACAACTTAATATCAGCTTTTTTCCCTCACACGCTATTCCGTCTATATAATATTTCGTTTCATAAACAGTTTCTGTCTTTTTTGTCTCCAGATCGAGCATGGCAATTTTAGAAGGTGCATTACCACCTTCTACGTCATCTGCTTCTCTCATTTCATTGTCTGAATAATGAGAGAAAACTATTTTATTTTCCTTTGGAACCGTACTTACCACCCATGTGAAACGGTCATCTTTCTTATCGAACATAACGCGACTGCAATTCCGAAACTCCGCATCACAGACAATTGGTTCGATACAGTAATAGTCTAGTAATTCAGCTGCCATAAAATATTGTTCCCCGCACTGGATCAAATAATTAAAATCACAAAACTGATCCGTCTTTTTTTCTCCGGTTCCATTATTATCTAAATAAATCTGGTTTCCTTTCCCTTTTCCGCTAAAGGCCGAATAGTATATCTTATCATTTCTGGTTGAATACAGAGTAAGTGGATGTGAAGAAGTATATGGCACCGTTCCTTTTTGTTCCAGTTTCTTTTCTTCAATATCATAAAAAAAGCATCTGCTGCTCATCCCTGTTTCAGATTCCTCTGAATAAAACGACCGGGTAATACTCAGATAGGGGGAAAGCTTGTTTATTTCTGTGTTTTCGGTATGAATGGGGGCAACTTCTTCCGAAGTCCACCCACAAGCTGAAAATAACATACATAAAATTAATATCATTGAAATTATTTTAATTTTTTTCATGGATATCCTTCCTTAAATTTAATATTCATATATAATAACCCTCAACAAAATCATTTTTGGACAAAAAATCACATTTTTTATAAAATTTTTTTCAGCTAATTTTCTGGTGTAACGCTTTTGGCCACTTTCAGCAATTCTTCTGCCGAAATATTCCCGACACCTGTCACCGTAAATACATATTCATCCGTTGCCCATATAATTGTCTTTTTCTTCTTCTTATTATTTAATTGTCCCTTCCAACCATTAATTGTTACTTCCTTTCTGCTTGCATTTTCTGAATCAATTGATATTGTTCCTCCCATTGTGCTTTGTCCAAATGTCAAAAACTGTTTTTTATTCTTGGCATAATACATATCGTATGTCCAATTTTCCTTAAGACAGCCTTCTTCCCACTTTGAATACCCATCTGGTATATATGCCGGACTATAATATGTCTCAATTTCATCGGGTGGCATTTGAGCCACCGACTCAGCCATGCGAATCATCTCATCCCGTTCCACTGCTGCTTTTGTTGACAACTGAAATACATACTCCTCTGTTACAAATCTTAAAATGCTTTCTTTTCCTTCGTATCCATACTGTCCTTTATATCCATTAATGGCAAGAATCTCCTGATCTGCCAACTCTAAATCAGCAGTCGTTTTCTCTGTTTTAATCAATTGCTCAAAGCAGATACGCTGCTTCTCCTTTTTGTAAACTATTTTATAGGACTGTGTCTGCCAATCTTCGCCATGCTCTTGAAATCCTTCTGCAATATATGTCAGATGGTATCTTCGCTCGATCTTTGCCGGGATGTTTTCTTTTTCTTTTGGGGATGCAGTCTGCACAGGATTTTCTACATTAAAATGAAAATCATCTTCATTTTTACCTAAATTCACATCCCAGTTTACTATTGCCTGACGGACTTTTTCCATCGCATATGTAGAAACAGCACCTACAAGCGATACGATAAGAATAGCCGCCGCAATTCTTGACCACTTTTCCCAACGCTTTTTTTTATGCGCCAGCCTGTGTATCTTTTTCTGATCCATTCTTTTTTGGGAGGTTTCAATCCGCTGCTCTATCTTTTTATCTTCGCAGATTTTCAACAATAAATTTAGTTCTTCTTCCCTAACTTCTTTTAATGCCTGACGCAATTCCTCTGTGCTAATCTTCATAAGTCACCCCCATATCTGCCAGTCTATCCTGCAACATTTTTTTGCCTCGTTTCAATCTTTTATATATACTCTGCTCTTTCATCTCTAATATATCAGCAATTTCCTTTGGTGTATACTCATCAATTAGAGCCAAAAACAGACAATCCCGGTATCGCTCTGGCAGATCACGTATGGCCATTTTAACTAGTTCTTGGACTGTTTTAGTTTCATTTGCTCTTTCTGGTGATGCCTCAATACGGACATCCTCTAGCGTAGCCAAAAGTTCTTCAACCTGTATTCCTTTCTTCTTCCTTAGCATATTTAGAGCCAGCCTCTTAGTTATAATAACCACAAAATTTTTTGTTTTTGGACTAGATGGATCAGAAACTTTTGAAATATTTTTATCAATACGAATAAATGCCTCCTGCAAAACATCTTCTGTATCTTCAAAATTTTGTAAAATACTATAGGAGACTTTGTACATAAGTTTATAATACAGCTCATAAATCTGGTTAAATTTATCATCCAATGCCATATAAAACCTCCTAATATATAAGAGTAGGGGTTCAGTACCCAACAGCCAGTTGGCATTTCCCCCTCTCATTGTTTAAGCACCCTTTATTATTCTGATTAAAAATTATAACATACGGATATATATCTTTCAATGTACACTAAATCTTGAAAAATGCGAAGCAATTTGCCCCGCATTTCATTACACTGTCTATTAGTTTATCTGTTCCATTCATCTTTATCTGCCTTATAAACAGGGCAACTATCCCTTGCACGTTCTGGTGTGTTCATATCCTCAACGAAACTCTCCACCGCCTTCATATACACCTCTGCCTGTCCCAGCGTGCATATCCGGTTCTCCAGTGTAATCTCGTCCCTTATTTCCAAAACCTTTATGGCTTGTTCCGTCTGCACATTCCAGAATCCCACCAGTCTGTAATCCGTTCCACGCCTGTTAAAATCCTCATACAGCGGAACCACTTCCCCTCTGGATGTCTGCCACGAGGCAATTTCCGGGAAGATGACAAGCCTTTCATAGCGGGGGTGCGGGGTGCGGTATTCCTTCAACAGTCTGCCGAGAGGGGTATACCCATAAGGGGAGGCTGCCCGTATGTCCCTTTTTTCTTCCACAAGCCTTGCAAACTCCCTTACCACTGGAATCATGGATAACAGCTTATGGAGGAGTGCTTTGAGTTTATCCAGCATGTTAATGAAATCCAGTCGCTTTTCAAGTTCCACATCCAATGCGCTGACATCATATAAAAGATTTTCTTTTCTGGCATGGAGGGTAAGCGTGTCTGTTTGACATCCAGACCATTACCCATGAGCAGTATATGCAGATAACGGATTATCTCCGCAAAAAGAAAAATCCAGCACTCCTGCCGGTACAGATAGCCTATTATACCGGGTTACGCATTGGCGAGGTATGCGGGCTGGCATGGCAGGACATCAACCTTGAGGAACAGTACCTTACCGTCCGCCGGAGTATGCGTTATAATGCCACCCGCCACAAAATGGAAATCGGGGCAACCAAGCGGAAAAAAATCCGAACAGTGGACTTCTGCGACACACTGGCAGAGATACTGAAAAAAGCCAGAAAGCAGCAGCACAGGGAGCGTTTCAGATATGGCGAAATGTATTTCCACAACTACTATCAAAAAACGATGGAAAAAGGAAGAATACATTATGATTTGTATTCTTTGCAAAGTACGGAGGAGATACCGGATGATTACGAAGAACTGTCTTTTGTGTGCTTGCGTCAGGACGGTTCCTACGAGGCAACCACAACCCTCTCTAATATATGCCGACAGTTACGGAATCATATAGAGGGGCTTGAAAATTTCCACTTCCACCAGTTGCGGCACACTTATACGAGCAACCTGTTATCAAACGGGGCAGCCCCGAAAGATGTGCAGGAACTTCTGGGACACTCTGATGTAAGTACCACAATGAATGTTTATGCCCATGCCACCAGAGAGGCGAAACGGACTTCCGCAAGGCTTTTGGATAAGGTGGTGGGCGGTAATTAAAAAAGTTTCCCTTGTTTTGGTCTTATGAGGGCAAAAACAAGGGAAAACAGTTGGTTTGATGATGTAATGGGTTTGACAGATTGCATAAAATGGGGATTTGGGTAAGGAATGTTAGTTTAATATAAATTTCTCTGATCAATTACGCGGACAGCTTTTCCTTTACTTCGTGTGATTGTTTTTGGATCAACTAATTTTACTTCGGCAAGGATACCAAGCATTGCTTTGAGACCGGAAACCAGTTTCTTTGTAGCAACAGCTTTGTCAAAGGAACTGTCTGAAGCCATCTCCGGAGTCATCTCCACTTGTACCTCGATGTGATCACTATTGCCTTCGCGAGTTACAATAATCTGATAATTTGCAGCGTAGCCCTGATTGATAAGAACTGTTTCAATCTGTGAAGGAAATACGTTAACACCCTTTACAATCAGCATATCATCGCTTCGTCCCATTGGTTTGGTCATCTTAACATGTGTACGACCGCAAGAACATTTTTTGCGGCTCAGTATGCAGATATCACGTGTGCGATAACGAAGAAGTGGAAATGCTTCCTTAGTTATGCTGGTAAAGACTAACTCCCCTTTTTCGCCATCAGGGAGAACTTCACCGGTAACAGGATCAATGACCTCTGCTATAAAGTGATCTTCATTGATGTGCATACCATTTTGCTCAGAACACTCAAAAGAAACACCGGGACCGGAGATTTCTGTTAAGCCATAGATATCATAAGCTTTGATACCAAGAGATTTTTCAATATTGCGGCGCATTTCTTCTGTCCATGCTTCAGCGCCAAAGATACCGGCTTTTAATTTGATCTGATCTTTCACACCACGTTCGGCGATGGATTCTCCGAGAAATGCAGCGTAAGATGGGGTACAGCACAAGATGGTTGATCCCAGATCTGTCATAAACTGAATCTGACGATCCGTATTACCGGATGACATAGGAAGTGTTAAACATCCTACCTTGTGAGAACCGCCATTTAATCCCGGACCACCGGTAAAAAGACCATAGCCATAGGAAACATGTACGACATCTTCCTTCGTACCGCCTGCTGCCATAATAGCGCGGGCGCAGCAGTCTTCCCAAAGGTCCAGATCATGCTGTGTATAAAAAGAAACAACCCGGCGTCCGGTCGTTCCACTCGTTGATTGAATACGGACACAATCACTCACCGGACGAGCCATCAATCCATAAGGATAAGCCTCTCTCAGGTCATCCTTTGTTAAAAAAGGTAATTTATGTAAATCGTCTACCGATTTGATATCTTCGGGAGTCAATCCCTTTTCTTCCATTTTCTTTCGATAATAGGGAACATTGTCATAGACATTTTTTACTTGTTTAACCAGGCGCTCATTCTGCCAAGCAAGAATCTGCTCGCGGGAAGCGCATTCGATTTCCTCCTGATAATAGTTACCCATAATTATATAATCCTCCTATTCTGAAGTCTGCTCCGGCACACTTCGACCTTTTTCACATTATGCCTCTTATTTTAGCACAGTACGTAAAGAAGAACAAGAAAAAAAGGTGTCTCATACAAGAGAAACACCTTTTCTGTTACAACCTTTTAACTTATATAACTTTTATTCAAAAATTATTTCATTAACATTCGATTATAACTTAGTTACGTTTGCTGCCTGAGGACCCTTCTCGCCATCAATTACTTCAAACTCTACTTCGTCGCCCTCGTCAAGAACTTTGAAGCCGTCCATCTGCAATGCGGAGAAATGTACGAATACATCATTTCCTTCTTCATCAGAAATGAATCCGAAACCTTTTTTGGCATTAAACCATTTAACTGTACCTTTCATGTGTTTTGCCTCCTACAAATAAATATTTAACACGTACTAACCATAACACAACGATAGGTAAAAGTCAAAAGAATTTTTGCATAAATTAAAAAAATATGGTACTGTATATTTAATGGTAAAATGTAGAAAAATAATATAAAAAAAATAAGAGGTTATGTATGAATATTTCAAATTGTAAATCGTATGAACTGATAGAAAAACAGGAGATGCCGGAACTGGATAGTACAGGATATCTGCTTCGACATAAAAAGACAGGGGCACGTTTTGCACTGATTGAGAACCAGGATGACAATAAGGTGTTTCATATTGGATTCCGTACACCGCCCAAAGATTCTACCGGTGTTGCACATATTGTAGAGCATACCGTACTTTGTGGTTCTCGTGAGTTTCCGGTCAAGGATCCTTTTATCGAACTGGCAAAGGGATCGCTGAACACATTTTTAAATGCAATGACATATCCGGATAAAACAGTATATCCTGTCGCAAGCTGTAATGACAAGGACTTTCAGAATCTGATGCATGTGTATCTGGATGCTGTGTTTTATCCTAATATATATAAAGAGAAAAAGATTTTCCGTCAGGAAGGCTGGCATTATGAGCTGGAGAGTGAAGAGGCACCACTTTTATATAATGGAGTTGTGTTCAACGAAATGAAGGGAGTATTTTCCTCGCCGGATCAGCTGCTGGCAAGAAATATACAGAATTCTTTATTCCCGGACACATCGTATG
This sequence comes from uncultured Eubacterium sp., assembly GCA_934338065.1. Classification (GTDB taxonomy): domain Bacteria; phylum Bacillota; class Clostridia; order Lachnospirales; family Lachnospiraceae; genus Eubacterium_F. Next base: position 16,320 of record CAKRGX010000011.1, on the reverse strand, counting down.
GAGTGGAATCCGGTGGAGACCCGGCTGTTATACCGGATCTGAGTTATGAAGACTATCTGGATTTTCATAAGAAATATTATCATCCATCAAACAGTTATATTTATCTCTACGGTGACATGGATATGGAAGAAAAGCTGAATTGGATTGATGAGAAATATCTGTCAGCTTTTGATTATCTGGAGGTGGATTCTGAGATTGAAACACAGCCGGCATTTGACGGGATGCAGGAGAAAGCGGGATTTTATTCTGTTACAGAAGGTGAAGATGTCGAGGGGAAAGCATATTTCAGCTATAATGTGGTATGTGGTAACTCAATGGATCGTAATCTGTATCGGGCTTTTGAGGTGCTGAGTCATGTGTTGGTACAGTCAGTCGGTGCGCCTCTGAAGCAGGCGCTGCTTGATGCCGGAATAGGAAACGATATCAGTTGTTATTATGAAGAAAGTATTAAACAGCCGTATTTTTCTATTATAGCGAAAAATGTGCGGATGGAACAGAAAAAGGATTTTTTGGAAGTTATTAAAAACGAACTTACCAAACTTGTTTCACAAGGATTGAATCGTGAATCGCTGCGTGCTGCGATCAATGGCATGGAGTTTCAGTACCGTGAGGCTGACTTTGGCAACTTTCCTAAGGGTCTGATGTATGGGCTTCAGATGTTTGACAGCTGGCTCTACGATGATACAAAGCCTTTTATTCATATTTGTGCCAATGATACTTTTCAATTTTTAAAAGAACAGGTAGATACCGGGTATTTTGAAAAACTGATAGCAGTCTATCTGCTTGAAAATCCTCATGCAGCTTTTGTCAGTGTGCAGCCAAAGGTTGGTTTGACAAGTCTTATGGAGAAAGAAGAGCAGGAACGTCTGGCCGCTTATAAGGAAACCCTGTCAGAAGAAGATAAGCAGCGTCTTGTGCAGGAAACGCAGGCACTGAAGGCTTATCAGGAAGAACCTACACCGGCAGAAGACTTGAAGTGTATCCCTTTGCTGGAAAGAGCAGACATTGGAAAGAAAGCACAGCCTTTCTATAACAAGGAAATGAAAATGGCTGGTGTGAAGGCGCTTCATCATAATATATTTACTAATGGAATATGCTATTTTGGTTTGGAATTTGATGTGACAGATCTTAAAGCGTATACACCGTATCTGTCTCTTTTGACAGAGCTGATCAGTACGGTAGATACCGATCACTATGATAAATTGGAACTGAGCAACCAGATTCTTTTGCATGCAGGCGGTTTAAGCACGGATCTGAATGTTTTTTCCAACCGTCAGAATGACGACTACCGCATGATCTGGGAAGTCAGTGGAAAGGCTCTCTATGGAGAGATGGGACATGTTCTGGGTCTGGTAAAAGATATTATGATGACTTCGCATGTGGGAGACGAGAAGCGGCTTCGCGAGGTGATTGGTGAGACCTGCTCCGGTAAGCAGGTAAGCTTGCAGGCGGGAGGACACAGTACAGCACTTACCCGTGCCATGAGCTATGTAAATGAAAGTGCATACTATACGGAGCAGATCCGGGGCATTTCCTATTATGATTTCTTATGCGAGATGGATGAGAACTTTGACAAACACAAAGACAATCTGATTGCATTATTGCAAAAATTGATGCAGAAGATATTTGTTAAAGAACGTCTTATGATCGACATTACAGCGGATGAAGAAGGATACAGCGACACAGAGAAGGCAGTAGGCTCTCTTATAGAAGGATTACAGGATGAGAATACAGAACCATTACCAGACCCTCAGTGGAGATTATCTCCTTGTGAAAGAAATGAAGGCTTTAAGACAGCGGGAAAGGTTCAGTATGTAGCGAGAACCGGAAGTTTTGGCAGACATGGCATTGCTTACCAGGGGATTAATAAAGTGGTAAAGACGATTCTCAGTTATGATTATCTGTGGAATGAAGTTCGTGTTAAGGGGGGAGCTTATGGTGTGATGTGTGGTTTTCTGGATAATGGAAGAGGATACATGGTGTCATACCGTGATCCAAATCTTGCAGAGACAAATCAGGTATACGAAGGAGTTCCGCAATATCTGAAAAACTTTGATGCGGATGAGCGGGATATGATGAAGTATATTATTGGAACGGTGAGTGAACTGGATACACCGTTGACCCCAAGGGCGAAAGGACGCCGTTCGTATTCTGCTTATTTGACAGGGACAACGCAGGAAGATGTCCAGAAGGAGCGAGATGAAGTCCTGGGAGCGACAGCAGAAAAGGTGAAGGAGACAGCAGCGACAGTGGAAGCAATTCTTTCGGATGGTTGTATCTGTGCATTGGGAAGTGAAGAAAAGATACAACAGGCAGAGGATTTATTTGATACAGTACGTACATTGAAGTAGAGATAACTAGGAGGGGACAGATGGATCAAGTGTTTAAATCAGGTTTTGTTACATTGATAGGAAGACCAAATGTAGGAAAATCAACCTTAATGAACCGGATGATCGGACAGAAGATAGCAATCACATCGAATAAACCGCAGACAACGAGAAACCGTATTCAGACGGTTTATCACGATGAACGGGGACAGATTGTATTTCTTGATACACCGGGAATCCACAAAGCGAAGAATAAACTGGGTAAGTTTATGGTAAGTACGGCAGAGAAGACATTTACAGAAGTTGATCTGGTGTTGTGGCTGGTGGAGGCAACAACATTTATCGGACGCGGTGAACGTTACATTGCAGAAGAACTCAAACGTTCCCAGGCACCGGTTATTCTTGTTATGAATAAGATTGATACAATAAAGAAGGATGAGCTGCTCAACTGTATTGATGCATACAAGGATATGATGGAGTTTGAAGATATTGTTCCAGTTTCTGCGTGGACAGGTGAGAATATAGAGGAACTTATTTCGACCATGTTTAACCATTTGGATGAGGGTCCGCAATTCTATGATGAAGATACTGTTACGGATCAGCCGGAGCGTCAGATCGTTGCAGAGATGATCCGGGAGAAAGCACTTCGTCTCCTATCCGATGAAATACCACATGGTATAGCTGTGGCAATCGATCGGATGAAAGAACGGCCGGGCAGACGGGCGTTGATTGATATCGATGCTACAATTATCTGTGAGAGAAATTCTCACAAGGGAATCATCATAGGAAAACAGGGCAGCATGCTGAAGCGTATTGGGTCAGATGCACGACGGGAAATCGAAGAATTTTTGCAGGCAAAAGTCAATCTGAAACTATGGGTAAAAGTAAAAAAAGACTGGCGTGACAGCGATTTTCTGTTGAAAAACTTTGGCTTTAAGGAAACGGAAAACTGATTACCAGAATGTGTCAGCATAGAGAAGTTCCCCATGGGAAATCCTATTGTTATCAAAGCACAATAGGAGGAAAATATGGAGAACGAATCAAGTTGGAATACATTTGCACGTACGGGAAAAGTAAGTGATTATCTTTCTTACGCACAGGGAGGAAATCGTGGGGAAAACTGTACCTGCAGGGACAATGGAAGAAAGGAAGAGAGGGGAACACGTGAAGGAACGAGTGATGGGAATGGTGCTTTCGGCAGCTACCATTGGTGAATATGACAAGCGTGTTGTGCTTCTGACGAAGGAACGTGGACGGATTTCTGCCTTCGCCAGAGGGGCACGACGTCCCCGGAGTCCTTTGTCTGCTGCAACGGAACCGTTTACCTTTGGGGAGTTTTTTATTTATAGAGGACGGGATTCTTATAGCATAGAGCAGGTTGAGGTGGAAAATTATTTCCCGGAATTAAGGCAGAATCTGGAGCATTTATATCTGGCACTTTATTTTTGCGAGGTGGCAGATTATTTTACGAGGGAAGGAATGACAGCGAAGCATGAATTGAATCTTTTGTATTTGTCGCTGCGGGCGTTATCGGTGCCTTCTCTGCCGGAAGAACTGGTGCGTTACATATATGAATTCCGGACGTTAGCGATTGCCGGGGAGGCACCGCGTATTTTTGAGTGCATAAGGTGTGGGAAAACGGAAAATCTGCACCATTTTTATGTGGGGGATGCGGGCATTGTCTGCGATGAATGCCACGACGGAAAGACCGGTATTTTGTTGTCGGAAACTGCTATTTACACTTTGCAGAGGATTCTCTCCTCGCCGCTTCAAAAACTGTATACTTTTTCGGTCAGCGAGGCAGTGCTTGTCCAGTTAAAAGAAGTTGTTTCACGATATTTTAAGGTGCACACAGACCGTACATTTCACTCGCTGGATATGTTAGATATGGGATTTTAAGTCTTTATTTTTACCACTTACAAACGAAATAGAACCACTTACGGAAAATGGGTTTACAATCCATTTTCTTTTGCTATAATGGCATTACACACGAAGAGGGAGGCGATTATGAAGATTACCATTGAGTTGGATGAGAATCTGCCGGATGATGAAATAAGGATTCACTGCCGCCGGATGACTGAGGAACTGAAAAAAATTCAAGAGGCATTTGCATCCGGTCATACGGAGACAAAACGGCTGGTTCTTTATCAGGGAGATTTGGAGTGTTATGTGGATGTTTTGGATATTTTGTTTTTTGAAACCGAAGGAACAATAGTTCAGGTTCACACAAGAGATGAAATATATGAGACGAAACAGCGGCTCTACGAATTGGAGGAGATTCTTCCAAATCAATTTCTGCGTGTTTCCAAATCGACGATTGCCAATGTTTCGGAAATTTATTCGCTGCAAAAGAGTAATCTGTCGACAACGAGCTGTGCGGCATTTCGAAATTCCCATAAGCAGATTTTTGTATCCAGACATTATAGCAGAGTATTAAAAGAAAAATTAGTAGAAATGAGGATGAGATGATGAAAAAAAATTATTTTTGGGGCGTATTTTTAATCTTGGCGGGTGCTTATCTGGTTGTGAGCCAGCTTGGATACCTTCCAGCAGTAGACGTATTTTCACTGCTGTTTACCGTTGTATGTATTGCCGTGATTGTGGCAAGTATTCCACATGTTCATTTTGGCGGAATTTTATTTCCACTTGCTTTTATCGCAATTATCTATGATAAACCGCTTGGAATCACGGCAATCACACCGTGGACAGTTTTACTGGCAGCCCTTCTATTGACGATTGGACTACACCTGATCTTTGGACGTTTTCGGAAAAAAATATTCTATCGCGGGCACTCTAAAAAAAGAGATGAATGGGACGAAGTGAAGGGTGAAAAACTCAATGGTGACGAACTGGATATTTCGTCAACTTTTGGCAGTGTCATCCGCTACATCACATCGGAAGATTTTCGCTATGCGGAAATAGATGCCAGTTTTGCAGGGGTTAAGGTGTATCTCGACCAGGCAAGAATCCCATCGGGAAATGCAACAATAAACATCGATTCATCATTTTCCGGTGTCGAACTTTTCGTACCAAAAGAGTGGCAGATTGTGAACCATGTAGAGGGCAGTTTTGGCGGAATTGATGAAAAAAATAACAGAAACGGCGAAGTCACGGCAACACTTACATTAGAGGGAAGCAATAACTTTGGTGGAATTACGATTTACTATGTGTGAGCAAAAGACCGTAGTCCCTCATGGCGAAATCTACGGTCTTTTTTACTCTGTTCTGCCCATCCCGGCATCTCACCCCATTTGGAAAAATTATTTGCGGGAAATATTCCATGTTGGCCTTTTTTAATGAATTATGGGAATCTCAATCGAAATGACCATGACAAGGGGGAGAGTTTAATCTACCATATAAGTACAAATTTTTTAAAATTACAAGAGAACTAAATTTATGGGGGAGAATAATTATGAGAAAATATCTGTCAATTTGTAGGTTGTTAATTATTTGTATGTTCCTTTGTTCATGTTCAAATAATAATGAGTTGAAAAATCAAACTAAGTCAATATCAACAGCAACACCAACAGTAGCACCAACACCGACAATAACACCGACACTTACTCCAGAGGAAGTGGTTAATTCGGTTTTAGATAAAGATTTAACACTTAATGATACATATAAATTTGTGAAAAAAGTTGTTAAGAAAAAATACAAAAAATTATTGGTATAGCGATAATGCACACAATCACTTGGAACAATTGGAAAATGAGATCAAATTGTTCTTGAAACACCAAACATTGATTGTTTTTGTGAAGTCCTGGATCGAGATGCAGAAAAGATTTTTTCTTTTATGAAAAATCCTGCATTTAAGGAAGAAAAAGAAGTTCGAATTATTTACAATACAGGTATTCATGATGAAATGGAGGATAACTATTTTTTGGAGTTGGCGTGTCAGGAAAAGATCATTGGAACTTCAAAGAAAATGAAACTGCTACCTATTCAATATGCGGTCAGAGATGATAAACTAATTGCTCATGCGGATCTTAGTTTCGAAAAAATGATAAAAGATGGCATAATTACAGAAATTACATTAGGACCCAAAGCAAAAGTTTCGATTGACGATGTATATAAGTATTTGTTGGTTAATGGGATATATGGTGTTGATGTAAAAGAATCTCAGGCTTCATATAGATAAGAAAAGCCTCTGATTACGTATCCATATAGAAGAAGCGCATTGTAAAATACGTATAAATCTAGTAAAATATAATTTATTGACAGTTTAGTTTATCGGAAAATTGGTAAACTATATAGAAAATAAGGAGGAGAAAACGCATTGGACGAAAAGGAAATTTTGAATATTCTCAGTAAAGGTGAGAATCATACGACTGAGTTTAAAAAATCTCAAACCAGTATCACGAAAGATGTATATGAAAGTGTTTGTGCGTTTTCCAATAGGGATGGGGGAAACATATTTCTTGGGGTGAAAGATAATGGTGAGATATTGGGGATAGAGCCGAACTGTGTAGAACAGATTAAAAAAGATTTCGTGACAGCCATCAATAATTCAAATAAGATGTATCCGCCCTTATTTCTGTCTCCGAGGGAATATAAGATTGAGGGCAGAATAATTCTTCATATATATGTTCCGGTTGGAACGCAGGTAAGCAGATGCTCCGGAAGGATATATGATAGAAATAATGAATCAGATATAGATATTACAAACAATGAAGAACTTGTATATAAATTATATGCACGAAAACAGGACACATATTTTGTCAACAGAGTGTTTCCAAAGTGGGGGTTAGATGTCCTTCGGACTGATCTAATTGACAAAGCACGTAAGATGACTCGTGTCAGAAGTGATAATCATCCATGGCAGTCTATGGATGATGAGGAATTGTTGAGAAGTGCCGGATTGATTTTGATGGATCGCGAGAGTAGGGAAGAAGGCATTACATTAGCTGCAATTTTGTTATTTGGAAAAGATACTACAATCATGTCTGCACTTCCGCAGCATAAAACAGACATGATATTTCGTGTTGAAAATCTGGATCGGTACGATGATAGAGATGTCATTGTGACGAATCTTTTAGATATGTATGAACGAATGAGTGAATTTGCCAAAAAGCATTTAAGTAATCCGTTTGTTTTAGATGGTATGCAGTCGGTGAGCGCAAGGGATGCAATATTGAGGGAGATAATTTCTAACAGTTTAGCACACCGAGATTATTCAAGTGGTTATGTAGCCAAAATGATTATTGAAAAGAATTGGATATTAGCTGAGAACAGTAATAGGACACATGGATATGGAAATTTGGATCTGAATACGTTTCAACCATTTCCGAAAAATCCTGCTATTTCAAAGGTGTTTAGAGAAATCGGGCTTGCAGATGAACTTGGCTCAGGAATGCGAAACACTTACAAATATACGAAAATGTATTCAGGAGGAGTTCCGCAATTTGTGGAGGGTGACATATTTCGAACAGTTATACCATTAAATGATGCGGCAACATTAAAATCGGGGCCAAAGGTTAGTGACCAAGATAGTGACCAAGTCAGTGACCAAGTCAGTGACCAAGATAATAGTATAGCACTCGAATGGGAAATATTGAAATTTTGCAGGAAACCAAAAAGCAAAAAAGAGATATTGGATTATCTTGGATATAAAAATCGGACGTATATGACCAGAAAAATTTTAAAGCCTATGATAGAAAGTGGAAAATTGACATATACAATACCGGATAAACCAACGAGCCGTTTGCAGAAATATAGAACAGTAGAATAAAAGACCGTAGTCCCTCATGGCGGAATCTACGGTCTTTTTTGCTCTGCTCAGCATCATCTCCCCATTTGAGAAAATTATTTGCAGGAAATATTCCATGTTGGCCTTTGAGAATTACGGAAACCTCAAAAAACACCATATAGAATATCCCCCCGCAAATTATTTTACTTGCAAAAACATCGTTAAAATAGTACAATATTGAGAGAAAATGAAAGCAATGGAGGAAGACGATGGAAAAGACAATGGACAAGATCGTAGCGTTGGCAAAGAGCCGTGGTTTTATTTATCCGGGTTCTGAAATTTATGGTGGTCTGGCGAATACGTGGGATTATGGAAATCTTGGTGTTGAGTTGAAAAATAATGTCAAAAAGGCATGGTGGCAGAAGTTTATTCAGGAGAATAAATACAATGTCGGTGTAGATTGTGCAATTCTTATGAATCCACAGACATGGGTTGCCTCCGGACACCTTGGAGGATTTTCTGATCCGCTGATGGATTGTAAAGAATGTCATGAGCGTTTTCGGGCAGATCAGTTGATCGAGGCATATGCTGAGGGGAAAGGCATTGAACTGGATGGCTCGGTAGATGGCTGGGATAAAGATAAGATGGAGAATTTTATTGCTGACAATCAGGTGGCTTGCCCAAGTTGTGGAAAACATAATTTTACGGAAATCCGTCAGTTTAATCTTATGTTCAAAACATTTCAAGGGGTTACAGAGGATGCAAAAAATACCGTGTATCTTCGTCCTGAGACTGCACAGGGTATCTTTGTAAATTTTAAAAATGTGCAGAGAACCTCCCGCAAGAAAGTACCATTTGGTATTGGACAGATAGGTAAATCCTTCCGTAATGAGATTACGCCGGGTAACTTTACATTCCGTACCCGTGAGTTTGAGCAGATGGAACTTGAGTTCTTTTGCGTGCCGGATACTGATCTGGAGTGGTTCCGTTACTGGAAAGAATTTTGTATCAACTGGCTTCAGACACTTGGTATCAAGGAAGATGAGATGCGTGTTCGTGATCATGATAAAGAGGAACTTTCTTTCTATAGTAAAGCGACGAGTGATATCGAGTTCCTGTTCCCATTTGGCTGGGGAGAGTTATGGGGAATTGCCGACCGTACGGATTATGACCTGACACAGCATCAGAATACTTCCGGTGAAGATATGAGTTACTTCGATGATGAGCGCAAGGAGAAATATATTCCTTATGTTATTGAACCATCACTGGGGGCTGACCGTGTGACATTAGCATTCCTGTGCAGTGCTTATGATGAGGAAGAAATCGGTGAGGGGGATGTACGTACTGTGATGCATTTCCATCCGGCATTAGCACCTGTGAAGATCGGTGTTCTTCCTCTTTCTAAAAAATTAAATGAAAAGGCGGAAAAAGTATTTGAAGAGTTAAGCAAATATTACAATTGTGAATATGATGACCGTGGCAATATCGGAAAACGTTATCGTCGTCAGGATGAGATTGGTACGCCATACTGTGTAACTTATGATTTTGATTCGGAAGAAGATGGAATGGTGACAGTTCGTGATCGTGACACCATGAAGCAGGAGCGGGTTAATATCAGTGAGCTGAAAGGTTATTTTGAAGAAAAATTTATTTTTTAATTTTTCGTTCCTTTTAATGACATAGTGCAGACTAGTTCAGAATGGAGAATTGAATGAAGAAAAGAGACTATTCTACAAAGCAGATAGTCATTATATCATTAATGAGCATTGCCATGCTGGCATTGGCCGTACTACTGAATCATTTTCTGCAGGTAAATTCGCGGGAAACGGCAGCGCAGCCGGCTAGTACAAGCTTTGCAACGGCAACGCCGGCTGCTGTGCCGACAGAGAGTCCCAAACCAACGGCAACGCCGGATCCGACGAAAAAGATAGCAACCTTCCTGCAGGGACCTAAATCATGGAAGAAGCGCCTGAACTGGTCCGGCCATTGGAGTGAAGAATTTTATGATGGGGGAAGTTTTGGCAGCTTTGGTTGTGGCTTGTGCTGTATGGCGAATATTTACACTACCTTTTCCGGTCATCAATGTTCACCAACCGATATGTATCAGTATGCTAAAAAGATGACAGATTATGGCGGTGGCGGAGCAATTGACTGGGGGTATATGAAAGCCGCGCTGCAGTCAGCAGGTTTTTCCTCGGATGTGTGGCGTAAGCCGAAGCAATATACATCTTTTCAAAAGAAGGTCAAGGATTCACTTGCGTGTATTGTTGTTGTAAGCAGTTATGATAGTGATGTGTACTGGGAGAATACAGCAGGACATTATGTTACTATTTTTACTTATGATGAAAAGACAGACCGTGTGTTTCTAGCGGACTCCGGTAATCCTGACCATAATCGCAAGTGGGTAAAATTGGACAAGATCTATCGGTCTCTTAAAAAATCCAATAAATGGCAGATACTTGCCGTTACCCGGTTTGATGAAAAAAAGGACAAGTGGAAGCATAAAGGGTTCGGAGGAACCTGTGTATTACCACAAGGCTGGTGATGAATAAAGAAAAGCGGTAATCAGAGACTATGTCGTAGTGACTGATCTCGGATTGCCGCTTCTTAATGTAATAAGGAAGAAAACTTACTTTTCGATATATCCTATGCCAAGACTGTTTGGTCCGATATGAGTTCCAACAACAGGACCAATGCATGTGATAAAGATATCATTTGTTATACCGGCTTCACGAAGTTGTTCTTTGAAAGTCTCTGCGCGTTCCGGAGCGTTGGAATGTCCGATAACAAGTTTATAATTTGTGTCGGCAGGACGGTCCTGCAACTTTTTGATCAACCAGGCATTACAGGATTTCTTGCCTTTTACTTTATCGACCGGTTTGGCACCGTCCGCAACAACTTGCAGAACCGGGTGAAGCTTGATCAGGCTGCCAAGCAGAGCGGCACTTTTGCTGATGCGTCCACCACGCTTTAAATATTCTAATGAGTCAACAACGATATAAGTCATGGTTTTTGGCAGTAATGACGTTATCGTATCAGCAATCTCTGTGGCAGTTTTTCCTTCGTCACGGAGAGTTACAGCTGTCTCAATCAAGAGAGCCTGCCCCATTGCTCCATTTTCACAGTCAATAAGATGCAACCTGTCACAATTAATATTTTGTGCGGCAATCTGTGCTGATTGGAATGTTGCACTCATGAATTTTGAAAAGATGATCGCAACAATCTCGTCTCCGGCTTCTATGTATTTTCGAAAGAGTTCTTCAAATTCAAAAGGATTTACAGCTGCCGTGGAAGGGTGATTTGGATTCGTAGCCAATTGTTCATAAAAATCCTCATTTTTCATGTCTACGCCACACTTGTAGTCGTTTTCTCCAAAGCGTACTGTTAAAGGCAGAATGTCTATGTTAATCTCTTTGGCATGGCTCATGGTCAGATCACACAGACTATCTGTAATAATACGTATCATTGTTGTACCTCCATAAAATTTGATTTGTTACTTATAGTATAGTGCGTGAGGGTGTTCTTTGTCAAATTAAAAAATATTTTTGCAAATTAGAAAAAGTGCTTTCCTACAAATACTTTTTATGTTACAATGGGAACAGCGACTGCAGAACAGTTGTGTTCTTTTGGTGCGATTACGTGATAATTGTTTGACATCAGTTTCTGCGTCAAAACACTAATACTATATTTAATTAGGAGGAATAACAAACATGGCAAACAAATGGGTTTATATGTTCAGCGAAGGCGATATGACTATGCGTAACTTGCTTGGTGGTAAGGGCGCAAACCTTGCTGAGATGACAAGTATTGGTCTTCCTGTTCCACAGGGATTCACCATTACTACAGAGGCTTGTACACAGTATTACGAGGATGGACGTAAGATCAACGACGAGATCATGGAGCAGACTATGGCCGGCGTTGCAAAGATGGAAGAGATTAATGGTAAAAAGTTCGGAGATCTTAAAAATCCACTTTTGGTATCGGTACGTTCCGGTGCTAGAGCATCCATGCCTGGTATGATGGATACAATCCTTAACCTTGGTTTGAATGACGAAGTAGTAGCAGCTATGATCGCTGGTAACCCGGATCCTAAGTTCGAGCGTTTCGTATATGATTCATACAGACGTTTCATTCAGATGTTCTCTGACGTTGTAATGGAAGTTGGTAAGAAATATTTTGAACAGCTTATTGACAAGATGAAAGAAGAAAAAGGCGTTGAGTATGACGTTGATCTTACAGCAGCAGATCTGAAGACTTTGGCTGAGCAGTTCAAGGCTGAGTACAAAAAGCAGTTAGGCGAAGAATTCCCATCTGATCCGGTACAGCAGTTGAAGCTTGCTATCGAGGCTGTATTCCGTTCATGGGACAACCCTCGTGCTAACGTATATCGTCGTGACAATGATATCCCTTATTCATGGGGTACAGCAGTTAACGTAATGCCTATGGTATTCGGTAACCTGAATGATGAGTCTGGTACAGGTGTTGCCTTTACTCGTGACCCTGCAACGGGTGAAAACAAACTGATGGGTGAGTTCCTTAAGAATGCACAGGGTGAGGACGTAGTTGCCGGTGTACGTACACCGATGCCAATCGCTCAGATGGAGCAGGAATTCCCAGAAGCATATGCTGAGTTTATCAAGGTATGTGATATTCTTGAGAATCATTATCATGACATGCAGGACATGGAGTTTACAGTAGAAAACAAAAAACTCTTCATGCTTCAGTGCCGTAATGGTAAGAGAACAGCTCCGGCTGCTCTTAAGATTGCTTGTGATCTTGTTGATGAGGGACATAAGACAGAAGAAGAAGCGGTAGCAATGATCGATCCTCGTAACCTGGATACACTTCTTCATCCACAGTTCGATGCAAAAGCATTGAAAGCTGCTACTCCTGTAGGAAAAGGACTTGGTGCTTCTCCTGGAGCTGCATGTGGTAAAGTTGTATTTACAGCAGATGACGCTGTAGCATGGGATGCAAAGGGTGAGAAAGTTATCCTTGTTCGTCTTGAGACATCTCCAGAAGATATTACTGGTATGAAAGCATCCCAGGGTATTCTGACTGTCCGTGGTGGTATGACATCTCACGCTGCCGTAGTTGCACGTGGTATGGGTACATGTTGTGTATCCGGATGTGGTGACATCAACATGGATGAAGAAAATAAGAAATTCACACTTGCCGGAAAAGAATATCATGAAGGAGATTACATTTCTATCGATGGTTCTACAGGTAACATTTACGATGGCGTTATTGAGACTGTAGATGCTACGATCGCTGGAGAGTTTGGACGTGTTATGGAGTGGGCAGATAAGTTCCGTACAATGAAAGTACGTACTAATGCAGATACACCGGCAGATGCTAAAAAAGCTCGCGAGCTTGGCGCTGAAGGTATTGGTCTTTGCCGTACAGAGCATATGTTCTTTGAGGAAGACAGAATTGCTGCTTTCCGTGAGATGATCTGCTCCGATACAGTAGAAGAGCGAGAGGCTGCTCTTGACAAGATTCTTCCATATCAGCAGGGAGACTTCAAAGCATTGTACGAGGCATTGGAAGGAAATCCGGTTACAATCCGTTTTCTGGATCCACCTTTGCATGAGTTTGTTCCTACAGAAGAGGCTGACATTAAGAAGCTTGCTGATGCTCAGGGTAAATCGGTAGAAGATATCAAAGCAATTATTGCTTCCCTTCATGAGTTCAACCCAATGATGGGTCATCGTGGATGCCGTCTTGCAGTAACCTATCCTGAAATTGCTAAGATGCAGACAAAGGCTGTTATCCGTGCAGCAATTGAAGTTCAGAAAGCTCATCCAGACTGGAATGTAAAACCAGAGATTATGATTCCATTGGTTGGCGATGTAAAAGAGTTAAAATATGTTAAGAAATTTGTAGTAGAGACAGCTGATGCTGAAATCGCTGCTGCTGGTGTTAAACTTGAGTATGAGGTTGGTACAATGATCGAGATTCCACGTGCTGCATTGACAGCAGATGAAATTGCTAAAGAGGCTGACTTCTTCTGCTTCGGTACAAACGACCTTACTCAGATGACATTTGGTTTCTCTCGTGATGATGCTGGTAAGTTCCTCGATGCTTACTATGATGCTAAGATATTCGAGAATGATCCGTTTGCTAAATTAGATCAGGATGGTGTTGGCAAACTTATGGAGACTGCTCTTAAGCTTGGTAAACCGGCTAATAGCACACTTCACTGTGGTATCTGCGGTGAGCATGGTGGAGATCCATCTTCTGTAGAATTCTGCAATAAGATTGGTCTTGACTATGTATCCTGTTCTCCATTCCGTGTACCGATTGCACGTTTGGCAGCAGCACAGGCAGCTATCGCACAGAAGTAGTGAACAAATGTTCGATAAAATAGCATAATATCAGTTAAAAATAGCTGATGAATGTAATAAAAACAAGGATTATTCGCAAATAATGGAATAATCCTTGTTTTTTTGTATTTCTCTGATTTATAATTTTATCAGAACATTCGAAGAGATTGTAGAAGGAGGAGTCATATGGATAAAGAGAGACAGGAAAAAATTTAATATGCGTAATAATCGCGGAGAAATTGCAAAGGTAGAAAGTATGACAAATAAAATTATAAGTGACTTATTGTATAATATTAAACGGGGGGTGGATAATGCATAAAATAACTTTTTCGGATAAGTTTACAAAATCATTGGTGGCTCTTTTGTATAAATATGATAATGCGCCAGTAAGGTTGAAAGATGAAGATATGAGAAGGTATCTGAGAGATTTTTTAGAAAATGGTTCATATATCGATGACATTTTTGACGGACAATATGATAATATGTCAGATTTGAAAATATGGAGAAAAAATTTTATGGACGACTGTTTACCAGATAAAAAGGTCATTACTTCCAGAAAAGCATCATATTTATGCACAATTTACATGCTTTTATTTGTTATAAAAACAGAACTGCATGAAGGAAATTTGTATGAAACTGAAAAGTTACAAAATATGAGTTTAATTGCAAGTATGATTAATACATGTATATCTTCATTAATAATGGACTATGATTTTGAAAGTTATGATATGTTGGATTTCAATGCTAACTATATGCCTAGTCCAATGCTTACAGAATATTTAGATGGAATGTATAAGACAGAACTGCTTCAACAACAATACATGGAAGTGCTGGGACAAACAACGCTATTGGATTCTGAGCTAATTGAGTTAAATAAGGAAATAGATAGAGAAATAATAATGACAGGAATTTCATTTATGCAAATTCAAGCTATCTTATTGCTTATGGAAAGTTCCAAGCTATATCCGGTTTATGTAAGGAAGATTGCTAAAAGTATATTGCTTATTTTTAAGGAAATATTAGCTAATTCGAGAATTCAAAAAATTGAAATAGATTCTGCAATTTCTGCTGGAGTCATAAGACGGGGGATTAGGAAAACAACAGGAATAAAAGTGTTTTTCTCATTAGAAAATACTGACCGTTATTGTTTGAGAATTGATTTTCCACATGAAGGTGTTGATTATTTACATTTAAATCTTCATGAACCTCATAGACAGACGGCTATTCCGCTTAATTATAAACAATATAGTTTGCTGAAAAAACAATATGGAGATTTATCTAATTTATTTTTTTACTTTGGTAATATGTATTGGTTTAGATATGATTTTATTAAAAAACTAAATAAATATAGTTTAGTTGAAGAGAGGGAAAATAATAATAGTAACTTCATAGCCGATATTCAGACAATATTTTTTGAGCAAAGCCATTATCAACTATTTGATGATAATATTACAAAGGGCAATATGTTGGAGTTTATAGCTGAATTTGGAAAGGCTTTAATGCATACACAAAGTTATGAAACATCATATTTCCATACAGAAGTGGAAAATATTGATGATACACTTACAAAGATTAAGTTGAGAGATATTCTCATAAGTGCATTTGCTTTGTATCAAAGATTTTGTTTAGAGGAAAAAATATTTCAAAAGTCGTATAAAATTGGTTATGATAAGTTGAAAAAAAAGCTATTAAATGCATTGTTTACAGGTTTCTCTTCGGAAGTGTCATTATTAGGGGATTATGCTGAATTTGAGAAGATGAAACTAGAAGATATATTTTTAGTGCTATATGATTTAGCAAATGATAGAATAAGCTGAATACCAATGAAATATTATAATATTCACATGAGTTTGTAGAATGTTTATTGATTGTTTCATAAATTGCTTACATTTTATATCTGTTGCAGGATTAGTATATAAAGGCGATGAAGTTTTATTGATAAAATCAAAACGTAGAGGATGGGAAATCCCTGGTGGAGTGG